>NZ_LT838272.1:392500-1090000 GCF_900176005.1 Thermanaeromonas toyohensis ToBE | reverse complement strand
AGCATATTCCCGCAAAGAAGGGAACAACCCTTTCTTCTGCCGTTCCCTTTGGATACGAAGGACGTTTATTACGTCAGCCCCTCTCAAAGCCTCCTCCACCCGGTAAAAGACCTTTACCCCTAAGTTTTCTATGCCTTTAGGTATAAGGGTTGGCGGCCCCGCTACCCGGACTTCCGCACCCATCTTAGTTAATCCCCAAATGTTGGACCGAGCTACCCGGCTATGAAGGATATCTCCTAAGATAACTACCTTAAGACCCTCTATACGACCCAACTTCTCCTGGATAGTAAACATATCGAGTAAAGCCTGGGTAGGATGTTCATGCATACCATCCCCCCCGTTGATAACCGAAGCCTTAATATACCGGGTGAGTAAAACCGGGCTTCCGGCTGCAGAATGCCGAATGATGACTGCATCCGCGCCCATGGCGGCCAAGGTCTGAGCTGTATCCCGCAAAGACTCCCCCTTAGTGACACTGCTGGTGGAGGTAGCTATACTTACAGTGTCGGCGCCCATGTATTTAGCAGCCAGCTCAAAGGAGGTGCGGGTACGGGTACTGGGCTCGTAAAAAAGGGTTACTACGAGCTTACCCCTTAAGGTGGGAACTTTTTTAATGTCGCGCTGGATTATTTCCTTCATAGGTCCAGCAGTATCCAGTATAAGCTTGATCTCTTGAGCACTGAGATCCTTAAGCCCTAATAGATGCTTGCTCTTTAAAGCCATATAAATTAAAAACCTCCTTATCGCCCGAGGCTAATAAGGAGGTCTCCTGCCGTCCTTATTAGCCTCACGGGGCTAATTTCAAGGACCGGCGGTTTTTTCAGGTAGAGCGCGGATCAGAACTTGATCCACGCCGTCTATTTCTTTCACTTGTACTGCGATCTCTTCTTTAAGGGAAGTGGGAACGTTCTTGCCTACATAATCTGCCCGGATGGGTAGTTCCCGGTGGCCCCGGTCAATTAGCACCGCCAATTGAATATTTTGGGGCCGACCCAAATCCATCAAAGCATCTAAGGCTGCCCTTACGGTCCTTCCAGTAAATAGTACATCGTCTACTAGCACTACTTTTTTGCCGGTTATGTTAAAGGGTATCTCTGTACGGTGGATGATGGGGTGCGAGCTTAAAGTAGTGAGATCATCGCGGTAGAGGGTGATATCCAAAATCCCTAAAGGAAGCTTTACTCCTTCAATCTCTTCTATTATCCGCTGCAACCTTTCGGCCAGGGGAACACCCCGCCGTCTAATACCTACAAGGACTAGGTTTTCCGTCCCCTTATTCCGCTCTAGGATCTCATGGGCAATTCGTATTAAAGCTCGCCGCATTTTCTCAGCGTCCATAATTTGAGCCTTGACATTCAAGTTAAACCCCTCCGCCCTTGCGCATAAAAAAACCCACGCTCATCCGGCGCAGGTTTAGCACCACACTACAATAAGGAGTTTTTTATTCACTCCTTGCTAGCCTCACCGGACTAACTTAAAGGATACCTGCTTACTATAATCTATATTACTCTTCTGCATATGTCAAGGATTTTCCCGCTTTTAACATAAAAAAGTAAACCAAAACCCAAGAAATAATCCCTAAATTGTTTTAGCTGCACAAACCTGGCATAAAAACTTGTTTTCCCCCATAATGCTTTTTTCCACTGCCACCACCTCACCACAGCACGAACATTTAGTGTAATTGTGGCGGCTAGTTACCTGGGGCAGCCGTAGAGAAACCTTTGATTTAGAAAATAAATCCTCCTCAGGAAGGCTCAATATCTCCTGCACAGCATCGTCAATAGCCTTCTGGTACTCTTTTAGCTCAGTTGCACTAGCCCGGCCGGCTACAATTTTCTTTTCAACTTCACCTTTATACTTAAGATCAATAACAGGATTTATCAGGGCTACCCGTAAAACTTCCTGAGCATCAAAGGTACTGGAAAAACGACCGAAGTAATAAACATGTTTACCCAGATCATAAACAAAAAAGTTCTGGTTTCCAATGGTACAGCCTGTCATAAACTGAAGAGCATCAATGGCCGAAGTCATATTTTCAGCTAGAACAAAAAAGTTATACGCGTTCTCCCGGGAAAGACCCAATTCCTGCTGAGCAACTAACCCAGCACGGTAACCTATAGCCAATTCAGGGCAAAGATGCCCGTGATAATAAACCACGTTTAATAACGGGAGGGGTACCAGCATCGACTTGCTTATCCCCTGGAGAAGGGAAAAAGCTGCTTTCGGAGAACCGCCAAGTAAAGGAACAGATTCGTTGGACTTCTTGGGTGGGGCATCATCTTTTACCCGGTACCTCAGGACCCACCTACTTTCACTCAAGGGAAGATCTCCTCTATCGCGTACCAAAGTCAGGCAAAAGACGCCCCCACTGGTCAGTAAAAGATAATGTAAGTAACCTCCAGAGCTTTTAAATACTAAAAGGGGCTCTAAAACCTCATAATGTTCGCCGCGCCATTGAAAACCTAATGGCGTTTGCTGCAAATTATCAAATTGAACTGCTACCTCTTCCCAGATTACAATGATCTCCTCTTTTTCGATTTTGGATAAAATCTCCCGGAGGTTCATAAAAAAATCATCCTCTTTTCCGAAATCAAAATCTTATTATGGCTTCCGGGCAGTAAGGATATATTTTTCGTGGGTATTAGTAATATTCACCTGTACCAGGCCAGCCTGCCTGCATAAGCTTTGCATCTCCTCATCATCGGGAAGGAGATCGTTGCCCACCACCCCGCCTATTGACCTGTGCAGCTCATTCACCGCCTCCCGACTCATAGGGTGACAAATAACTAGCCTCCCGCCCGGTTTTAAAAGGCGGGCCATTTCTCTAAGCGCCCGAGGTTTATCGAGGACGTGGGGAAAACAGGAATTGCAGATAACCTCATCAAAGGTATTCTCGTCAAAGGGCGTACAGGTTATATCTCCCAAAACATAATCTACATTATGTATGTTTTTTGCTTTAGCTCTGGCTAGCATTTCTTCGGCAATGTCTAGCGCTACTACTTTACCGTCTTGACCTGTTGCTTCCACAAGAAAAGGCAACAAAACCCCCGTACCGGTGCCCACGTCCAAAATGATGCTGCCGGGTTTAATGGCAAGTTCCCTTATGATTGTTTTTAAGCACTGTATTGTTTCCTCGGATAATAAGCTATCCCACTCTGCTGCTTTTTGATTAAAATATTCACGGTGAGCCATAACCACCAAAATCACACCCCATCAGTCTCTTGGAAAATAAATAAAAAAGCCACGAAACCATTTTCCTTCCCTTCCGTGGAAGGAAATTTCGAGCCTCCGTGGCCTTCATTTTTTAACTCGTCTATGCCATATTTAAACCTACTTATTCCTTAAGGTGCAATAAAACCTCTACGGAAAATTATAGTCGCCTTTCTACGGACTGTCAACAAACTAATGGCTCTATAATAAAAAGTGTGGGATAGGGGTAGATGGGATTAAGCGAGTGGGAAGGTAGATTTTGGTTGTAGGAGGAAAAGGACGGGGGCACATCCAAATTGAATGTTAGCAAACACAAACCCCTTCAAGAAAGGAGTGCCCCCATGCACAAGATTAACACGTTCACCCTCGAAGAGCAAGAGAATTTTGAGAAAATACTACAGCCCATTTTAGAAGAACCCCAAGACCCAGGAGATATTGTGTTAAAGGTAACCGTAGACCCTCCAGAGGTATGTCCTGTATGCAACGAAGGCAAATTACACAGGCATGGCTTCTTAAAGGAAAACCAGAAGCCAAAAGAAAGAAGAATTCATCATGCTTTCTTATATGGGAGATGGGTTATTCTGTCCTGGGTTCCCGTACGGTATAAGTGTTACCGTTGTGGTAAGACTTATACCCTTCGTCCTCCGGGTACCAACCCCTGGGCCAGATTTACAAAATTAGGGGTGCAGACAGTAGTTTATTATGCCCAGAGGATGAGCTTTACTTATGCGGCTCAAATGTTAAACCTTACCCCCACTAGGGTTATAAGATTAGTGGACAAGTATGTCCAGCCTAATCTTCCTTTTGATGATACTCAAGAACCTATAGTGTTAACCTTAGATGAGCTATCCTTTACTGGGAACGATTTTGTATGCATGGTAGGGAGGTTGGAACCGGACAAGAGGCCTTTGACTATTTTAGAGGATGTGAGGACGGCAACTATAAAGGCTTACCTAGAAGAGCTCAAGAAAGCTGGGGTCAAAGTAGAGGCGGTAGTAATTGACATGAAAGACTCTTGGCGTAAGTTAATCAAAGCAATATTTCCTTCAGCCAAGATAATAGTAGACCCTTTTCATGTGATCCAGGATGCTAACCGTCGTTTAGATGAGGCAAGGAGGATAGAGCAAGAAGCGAGCAAAGAGAAGATACCCCGGTTTCCTTTGATTAAAGCTAAAGAGAGACTTACTCCCAGACAGCAAGAGGCATTAGAAAAATTAAAGATAAATACCCGTCCCTCTATGAATTATACCAGCTAAAGGAAGACTTAAGGCAAATTCTAAGGATGGACCGGGTAGAAGAGGCAAAAGCTGCTTTGAGCCGTTGGTTTATAAATGCAGAATGCGCTGAAAATGCAGAGGGACGGATATGGGCCCGTACTATCAAGTCTTGGAGGTCAGAAATATTAAACCTGGTAAGATATACCCAGCAAGGTCGCCGGTACACTAATGGCTATATAGAAGGTAAAAATACCTTAAGCAAAATGCTTAAACGCTTAAGTTTCGGCTTCAGAAATCGCATTCATTTCATCAAAAAAATCTTCCTAGGATGTTGCCCCCAAAATCTGATCCCACAACTATTGACATAGAGCCCAAACTAATGGTTCTTACCATAGATTACCCCAGCGCCCAACCCTATGCCTAACGGGTTATCACTACCTTAACTTATTGCAATAAATGCCCTGAGCTTCGCGTAACCAACAGATCTTGCCTATACCTATCCCCAACGAAATGGGTAACCCTTTAAACATCGTTACTACCTTCTCCGAATTTATTGTTGATAAGGTTTACAAGACACTCAACCGCTTCCTTCTCATCTTCTCCTTCAGCTACAATTAATATTGAGGTCCCCTTAGTAACTGCAAGGCTCATGACCCCTAAAATGCTCTTAGCATCTGCTTGCTTGTCTCCTTTATGCACGGTGATCTTACTCTTAAATTTTTGGGCCTCTTGGACAAAAAGAACAGCCGGTCGCGCATGCAGGCCGGCCTCATTAGCTATAACAACCTGCTTATAAACCAAGCTCGTGTCTACCTCCACACTTAAAATATTTAGGCGAAGTTTAGGCGAGGGGAAGACCCTAGTTAAGAGCAGGGTCTTCCCTACGGTCCAAAACCCTAAACTTCCCTGCTGACATCGGCCCGCCGCCTTTGGGTTATTAAACTACCTACTATCATGACCAAAGCCAGTAAAGCGATGAGGGTAACCGCAATAGCTACCGCATTACCCTTAAAGGATTTACCCACCGCGCCGATAACTATACCCACCCACTGGAAGTCAGAATCACCAAAGGTAGTATTTTCAAATCCCAAAGCGCCCAACATCGGTAACAGGAAAGCAGCTCCAAAGCTGATTAGAATGCCATTTACAAAGGAGCCAAGTATGCAACCCCGCTTTCCACCGGTAGCGTTACCAAAGACGCCCGCCGTACCTCCTACGAAAAAGTGGGGTACCAAGCCCGGAACAATAACTGCCATCCCGAGGCTGCCTAGAGCCAACATGCTAATTAGCCCGCCAGCAAAGGAACACAAGAAACCCACCAATACTGCAGTAGGAGCATAGGGAAAAGTAACCGGGCAGTCCAGGGCCGGCTTGGCCTCTGGCACAATCTTCTGGGCAATTCCCTGGAAGGCGGGTACGATCTCGCCAATAATCATCCGCACCCCTTGGAGGATAACTGCTACTCCAGCAGCGAAGGTTAAAGCCTGGAGGAGGGTAAACACTAGCAAATTTTGACCGCCGGAAAGCTTAAGGACCTGCTCATTCCCTGCAGCCAGGGCGGCAATTAGGAAGATAATAAACATTACTAGCGAAGTAGAGACCAAGGAATCGCGAAAAAAGGAGAGAGTTTTAGGTAGCTTATAATTTTCAATAGAATCTTCTTTATTACCAACCTTACTACCAATTAATCCTGAAAGCCAATACCCTAGAGTACCAAAATGTCCTAGTGCTATACCGCTATTATTAGTAACTTGATCCATATAACGACTAGCCAAAGCAGGCATAAGAACCATAAGAGCACCCAGAATCAGAGAACCTATTATTACTAAGGAAGCACCAGACAGACCGGCTGTACCGAGTACCGCAGAAAGCAAGGCTGCCATGTAAAAGGTATGATGGCCAGTTAAGAAGATAAATTTAAAAGGGGTAAACCGAGCATAAAGTATATTAGCAATAAAGCCAAACACCATAATTAAGGCAGTCTCGCTACCCAACGTTTTTTGAGCAATGGCCACTACTGCCTCGTTATTAGGCACCACTCCTTTAACAGCAAATCCCTGTTCCAAAAGCGGTCCTAACTTATTTAGGCTCCCCACAAGTGTAGTGGCTCCGGCGACCAATATTAAGAAACCGAGAATTGATTTAGTAGTACCCGTTAATACTTCGGGAAATGATTTTCGCTGGGCCACAAGGCCTACCAATGCTGCAAGGCCCACAAGTACAGCAGGAACCGCTAAAACATCGTTTACAAAGCTTATAATAAAATTCATAAAGTCTAATTCCCTCCTTTACCAAATTTCTTTAATTCATTCCTAAGTTCTTCTTGCCATTTTACCCTTTACCTTTAAGTGCAGCTTCTAATTTTTCCCGCATCTCCTCCTTATCTAAATAATTGTGGATAACTACAATAGGTTTGCCAGTAGCAGTTAAAAGTTCTGCTAGCTGCTCGGAAGTAACGATCAGGTCACAGGGTACTGATTTTGCCGTCCCAATATCCGCTACTTCCACCTCCCCTTCTATCCCTAAATCTCTGAGGGCTCCCTCTATTCCCAGCCGTAAAATCAGGCTGCTACCCAACCCCATACCGCAAACGGCCAATATTTTCATGGTTTCACCTCTTCGATAATTTCCTTGGCGGACCTGGCGCGACGTAAGACATGAAGCTTATCTTTATCGCTTAAAACCTTGCTTAACTGCGCCAAAATCTGCAGGTGCGAAGAGCGATCTACACCTGCAATAGCTATAACTATATCAACGGGGTCATTAGCTTTATTTCCGAAATCGACTGGGGGTCTTAGGCGCACCAGGCTTAAGCCCACTTGTTTAACTCCATCTTCCGGTCGTGCATGGGGCATAGCTATCCCCGGCGCGATTACAATATACGGGCCCAATTCTTTAACTGTGCGCACCATGCTCTCTACATACCGTTCCTCCACCACCCCCTTTCTAACAAGCAATCTTCCCGCTGCCCGTACAGCCTCCTCCCAGTCCTTCACCTCCACGTCCAGGGAAATTGTCTCCTCGGTTAGAACATCTTTTAGCATTAACGGAGGTCCTCCTTTGTGGGGCGATTCCAAAAGCTTCCGGCGTAAATACAAAATATCTTCTTCCTGCAAGAGGGGATTTACCTGGATAACTGGAAAATTCTTTAATTCCAGGGGAACAGTAGTGATAACATAATCCACCTGACTTCCCTTAAGAAGTTCAGGAAGCTCTAATACTGAACCCAGACCCACAATTTCCAGCTCAGGCAAACGCTTGCGCAATATGGTCAACAACAATTGAGCAGTACCTATTCCACTCCCACAGACTAGAAGGGCTTTATAACGGATTTCCCTAGAAGTCTGCCTTTCAATAGAGGCTGCCAGGTGCACTGCCAGATACCCGATCTCATCTTCCGGTATTCCAACCTGACATTTTTCCTCCAGCCGTCGAGCGGCCTGCCGGGCAGCAAAGAAAATTTGCGGATATTTCTCCTTGATCTCTTGTAAAAGGGGATTACGCAGGCTCAAACCCCATCTTAACTTGTGGAACGTCACCCTGAAGTGCAGGGCTAAAGCTATAATCAACTCTTTATCCTCGAAAAAGTTAAACCCTAAGACAGCACCTGTATGCCGGACGAATTCCTGAACTATCTCGAGAAGATAAGGTTCCACTCCGGCAAAGGTTTGCACTGGACTACCCTGCCGCATCTTGGCCCCCATAAAGTGCAGGGTAATATTGCCTATTTCACCTTCAGGGATTTTAACGCCGTAAGTCCGTTCTAGCCTCTCAGCAAGCTTATACGCTACTCGGAATTCGTCCAGCGCCCTTAATTGCTCAAGCTGTTCAGAAGATATAAATACATTTTTTCCTTGCTTTATACGCTGCAAGGCTACTGCCAAATGTAGTAAAAGACCATAAAAATTGCCCTCAGCCACAGTATAGTTGAGATCGTTAATTGTTTCTTGAACTATAACTTCTAGCTCCTTGATCTCCTGTTTTGAAATCAGGGAACATATTTTTTCTAGAAAGCTTCTGGGCTGCTTGCTCGGAGATTTTGGAGACAGCTCCTGTAGATAACTATATAACTGATTTTCATCAGCCGCCGCAGCTAAGAGATCGGCTACTGCCTGCCTCCATTTCATCTCTTCCCCCAAAACCTGGAAGCCCAATTTGGGTTTACGCACTAGTTCAAGCCCGCGATATCTCAGCCATTCTTCTACCGTCTCCAAATCTTTAAGAATGGTGGTGCGGCTCACCTGCAACTCAGAAGCCAGTTTATGAGCAGTAACGGGCTTTTCGCTTCTTAAAAGCAGGGCTAGAATAGCCTTCCACCTTTCATCGGGTGAAAATACATAAGTGCCTAATTCTGGTAAAGGCAAAAACTTTCCTTCTCCCCCAATAATTTCTTTCCCCTCTAGCCACACACCCACCCGCGGCCGACACTCCAGTTTCATCCCACGCTCTTTAACCCAATATCTGAGCCTATCTAAGTCATACCTGATGGTGCGCGGGCTAACCGCTAGGCAGTGAGCTAGATAGCTAATGGTCAGGGGCTTTTCAGCTTCCATAAGGATATTTAGTAGCTTCTGAGTACGGGCAGTTAATACCATAACCAATGTGGCAATAAAATGTGGCAAAATATTTTCTATTTCTCTTTGCTCTTATTCGTTCACAATATTATATTCGAGGATTGATTACAGATTCCTTGTAAATCATTAGTACTTTTTGTGTCGCAATAATTGTGGCAACAAATATACTTTATCGTTTCATGGGTTAGCCCTATACTTGGCCAAGGGGAATAGGTATAAAGGAGCAAAACAAAAAGGCCATCCTCCTCTGGTGTTGTCAGAGGCAGGATAGCCTGTAGAGATAATTATAAAGTGTACCCAGGATAAAATAGGAAAGTGCCTATCTCCCCAACCTTTGCTCCTGCTTAAAGTCCACTTGCGGGGACAAAGTTTAATTATATTAAACCAAAGAAGACCGGGATCTCTCCACTTTCACTCCGCTTCTTCTCCGCTTTTCGGTCATTTGAAAAATAAAACAGTATTTAATTTATCCCGGTAAAATATGTCTCTTCCCTTCTGTGTTTCCCGCCACTTATTTACCCACTTATTTCCTTAAGGTTAAATTATTTCCTTGTTAAATTAAGTTCTTTTTATTTCCGGCTATTGCTATTCTACTGACTGATCTTCCTTACCCTTCATCTCTTCCTTAAACCCGCGGATGGCTTTACCGAGGCCCTTACCCAGCTCGGGTAATTTACCGGGCCCGAATAAAACCAAAGCCAGCACGAGAATAAGTATCCAGGCCCAAGGGCTCAAAATGCTACCAAAAATGAACATGTAACAGGCTCCTTTCCTTTTTAAATCTTCAACAGGGTTTCTATCACGAAAGATAACACAAGACTTTTTTCCTAGCAAGTTGCCGCGGATCTTGCAAAGGGCTATAATAATAGCTGCCATTAAACGCTTCAAAGATGGGGTAAAAGACGCGGCAGATGAGTATGTGTCCAGATATTGTAGTAGAAGCCAGAGGGCTAGTTAAATCTTACAATGGGATACCAGCGGTAAAGGGTATAAATTTTGTCATAAAAGCCCGGGAATGTGTTGGTTTCTTGGGACCCAATGGGGCCGGCAAAACCACCACAGTCAAAATGATCTATTGCTTTCTCCCACTTACCGCAGGAGAACTATACGTCTTAGGTCTTGATGCCCGCCATCATCAGCGGGCTATTAAGGCTCAGCTAGGAGTTGTCCCCCAGGAAGATAACCTGGACCCCGAACTTACCGTCAAGGAGAACTTGCTCCTTTATGCCAGCTATTTTGACTTGCCCAGCAAGGTGGCCCGGCAGAGGGCAGAAGAACTCATAGCCTTTATAGATTTACAGGAGAAAGCCGATACCAGAGTAGAAGAACTTTCCGGGGGTATGAAGCGCCGTCTGGCCATTGCCCGGGCATTGTTAAACAACCCTAAGCTCCTTATCCTTGATGAACCAACCACTGGCCTAGATCCCGAAGCCCGGCGCCTGATCTGGGAAAAGCTGCGCCAGCTTAAAGAGCGGGGGGTAACTCTCCTTTTGACCACCCATTATATGGAAGAGGCCGCTTATCTTTGCGATCGTCTTTTAATTATGAACGAAGGTCGGATTTTGGCCGAAGGATCACCGGGCAAGCTGGTTAGTCAGCATATAGGGCAGGAAGTAATAGAGCTGGCCCCTGTAAAGGAGCGCTGGGCGGAAAAAATCACTTCCGCTTTGGCCTCTAAACTTACAGGGTACCAGCTCGTGGGGGAAACTTTGTTTTTATATACCAATGATGGCCGCGGCA
The DNA here is from genome assembly GCF_900176005.1 of Thermanaeromonas toyohensis ToBE. NCBI lineage: Bacteria > Bacillati > Bacillota > Clostridia > Neomoorellales > Neomoorellaceae > Thermanaeromonas > Thermanaeromonas toyohensis. The sequence goes on along the minus strand of NZ_LT838272.1, from coordinate 1,079,259 downwards.
TTTGGCAGGAGATGCGTAAACGTCACCAATATCTTCACCATCAAATACTGCGGCCAGCCACTTTGGAAGATGTTTTTTTGAAGCTTGCCGGCAGGGGGCTGACACGGTGAGGTTAGAACTTTCCCACCGGACGTGGAAGGTTTTCTGGCGCAATTTCATAGTGTTCCGTAAGACGTGGCTGGCCAATATCATGTTTAACTTTATAGAGCCCCTTCTTTACTTAGGGGCCATGGGAGTAGGGCTGGGAGCCTATGTCCCTTCCATCGAGGGGTTAAGCTATCTCCAGTTTATAGCCCCTGGGCTCATCGCCTCTTCTGCCATGTGGGCCACAGCCTCGGAATGCACCTACGATAGCTTTACCCGGATGCGGTATCAAAAGGTTTACCACGCCCTGATCGTTACCCCCATCAGCCTGGAAGAGATCGTCTTAGGAGAGATACTTTTCGGCACTTTTAAAGGGGTTCTATATGGGACGGTAATCCTTTTGGTGGTGGCCGCCTTAGGTTTGGTCCCTTCTTCCTGGAGCCTTCTTGTCCCGCCTGTACTGGCCCTGTCTTGTTTTGCCTTCGCTGAGTTAAGTATGATGTGGACCGGGCTTGTGCCTAAAATGGAAACCTTTAGCTACTATTTTACTTTAGTAATCACTCCCATGTTCCTTTTCTCCGGGGTTTTCTTCCCCTTGCAGGGTATGCCTTCCCCTACCCGGCAGATAGCCTTTTTTTCTCCCCTATACCATGCTGTAGAGCTAGTCAGGTCCCTGACCCTGGGCCAAGTAACCAGCATCCTCTGGGTCCATATCCTATGGCTTATAGGCTTTGCCGCCCTTTTCTTTTATCCCCCCATATACCTGCTAAAGCGGAGGTTATTAAAATAATCCCCGGTCCTAAAACCTTACCTGTTTAAGGGTCTTAAGCCCACCTTCTGCCGGGAATAGGTAAGCCCCAAGAAACTCGAGAATTTCAGGGCTAGCCTTACAGGCCACAAGGAAAGCTGCCTTTTTAATTCTTGTTTTTCCCGTTGTAGTTCGGCCACTGCTCTCTCTAGATCTTCATTGGCGATTAATGTGGTCTGTAGCCGGTATTCCTGTTCTCGCAACTGCTGTTTTAACTTGGCTTGCTCAGCCTGGGCGTCGGCCACGGCCTTATTTAAGGTGCCCTGTAGCTGCATAAGCCGTGTTTCCAGGTGGCTCACCCTTTTCTTCAGGGCATCCCTTTCTACCCGTAAGTTTACCAATTGCTCTTCTACCTGCGTTAGCTCCTGCCGCAACTCTTCCTTCCTTTGGTGGAGTTTCTCTAGGTCAGCTAGGAGATTTTTATTTTCCCGGCGGAGCTCTTCCACTTCCTGGCGCAGGGCTATTACTTCTTCGTTCTCTTGGGGGCTGGTGGTTCCGCGCCCGGCCTTACCTCCCTCTATAAGGGTGAGGGTAGCTACCTCAGCTCCCGCTGCTACTTCCTCCGAAGCAAAATCGGAAGCAAAGGACGTAGCCTTCCCATTTTCATAGGGGGGCAAAGGGAATAGTTTATCCCAAAAATCACCTTCTTTTTCGATTTGAGGCTCATCAGGCGGCTTGGCTAAAGGATAGATAGGTTCCGGCGAAACAGGAGAGGTTGTAGTTGGAGCCTCTACACCCTTAGCTTCCTCACTAGGTTCCACATAGGACCAATGGATTAAGCCCCATCTTCCATCTTTAAGCCGGATAAACCTGCCATCATGGACCAGTTTCTGTTCCCCTTGTACTTCAGGTTGTCCTGTATCTCGTAAGTAACGGTTGATCTCATCAAGGCGCAAGGCTTCGCCTTTGCTCTGTAAAAGCCTATGGGCTGCGTCGTTCTCTTTTAAGCCATCTAAGCGCAGGCACCACAAACCCCTGCCTTCATGGCGAAAGCAAGGATTCCTACTTAAACAGCGGTTGACATTTTTCTGTACCTTAGCCGTGGATTGACCGCTTAAAAGTTTCTTTTGGGCCGCAGCTACCAGCTCCTCTGTAGACTGGGGAGAATACTCAAAAAGCCGCAATTTTAAGAGATCCGTAAGGGAGTCTAGCCGCCCTGTAACCTGGACTTTAGCTATTTTAGGAATAGGAGCGAACTTCCCTTTCTTAGCCATTGGTGTCACCTCTCCTTAAACCATTCTATAACTTGGCATTAAAGGAATTATTTGACACCAACGGCCTTAATTCCTTCAGGAAAAAAGTAAGGTTATGTCAAGATTTGTTTAGGCGGATAAAAGATCTAGTACCCGTACAAAGGCAGGGGGAAGAGGAGCTGTGAACTCTAGGTAATCCCCGGTACGGGGGTGATAAAACCCGAGCTTCCCGGCATGGAGGAGCTGTCCTGGAACTTCAAAAGCCTGTTTTTTCGGTCCATATAAAACATCCCCTACCACCGGGTGCCCCAAATAAGCCATATGCACACGGATCTGGTGAGTCCGCCCTGTTTCCAAGTGTACTTCCAAGAAAGTAAAACCTGGAAAGCGCTTTAGAACGCGGTAATGGGTTATGGCGGGGCGCGAATTTTTAAAAGTAACCGCCATCCTTTGGCGATCCACAGGATGGCGGCCGATGGGAGCTTCTATCTTCCCTGCCGGCTCTTTAATCTCTCCATATACTAGGGCCAGGTACACCCGTTTTACCTGGCGGGCCTTTATTTGGGCGGCCAGGGAACGGTGGGCAAAATCATTCTTCGCCGCCACTAATAACCCGGAGGTATCCTTATCTAACCGGTGGACAATACCGGGGCGTAAAGCGCCACCTATGCCGGATAGATCCCCACAATGATAAAGGAGGGCATTCACCAAGGTTCCGCTCTCGTTGCCCGGCGCCGGATGGACCACCATGCCCTGGGGTTTGTTCACCACGATCAAATCTTCATCCTCGTAAACTATATCCAAGGGAAGGGGTTCCGGCTGGGCTTTAAGGCTTCGGGGTGGTGGTATCTCTCCCCAGATCCTTTGCCCCGGCCGCACCTTGTGGTTAGCTTTGGCTATTTTTCCGTCTACCAGTATAAGGCCTTCTTCTAGCAGGTGCTGGATGCGTGTACGGGATACGCCTGTAAGCTTTTCGGTAAGCCACACGTCCAGGCGCTTTCCGGCTTCCTCAGGTCCGACTTCCAGGGAAAAGCGCCCAGTCATTGAGCTTCCCCTTTCTCCTCCTTTCTCCATAGCTCCCATATGATAAGCCCTACGCCCAAGACAATGGCTACATCGGCCAGGTTAAACACCGGCCATACCCGGAAATCCAAAAAATCTACCACATAACCAAAACGGATCCGGTCTAAAAGGTTACCCAAAGCCCCGCCAAGTTGCAGGGCCAAAGCCAGCTTAAGGTTTAGCCGGTTGTGAATAGGAAATTGCTTATAGGCGATAATAATTATCCCTATAACGGCCAAGGTTAAGATTATAAATAAAGGGGTTTGGTAAGCGAAAATACCAAAGGCCGCCCCGGGATTGTTGATGTAAGTCAAGTGGAATATATTATTTAGCACAGGAACGCTTTGGTTTGGTTGTAACCACTGGCGTACTAGCAACTTGCTTATCTGATCGCTTAAAAAAACTATTAGGGCAAGTAATAGTACAGGCATGGTCCCTGTTTCCCTCTCTCCTTAAAGCATTTAATCATCTTCCCAAGAGTAATACGGCGCCAAATGATGAAGACAGCCATACCCTTTTCCCACCGGTCGTCCGGCGATCATGGCCTGGCGGAGATACTCTTTTGCTCTCCCCACAGCTTCTGGTACCCCCCACCCTTTAGCCAGTAAAGCTGTTATAGCAGCCGCAAAGGTGCACCCTGTACCGTGGGTATTAGATATAAGTAGCCGTGGGCTGCTAAAACGCAGCACTTCCTTCCCATCGAACAAAATATCTACGGCTTCTTCTCCCGCCAAATGCCCGCCCTTGACTACCACAAACTTAGGTCCCCAATCCCATATGCGCTGGGCCGCCTCCACCATGTCCTTTTCGCTCTGGATGGACAGACCGGTGAGTGCCTCAGCCTCGTCTAGGTTGGGAGTCACTACCAAGGCCAAGGGGAAAAGCTCTTCCTTTAGCACTTCCCAAGCGTCGGGACCTAAGAGGAAGTGGCCGCTCTTAGCCACAAATACGGGATCCACTACTAGCCTGTTAATACCATATTCTTTAAGCTTAGTAGCAACTGTACTTACTATTTCAGCATTGGCCAGCATCCCTGTCTTTACAGCATCGGCACCGATATCTCCTAAAACGGAATCCAGCTGCTGGGCCACAAAATGGGCTGGTATATCGTATCTTCCTTGTACTCCTCGGGTGTTTTGGGCTGTCACCGAGGTAATGACGCTAGTGCCGTAAACCTTAAGGGCAGCAAAAGTCTTAAGGTCCGCCTGAAGACCCGCTCCCCCTCCGGAATCTGAACCGGCAATGGTTAAAGCTTTATACATCCTTTTCCTCTCCCAAACCTAATAATAACATACTTTCCTCAAAACATATTTCCGTAAGGATAAACTTTAATCCTCTAACTCTAATTTATCCCAACCTTCATCTCCGATAATCCGCTCCCCTGGAGCCTCTTCATCATCAAGGTAAGCTCCGGTATCTTTGTAAAACATGCCGTCCGCCCCTTTAAAATAGGGGATACCGTCTACCGGCTCCACATATCCCCGGTCCTCATCCAGATCTAAGGGGCCATAGTAGGATCCTACCCCTGCTTCGGAAGCATGCTCAGTAGTCTTGGCCAGCTCTTGCCAGGTGTCCTCACCATCATACTCTTGTTCATCCTCAGCATCCGGCTGTTCCCTAGGGCTGGTATCATGGGTTATTCCGCCAAAGGGAGGAGCTAGCACATCTTCTTCAATGGGGCGCGGGTGACGTTCACCCAACCCCTCCATAGCTTCTCGACATTCCAGGCAGAGGGTGCTTTCTGGTGCAGCTTCCAATCGCTCTAAAGGTATCTCGCGTCCGCATTGCTTACAGCGACCATAAGTACCCCGCCGGATGCTGTCTAGGGCATCTTCGATCTTCTTAAGTTGAATGAGGGCGTTATCCCGGAGGGCGAGATCCTTACTTCTTTCAAATAGCTCGCTCCCTAAATCTGCCGGGTGGTTATCATAACTAGAAAGCTCCTTTAGTGAATCTTTAAGGGAGTGAGCGAGCCCTCCTAAGCGTAACGACTCTAATTGTTCCTCATAGGAGGCCCGGAGGGCCAAAAGTTTCCTCCGGAAATAATCTAGTTTTTCTTTCTCCATGTTAAGTAGTCCTCCTACACCGGGCTTAACTTAGGTGCCGCTCTATAAATTGGGTAGTTCAATAGACATATATTTCCTTCTGGACCATACGCACAATTTCAGCAATGAGTTTACCAATGAGGGGGAGGTTTTGCAGAGCTAACTCCCTTACCATATAAATGATAATGGTTCCTAATACAGTTACCCCTAAGGCTATACCTAAACCCCGCGCTATACCAGCAATAAAATTAAGGTAGACCAGACGAACCGGCCGGCGGTAAAGTTCTATCCATTCAGCCAAACTGGCCTTTTCCAGTGCCCAGGTAAGCTCCTCTATCTTTTCCACTAGTTTTTTTGTCCCCGGCCTATAATCATCCATGTTTTTATCCCCTCCTGCTAAGTATTACCCTTCCTAGCCGGGGTTTAAACAGATCCTTATCTTTAAGTCCATAAAAAAATCCTGCCTATAAATGCAGGACAGTACGCAGGATCCCAAAAAATAAAATATCCCTTATAAGCAAGATAAATAGTGGGCTCCAGGTTTAACTTTATTGTAATTACCCTAGAGCCCCAGGAGATAAACTTTCATCACAGGTAGACTCAAGCGTGCGTAACACCGCCACGCACCTTGGGCAGAGGTCTGGATAGGTAGCCTCCCCCCCTACTTCTTCGCTGACTCTCCAGCACCTCTCGCATTTGCGGCCGGAAGCTGGCTCTACGTAAATCTTTAGTCCCTCTACCTCGATAGCCTCTACACCGCCTTCTTCGGGTGCCTTTTCGCCAGGTTTGTGTAAAACAACCTGGGAAACTATAAAGGCTGTAGGAAGTTCCTCTTCCAAGGGCTTAAGGAAACTATATAGCTTTTCATCTGGATATAAATGTACACAGGCATTTAAAGAATTACCCAGCCCTTGTTCCCGCCGGGCCTGCTCCAAACCCCGATTAACTTCCTCTCGTATCTTAAATACCTTATCCCACTTGGCCTCCAGTTCCTCATCTAAATACTCCTTTTTAAGGGAAGGCCAGGAGCAAAGCTGTACGCTCCAAGGCTTATTAGACCCGGGCAGGTGTTGCCATACCTCTTCCGTGGTAAAAGCTAAAATGGGTGTAAGTAGACGCACTAGGACATCTAATATTTGATATAGAGCGGTTTGCGCAGAGCGCCGGCCAAGGGATTTTGCTTCCCATGTATAAAGGCGGTCTTTTAAGATATCCAAGTAGGTGGCACTCAAATCTGTTACACAGAAGTTGTATATAGCGTGGTAGACAACATGAAACTCATATTCCTCATAGGCCCGGGTAACCTTTTCTATCAACCGCTGTAGTTTTACCAGAATAAAGCGATCAAGTTCTAGCATCTGGTGGTAAGGTACCGCGTCCCGCTCGGGGTCAAAGTCATATAGATTCCCCAAAAGGAAGCGGAAAGTGTTGCGGATCTTCCGGTAGGCATCTACCACCTGGCGAAAAATATTAAAGGAGGCCGCCACATCACGGCGATAGTCAGAAGAAGCGACCCATAACCGTAAGATATCTGCACCCATAATCTTAATAACATCTGCCGGGTCAATGCCGTTGCCTAAGGACTTGGACATCTTCCGGCCTTCTTCATCCACCAGGAAACCATGGGTAAGGACCGCCCGATAAGGCGCCTGCCCCCGGGTAGCTACTGCAGTGGAAAGGGAGGAATTAAACCAGCCGCGGTACTGGTCGCTTCCCTCCAGGTATAAATCAGCAGGCCAGGAAAGTTCTGGACGGCTTTCTAAAACTGCAGCATGGCTGGAGCCAGAATCAAACCACACATCCATAATATCGGTTTCTTTGCGGAACTCCTGGCTTCCACACTCTGGGCAGGCAAGTCCTGGGGGAACCAGTTCCGCCGCTTCCCGGGCAAACCACACATCTGAACCATACTGGCGGAACAAGCCTTGAAGGTGCTTTATAGTGGTATCGTTTATAATTTCTTTACCACAATGGTGGCAATAGAAAATAGGTATAGGGACGCCCCAGCTTCGCTGGCGGGAAATACACCAGTCGCTCCGCTCCGCCACCATCCGGTAAATACGTTCTTCTCCCCAGGCTGGGATCCACTTCACCTGCCGGATGGCCTCTAGGGCTTCTTGTCGGAAACCATCTATGGAGGCAAACCACTGTTCCGTAGCCCGGAAAATTACAGGTTGCTTGCAACGCCAGCAATGGGGATACTGGTGGGTGATAAACCCAAATTGTAGTAGAACCCCTTTCCTTTCCAGCTCTTTAACTATTTCTTTATTAGCCTCCTCCACGAAAAGCCCTTGGAACTGGGGTGCTTCAGCGGTAAAACGGCCCTGATCATCCAGGGGAGAAAGCACTGGGAGCTTATAGCGCTGGCCTATTTCAAAGTCCTCTAAACCGTGACCAGGGGCTGTATGCACGCAGCCTGTCCCCTGATCCATGGTAACGTGTTCCCCAAGGATAACCAGCGATTCCCGGTCCATGAGGGGATTGCGGCATATCACCCCTTCTAGCTCGATCCCACGGAACCGGCCTAAGATACGGTGTTCTCTTAATCCTAAAAGCTCCACTACCCTCTCATGTAACGCTTCCGCCCAAAGGAGCTTTTCTTCTCCTACCTCTACTACAAGGTAATTCGCTTCCGGGTGCAAAGCAATGGCTACATTAGCAGGTAGAGTCCAAGGGGTGGTGGTCCAAATAACTACGTAAGTTGTACCAGGTTCAAGAAGACCCCGGCCATCCACCACGGGAAACTTTACATAAATGGATGGTGAACGCTTCTCTTCATACTCTACTTCCGCTTCAGCCAGGGCTGTCTCACAATCCGTGCACCAATATACCGGCTTACGACCCTTATAAATATAGCCTTTTTTAGCCATCTCTCCAAAAATGCCGATCTGGATGGCCTCGTATTCCGGCTCTAGGGTGAGGTAGGGATGTTCCCAGTCTCCCCGTACTCCCAGGCGCTTAAATTGTTCCCGCTGAATCTCAACATATTTTAAGGCGTATTCCCGGCAGCGCCTGCGGAACTCCAATACATCCACCTGGCGACGGTCTAACCCCAAATTTTTAATGGCCTGCTGTTCTATAGGCAACCCATGAGTATCCCAACCGGGGACATAAGGAGCATCATAACCGGACATGGAGCGATACTTCACAATAATGTCCTTTAAAATCTTATTCAGAGTATGTCCTAAGTGTATGTCTCCATTAGCGTAGGGAGGGCCGTCGTGAAGGATAAATTTGGGTTTGCCCCGGTTAGCCTCCTGTACTGCCTTGTAGAGGCCCTTCTCTTCCCAAAATTTTAAAATCTGAGGTTCCCTTTCGGGAAGGTTGGCCCGCATGGGAAAGTCGGTCTTCGGTAAGTTCAAGGTTTTACTATAATCCATTAGCGTAAACTCACTCCTAAAACCCAAAATTTACTTTAGTCTTAAGTATAACGTCTAAAAATAACCTCCGTCAAATCCTGAAGAGTAAAGATCACCTTATTTTTTACTAACGCTTCTTTATGCGGTAGTTCCCTCGCTCCCATCTTTTTCTGGTGCTTCAACCGGTAAAGTATCAATTTCGCTTTCTAAGAGCTTAAGCTGGGCCAGCAAGAAAGAACGTAAACGGGTTTTAAAGGTGCGGGCCTGCTCCTCTAAAGAAGCCAGGCGCCGTTCAGCCTCGGCCACTTTATTTAAAGCCTGATTCATAATTTCCTGGGCCTTGGCCTCAGTTTCCTTTAAAAGGGCTTCGGATTCTCGCCTGGCGTTTTCCCTGGTCTCTTCCGCTGCCCTTTGGGCCACGACCAGGGTTTCTTTTAAAGTATTCTCTAGGCGGGTAAACCGCTCCAATTCTTCCTGCAAGCGTAATACCTTATCCCTGAGTTCTTGGTTTTCCCGGAAGACCTGGGTATAGTCCCTTAAAAGCTGCTCCAGGAATTCGTCTACTTCGGGGCAGGAATAGCCGCGGAAAGAACGGCGGAATTCTTTTTTATTTATATCCAAAGGTGTGAGAACCATGGCCTCCCACTCCTATTAACTTATAAAATGTTCCAAGAGCTGGATTACTAAAATGGCTACCAGCGGGGAAAAATCTAAGGGCAAGGAGGTAGCCGGCAGAAGGCGGCGGAAAAATCCAAGTATAGGTTCAGTCATATCATAAATAAAAATTAGAACCGGGTGGCGGGGATTATGGGGGATAAAGGATAGAAGGACCCGGGCCACAATCAACCACTGTAAAATTTCTAAGGCTACCTTTATCACAGTGGCTAGGGATATCATCACGCCTGCTCCTCGCTTAAGGCCCTGGCCCGTTCAGCCCCCGCCTTTACAGCTTCCATAAGAGCCCCCCGTACTGCCCGCCTCTCCAATACCTCTAACCCGGCTATGGTAGTACCTCCTGGCGAGGTTACTCTATCCTTAAGCACAGCAGGATGCTCCCCGGTTAGGAGAACCATCCGGGCGGCACCTAAGAGTGTCTGGGCGGCTAGTTGTACAGCTACGTCCCGGGGAAGCCCACACCGTACCCCCCCATCAGCCAGGGCTTCGATCATAAGGTAGGCATAAGCCGGCCCGCTACCGCTTAAACCGGTGACGGCGTTAAGCTGTTCTTCCGGTAACATCAAGGCTCGTCCTACAGAACCAAAAATGGTTAAAGCCCTTTCTCTCTGCTCTGGAGTCACTACTGGGTTAGCCGCCAGGACGGTTATACCTTCGCCCACTAGGGCAGGGGTATTAGGGACAGCACGTATGATGGCCAGTTCCTCTCCTAGCCAACTCATAAGCTGCTTTAGGGAAATGCCCGCCGCTATAGAAATGATAAGGTGGGAAGGTTTAAAATTTAGCCCTTGCACCGCTTCCGGCAGGTTCTGGGGTTTTACTGCCAGGATTACTATCCCTGCCTTCTCTACCAGCGACTGAGCATTAGCTACCACCCGTATTCCATAATCCTTTTTAAGGTTTTCCAAGCGTTCTAGGCATATATCGTAGGCGAAAATTTTTTCTGGAGAGACGAGGCCGCTTTTAACTAATCCCGCTATCAGGGCACCTCCCATAGCTCCTGCCCCGATAAAACCGATGGTCTGTTCCATACCTTATCTTCTTCCCCCAGAAGAATTTATATCCCAGAAGAGAGGTCCACTGGTGGATTTAAGCTCTTGGTCGCCGCTTAAGTCGATGTTGCTAGGTGTAAAAAGGAAGATACCGTGGCTGACTTTGCGTACTTGACCGCCCAGGGCAAAGGCAGCCCCACTCAAAAAATCCACCAGGCGCCGCGCCTCTTCAGGATTCATCTTCTCCAGGTTAACTATTACCGGCCGGTAGTTTTTGAGATTTTCGGCTAGGGCAGCCCCCTGCTCATATGATTGAGGCTGCACTACTACCAGGCGCATCGCTCCCCGGGCGGTAGGTAACCCTACCACCTTACCTGGCTTGGGTAAAGGGGGGACTTCTACTGGAGGGGCCTCCCTTTCCTCTTCCTCCGGCTCATAACCCAGCCAATTAAGCAAAGTTTCCCATATTTTGCCCATGTTTCTCCTTACCTCCTATTCCCGCGGACCAAAAATGGCCGTACCTATGCGCACCATATTAGCTCCTTCTTCAATGGCTACTTCGAAATCATTGCTCATACCCATAGACAAGTACCGCATCTCTACTCTGGGTAACCGTAGGGCTTCTACCTCCTTAGCCAGTTCCCGTAAACGCCTGAAAACAGGTCTTACTTCTTCTGGATCATCGACCAAGGGAGCTACCGTCATTAAGCCCAGGATGCGCAAGTGCTCAAACCCCACCGCTTCCTTCAGGAAAGAGGGGACCTGTTCCACCAGAAGTCCGAACTTGGTACTTTCCTGGGCCACATTGACTTCCACTAAAACGTTGACCTCTCCTCCAGCGCTTCCTGCCCGCTTGTCCAGTTCACGGGCTAGTTCTAGACTGTCCAAAGAATGGATAAGTTTCACCCTATTCCAGACATATTTGACCTTATTACGCTGTAGGTGCCCTATAAGATGCCAGTTGATTTCTAAGTCGGCCAGGAGGGGCTGTTTTTTTAGTAGCTCCTGCACACGGTTTTCCCCTAAATCCTTTAATCCCAAGGCTACGGCTTCCCTTATGAGTTCTGGTGGAACTGTTTTAGTAACAGCTACCAGGGTTATTTCTTCGAGACTACGCCCTACTTTACTTGCCGCCCGAGCTATGCGTTCTAGGACTTGTTCTATATTCTCTTTAAGTCCAGACACGCCCTCCCTCCTTTCCCTAAAATTTCTTCTACAACTCTACCTGGGAATCCTGCCGCATACTTTGAGTTTCCTTACAACCAGCGCGTCCAGAAAGGGTTGATGACTACTTCTACGTTAGGGTTTACACCTTTTACGCTCATTTTATCCCCTACCATACCCACTACTTGCACTTCCTGGAAACGTACTTCCCTTCCTGATAATACATAAACCCCTTTAGAGCCATCCGGGAGGGTAACTAGAGCTTGTCGCGGTAGGATAAATCCTGGATAGCGCTCTACCACTGCTTCTAGCTCCACCAGGCGTTTGTCTAACCATTCGTTACCCCAGTTATCTAGGCGTAAAACCAGTACTGCGCGGTTATCCACCATGTAAAGGTTAGCCACTTTAAGCTTTAGCCTATCTTCCTGGCCAGGCCAAAGCAAACTCACCTGCTTTTGAAGCTTCCACTCTGGGGGTACCTCGTCCACTACAATATATAAAAAGAGGGGATGCAGGTTGTTAACTAGGCGGATTAAGGGCTCACCAGCCTGCACTGTTTCTCCAGGGCTAAATTGGGTGGCTTTTGAGGTTAAAGAAAAAATATTATGGTAGGACATTTTTTCCCATATACCCGGCCGAAGGACATTTTCCAGGCCATCAGGGTGGTAGCACACCTGGCCGGCGAAGGGGGCTGTAATGCTTCTAATCCCTGTATCTCCACTTGCTACACCGGCGAGCTTAATTTGGGCTATGGTTCCACCTGCGGCCACCCTTTCGGCCTCGGGTACCACCCGCTTCAAAATTCCTCCTGCTGGTGCAGTAAGAACGATCTCTTCCCGGATAACTAACGCTTTAAGGTGGGTAGTTTTCTCCAATGAGCCAGGGAGCGGTCGCTCAGTAGAAAGAGCCCGCCAGGCGACCAGCTTAACTAGTCCTAACCCTCCCTGATAGATCATAACACTTAAAAAAGCCAACCCAACAAGGGCAGGGAAAAGTCGGCGAATTTTCATTCACCGTCTGGCCTCCAGCTAAAGAGGGCAGCGAGGCGGCCAGTACGCCCGCCAAAGCGGCGATAAGAAAAGAAAAGATCAGGATGGCAGGCGGTACAAAATCCCGCCAAGGCTACCCTTTCTGGAAGTAACCCTACTTCTAAGAGAGTCAACCGATTGGCTTCCCAAAGATTAAGGCGAAGCCGCCCACCTTCCCCAGACTTTAAAATCTTCCCCGCCCATGGTAAACCCTTAAAACTTTCCGCCACTTCCGGTCCTACTTCGTAACAGCATGGCCCTATAGAAGGACCAATAACCGCCCAACAATCTTCCCCTTTAGACCCGAAGACCTCGCTCATGCGTTCTACAGCCCGGGCCGCCACTTGGTGGGCGGTACCCTTCCACCCTGCATGTACTAGTCCAATGACCCGCCTTTTAATATCCATCAAATACACCGGGACACAATCCGCAAAAAAGGCTGCCAGCACTAAATTTCTTTCCCCGGTGATGAGGGCATCTACTCCCTTTAAACTTGTGTCCGGCTCCTGCGCACCGCTTCCAGCCTGCTGCCCATGGACCACTGCTACTTTTGCGCTGTGGACCTGTTCTCCTACCACCCACCTTTCCAAAGGAAGACCAGTAACTTCTGCTAAAAGCCTGCGGTTGGCTAAAACCTTATCGTATTCATCACCTACATGGAAACCTAAATTGAGGGCCCTGTATGCTCCTTCGCTCCAGCCCCCTTGACGGGTGCTAAAAATAGCTTTAACTGGAGCTTGCCCTTCCAAGAAAGATACACGGAAAAAAGGTACGGGGCCCTCCACGAGCTCTAAAACGGCCAGGGCCGATCACCTCTGGAGTTATTATATAATACTAATTTCTAATGCGAAAGGCCGGGTTTTCACCCGGCCTTAAATCTTAAGCAGCAAAAACGGGCCTCATTTTTACTCAACCTTAAGTTTTTTAAGATGCTGGGGAGATAACACACTAGGATTCTCTACTAAAATGACATCTATGCCTACTTTTACCACTTTCTCCCAAGGAATTACCAGGTCCTCATTATGGCCAAAGAAAAATAGAAACTTACCTCCTTGGCCTGGCAAAATGAGGGCTTTAATCTTTCCTTCCACTACGTCCAACTCTACATCTTTAATAAGACCTAGCCTACGGCCATCCACCACATTGATGACATCCCTCTGGCGGAGTTCAGAGATTCTAATCACCCCCGCCACCCCCGAAACTCAAAAATCCCCTCACTTTAACATCATTATATGCAGGAAGAAGCGGTTTACCACCAGAGGGAAGCCAGGCGCTGGGTAGAAGCCCGCAAAACTTCTAGGATTTTAAAACGTAACTCTACGGGTGTGTTAGGTAAGCTATCTTCAGGCCAGGCCATGACCTCATGACTTAGCCTGCCTTCCGCTACGTCTACTAGGCAAAGGGGCGGAAAAAGGATACACCACCAGTTTTCTCCCTTTCCCTCACCTATTATTAGACGTAGAGCTTCATACTCACCCGCAGGCAAGACCCACCGGCCATAGGAACGGGTGGGAAAATTAAAATCACCCAGTTGAACCCGTACAGAGTAGGGATATCCTTCCTTCTTAATCTGCGCCTCCGCAACTTTAGCCAGGCTAGCCAGATTTCCAGCCAACCACCTACGAGCTTCTTCTACCTCCTGTACCTCTACTAGCCTTTTCCTCGCTTCCTGTATAATAGCGTCACGTACCTTAAGCTTGAGTTCCTGGTCTTTAAGGGTATCGCTATTAGCAATGACGTGAAGTCGGATAAGGGTATTAGGTCGGGTAGTACGAAAAGATAAAGGCATGTTTCTATTTAAGAAAATTGCTGCAGTTAAAGTTGCCAGTATTATGAAAACTATTGACCATAACAAAAGGCGGCCTCTGGGGGCCTTCACTCTTTTCCTCCCTCCTGCCTTTTCCTGTTTGATTTAAATATATTTACGCATATGGTTTAAGGCTGCCTTTTCCAAGCGGGAAACCTGGGCCTGGGAAATACCTATCTCCTCGGCTACTTCCATTTGGGTTTTCCCTTCAAAAAAGCGAAGGGAAAGGATAAGCCTTTCTCTTTCGCTCAATTTATTTAGCGCTTCCCTCACAGCGATGCTTTCTAACCAATTAGTGTCATGGTTTTTCTCATCCCCTATTTGATCCATGACGTAGATAGGATCTCCGCCATCATGATAAATGGGTTCAAAAAGGGAAACCGGTTCCTGGATGGCATCCAAAGCCAAGATCACTTCTTCTGGGGGAAGATTGATCTCCTGGGCAATCTCACCCACCGAAGGCTCCCGGGCATACTTGTTTACTAAGGCATCCCTAGCCTGGAGGGCCCGGTAAGCTACGTCTCTTAAAGATCGACTTACACGAATGGGATTATTATCCCTCAGATATCGCCGGATCTCTCCAATAATCATGGGTACTGCATAAGTAGAAAACTTGACGTTCTGTTCTAAATCAAAATTATCAATAGCCTTCATAAGGCCAATACACCCCACTTGAAACAGATCGTCTACAAATTCCCCCCGGTTGGTAAAGCGCTGAATCACGCTTAAAACCAACCTAAGATTCCCTTGGATAAGTTTCTCCCGGGCACCAGAATCACCAGCTCGCATCCGCTTAAAAAGCTCACGCATTTCCTCATTGGTGAGCAGGGGAAGCTTGGAGGTATTTACCCCGCAGATCTCTACTTTGTTAATCATCATGGGCGCAAAACCTCCGTCCCCACAGAGTAGGCAGTTACATTATTACCACCCTAACAGTTTTTTATACGAAAATAAAAAACCCGCTTATTCCATGCGGGCTATTTCTCGTCGTAACCGTTTAATTATCCTTTTTTCTAATCGTGATATATAAGATTGCGAGATACCCAAAATATCGGCTACTTCTTTCTGTGTCTTCTCTACCCCGTCCACCAGGCCGAAGCGGAATTCCATAATTTTCCGTTCCCGGGGAGTAAGTTTATGCATGGCCGCATGCAAAAGTCTTCGGTCCATCTCCTCCTCGATGGATTTGTAAATTATATCATTATCTGTACCTAAAACGTCGGATAAGAGCAATTCATTACCATCCCAATCGATATTTAAAGGTTCATCAAAGGATACCTCCACCCTGGTCTTGTTATTTCGCCTAAGGTGCATGAGAATCTCATTTTCTATACAGCGGGAGGCATAAGTGGCGAGCTTAATACGCTTCTTGGGATCAAAGGTATTTACCGCTTTGATGAGCCCGATGGTGCCTATGGACACCAGATCTTCTATCCCTACCCCAGTATTTTCGAATTTGCGGGCAATATACACTACTAAACGCAGGTTGCGTTCGATGAGTGTAGTTTTAACACCCAAGTCCCCCTTTTCCAGGCGGCTCAACAGATTGTTTTCCTCATCACTGGTAAGGGGCGGGGGTAAGGCTTCGCTGCTAGTTACATAGAAGATTTCTTGCAACCAGCGGAGGGTAGCCAGGAGTTTGCTTAAATTTACCCTTAAAATTAAAGCCCACCGGTTCCAATAGCCCATAAACCATACCCCCTTAAAATCATACCCTAGTTTCTACTTGCAAAAGATCGGGATGTAATAAGGCACGGTAATTACCGCCCGGAGCCAGCCGTTCCCAACATAACCCTACTACTACGTCGGTCACTTTGATTAATCTTTCCTCCCAAAAAATAACAACTTCGTCTGGTTTAAAGCCCAGGAGCAATCCACCTGTACGTCCTAAAGAATGAAAGGGTATGACGCGCACCTTGGTAGCCCAGGCTGTACCCGCTAGGGAAGCTATGATCTTCCCTAGTTCTGGTTCCTCGCCAGTCCGCACCTTTAACCGGATCTCCTCGGGAAGGATAGATTGCAAAGCCTGGTACTCAACTACAATTACGGGACGGCCAGTAAGGGGATCCCGCAAGTTATTACCAGTATCCACCAGAGCCTTAAGGGCTAGCCTTTTCCCATTAAACCCGATTACTATGGGTAGCTGGAGCAAGGCTTGCCAGAAGTTCCTTTTGATAAGGGCGCTTCCCCAGTTAACTAAGAAAACAGCTGTTAAAGCAGCCAAGGCTAACCAGGCAGAAGGAAGGGGATGGGTGATGATGCCCCTACCCGCTAGGACCGGAGTTACCAAGAAGTTATTACTTAAGTATAAACCGCCGACTACAGCCCCACCCATAATGAAGGATACCAGGTAAAAACAGCCTAGGGCCTGTAATAGTTTCTGCCAACTTAAAGGATAAAAGGCTAGCAGCAACATAACCAAAGAGAAAAGGATTTTGACTGCCAACCACAGCCAGGGCTCCTTGTGGGGAGAAAAAAGGGTTAAAGCATAGGCCGAACCTAAGGTAGCCCCGGCCAATAAACGCCACCCGTTACTAGTTACTTGGGCTAGCTTAGCCGTAGCCCACAGAATAATATAATCCATTATCAGGTTAACGAGGAGGACCATGTCCAGGTAGATTACTTGCACCCCCGCCACGGCCCCTCTCTAACTTGTAGCACTAATTATTACCATGATATGAGGCAACTGGGATTTTAAGACCAGCTTTCCATCTCCATTATATAGCAGTGTGTAGGAAAAAAATGTCAGGTAGTGACACCTTCCAAAAAATAAAAGGCTGCTCACCGCAGCCCTGAATTTGCCAAAAAACACGTGTAAGGGCATTTACTAGCGTCTTCTTAAAAAAGCGGGTATATCTAAATCTTCAAGGTTGAAGCTTTTTACCTCCATATCCCTGGCGGCCGCTACCTGCTTGACCGCGGTATCCCGCCGCTGGCCCTCAAAACCGGTGGCTATAACAGTCACCCTCACCTCATCCTTAAGGTTCTCATCGATGACTGCCCCGAAGATAATATTAGCCTCCGGATCGGCTACTGAAGCGATAATTTCCGCCGCCTCATTCACTTCAAACAGGCCCAAATTTGGCCCCCCTGTAATGTTAAGGAGGACGCCCCGGGCACCTTCGATGGAAGTCTCCAAAAGGGGGCTGGAGATGGCCATCTTGGCCGCTTCCACCGCTCGTTTTTCGCCCGTAGCTCGTCCTATACCCATTAAGGCGGAACCGGCATCGCTCATGATGGTCTTCACATCAGCAAAGTCTAGGTTTATTAGACCCGGAACCGTAATAAGATCGGAGATACCTTGCACCCCCTGGCGTAGCACATCGTCCGCGATGCGGAAAGCTTCGGTGATGGATGTCTGCTTGTCCACGACCTGCAAAAGCCGGTCGTTGGGGATAATGATCAAGGTATCTACCTTAGTCCTAAGCTCGGCAATCCCATTTTCGGCTTGAAGGGCCCGGCGACGCCCCTCAAAGCTAAAGGGACGTGTTACCACACCTACGGTTAAAGCTCCTACTTCTTTAGCGATCTGGGCTATAACTGGCGCAGCTCCAGTTCCTGTACCACCGCCCATCCCAGCAGTAATGAAAACCATGTCAGCCCCTTGCAACCGTTGAGCCAGCTCTTCCCTACTCTCCTCGGCTGCTTTCTTCCCTATTTCTGGGTTGGCTCCAGCGCCAAGGCCTTTCGTTAGTTTAGCTCCGATCTGGATCTTCTGTTCCGCTTGGCATAAACGCAGAGCCTGGGCATCAGTATTAATACTAATAAACTCTACTCCCTTAAGACCCGCCGCTATCATCCGATTGACAGCGTTACTGCCACCCCCGCCTACTCCCACCACCTTTATTACTGCAAACTGGTGATTGAGTTCCCCATCTTCAAATTCCAACAATTTGCCTACCCCCTTCTTCCCCTGGGTTATTGAAATAGTTCCTTTAACCATAGCCTAAAGTAACCCCAGAGGTTCCCCCAGAACCCTTCTTTACTAACTGCAACTTGAGCTTTAGATATATGTTTAACTGCATATATTACCAATCCCACAGCAGTGGCGTAACCCGGGCTGGCTACCATATCTGCCAGGCCTCCCAGACGGCTCGGGGCCCCGATCCTGACCGGGAGTTCCAGTATCTCTCCCGCCAATTGGGCGATACCTGGTAATAATGCCCCCCCACCCGTCAAGACCACACCCCCGGGAAGCAAGCCTTTGAAATCTGCCCGCCCGATTTCCCGGCGAACTAGGCTCAATATCTCCTCCACCCGAGGTTCTATAATACTGGCCAGCATCTTTTGAGAGACAGTATGTGTTCCCTCCCCTCCCACGTTAGGTACCTGAAATAGTTCGTTATCTGGTACCGCGCTGGCTGGTACCCGCCCCCACTCCTTTTTTAGCCTTTCAGCCTGGTTGATGGGGGTGCGTAAGCCTACTGCTATATCACTAGTAATATGCTCTCCACCTACGGGCAGGACAGAGGCAAACCACAAGCCACCCTGGGCAACAATAGCTATTTCCGTAGTACCCCCACCAAGGTCGACCACTACCGCCCCCAGTTCCTTTTCAGCCGGCTGTAACACGGCCTCTGCTGAAGCCAGGGGATTAAGCACGAGCTCTTGTACTTCTATTCCAGCCCTCTGCACGCTTTTAACTAAATTTTGGACTGCAGCTCCGGCTGCTGTTATAATGTGGGTTTCTACTTCTAGCCGGGAACCCGTCATCCCTACTGGATCAATTATTCCGCTATAGCCATCTACAATGTACTGACGAGGAAGTACATGGATGATCTGACGCTCGGCAGCTAAAGGAATTATCTTAGCTGCCTGCAGCACCCTTTCCACGTCTTCTATTCCTATTTCCCTGTTTTCACCTGTGACGGCCACTATCCCCCGGTTATTTATGGATTCGATATGGGGTCCTGTGATCCCTACAAAGGCTCTCTGCAGGCGATAACCGGCCATCCGCTCAGCCGTATCCACAGCTTTAGCTATAGCTTGAGCGGTATGCTCGATATCTACAATAATGCCCCTCCGGAGGCCTCCTGAAGGAACTTCACCTAGACCTATGACATTGAGGTGTCCCCCTGCCTCAACCTCAGCGGCTATGGCCACTACTTTAGTACTCCCGATATCCAAGCCCAGCACTACTTCACCCTTGGGCAAGTTTGGCACCTCCGGAGTTTTAAAAAGGAAATTCAACATAATCCCGGGTTTTCCCTTTTGACTTTTAGTAAATTTATCGTTTTAAAAGATGGCGACGGATGATGCCTAAGTTTTGAAAAAGTCGGGCTCCGAAAACAAAAACAGCAGCTAAATATAGCTCCACCCCCAGCTGGTCACCTATGTAAGCCAGGAAAGCAGCCAGCAAAGTATTAGCAAAGAAACCAGAAAGGAAAATAATGTGGTCAAAATTATTTTCTAAAGTAGCCCGTAACCCCCCAAATACAGAATCCAAGGCAGCCAGTACGGCAACCGACATGTATTTAGCATAGGCTATAGGGATTTTAACTGGGATGAGCAGGCCTACCAGTATCCCTATCATCAGCCCTAACAAGGGTAACCACATATCGCCCTCACCTTTTCTGGCGCAATTTTATAACTGGTGGTCCATTAAAGCTTACATCTATATACTCTAATAGCCCTAACTGATTTGTGTCCTTTAATACCCCCTGTAATCGTTCCCACTTATCTTCTACTGAAGTAGCATCGCCAAATTTCACTTTAATCCTTTCTGGCAAATAAAGCAACAGGTTTTCCGGATCAGAAGCTTGGATTTCTTCTATTTCTTCTCGAGCCTGGGGAGGAAGTGCCTTTAACACATCTAGAGCTACCTCAAGCCGCAGGTCTTCCAACTTAGTCCCCGGTCCCACTTGACCCTTAACCTGAACTCCAGAAATAAGGGGAAGCTTCTTTGAGGTTATATGGCTTATACTCTCCATAATATATCCCCCACCATCGAGAACCCAAAATATTCCCGGTCCTGGAAGAAGGGCTAGTGGCTCTCTTTCGTGCACATAAATTACTAAGGTATGGGGCCATTTACGTTTTACACTCACTGTTTCTAACAAGGGGTGGTTCTTAAGGCGAGCAACTACCCCTTTAGTATCTATGCGCCAGAGGTTAGTACCTACTTCCAATCCTGTAAGGCGGTAAATCTCTTCTACCGGGACTCTCCGGTTACCCTCTACCTCCACCCTTTGCAGGCTGAAAAAGTCAGAGTGGAGGAAAAAAAAGAAAGAAGTGCAGCACAAAATAAATATCAATAACCGGCGGAGGCGATGGCGTTTCCTCTTATTTACTGCCATTATAGCAAAAGGGCTGAACTTGTCCAAGGTGCTACTAAAAAAAGGAAATTTATTCTGATTTCTCCCGCCATAACTTGGCTCCCAAAGATTGTAGTTTGTTTTCCAGCCTTTCGTAGCCACGGTCTAAATGGTGCACTCCTTCCACAGAGGTTAAACCTTCGGCCATTAGTCCAGCGATCACCAAGGCTGCTGCACCCCTTAAATCCCGGGCTTCTACTAGGGCACCACTTAAAGTAGATACCCCAGTAACGATAGCAATTCTTCCTTCTATTTTAATATCGGCACCCATTCTCTTAAGTTCGGCTGCGTGGTGAAAGCGGTTTTCAAAAATGCTTTCGATAATAATTCCAGTCCCTTGAGCTGTGGTCATCAAGGCCATAATCTGGGGCTGCATATCAGTAGGAAAACCGGGATAAGGGAGTGTCTTACAATCCACCGCTTGTAAGCGTTTCTTTGCTTCCAGGTAGATGCCATTCTTTTCCTCTCTAATGTATGCTCCCATCTCTCGGAGTTTAGCTAATACAGCAGCCAGATGTTCGACCTGGGCTCCCCTTACGTAAAGCCTCCCCCTAGTTCCTGCCGCAGCCACCAGGTAAGTTCCGGCCTCGATACGGTCAGGGATGATACGGTGCCTAGCTCCCCGGAGTTCTGGCACACCTTCTATTCTGATAACATCCTGACCTGCTCCTTGCACCTTAGCCCCCATTTTGTTAAGAAAATTTTGTAAGTCAACAATTTCGGGTTCCCGCGCTACATTCCGCAGGATAGTTACTCCTTCAGCCAGAACCGCCGCCATCATAAGGTTTTCGGTGGCTCCTACACTAGGGAAATCTAAATGAATATCAGCTCCATATAACCGGGGTGCCGTAGCTTCAATAAATCCCTGGGCTTCCCGGATAGTGGCCCCCATAGCTATAAACCCCTTAAGGTGCAGATCCAGGGGACGCGACCCTATAGCGCAACCACCTGGATAAGCTACACGAAAGCGGTGCCACCGGCTAAGAAGGGGGCCCATTATGAGGTTTGAGGCCCTTAGCCGTCTAGTTAAATCGGGCTGTATCTCCCTCTCCTGGGCTAAAGAAGGGTCGATATAAAGGGTATCTCCTTCCTTTTTAATCTTAACTCCCAATGTTTTTATAACTTCTCCCATCACTTTCACATCAATTAAATCCGGGACACCTTCCAGGCAACAGGGATGCCGGGTTAACAAAGTGGCTGCCATGATGGGGAGAATGGCGTTCTTGGCCCCGCTAACCTTTATTTCTCCTTCCAAGGGATAACCTCCTACAATCTTTAAACATTCCACGGCCTTTCCCTCCCCTTTTAGGGGCCTTCTCCCCAAGTTTCAATTTCTAGCTCAAGATATATACCAAAGCGCCTGAACACCGCTTCCCGGATCCTCTCCACTAAAGCTAGAACATCAGAGGCTGTAGCCTTTCCGCGGTTGATAATGAAATTGGCATGGGTGGTAGAAACTTCAGCATCCCCCTGGCGCCAGCCCTTGGCTCCTGCCTGCTCTATCAGCCATCCGGCAGCGTAACCCGGAGGGTTTTTAAAGATACACCCGGCATTAGGCCAAGCCAGGGGCTGTTTCCGACGGCGCAAGGCTAATCTCTCTGCTATTAGTCTAGCAATCTCTTTAGGATCCCCAGGTTTCAAAGCCAACTCTACGGTTACTATTACCAGGCCGGAACCTTTAAGCCGGCTCTCACGGTATCCAAATCCCAGCTCACTACTCTCTAGGAATAGAAATCGCCCTTCTTTATCCAAAACCTCCACCTTTAAGATTACTTCTCCCAGGAACCCATCTGGTGTTCCAGCATTCATTACTGTAGCCCCGCCTAATGTAGCTGGGATACCGGTGGCAAATTCTAGACCGGAAAGGCCAGCTTTCTGGGCTACAGAAAGAACTCTAGCTAGCGAAGCCCCGGCTTCTGCCCGTATACTTAAATCTTCTACCCGTATGCGGGACAATTTGGTGGTTTTTATTACTAAGCCTCGGACCCCCCTTTCCCGTACCAAAAGGTTGGACCCTTTACCCATAATGTGCAAAGGTACTCCCTTTTGGCGGCTAAACTCTAAACAAGCCTCCAGGTCCGCGCGGCTTATAGGCAAGACCAGGAGATCGGCTGGCCCGCCGATGCGGAAAGTGGTATGTCGGGACAGGG
Organism: Thermanaeromonas toyohensis ToBE; assembly: GCF_900176005.1. Lineage (NCBI taxonomy): Bacteria > Bacillati > Bacillota > Clostridia > Neomoorellales > Neomoorellaceae > Thermanaeromonas > Thermanaeromonas toyohensis. Next base: position 1,056,578 of record NZ_LT838272.1, on the reverse strand, counting down.
GCTCATCTATCAATACCTGGCCCATGATATAACGCTGTAGCTCCGCGCCCAAGGAACTAAGATCGTTCATATCGCCTAACCTTTTATCCCTCCACCCGAGCCCCGCTCCCCGCCTCAAGATACCGGGCCAGCTCTTCTCCAATCTCGTAGACGTCCCCAGCGCCCAAAGTGAGAACTAGATCCCCTGGCCGGATATTTTTTCTTAAAAACTCTAAAGTAGCCGTTCCTGAAGGTAGATAGTGTACGGCGGGATGCCCAGCTTCTTCTAAAGCCTGCACTATGAGCCGAGCATGCACACCCGGCAAAGGTTTCTCCCCTGCAGGATATATATCATTGATAATCACCATATCTGCTCCCTGTAAGGCGCGAGCCAATTCGCGATGTAAATAAAAGGTACGCGTATACCGGTGAGGTTGGAAGATGGCCACAATGCGTTTAGCTCTTACCTGACGGGCAGCCGCTAAGGTAGCCCGGATTTCGGTGGGATGATGGGCATAATCATCTACCACCCAGATATCCCCAGCATCCTGTAAAATCTGGAACCTCCGTTCCACCCCCCGGAAGGTAGCTAGAGCATCCTGGATAGCCAGCCAGGGTACTTCTAACCGGTGCGCCACAGCTATGGCAGCCAGGGCGTTAAGGACGTTGTGCATTCCAGGAACTTTAAGCTCTAGCTCTCCTAGTAATTTCCCATGACCATAAATTTTACTCTGGCTACCCAGGCCCTTAAGCTTAACATCCCGGGCCTGGTAATGGGCATCGCTACGGAAACCATAGGTTATTATTGTTCTTTTTACCTCTGGAATTAATCTCCATAGGAGAGCATCCTCCAGGCAGAGAACCGCTGCTCCCCCAGGCCTTACTCTATGCAAGAAATCCCGGAAAGCCTCTACAATACCCTCTAAGGTACCGTAATGATCCAGGTGATCATCCTCAATGTTGGTGGCTACTGCTATTTCTGGATTGAGCCATAAAAAAGAACCGTCGCTTTCATCGGCTTCTGCTACAAAAAAGGGCGAATTCCCCAGGCGGGCATTGCTGCCCAGTCCCGGGACATACCCACCTATCACCGCTGTGGGATCGAGGCCCCCCTGCCATAGGATAAGGCTGATCATGGCCGAAGTAGTCGTCTTCCCGTGGGCTCCTGCCACCGCTATACCCCTGTGAGGGAACATAAGCTCGGCCAATAATTTCCCCCTTTTAATTATCTCTAATCCTCGCCTTTCCGCTTCTTTCACCTCCGGGTTTTCAGGGGAAATGGCCGAGGAAACTACCACCCGCCGAACTAGAGGACCGATATGGCTGGCGTGATGCCCTTGGTAAATTATCGCACCCCTCTCTTCAAGGAGTTCCGTATATTTGTTTTTCTTTATATCGGAACCCGAAACCGGGTGGCCTGAAGCCAGGAGTAACTGCGCCAACCCGCTCATGCCCACCCCGCCGATACCAACAAAATGGGTCCAGCCTTTTAGCGACAAGCTGTCATCTCCTTTCCCCCCATCAGCAGCCTCTCTACTCATCTGTATGATATGCCGAGCTAAAGTCAAGGGTGACGCTCCTCTGCCAACGCCAGTATCTTAGTCACAATCTTCTCCAAGGCATCTGGCCGGCCTAAACGAGCGCTAGCTTGGGCCATTCTTTTAAGTTTTTCCGGGTCAGCTAAAAGGCTCTCTACTGTCCGCAGGAGTTTTCCCGTTGTTAACTCACTATCGCGTACGATTATGGCTGCCCCTTGTTTAGCTACCGCGCGGGCGTTATATTCCTGATGATTGCTGGCTGCATAAGGATACGGTATAAGAATAGTAGGCAGGCCCCTTACTAGCACTTCCGCTAGGAAAGAGGCTCCAGCTCGGCCTATCACCAAATCAGCTGCTGCCAAGGCTATATGTATATCGTGTAGATAAGGTACAATGGTAATATTTCCATTTTTGTCCAATTGTATCCCCCATTCCTCTGCTTGGGCCTTTAAACGTTCATAATCCTGACGACCAGCCACATGGAGTATCTTAAGGGAGGGTTGTCCCTGATAGGCCCGGAAAAGGGAAAGCGCAGCTTGATTCAAGCTTCGGGCACCCTGGCTTCCTCCTACGATCAGGATAAAAAATTGGTCCGGCTTAAGATTTAGTTCTGCTCTAGCTTTCCCTCGGTCAGCTGATATGATCTCGGGCCGTACCGGAAGGCCAGTAGTAATTAACTCTACCCGCGACGGGAAATATTTTTTAGCCTCCGGGAAGGTCAGGCAAACCGTCCGGGCCACTCTGGCCAACCAGCGGTTAGTAAGGCCAGGGAAGGCATTTTGTTCATGGAGAATAATTGGAATCCGAAGGGCAGCAGCCACTACACATACTGGAGCACATACATAGCCCCCCGTACCCACCACTACCTGAGGTTGGAAGCAGCGCAATAACTTATAGGCTTCCCAGATCCCCCGACCTAACCGAGCTAGAGCTTGAAAGTTTTTCCAAAGGCGCCTTCTTTCTAACCCCTGGACTGTTATAGTGGCTAGAGGCAGCCCTGCTCTAGTAACTACCTCGGCCTCTAGTCCTCGATGGGTGCCTATATATAAAACCTCTATGCCCGGTCGGGCCTTAAGTAGGCCCTGGGCAATGGCCAAGGCCGGATAGACATGCCCTCCGGTACCCCCACCAGTAACTACTACCCGCAAGGGAAGTTACCTCCCCTTCTTATACTATACTAGGTACGTACATAGCGGGAAATATTGAGAAGTATCCCTACCCCAGCCAGGGTAAAAACCAGGGAGGAACCTCCATAGCTTACCAAAGGTAAAGTTATACCGGTAACTGGTAGTAGGCCGGTAACTACCCCCATATTTAGCAACGCCTGGAATATTATCATAATGGTGATCCCTGCGGCAAGAAGAGAACCAAAAGCATCTGGTACCTTCATGGCCACCCGAAAACCCCGCCAAAGTAAAAGGGCGAAAGCGGCCACTACCAGGGCCGTCCCGATAAAGCCTAGCTCTTCCCCTAAAATAGCAAAGATAAAATCCGTATGTTCCTCTGGAACATAATAAAGCTTTTGTCGTCCCCGCCCGAGCCCTGTACCAAAGGGACCTCCCGAGCCTAAGGCTAGAAGGGACTGTATAGTCTGGTACCCTTTCCCCTGGGGATCAGCCCAAGGGTTTAAGAAGGCAGTAAAACGAGCCATGCGGTAAGGTGCTATAATAATGGCCAGACCTACCAAAGCTAGGCCAGCCAAAAATAAAATTAATAGGTGCTTACGATTAGCTCCAGCTGCGGTTAACAAAAGGTAGGAAGTCCCTGCTATAGCTATGGCTGTCCCTAAGTCTGGTTGAGCCAGGATAAGCCCACATACCAAAAGAACGAGCAGGAGATATGGTCCTAAGCCCCGAACAAAGGAGCTACCCAGACGGCGTGAATTCTCCGCAAGTCTCGCCGCGAGAAAAATGACCATAGCCAATTTTATTACCTCCGAGGGCTGGAAGGAGAAAGGCCCTACTCCCAACCACCGACTAGATCCTTTAGCACTGATACCAATGATAAGTACAAGAACTAGTAACAATATAGATATCCCCAATAAAGGCCCAGCCAGCCGACGGAAAGTAATATAAGGGATGCGCATAAGGGTAATCATGCAAGTTAAGCCCAATCCAGCCCAGGCCAGTTGCCGCTTAAGAAAATAAAAAGCATCACCTTGACTGTTAGCTGCAGTAATAGCGCTAGAGCTAAAGACCATTATAATGCTCATACTTAAAAGCACCAAAACACCCAAAAGAAGCCCAAAATCAACTGGGGATTCCGCTCGTAAGTCCGCTCGCCGGAGCAAACTTATCTCCTCCCTTCAGCAAGGGAACGTACTAGGCTCTTAAAGAGGTTTCCCCGTTCTTCATAGTTGCGGAACATATCCCAGCTCGCACAGGCGGGAGAAAGCAAGACTATGTCACCTGGCCTAGCCAGTTCCTTAGCTCGCTCTACAGCCTCCTTTAAATCCCGCACCATAAAAATAGAAGTTAACCCGGCTTCCTTGGCCGCCTGTTTAATAACAGGAGCTGCCTCCCCTAAAAGAATCAGATGTTTTACTCTCCCTAACATCTTCTGGGCTAAGGGGGTAAAATCACTGCCCTTATTTTTACCACCGGCTATCAGAATCAGGGGTTCAGAATAAGCCTCTAGAGCTTTAATAGTGGCTTCAGGATTGGTTCCTTTAGAGTCGTTTACATATAGGACCCCTTCTAGGTAGGCTACCGGTTCTAACCGGTGAGGAACTCCAGGGAAGGTTTTTAAGGTATGGCCTAAGGTGTAAGGAGGAACACCCAGGATCCCTCCTATAGCTGCCGCGGCCAGGGAATTTTCCAGGTTATGTAGCCCTCTAAGGGCCAGCTCCTCCACGCGGCATAAGGGCTGAACCCCCTTTCCTAGATTAAGGCAAATAAAGCCTTCCTGGATAAAGCATCCAAAGCTTAAAGTTTTTTGGCGGCTAAAATACATTAAATGTCCTTTAACTTGCTTTTCTAGGCTACGGGTAGGAGGATCGTCGAAGTTTAGTACAGCAAAATCATCCGGGCCTTGCAGGCTCAAAAGCCTAGCCTTAGTCTTAACGTATTCCGAAAAGCTCCCATGCCGGTCTAAATGATCAGGGGTGATATTGAGTATAGCAGCCACATGCGGATGGAAAGTATCCACTGTCTCCAGCTGGAAACTGCTAACCTCACAGACAAAATACTGCCCTGGCCGGGCCTTCTCTACTTCTCCTATTAAAGGAATCCCTATATTGCCCGCCACCACCGTAGGGTAACCTGCATCTTTAAGTATTTGCCCCGCCAACGCTGTAGTAGTGGTTTTACCATTTGTACCGGTTATTGCTACTATCTTGGCCTCTGCTGGCAGAAGTCGGTAGGCCAGCTCTAACTCCCCCCAGATAGGGATTCCTGCTTCCCGAGCAGCCTTTAAAGGGGGTTCCCCCAAGGGTACTCCAGGGCTGGTGACTACAAGATCAGGATGAATCTCTTCTACTTGGGGGTAACAACCTAGGAATACTGTTACACCTAATTCTTTAAGCGGCTTAATTTCCACCTCGTCTTTTAAGGCTTTATCACAAGCGAATACCTTAGCTCCCAGTCTAGCTAGTACCTGGGCGGCTGCCATCCCGCTCTTCCCCAACCCAACTACCAGCACTTTCTTTAGGGACCATTCCATATCCTATTACCCTTTCTGTTTGGTGATTAATTTTTTATTCTTCATTTCCAGGTTAAGCTATATAATCCTAGGCTAGAAGAAAATAAAGCCAATAGCCAAAAGAATAAGACCACCTTCGTCTCTGGCCACCCCGCCAACTCAAAATGGTGGTGTAAAGGGCTCATGCGCAAGAAGCGCCGTCCGGTTAAACGGAAGTAGAGCACTTGTAAAATCACAGACAACGCTTCTAAGACATATACTGCTCCTAAAATAGGGAGTATTAACTCGGTGCGTGTTAAAATGCTTAAAATGCCCACCGCCCCGCCCAAGGCTAGGGAACCTGTATCCCCCATGAACACTCGTGCTGGATGAAAATTATATAGCAAAAAACCTAAACATCCTCCAGCCAAGGCTCCTGCAAAAATAATGAGCTCAGCCTTGTCCAAAGCTAGGGCAAGAATGAAATACGCCAAGGCCACTATAAAGGTAGTCCCCGCGGCCAGCCCGTCTAACCCATCAGTTAAATTCACAGCATTAGTAGTTGAAACCAGTACCATGGCTGCTAAGGCTGGGTAATACCACCCTAGGTCCCACCGTAGGGAGCTAAAAGGGAGGGGTACCTCAGTGCCCCGGCCCAAATAAAGCATGGCCACTAGTCCTGCCACTAGACCCAATATAACCTGTCCAGCCAGTTTTTGCCTGGCTAAGAGCCCTAAGGGGCGCCGTAGGACTACTTTCAACATATCATCTAACCAGCCCAGTAGAGCATAACCCCAGGTAATACCTAATAAAGTAAAAATTAATAAACTAGTTTCGCCTAAGATTAAGGTAGCTAGGGTTAAACCCAAAAGGAAAATAAGGCCTCCCATGGTGGGGGTCCCCGCCTTGCCCAAATGCCTCTGTGGCCCATCATTTCGCACTATTTGGCCAGCCTTAACGAACTGCAATATCTTTATAAGCGGCGGTGCTAATAGGGTGGTGAAACCGAAACTTAAAAGGAGCGCAATAAGACCCGTCTTCATCTTTTCACCTCTTGTAGCTCCTCTAAAACTTGCTCTAATCTTGCCGCCCTAGAACCTTTGAGGAGAACCACATCGCCAGGTTGCAAGTGGCGGGCAAGAAACTGCCCAGCCTCGCGGGGATGAAGAAAAGAAAATACCCGGGTATTAGACATCCCAGAATCTAAAGCCCCGGTAGCTATCTCCCGGGCTAGTTCCCCCACTGTTACTAGCATGGATAGCCCGACCTCCGCTGCCCGCCTCCCCACCTTCTGGTGTAGCTCCGGGCCTTTTTCCCCTAGTTCAAGCATATCACCTAACACAGCTATCCTGCGGCCTGGTAGCTCTTTTAGAACATCTAAAGCGGCCAGAGTAGATTCCGGGTTCGCATTATAAGCATCGTTATAAATCAGGGAGCCCTGGGGGCCAGGTAAAATTTCTTGCCGCATACTTTCGGCTGGCCATTCTAAGAGCTTTTCCACCATACTATCTATTTCCACCCCTAAAAAGTACCCCAAGGTTAAGGCGGCTAGGCTATTTAGAACGTTATGCTTCCCTGGTACTGGAAGGCGAACCTTGGTCTCCCCTTCCGGAAACCTCACTACAAACTCTATTCCTTCTAAGCCCTTCATTCTGATGTCCCGGGCCTGGAAGGTGGCTGAATCTTCAAAGCCATAAAAAACAGGACGGACGGGCAAACCCTCGGCCAGGCGCCGGCACCAGGGATCATCTCCGTTTAAAACTGCCCATCCTCCTGGGGGAAGGGATTCTAAAAGTTCCCTCTTGGCCAGAGCTATATTTTCCACCGAGCCTAGCCTCCCCAGGTGGGCAGTGCCAATGTTAGTTATAACTCCAACCGTAGGCTGGGCCACCTGGCAAAGGGAGGCTATCTCCCCCCTTCCCCGCATCCCCATCTCCACCACTACTACTTGGTGTTCCGGCTTAAGATTCAGGAGGGTCAAAGGAAGACCTATCTCGTTATTGAAGTTACCTGGGGTTTTCAACACTTTAAACTTGGCCTCCAAGACCCGGGCCACCAAATTTTTCGTAGTGGTCTTCCCGCTGGAGCCGGTGATCCCTATAAGCTCTCCTTTAAAAGCAGTTCGCCGGTGATAAAGAGCTAAGTCCTGAAGGGCTTTTAAAGTGTCAGGTACTATGATAAGTCCACCCTGCGGCATCCCTTCTATCTTCCTGGCCACTATAGCCGCTATCGCTCCCTTAGCCAGGGCCTCCCTTACAAAATCGTGCCCGTCAAAACGCTCACCCTTAAGGGCAAAAAATACTTCTCCACTCTTAATCTGGCGGCTATCCGTGCTCACACCCTGCACCTTAATATTCGGATCCCCTTGAAGCAGCTCCCCTTGTAGCACACGACAAAGTTCTCCTAAGGTAAGGGAGATCATCCTTTCCACCCCAGACGTTTAAGTTCTTCCCGCGCTACCTGCCGGTCATCAAAGGGCAAAACCTTCCCGCCAATTAATTGGTAAGTTTCGTGGCCTTTACCTGCGATGACCACAGTGTCACCGGAACGGGCCATCTCTAGGGCCCGGGCGATGGCCCGGCGTCGGTCCACTTCCACAATATAATCCCTGGTCTTCACGCGCTCTACCCCTGGAAGAATCTCCGCTATAATGGCTTCCGGGTCTTCGCTTCGAGGATTATCAGAGGTGATAACACAAAAATCGCTAAGCTTTGCCGCTGCTTCTCCCATGAGGGGACGCTTGGTCCGGTCCCGGTCACCACCGCAGCCAAAAACCACTATAACCCGTCCCGGTGTAACCTGGCGGGCAGCCCGGAGGACATTCTCCAAGCCATCCGGTGTATGGGCGTAATCTACTATAACAGTAAAATCCTGGCCTGCCTCTACTTTCTCAAAGCGTCCCGGTGCACCTTCCAGCCTACTTAAAATATCAGCTATAACGTGAGGCTCTAGCCCCTCCTGCCACCCCACAGACCAGGCGGCTAGGGCGTTGTAAACATTAAACTGGCCTACCAGCTTTAAATGTAGCGGGTAGCGCTGCCCGGCGCAAACTACTTCCAGGAAAGTCCCCGTGCTTTCCATCTTTACGTTTTCAGCCCGGACCATAGCCTTTGTACGCAAACCATAAGTAATAACTGGTACCTTCGTCAAGGCTATAAGCCTTGGGCTCCACAGATCATCGCTGTTGATCACCGCATACTTAAAACCTGACTTAAATCCTTCGCCCAAGGAAGTAAAAAGCTTGGCTTTGGCGTTAAAGTAGTCCTCCATATTCCGGTGAAAATCCAGGTGATCCTGGGTCAGGTTGGTAAAGACAGCCACATCAAATTCCGTACCCCGTACCCGTTCCAAGGCCAAAGCATGTGAAGAAACTTCCATGGCCACAGCCTCGGCTCCGCTGTCCACCATCCAAGCTAAAAGCCTCTGAAGATCTAAGGATTCGGGCGTAGTATGCTCGGTAGTGAGCACCTGTTCCCCTAACCGGTTGGCTACCGTACCCAGAAGCCCAGTAGGTCGACCGGCCTGGCTTAAGAGCCCTTCGATAAGATAGGTAGTGGTAGTTTTCCCATTGGTTCCCGTAACTCCAAACAAGCGAAGCCTACGGGAAGGATAGCCATAAAAATAGGCTGCCAGATCGGCCAAGGCCATCCGGGTATCCCGTACCCGGATCCACGATATTCCAGGGGGTAAGGGAACCTCTTTCTGGATAACGGCTGCCACTGCTCCCCGCTCTGCTGCCTCCTTAAGGTACAGATGTCCATCAGTACGGAAACCGGGGACAGCCACAAAAAGAAACCCGGGCTCCACCCGGCGGGAATCATAGTGAAGCCCTCGGATAAGTACCCCCTGATCACCCCCGCGATCTAGAACCTCCACAACAGAAGAAAGTTCCTTCAAGCTCAGCATCATAACTGCCCCCTTTATCTACTTCACCCGCCGTCACATAAAACATACTCTATAACTTAACGATAGCACAAAACCCAGAGAGCTGGTATTTCTATTTTTAACCATCTATATTGCCTTTTAGACAATGGTCAAGGTCCTAGATTCGGTTGGGTAGGTTCATAGAACTTCACCTTAACCTGGGTACCAGGTGGTACGAGAGTACCAGGTACCGGGCTTTGTTCGCCTGCCTGGCCACTACCTTCTGGCCACAGCTTAAGACCCAGAGCTTCTAAGACTTCCGCAGCCTCAGGGATGCGTAAGCCCGTCAAATCAGGTACCCGTAGCTTATCCCCTTTGCCTTGTAGGAAGAGGATAACCTTTGTTCCCTGGGGTACTACTACACCTTCCTTAGGTATCTGGGCTACCACAACTCCCCCTTCTCCTTCTATCCGGGCCTCCAATCCTAAGGCCTGTAATTTGGCCTTGGCCTGCTCCAAAGGCAGTCCTACAAGATTAGGAATTTCTACCGGCTTTTTCTCCCCTTCCTTAGGACCAACAGTATATTGAGGAGGTATTTTTAAATAACGGAGGGCATCGGCTACTACCCGCTGAAAAATGGGGGCAGCCACTACACCGCCGTAGTAGGGATAACCCTTGGGTTCATCTACCAGCACTAAGGCCAGTATTTGGGGATCGTTAGCTGGAGCAAAACCTATAAATGAGGCCACGTACTTTCCCTCTTGGTAACCCCCTGGACCGGGCTTCTGGGCAGTACCAGTTTTACCTGCCACCCGGTACCCAGGAATATAGGCGTTCCTTCCGGTTCCCCCGCTTACTACCCCCTCCAGGAGTTGGCGTAAGACTTGGGCTGTGGCCGGGGATATGACCTGGCGCTGTACCTCCGGGTCTATACGCCGTATTACTTTCCCCTGGCTATCTAAAATCTCCTTGACCAAGTGAGGCTTGATGATTTTTCCTCCGTTAGCCACCGCGGCCACAGCCACAGCGAGCTGTATAGGAGTAACCGCTATCCCCTGGCCAATGCCTATAGTAGCAATATTGATAGGCTTTAATTCCTCACGGGGAATAAGTATACCTGTCCCCTCGCCAGTCAAATCAATCCCGGTAGGATGGCCGAAACCGAAACCCTGGATGTAATCATAAAAACTCCCTGGTTTTTTCTCCTCCAGCCTTAAAGCTACACTTACAAAAACAGGATTACAGGAATTCTTTACCCCCTCAGCAAAGGTCTGGCTACCATGGGCTAAAGGATAAGCCCAGCATCTTATAATATCTGGACCTACCTGGATGTAACCAGGATCATAAAATTTATCTTCGGGCTTCACTACCCCTTCTTCTAGCGCAGCAGCTGCAGTTATGATTTTAAAAGTGGAACCCGGCTCATAGGCATCCCTTACCACAGGATTGCTCCACACCTCAGGGGGGAAGTCCGCGAACCGATTGGGGTCGAAGGCTGGCCTGCTGGCCAGGGCTAGGATTTCTCCTGTGTTGGGGTTCATAATTAAAATACTGGCCCTTCGAGGATTGGTAGGGCTGTGCATTAATTGATCCAATTCCCTTTCGGCCATAAACTGGAGGGTCTGGTCGATGGTTAAAACCAAACTGTGACCGTTTTGGGGTGGCAGGTAATGGTGAGTAGCCTGGGGGATCTCATGCCCTAAAGCATCAAACTCCCGTGCGATCTGTCCCGGTACACCGCTAAGTTCTTTATCGTACATAGCCTCTAGACCCTCAAGGCCCTGGTTATCTATACCGGCAAATCCTAAGACATGGGCGGCTAACATTCCATTAGGGTAATACCTGCGGTTTTCCGGGACTACTATTATACCAGGTAGCTTGAGCTCCCGTATTTTCCGTGCCTTCTCAAAATCTACCCGGCGGGCTACAAACTCAAAACCAGTGGGCCGCGTGATTCTTTTTAGTATTTCCTCCTGGGGTTGACCAAGGATCTCGGCCAGTTTGGCGGCTATTTCTTCCTGCCGGCCAGAATCCCTAACCTCCGGCGGGAAGGCCCCTATGTAGTCGCTAGTAATATTTATAGCCAATTCTCGCCGGTGGCGGTCATAAATAATACCCCGCTGCGCTGGAACCGGGACTGTGGCCAGCCTGTTCCTCAGGGCCTTCTCTTGTAATTCCCCTCCCCGAACCAGCTGTAACCAGGTAAGGCGCAACAAAACAATTAAAAGGCCGGCTGCAAGGAGCAAAAAAACAACCAGTAACCGCTTTTTAAGGTTTATACTGGTGTACATTTCCCCTGCCCCTTGGCTAGTACCCCAGCTACTTTTTACCCTATCTCCAGGATCATTTAACTATCAGCAGCTTGGGCTGGCCGGGCTACCGCCAGCCAATGCTGTAAAGCCTGGCCTACCCTTACCCAGAAGGAGTGAACCCTCTTCCCCTGTTCGGGCTGGACTGACTCCTTTTTAGCTAGCCGGAGGTTATCTTTAAAGAGTGCAGTACTAAATTGAACGTCCTGGGGCGCAGGCTTAATCATCCCTAACTTAGTAGTAGCTAGCTCTGCCACCCGTTCGGGAGACTTAAGGCGTGCTACCTCGAGTTCTAACCGTTGATTAGCCTGTTGTAAGGTAAAGATCTCCTTTTTTATCCGCGCCAGTTCATACCCTTTAAGCACTAAAAGGACAGATTGTATAGTCCAGGTTAGACCCAGGGCGAAGGCCAGAAAAATTAAACCTACTGCGGCTATCTTCCGGCGCCCATGAGCTTTGCGCTTCCTGGGATAAGGTTGAGACAATGGTTGCTGGGGCCACGATAATTTAACCTGAGGTGCCACTAACACAACTTATTCACCTACCAGATCTTTTAGAACCCGCTGGGCAGCTCGCAATTTTGCGCTGCGTGCCCGGGGATTGCGTTTAATTTCTTCTAAAGAAGGTACTACAGGTTTAGGAGTAAGGATTTCTAATAGCTTCCCGCTAAAATCTTTAAAGGCATGTTTTACTATCCTATCTTCTAAAGAATGGAAAGAAATGACCACCACCCGTCCCCCCGGATTGAGCAGACGGTCTAACTTGGCTAGTGTCCTCTGCAGTTCACCTAGCTCATCATTTACTGCGATGCGCAAGGCCTGAAAGGTCCGTCTGGCAGGATGGGGTCCGGTCCTCCTGAATCTTGCGGGGATGGCGGCTTTCACGATCTCCACAAGTTGCAGAGTGGTTCGAATGGGCGTCCTTTGGCGAGCCTTAACTATAAAGCGGGCTATGCGCGATGCCCAACGTTCTTCCCCGTACTCCTTTAAAATGCGGGCTAATTCTTCCTCTGGCCAGGTATTAACAATCTCCGCCGCTGTCAAATCCTGCCGGCGATCCATCCGCATATCGAGGGGGGCCTCAGCCTGGTAAGTGAAACCGCGTTCCACCCTTTCTAACTGATAAGAAGATACTCCTAGATCAAAAAGCAGGCCATCGACTCCCTTTAAGCCCTCTTGCTCCAGGATAGAGGGTAATAAGCTAAAGCTGGCCTGGAAGAGCTTTACCTTGGTGCCAAAAGGTTTGAGTTTTAAACTTGCAGCCCGGATAGCCTCCGCATCCCGGTCCAGGCCTAAAAGAAAACCTCCAGGCTGGAGCCTTTCTAAAAGGGCATAAGCATGTCCCCCACCGCCCACAGTGGCATCTACGACAATTTCCCCGGGTTGGGGATTAAGGAAACGTAAAACTTCCGGCAAAAGAACCGGTTCATGGGTAAAATACAAGGAAAATAGGCCACCCCGTTCTAAATCCCAAAATCACCCATCTTTTCAGCCAACGCCTCGTATTGGATAGCGGTTTCCTCTAAATACTTCTCCCACAATTCCCGGCTCCAGATTTCTACTCGTGTGGAAACCCCAGCGATCACCACTTCCTTTTCCAGGCGGGCGTATTCCCTTAAACTCGCTGGCAGCAATATTCTCCCCTGGCGGTCCAGCTCGCATTCTGTAGCCCCGGAGAAAAAAAAGCGCATGAAGGCGCGGGCATCCGACCTGGTAAGGGGCCAAGATCTAAGCTTTCGTTCTATTTCTTCCCAATTTTTCCATGGATAAACAAATAAACAATTATCCAGGCCTTTAGTAACAATAAAACGTTCTCCCAGTTCTTCTCGGAATCGAGCCGGGATAATGAGGCGACCCTTTTCATCAATGGTATGGTAATACTCCCCTATAAACAAGGGCTGGGGCCCCACTTTCTTACCCTAATTCTCCACTATAAACCACTTTCCACCACATATATTCTCCATCAGGTGAAAAATTCCTGCTAGGGAAAATAAAAATTCCTTCCCAAACTTTAGACAAAGCAGGGAAGGAGTTCTCCATATAATTTCGACCCCTTATTTTTTAACCTCCCTTGTTCTTTGTCGCCATTAGTTCTGATACTTCAGCTGTAAGCTGATAGATCCGCCTAGCCAAATCTTCCTCCAGTACCCCGGTCCCGCAGGAAGGGGTTATTAAAGCCTGCTGGTAGAGGCGCTTAGGGGTTACTCCCCTTTTCACCAGTTCATCAAGATAGTGTTTCAGGCGAGCGGATAAAGTATCCCTGGTTTCTTTCCAGGCCTGCTCATAGGTGGGTACAATGCCCCAGGCCAGGATACCCCCTTTAGCTAAGAAATTCTCTACCTGGGGGGCAAACACCTTTAAACTATCGAAGTAATTATAGGCATCAAAACTTACTATCTGGAAACCGGCTTCAAAAAAGATGGACCAGTCTACTCCGCTACAGGAATGGGCTCCTGGAATCCCCTGTACCTTCTTAATCTCTAAAGCTACCTGCTTTAAAGCTTCCACCGCCTCCTCTCGATTCAAGGCTACATGGGTGGAAGTCCCATAAGCGGATAAAGCCGGGTCATCTACGAAAATTATGACTGGTAGACCCCTTCGACCTAAAGCTTTAGCTTGCCAGCGCGCCTGCATGGCCGTAGTTTTTATAATTAAGTCCCGGAGTTGAGGGTCATAGAAAGCGTACCGACCTTCGGCATCAGTTAAATATAGTCCCGCCGTTAAGGGACCCGCCACCTGGCCTTTCAGGAACAAGGCTGGTCCTGTCCCCTTATGTACCAGGAACTCTAGCAACGCGTAAAAACCCTGGCCAGCCTCCCTAGGTATGGCGAAACTCTCTAGGGCTTGAGGATCTTCTGAAGTGGCCTCTAAAAATATAGTGTAGAATTGAGTAAGCCGTTCCGGCCAATCTGGGGCCTGGGTAGCAAAGTAGGGTAGCTTCTCGCCCTCCGGTACCACAATTAAGCCTAACCGGACCAGAGGAGCCAAACTCTGGTATACAAAGTGCTCTATCCGCCCCCTTCTAGGTAGCTGTGGCCAGTGGGGGATCTGAGGCATACTTTGAAAAATTAGCTCCAGAGCAGGTTCCGGCTCTTTAAAGGGTAAGCTACCGATCCCGCAAGGTAGAAAATTTCCCGGTACCTGCATGACTTTCGACCACCTTTCCAAGGGGTATCCCTTTGTTTACTATTACCGGGGAACGTGGTACTATAAAATTAAGGCTATGGAAATAATGTCCCTTACCGAAACAGCCCAGCTTAACAAAATGCGTCAAACCCTAATTGACGTCTATCTTTCCGGCTACGCCGGTATGTCGGAGTATGCCTATACGAGCAGCCAGGATGTCTGGTATTATCTTAAGTGGCTTTTCCGCCGGAGCCAGGGAGGCTTTTTCCTCTTGCTCCATTCCCAACTTCCCCGGGGGTTTATAAGCACAGATCCAGAATGGAGGGACCTAGACGAGAAAAGGATCGGCGAAATCCATGAATTGGTGGTGACCCGGGAATTCCAAGGCAAGGGAGCAGGCAGCCTCCTCCTTAACCGCGGGATCGATTTCTTGTGTTCCAAGGGGCACAGGCGTATTGGCCTGTGGGTAGGCATCCACAATTATCCAGCTATTCACTTCTACCTCCGGCGCGGCTTTAGGTATGGACCAGTGAAGGGCATTTGGCAACGCATGTATCTAGACCTGGGAGAGATAACGCAGAAGCCCAGTTAGAAACTGTTGGGCTTTCAAAAGCTCTGCTACCTCCACGTGTTCTTCCTCTGTATGAGCCACCGCCAGATCTCCCGGGCCCCAGATTACAGGTAGCCACCCTTTTTCATAAAAGTTGTGGGCGTCTGTCCAGCTAGGCATAAAGGTAAACTCAAGGGGATGCCCCAGTTCCTGCTCATATATTCTAGCCAGCATCTCTACAAAAGGGGAGGCGGGTTCCACCTGAAAAGGAGGAGCTTCCTCCACTACTTCAAATTCTATTTCTGGATATTTCCAGAAAAATTCCTCTATCTTACCTTTAAGCAAACTTAAAGGGACCTCAGGAGGGACTCTAAAGTCGAACTTTAATTCAGCTTTTCCTGGTATAGCTAAAGCCTCACTCCCACCAACTGCTTTAAGGGGAATAAATTTAAGTGGTATACGTGGGTTAAAGGTACGGTTAAACTCTCCTGCCAGGTCTTGTAAGTAGGATCCCACCTCAAAAAGCATAAGTAAAGGGTTATGGCCCCGTTCGGGCAGGCTTCCATGGGCAGTTTTACCCTTGATCTTCACGCGATATTCTAAAGTACCCATTTCAGCAAGGGCTAACTTTAAAGAGGTGGGTTCCAAGACTAAAGCCCATTTTATACTAGCAGGTACGATATTTTGTAATATTACCGAGCCCTCGCCTCCTTCTTCCTCATCTACAGTAAAGGCGATGAGCACTAAGGAGGATTTCAGGTCAAACCCTTCTTCAGCCAAATCCTGGAGGGTACCCAAAAGGGCAGCGATAGATCCTAAAGCATCGCAACTGCCCCGCCCGTAAAAGCGGGAGCCCTCCTGGCCCATCCTAGCGCATCGACCTTCCACCACCGCCGGAACAGTATCAAAATGGGCGCTGATCAACACTTGAGGGTTTTCTCCCAAAGGCAAAATAAGATTATATAAGCCTTCCCGTACAGGCTGACGCTTAAGATTAAGCCCTATCCTCCGGCAAAAATTCTCGATCTCTTCCCCGGCCCCTCTAAAGGGATCGGCACCTGCCGCCCTTACCAACCTCTCTAAAATATCCGTTATCACTTACCTTCCCCCCGTAGGAAGCTTAAGGCCAGATACGCCGCGCCTACAAACCCCGCTTTATTTCCTAGTTGGGCTAAAAGTAACGGCAAGGGTTTAATCTGCCATGGCCCCAAGGCCTCCTCGAATCTCTCCTTAAGAGGGCCTAAAATAACCTCTCCTGCCTGTGCTACCCCACCTCCCAAAATCACCACAGTTGGGCCTATAAGAAGAACAGCATTGGCCAGGGCTATTCCTAGATACCCTGCTGCCCTATTTAAGACCTCCCGAGCTAATTCGTCTCCCTGGCCAGCCGCCACCAAAACATCTCTAGCTTCTAAAGTCTCCTTGCCCCGCAATAAAGAAGGACGTCCTCTTTCCAATTCCTGCCTGGCTTGGCGGACTATAGCTGTAGCTGAAGCTAAAGTTTCCAAGCAACCCCGCCCCCCACACTCACATAGGGGACCATGGGGTTCCACCTTAACATGGCCCATTTCGGCTCCGTAACCAAAAATCCCCCGGTGGACCTGGCCGTTTAAGATCACCGCTGACCCTATGCCTGTACCAATGGTGATCATTAAAATATCCTGGTAATCCCGACCAGCTCCTTGCCACATTTCTCCTAAAGCAGCCACATGGGCATCATTATCTAGGACCACCGGGATACCTAAAAGTTTTTCTAATTTTCCCCTTAACGGGAAGTTACGCCAGTGCAGGTTGGGAGCGAGCCTTACTAAACCTTTTTCCACGTCCACCGAACCCGGAATGCCTATACCTGCCCCCCGGAGTTGGCCATCACTTATACCTACCCTGGCCTTAAGTTCTTTAGTCAAGTTTTCGATCTGGGCCAGAACCGCTTCTGCCCCAGCCTCAGCTCTGGTGGGGACCTGCCCCTGGGTTAAAATGTTTCCTGTTTTATCTACAATTCCCCCTTTTATGGTGGTACCTCCCAGGTCGATCCCTAAAAAATACACCTCTATTCTCCTTTCCTTTAGCAGGAATTTTCTATACACCAACGAATTTCTTATCATAATATCCAACACATGTAAAGTTAGCCTGGCGGGAAAACTATTTTTCCAGATGAACTATATTATTGTTTTAGGAGGAAACCTAAAATGAAAATCGCCTTGATCGCCCCAGCCTGGGAAGATCCTCTGTGGGAAAGCGAAAAGGAAAAATCTATTTTCCCACCTTTGAACTTAATAACCTTAGCCGCTTTAACCCCGCCAGAACATGAGGTCATAATCTTAGATGAAAGCATAACTACTATCGATTGGGAAGAAAAGTATGATTTAGTAGGTATATCAGCCATGACCGCTCTAGCTCCCAGAGCCTATGCTATCGCCGATGCCTTCCGTAGCCGCGGGATGCCAGTTGTCCTGGGCGGTATGCACCCCTCCATCCTCCCTGAAGAAGCCAAAAGCCACGCCGATGCGGTCGTTATCGGTGAAGCTGAAGGTGTTTGGCCTTACTTACTGGAAGATTTAGCCCGCGGCGAGTTAAAACCTTTTTACCGCCAGGAAAAGATACCCCAGCTAAAAAATATGGCGATCCCACGCCGCGACCTTTTAGAGCGGACCCGCTATCTTATCCCCGATACTGTCCAGACTACGCGGGGCTGTCCTTATGCTTGCTCCTTCTGCACCGTAAGCCAGTTTTTCGGCCGCCGCTTCCGCTTTCGCCCAGTGGAAGAGGTGGTAAGTGAGGTAAAAGCCTTGGAAGGTGAAGTTATCGCCTTTGTGGACGATAATATCGTGGGCAACCCCTCTTATGCCAAACGTCTTTTTAAGGCGCTGGCTCCCCTTAAGATTAAGTGGTTCAGTCAAGGTTCCCTCACCATAGCTCAAGACGAAGATCTTTTACGCCTGGCCGCGGAAAGCGGGTGCATAGGCCTCTTTATAGGTTTTGAATCCCTTTCCCCTGCTAGCCTCAAGGCGGTAGGGAAATCCTTTAATAAAGTTGAAGAATACAGCGCAGCTATAAAAAGGATCCATGACCATGGTATCGCCATCGAAGGTGCCTTTATCTTTGGTTTTGATGAAGACGATGAGAGCATCTTCGAACATACAGTAAAATTCGCCCAGGAAAACAGGCTGGAAGCGGCTCAATTCGGCATCCTCACCCCCTTCCCCGGAACTCCTCTCCGCCAAAAGCTAGAAAAAGAAGGACGTATACTGAGCAACGACTGGAGCGAGTATACCATAAATAAGGTGGTCTTTGAACCTAAGCGCATGAGCCCAAAGACCCTGCAAGAAGGTTTTAACTGGGCGTGGCAGGAATTTTATTCCTTAAGCTCCATTTCCCGCCGTCTAGGATTAGTTAAAAGACATGCCGCCATTCTATGGGCTTTGAACCTCAATATCCGCAAGCGTTTCCATCACTTCATGGATCGCTTGCGCTCAAGCAAAATTTCTTTGTCCCCGCCTTCGCTGGCTAAGCAAACTTAAAGATCTTAAGGAGCAGGAGTTTTCTCGCCAGAGGTCTTCTGAGCCATCTCTTGGGCCTGTTTGATCATCTCTCGGACATGATCAGCAGTTTCCTGATCAGGATTATTGTTTAAGATCTCCTGCCAAAGCCTTATGGCTCCCTGGTAATCAGACTTCACCCAAGCCAAAAACATGGCATAAGACATGCGGGCGCTGTTATCCTTAGGATCCGCGGCTACCGCCTGCCGGTAATTGGTCTCCGCCAAGTTATTATCCCCCAGAAAAACGGCTGTTTTGGCTAATCTCAAATAAATTCCTTTTTCCTGGGGATTAAGCTCTTGTACCTTTTTGTAGCTTTCTAAGGCACCCTTAAAGGCTGTTTCCGCTTTAGCTGGATCGCTACCAGTGAGGAGATAGAGGGATCCTAGGGCATAACGACTATCGCCCAATTTTAACCATAAGCCTGCATCCTGGGGATTCTCTTGGGTTTGCTTTTCCAGCTCCTTAACCTCCACTTCCCTCTGTTTTATTTGTTCTTGGGCCGCCTTTTGCCAGGCCTCTACCTGGCTTTCCAGTTCACTATTCTTTTGGCTCACCCGTAGAGAATTGCCAGGCGGAAGGGCCCAAAAAACATAGCTGGCTATCAAACCTAACCCTATAACTAGAGTCAATACTATACCTAAGACAGGCCGCTTTCTGCTCAAGTTTCGCAAATTGCTCATGAAACCCACAAAGGTACAACCCCTTCCCTAAAGGCTTACTATCAAGCATTTTACAACTTCCTCACTTGGGTGGCAAGAAGCACCCCCTATCTTAAAAAATAAATGCCCCTTGAAAAATCCAAGGGGCTTTTCTTTTTCTTAAGGGCCACGGCCCTTTTAATTTTACGCTCAGCTAAAGCGGCTACCTGAAGGTGCGCTACAACTGCTACCCTTGGGGCTGCTGCCCAGAATAGTTATTCCAGTGAAGAGTTGTTGCAAATTCTGGGCCCCACAAGAGGGGCAGACAGCTTTATCCTTTTCTTGCCAGGAAAGGCGCATGGTAAACTTTTCCCCACACTCTTTGCACCGAAATTCGTAGAGCGGCATCACTATCACCCCCTAGCTCCTCTGGCCTTTTCTATTTTACTATTCTCAATTTACGCTGTCAATAGAAGACATGGGCTGACGCGAGCGCCTTGGCTTGTATAACTAGCCCTGGGCTTTTCTCCTTCTTTCCTTGTTTTTCTTGTAGTTATTTCCTAACCATCTCCCCTTTTACTCCGCTTCATCTTCGCTTTTTAACCGTTAGCTCATAAAGTAATATTTAACCTAGATACGACATAAAGCCTTGGCCTGAGGATGATATATAGGTAAATATACTTGAAAAGTGCTTCCCTGCCCCGGAGTGCTCACTACATTAACCCGGCCTCCATGGGCCTCTACTAAATGGCGAACAATGGCGAGGCCAAGACCACTGCCACCATCCTTGCGTGACCGGGATTTATCCACCCGGTAAAAGCGCTCCCAAATATAAGGTAGTTCTTCTGCCGGTATACCTTGACCTGTATCCTGAACTATAAAAACTATCTCTTCACCTTCCTGCCTCGCTTTCAAGGAAACCTTCCCTCCAGCTGGTGTGTACCGGGCGGCATTATCCAAAAGATTAACAAGGATCTGTTCCAGCCGACCGGCATCCCCATATACATGGGGCAATCCTTTCCCCTCTTCTTTTACTTCGAATTCAAATTTAATCCCTCGCTCGGCAAAGATTCCCTGGAACTTGCGAGCCACACGGCGTAAAAGATCCTTTACCTCTATTTCTTCCCTATCCAAATTGAGCTGGCCAGCAGCTAGTTTACTTAAGTCCAGAAGATCCTCTACTAGCCGGCGTAGGCGACCAGCCTCCTCCCAAATAATACTTATATATTCCCGCTGTTCTTTCTCATCCTGGGCCAAACCGTCCAGAATAGCTTCGGCATAACCCTGGATAAAACTTAAGGGTGTCCTTAATTCATGGGAGACGCTAGCCAGAAATTCCCGCCGGAGCTGTTCCAGCTTTCTTTTCTCGGTAACATCTTGGAAAAGGGCTACTGTAGAACCATCTTCCCCTCCACCTGTTTTCATAAGGGAGGCCCTTACAGCGATTATTTTACCTCGCCATTCTATTTCCCTTTCACTTATATCCTGGCCTTCTAGAACCCGGCTTTTCTCCCATAGCTCTTCCGGTATTTTCTCCCCTACAGGTAAAGGTAAACCCAAGAGCTTTTCCGCCTGAGGATTAGAAAAAAGAATATAACCCCTAGCATCGAAGGCCAGAACTCCATCGGTCATACCACTAACTACACGGTTAAGCTTCTCCTTTTCTCGGGATAAAGCGGCGATGGTAATTTTAAGCTGGCCGGAAAGATAGTTAAGACTCTGAGCTAAGGTTCCGACTTCATCCTGGGAAGTAACTTCTATCTGTCCGCTGAAATCTCCCGCTGCCATCTGCCTGGCCACCCGGTTCATGGCCAGCAAGGGGCGTGACACCTTGCGAGAAACAAAAAAAGCCAGAACCGTAGCTACAATTATAGCTCCTACCGCCGCCAAAAGGATAAGACGTCGCATGACAGACACTGCCTCTCCTAAGGAAGCCTGGGGAGAATAAAGCAAGACTGCACCTACTACCTCTTCCCCCACTTTAATAGGGACACCTACCGTCAGCATAGTAGCGTTAAAGCCCGGATGATAACCACGGGTAATCACCGTTTGACCTAATAGCACCCGGCGAGCTTCTTCTGTTCCCAAGTGCATACCAATAGTCGGCCATCCCATATGCATACTCCGCCCGTGGTCCGGTCCCCCCATGTTCATCCCACCGCAGGAAATGATTAATCCCTTGCGATCAATAATAGTAACCCCAGCTCCAGCTACATCACCTAAGATGTCCACCTGTTCTAAAAGGTACCCCCTACGTGCGCCATCGGCTAAGGCTTCGGCTATTAGCTCCCCTTTTTTAAGGAGTTCCAACCCACGCTGGCGAAAATAAAAGCTTTCTAACAATCGATCCAAGAAGACACCTACTATAAGTAGGCTTACCAGCACCACGGAGACCAAAGTCAGCCATAGCTTCCCTGTTATTCCCCGCCAAAACATAACTTCACTTCCCGGCGTCAAATTTATATCCCACTCCCCAAACTGTAACGATGTAGCGCTGGCCACGATCGCGACCTAATTTTTCTCGCAAATTTTTGATATGTGTATCTACCGTCCGCAGGTCGCCATAAAAGTCATATCCCCAAACCTGCTCCAAAATCTTCTCCCGGCTCATGACCTGACCCGCATGCCGAGCTAAAAAGAGGAGCAATTCGAATTCCTTGGGGGTAAGATTAATCTTTTCTCCCTCTACCCTAACCTCCCGTGCTGCTACATCAATAGTAAGCCCAGGAAACTTTAACTCCTCCCGGCTCCCTTTGCCCATCCGGCTCCGGCGGAGGAGCGCCTTCACCCGGGCCACCAGTTCCCGGGGGCTGAAGGGTTTTACTACATAGTCGTCGGCACCTAGTTCAAATCCCAAAAGCCTGTCCAGCTCCTCCCCACGGGCTGTGAGCATTATAATAGGCAAGTCAGCGTTCTTGCGCACTTCCCGGCAAACAGACCACCCATCCCCTTCGGGCATCATAATATCCAGGATGAGCAGGTCGAAATTACCAGAACGGATCTTCTCTAACGTCTGCCGACCAGTCTCTGCCTCTTCTACTGTCATGCCCTCCCGTTCAAGATATAAGCGAACAAGCTGTCGGAGTCTGGGTTCGTCGTCGGCAATAAGAATTTTAACTTGGTTCACCTGTATACCCCCCAGGTGTATATTATATCATAAAAAAATCCCCCCTGGCTTCTAAAAACCAAAATAAAAACCCCGTCCACACGGGGCCTTGCGCTGGATGTCTTAAGGGTTTTAACCTTTATCTTCTACTTTCTCTACATTAATACCCAACCATTGCAGACGCTCCAGCCAGTTTTCCTGGTTAAGTTCCAAGTAGGTACCGAGTTCATTTTCGTAGCTCATAATCGCCGCCTCCCAAGCAAATCCTTATCTCATTTTTGCTTTTATTCTATAATACGTTAAGGGATTTTCGCAAGGGTTGTGAGTTAAAAAGTAGCTTTTTGCCCCTAGAGCGCAAGAATATTACCCTCAATGGATAAAACCTACCCTAAAACCAATCCTTAAGAAGTTCTGGTCGAACTATCGTAATGCGCTGCCTATCCACCTTAATGGCTCCCAAGCGCCTAAATTCGCTTAAAATCCTAGCCACCGTCTCTCTAGATGTGCCGATAAGATTAGCTATTTCCTGCTGGCTTAAAGAGAGAACGATAGTCACCCCTTCCCCTTTCTTTTCTCCATATTCTTCTGCTAGATTAAGTAGCGTACTAGCCAGCCGGCCATAAGCACCCTTAAGGGCCAAGTCCCGAATATGAATCTGGGCTTGTCTGAGCCTCCGGCTCATCACTTTAATAATTTTTACCGCTATCTCTCCGTGCTTACGCAGCAGATCTTCCATATCTTCGTTGCGGATGTAGCCCACCTCGGTATCTTCCAGGGTCTGGGCAGTAGCAGGATAAGGGCCCCCGTCGAAAAGAACAACCTCAGCGAAGATCTCCCCTTCCCGCACAAAGTGGAGGATCTTTTCCCGTCCATCTTCTAGTACTTGGAAGAGCTTGATGGCTCCAGATTTAACAAAATAAAACCCGCTCCCCGGCTCTCCTTCAAAAAAAATATAGGCATTTTTAGGATAACGTCTGGTTAAAGCCAGGTCAGCGATCTTTTTAAGCTCTTCTTCCTCCAGATCAGCAAAAACCGGTATCTGCTGGAGATACTTCCACGTTTCCTTGGCCAAACTATATCCCTCCACTTTGACAATGCAAGCAAAGACCATAAAATTCTAATCGGTGGTAATAGACCTCTCCTATCCTGGTCTTTTCCGCCTGTTTATCCAATTCAGAACACACGGGCATATCTACATCCTCGACCCGACCACACTTAAGGCATACAAAGTGATAGTGATTCTGAGGGTTACCATCATAGCGGCTATAAGTACTGCCATAGTTCAGCTCCATAATTTCCCCCTCTTCTTTTAGGACAGCCAGGTTCCGATAAACTGTACCTAAGCTAATGCTTGGGAGCACTTTACGAGCTTGGTCATAAATCCAATCAGCTGTTGGATGGGACTTGGTACTGCGCAATATTTCTAATATTAACCGTTTTTGTTTTGTCATCCGCCTGTTTACTTGTTTCATATAATCACCTACATAAATCGTTTAAAATTAATAATAGTTATCAGTCTAGTCGATTTAATTGTAGCGGTTACCTACACGGGCTGTCAACTTAGGCCCCTTAAAACCTATCCCATTTTGGCCGGCTTTTCACAATATTTTTTGGGCGAAGACTCCTAACAAACCTACTTCTTCTACTTTTTTCCAGACATTCCAGAAATCAATAGTATATAGACCTAGCCTTTGCATGCGCTCCCAGTATACGGATCCCGAGAAGGTAAAAGATCTATATAGGCCCTCTCCACATTCAACTTGCTCGCGGGAGAAGGTTATAAAGTCACCAACTGCCAAAGAAAGGGGCAAGCTAAGGAGTTCCTGTCCCGCTAGGAAACGTACAGCATTATGTCCAGCTAAAGTTCCTGTGACTATGGCTTCGGTATGTCCCACCAGCGGGCCAGCTTTCTCTCCTGCGCAAAAAACATTTTCCAGGGCCTTAACCCGCATGGTGTCTTCTCGGGGAACCATGGCCAAAAAACGTACAGAATTGCCTATACCACCAGCGTAAGGATCTTCATAGCAGGCATTTTCCAGCCCTCTTATTTGTCGGAGATCATCCAAGGGCAAAAAGGGGGTCATAAGTTTAACTGGTCCGGTATCCAAGAGGATCAAATTATCTACATACTCTTCCAAGGCGTACTGCTGGCAAGCCTTGCGATATAAATGTTCCTTTTTTCCTTTAAGGTGGGAAGGTAGCGGTAAACAAACTACACCCTCCTTTTCTAAAATTTGAACTAGGTAAGGAGCTAGGGAAGCTTTCTTAAGCTTACAAGAACCGCTTAAGGCACCTAGCCCACCGCTTCGCCGGAGGGCAGCGTATTCCTCCACCCCGGCTAAAGCGCAAAGGCTTAAGCGCCCACCGAAGGTAGGACAACGGTAAATACACATGACACACCCAAAACCGTAGCGGCGGCAATTAGCTGGAGGCCCAGCTGTACCTGTAGCATCGATAAAGGCATCACCTGGTATTTCCTCTCCTTCCTCAGTTTCCACCGCTTTAATCCTTTCCCCTATTACCCGTACTTTGCGCACTCTGCTTTTAAGCCTTAGTTTAATACCAGCGTTCACTAAGGTAATCCGGACCAGGGGTTCTATTCGGGTTACATCATAAAGGGTTGCATGACGATGACCAGCGAAATCGATATTTTTGTGGCGAGCTACACGGTCGGTTAGCTCAAGGAGCCTCCCTGCTCCTAAAGCTACTAGCTCTTCGGCCGCTGTATAACGCCCATTATTCCGTATAATACCCCCAACGAGTCCAGTCCCCAGCAGCATATCTGTACGCTCTAAGAGAATAACCTCTGCTCCTGCCTGGCGGGCAGCCCAGGCTGCTGCACACCCTGCCCAACCGCCTCCTACTACTATCACGCGGGGCATATCCATCCACCCCTGTACCTTTTTGCTCTATATTATGTTTATGGACTTGGAAAAGGAAAAAGCCCGGATACTCCGGGCGTGTATTATTAGTTACCGGTTTTTCTACCTTATAATCCCGCTGAAGACCAAAATTACAAAAACCATATAAAAGGCCCCACCACTCATGAGGGTATAGGGTGTGAGATACTTCTTCCGGCGGATCTGCCAGAAAACCATGCCTGCCGAAAGAATAGCCAGGGCTGCACTAATCATAGCTCCCGGAGTAAGATCCCAGCTGGTCATAGTTATCCCCAAGGCAGGCAAAAGGGAGCTCTGGAAGACCATGGCCCCAGTAATGTTGCCTAAAGCCAAGGTATCCTTACCCTTTCCTATCCAGATTATACTATTAAATTTTTCCGGGAGCTCTGTAGCTATGGGCGCTATAATGAGGGATAATACAAAGGCTGGTACGCCTAATAAGCTAGATAGATGTTCCACGCCCCTTACAAAGATCCTAGCCCCCCCTATAATCAATCCAAGGGCTACCAAAACTTGCAGCACCACCAGACCTAGAGAGGGATCTTCGCTACGCCTGGCGAAATAAAGGGGATGTAATTCTTCCTCCTCGTTGTTGCCACTTTCCTGGGTTACTGTGAGATAGGCATAAGTGAAGTAGGCTATAGCCAAGAAAAAGGCTACTATCTGTTTCCATAGATGGGTTTTAAGCAGAGCAGCCAGAATAGCTATAGCATAAACGAGTAAAAAAAACCTAAGGTCGCGCCCCATGATCACTGTGTTAAGGCGCATACGGGGGAAGTCGGGGCGGCGCCCCCGGTAAGCAATTACAGCCACCCCCGTGATAAAAAAAGCCAGAGTACTAAGCATAAAAGGCGCTCCCAAAATAGCTCCTATACCCACTTCTTCTCCTACATGGCCCCCTCCCAATAGGATAGCCACCACAGGGATCATGCTTTCAGGAAGGGCGGTCCCTACAGCTGCCAAAATACTACCTACCGCTCCTTCACCTAAGTTAAGCTTTTTACCTAACCATTCCACACCGTTAGTGAACACTTCAGCCCCTAAAAGGATAACACCGAGACTAATAAGGAGCAATACCAGGTCTACCATAAGCTTTCCCACCTCCATCAAAAAATAAAGAGACCTTCCACCCTCCCCTTTATTGGGCGGTAAGGTCTCGCCTTTTAAACAAACCAGGTCCGGGCTTAAAGCCGTGCTGACGAACCCTGGTACCGGAAAGATCGGTTCTTTTCCAGCCCCAACAGCCTGGAAAACCTCCGGCGGCTACTCCCCTTAAGCCCTATTACCAATAATCTTTCCCTTTAACTTGGCCCTATAAAATAAATTACTGGGCTTTCTACTACTTTAAGGAAACAACCTCCAATTTTCTCTCCCTGAAAGTGACCAGTTGGGTATAGCCTATTCTCTTAAGTAAGCGAACTGCTTTCTCCCTGCTCCTACCCACCTCCTCTGGGTTATGGGCATCCGAGGATATGGTAACCGGAATATTCAGCTCAAAGCAGCGCTGTAACAACTCTACTGAAGGGTAGATTTCCCCGACTGGCTTATATAAGCCTGCAGTATTTACTTCTACCGCTACACCAGCCTGGGCGATAACCCTAAGGGCCGGTTCGGCCAATTCCGCAACAGATCGCCGCGGCTTGTGGCCATATAGTTTTATCAGATCCAAGTGTCCAATAATTTGGAAAAAACCGGTAGAAGCAGCCCGGGCAACCAAATCAAAATAAGTAAAGTATAGCTCGTCCATATCCCAGTCAGCATAAAAGCTTCTTCCGCCCGGGCTATCGAAACCCCAGGGACCGATATCGTGAACAGAAGCGATAAGGTAATCCCAGGGGCGGGAGGCAATGGCCTTTAAATCACACCTTTCAGGCCGGAAACTCACCTCCAACCCCTTTTTTATTTTTATCGGGGATAAGCGAGCCAGCTCTTCAAAAACCCGAAAATCTAAACCATAAAGGTATTCATCGTGCTCAGCAAAACCGAGCTCCATTAGACCCTGCTT
This sequence comes from Thermanaeromonas toyohensis ToBE, assembly GCF_900176005.1. NCBI lineage: Bacteria > Bacillati > Bacillota > Clostridia > Neomoorellales > Neomoorellaceae > Thermanaeromonas > Thermanaeromonas toyohensis. The sequence continues at coordinate 1,029,404 of NZ_LT838272.1, read as the reverse complement.
TTGGGCTTCCTCAACATAGGGCCAGAGCTGTTCTACTGTATGGGGCGGACCGGTGTGGGCCAAGCCATGAACATGGAGATCAGTACTCATTGGGTAACTGTTTAAGCTGGGCTAGGGTGAACACCGGGCCATCCAAGCACACATATTTGCTCCCTAAGTTGCAGCGCCCGCATTTCCCAATACCGCACTTCATACGCATCTCCAAAGTAGTAACAATTTGGTCGTCTTTAAAACCCAATCTCTCCAAAACCTGCAGGACAAACTTGATCATGATGGGCGGCCCGCAGGTTACCGCCACTTTGCCTTGAGGCGTGGGCTTAAGCTCCTCCACAAAGGCAGGAACAAAACCTTCGTGTCCCGTCCAGGTAGCATCTCCTTTATCTACAGTCACATCCACCCGGCAGTTCTCCACTTTAGGCCAGTTTTCAAAGAGGTCGGTTTTAAAGCAGAGATCCGCCGGAGAGCGAGCACCATAGATGATCCACAAATGTCCAAACTTATCCCGGTGTTCGATACAATAATTGATCAAGGAACGGACAGGGGCCAGCCCTATACCGCCGCCGATGAAAAGTACGTCCTTCCCATAAAACATTTCCAGGGGAAACCCGTTACCATAAGGTCCGCGGATACCAACAGTCTGGCCTATCTCGGCTTCATGGAGGGCCTCTGTGAGGGTACCCACTTTCTTAATGGATATCTCCAAGTGGTCAGGCCCCTGGGAAGTGATGGAAAACATGGCCTCCCCTACATCTAATAAGGATAACATAGCCAACTGACCTGGTAAAGGAGTAAAGGGTTTACCCTGATCAGTAGTTATATAAAAAGTCTTTATATCCGGGGTCTCCTCGACAATATTTATAATCCGTCCTAGCTGGGGTACCAGCGGATTGACCTGTCCAAAGTTTTCAGCCATCCAAGGCCACCTCCTTTATGGCCTGGATTATTTTCGTTATATCCATATGCACTGGGCAGCGGTCCAAGCAGCGACCGCAACCTACACAACCTAACTTGCCATAACGTTCAGGGAAATACTGGAGTTTGTGTAAAATGCGATTGCGTACCCTTTCTTTTCTTGTGGGCCGGGGGTTATGGCCGCCAGCCATACGGGTATACTCTGGAAACATGCACGAATCCCAACATCTGAACTTAAAGCCCCAGTTACCCCTATTTTCGCTCTGGATATCAAAACAATGGCAGGTAGGGCAAAGGAAGGTACAGGCTGCACAACCTACGCACTTATGCCATAGGTCATCCCAGAAGGGATGCTCGAACATCCTTTGCAGCTTCTCCGTAACCCCTTCTAACTCCACCTCGAGGCGAGGACGGACACCAGCAGGAACTTCCTCGGACGTTTCTACCAAGAGACCCCTCACCTTTTCCAGCAACGACCTTCCCGTCTCGCTGGTGGCTTCTAAAAGAAAGCCATCTTCTCCTTCCCAGGCTTGAATATCCACCCCTTCAGCCCGGCCAGGATCTACCCCTAGGGAGGTGCAGAAGCAAGTGTCTAGAGGTTCCCGACAGGCTAGGGCCACTATCAAGGTGTTCTCCCGCCGCTTATGGTAAAATTCATCTATATAACCTTTAGTTAAGAAAACCTCATCTAGGAGTAAGAAACTCCGGGCATCACAAGAGCGGACCCCCACCAATACTCGTTTTTCTTGGGGGGGAGGAAGTTCCTCTAGGAAGGCTGCCTGGCCTTCTACGCGGTACCGGTACATTTCTTCTGTCCGTAAGAAAAATAACTCTTTAGGCGGTACAACTGTGCTTCCCGGCTTAAAATTAACTTCTGTCTGCCCAGTCCAGGGGCGGAAGGTGCTGATGCCATCCGCTTCTTGAGGAATATAGACCGTAGCCCCCTCCGACCATATTGATAAAACTTGAGGCAATTTATCCCGCCTAATCTTTAACATTCTCAGCACCTCCCTTTTATAAGAAGTAATCAGGATCCTCTACCCGGTAGGTACCCAGAGGCGGCGGAGTTTCCGTATCCAGGCCAGCCTCATAAGGCCCGAATAGCTCGTTAAGGTCTTTAATTATCTTCCTGTGCAAGCTCATGATAGGGATCCCTACTGGGCATGCCCGTTCGCATTCTCCACATTCAATGCAACGGCCCGCCACGTGCAAGGCCCGGGTTAAACCATAAAATTCGTTTTCGCTTCTTAAAATGCGCTTGCTGCACCAACCGGATTGTGAGCGATCAAAGATGCACTCCCGACAGTTACAGGCCGGGCATACATTACGGCAAGCATAACAGCGGAGACACCTTTCATACTGCCTTGCCCAGAACTCATAACGCTCATCGGGATTTAAGGCCGACAAGCGCATAACTTCAGCAAAACGAGCTTGAGGTTCCCCTTCCCCCCGGCCCGGCAACTTCTCTCCTGTATCGATAAGCTCATCGTAAATTACAGGTTCGGGATGGGTGCAAAAAGTGCATCTTTCTTCTAGGGGAATACTTTCTAAAGCTTCCGGGCCCTTCCCTTTAGCCTGACGACTATCCCTTACCCCTGGGCAGGTGATACCAATAAGATATACTTTCTCCCTTTCTATTTGCTGATCCTGCAGGAGCCGGTTTACACCTTTTGCATCGCACCCTTTTAAGAATAAGGCTACCTTTCCTTCTAACTGGGTAAAATCTAACAAGTATTTAGCCAGATTGTTGGCACAAAAATCATCCCAGATTAAGCGACCCACTTCTTCCGGCCGGCGGATGAAAACCGGGGAGGAATGATACCACAAGGATCCCTTTTCCCAACCGATAACCCATTGAACTTCGCCCTTTTTAAGAAGTTCCTGTGCCCGTACCCGCATCCTTTCGGTAATCTCGTTCATACCGCATCCCTCAACTTCCTATTGGGCCCTAAAGCCCGGATCTCCTCGGTCATCTGGGTAATTATTTCTGCAAAGCGAGGGCCTTCCGAACCCGAAACCCAGCGCACTTTGAAACGAGCTGGTTCAATACCTATAAACTCTAACATCCGTTCTAGCACAAGCAAACGCCGACGGGCATGATAATTGCCACTAACATAGTGGCAGTCGCCAGGGTGTCAGCCAGCTACTAATACACCATCCGCCCCGCGCTGGAAAGCGCGGAGAACAAATTGGGGATTCACCCTCCCAGAACAAGGTACCCGTATAATGCGGACGTTGGCTGGATAGGATAGGCGATTTAGCCCAGCCAGATCCGCCCCAGCATAGGCACACCAGTGGCAGCAAAAAGCAATTATTTTAGGCTCCCAACAGCTGGCTTCCTGATTTACAGACATGCTGCATCCACCTCCGCTAATATCTGCTCATTACTGAAGCCGCGCAAATTCAAGGCACTGGACCTGCACACAACAGTGCAGGCACCGCAACCTTGGCATAACCCTATATTAACGCTAGCTACCTGGCGGGTTATGGTTTTACCGGCTACTCGCTCGGTAATGGTTTTCATTTCAATGGCCTTGTAGGGGCAGATAGGCTGACACAGACCACAACCAGAGCACAAACTCTCATCCACTGTAGATGTCATGGGATCGGTAGCCATTTCATCTTTGCTCAAAAGTTGGCATACTTTTACTGCGGCACCGCTAGCCTGGGCCACTGTATCCGGGATATCTTTAGGTCCCTGGCAGGCCCCCGCTAAGAATACTCCTGCTGTGTAGGTCTCCACTGGCCGCAGTTTGGGATGGGCTTCTTGGAAAAAGCCATCCTTATCCGTGGCCAGCCCTAACATCTTGGCCAACTCCTCCCAACCACGGCTAGGTACCATAGCTGTGGCCAGGACCACCAGATCAGCGGCTACCGTCACCTGCCTACCCAGGAGAGTATCCTCGGCGCAAACTATAAGTTTATCCCCCTCCTGGTAGATCCGGCTTACTCGTCCTCGAACGTATACTGCACCTTCATGGACAGTCCGAGAATAGAATTCTTCGTAAGCTTTACCCGGGGTACGGACGTCCATATAGAATACAATAGCCTGCGCATCTGGTATTTTCTCTAACACCTGATGAGCGTGTTTAGCCGTGTACATACAACAGGCACGGGAACAATAACTTTTGCCCTTAGCCTCATCCCGGGAACCCACACATTTGATAAATACTACAGTTTGGGGCTCCTTTCCATCTGAGGGTCGTATGATCTTGCCACCCGTCGGGCCGGAAGCGCTGTTCATGCGCTCAAAATGCATACTAGTGATAACATCTGGGTAACGGCCATAACCGTACTCTCCATATACTTGCTCCCAAGGGAAAAGTTCATAACCCGTAGCCACTACAATAGCCCCGAAGTTTTCAGTAATAATTTCGTCCTGCTGCTCATAGTCTACAGCCTTAGTTGGGCAAACCTTCTGGCATATGCCACACTTGCCCTTAGTAAACTGGCGGCAGTGCTCTTTGTCGATGACCGGTACTGCGGGAACAGCTTGGGGGAAGGGTACATATATAGCCTTGCGCTTACCCAACCCCAAGTCAAACTCGCTATCCACCTTCGTAGGACATTTCTCCCAGCAGGTACCGCAACCGGTACACTTAGTAGCATCTACCATCCGGGCTTTCTTACGAATGGTTACTTGGAAATTACCCACATAACCGGATACCTGTTCTACCTCTGCATAGGTCATTACTTGAATTTGAGGGTGCTGCGCCGCAGCAACCATCTTAGGTGTGCTTATTCAGGCTGAACAGTCTAAGGTGGGGAAAGTCTTATCCAGTTTAACCATATTCCCCCCTATGGTAGGCTCCCGGTCTAGCAGAACTACCTCATACCCTGCATCAGCAATATCCAAGGCCGCCTGCATACCGGCTATGCCAGCTCCTATGACCAGGGCTCGCTTGGTAATGGGAATAGTACTGGGCTTAAGAGGAGAATTAAGGGAGGCCTTAGCTACAGCTATGCGTACCAGCTCTATGGCTTTAGCTGTAGCACCTTCCTTGTCCTTAGCATGAACCCAGGCACACTGTTCACGGATATTAGCCATTTCTAGAAGGTAAGGATTGAGCCCTGCGCTTTCCAGGGTCTTACGGAAGGTGGGCTCATGAAGCCTAGGTGAGCAAGAAGCTACCACCACGCGGTTCAAGCGTTGATCCTTAATGCTCTTGCGTATAAGCTCCTGCCCAGGATCGGAACACATATACTGGTAATCAGTAGCAAAGACTACCCCAGGAAAACCCCGGGCCGCCTCTGCTACCCGTTTAACATCCACCACCGAGGCGATATTCGTTCCACAGTGGCAGACAAAGACTCCTACGCGTTTCAAGCTGTCTCCCTCCTTGTGGCAGGATGCCGTAAAATCTCCTTAGCTTCCAATAAAGGTAACGGATTAACAAAATGTTTAGGTAACCCTAGATCCCTAGGTGCATAACCCAAGGCTATTCCCATAAGTTCAGTAAAGTAGAATATAGGGAGACCAAGTTCCTCCCGAAAGCGGCGCTGGACCTCTGCTTGTCGCATATCTAAATTAAGGAAGCATAAAGGACAAGCTACAGCTACGCAGTCTGCGCCAGCAGCTTTGGCCTGCCTTAAGATACGGAAGATGGGCAAAAGCCCTATATCCGTCCGGGAAGTAGCGAGACTAGCACTGCAGCATTCAGTCTTAAAAGCCCACGACACCGGCGTACCACCTAAGGCTTCCACCAGACGGTCCATGGTTTGGGGATCTTCAGGATCATCGAAGGCTGTAAGCTTCGGTGGCCGGACCAGGAGGCAACCGTAATAGGCCGCCACTTTAAGACCTGTCAGCGGCCGGGTAACTAAATCGCGGATCTTGGCCAAGCCCACTACATTTACTACTACGTCCAGGAAGGCCCGCACTTCCCCCTGCCCCTGGTAATCCATTCCGATTATCTCCTTTATGGTGTTGCGCATCTCTTCGGATCCGCGCACCGCCGCCTGGGCCGCTTTAAGCCGGTTAAAACAAGCAGCGCAAGGGACAGCCACATCCAGGCCCTCCCTTTCAGCCAGAGCCAGATTTCTGGCTGGAAGGGCGAGGGCTAAGAGATGATCGGTATTATGGGCCGCTGAAGCCCCACAACAGTTCCATTCTGGAATCTCCCATAACTCAACACCCAGGTGCTTGGCCACCACCTTGGCAGAAGTATCATATTCTACTGCCGTAGCGTGGAGGGAGCACCCAGGGTAATAGGCGTATTTCAATGCCCATCACCTCCTCGGGATCGCACCCGCTGAAAAATAGCTCTAATAGCACCTTCATCTTTGATCCGGGTAGGGAAGGGGTTTATCTTACCGTTTAAAAACAGAGGGGGCGCAAGTGCTACATCTTTAAAAATCTGGCCAGATTGCAGGTTAAACTGAACCATAAGCCCCATCTCGTGCACCCTTCCGTAACGTTCCACAGAACTTAAGAAGGCCCGGTCAAAGAGGTGTACCTTCTTATCCGTCACCAGACCGCCCTGGGCGGCCTCCTGTCGTAAGGCCTCCATAAGCCGCGGTAAGTCCACTTCCCGGGGGCAACGGGTATAACAGGCCTGGCAATGTGCGCATATCCAAATGGTCCGGCTTTTTAAGGCTTCATCGATAAAGCCCAACTGCAGCAAACGTATTATCTGCCGGGGGGTATAATCCATGGCAAAGGCCATGGGGCACCCCGCTGAACATTTGCCACATTGATAGCAATTCTTTATGTCCACACCGCTCTTTTCTTCTACACGCTTAAGTAAATCCCTATTTTGAGCCAGCGCAGCCGCCAACTCCCGGGGTTCCATACCTTTCACCTCTTTTGCAAATCCAAACTGTAACTTTTATTTCTCCTTTAAGTCTTAAAATCCTCTTGGCTTCACAAAAAGTCTAGGTCTAAAACAAAAAAATCTGCCGTAGAGTCTTGTACGGTTAGGGAACTACCGTAGGAGGATGGCCATGGGGGCAATACTCTTCTGGTTCACCATGGGTATAGGGATACTCTTGCTCGGAGTGTATTTATTACGCTCTGGTCTTATGGCTTTAAGTCATAGCCGCCTAGAAAGGTTCTTGCGCCAGGCTACCCATACCCCTTGGAAGGGTTTTATCTGGGGTGCTTTAGCCACGGCCTTGGTACAATCCAGCACAGCTACCACTGTATTGACTGTGGGGATGGTAGATAGCAAAGCCATCTCCTTTTATCAAGGTTTAAGCCTGATCCTGGGTGCCAATGTAGGAACTTGCCTTACCGTCCAGCTCCTAGCCTTTGACCTACAAGCCCTGGCCTGGCCAGCCATCATCTTGGGAACACTTTTTCTTATACCCCGCCCCTCCCGAGCAGTAGGCTTAAGTTTATGGGGCTGTGGGCTTATCTTTTATGCTCTTTCTCTTATGTCTAGCGCTTCCACACCCTTAAGGGATAGCGCAGTGTTACCTGGGTTTTTAACCGCAGCAAGTAACTCCCCCTGGCAAGCCCTTCTGGTAGGGACAGCCTTTACCGCCCTTCTCCATTCCAGTAGCGCTATGACAGGAATAGCCATGGTACTAACCGCTCAAGGAGTGGTGCCTTTACCCGGAGCCTTAAGCATAGTCCTAGGGGCCAACATCGGTACCTGCAGCACGGCTTTAGTGGCTGCCCTATTTTCCTCGCGCGCAGCCCAGCGCACAGCATTAGCCAATCTCTTAATCAACGTCGCTGGAGCTTTAATAGTTCTCCCTTTTTTATATACCGTTGCACCTTTACTTTCCCTTGCTTCCCCCAATCCAGCCCGGCAGGTAGCCCACTTCCACACCCTTTTTAATCTTTTGTCCTCTCTTGTTGCCCTTGGTCTCCTTAAACCTCTGTCTGCATTTTTAACCTGGCTCGTACCCGACTAGTTACCATTAATTCTATCTCCCCACTCCCTTCTTTGAAAATCAGCTGGTCTACCATAACGCTCATTTCCAATCAGAAAAAGTTCCTTTGAAAAATCCGGTACCTAGCGTATAGATACTCCCACAACTCAGGATAAGTCCGGGCCCCACAGAGCACCTCCACAAGCCGGCGAGCTACCTCTCTATTGGCCAGTACCAGACGGTGTATTAAAGGAGTAAAAGCATAAACTACCCTAGCTATACGGTGGGCATAGTGGAGGTGGGGTAATAACTGGGAATTAATAGCTTTAGAATACTCCCTTAACTCTCCCCTTCCCTGGAAAAAAGAAAAAACAGTAGCTGCTGCCAACCGCCCGCTTTTTAAAGCATAATAAAGGCCCTCACCAGAAAAAGGATCTACTAAACCGGCCGCATCACCCACCAACAATCCATTGCTGGTATTTAAGGAAACCTCTCCAGGAATAGCGGAAGGAATAAGGGTTCCCCGGCAACGTATCCCTGGCTGCAATGGTAACTCCAAGCCCTGGCAAAACTTCTGGAAAAGGGATTTAAGATTTTTTACTCGCCGGTTAAAGGAACCTATACCCACTGAAAGATGGGTAGCTTTAGGAAAAACCCAAGCGTAACCACCTGGTATGTTTCCATAACTTAATACTAAAGAATGGCGGTATTTATCTAAGATCCTCTCAGGTACTGGCAATTCGCATTCTAAGGCTATACCTAAGGCTCGAGCCAGGCGAAAGGGAAGTTGGCGTGCCACCAGGCTCCGGGCTCCGTCAGCTCCTATTATCACCCGGGCTTTAAAGCTCTCCCGTCCAGCATATATTCTTACTTGCCCTTCTTCTTCTACTATCCTTTCCACCCTATACCCATCCCGCACTTCGGCCCCAGCAGTGGAAGCCTTTTCCACTAGCCAAAAATCAAGGCGATCTCGCATAATCAATTTGACGACTGGACCTTCAAAAGTAACTTCCAATGGTTGCTTTTCCCTATGGTAGAAGATAACCTGGCAAGCAACATCTTCGACTAGGGCCTCCCAGCCAGGTGGTAGCTCCCCCCAGGCCTTCTTAGTCAGCCCACCTCCACATGGTTTATAGCGAGGTATCTTATCTTTTTCACAAAGCAAAACTTTAAGGCCCGCCTGCGCAAGCTCCCTAGCTGCCGTGGCCCCCGCGGGTCCTGCTCCACAAACTACTACATCGAAAACCAAAAAGCTCACCTTCTTCTTAAGCTTTAAGTAAAATTTTTTAAACGACAAGCACCGAATTCCTGCTTAGGATCTTGGTAATTTGTTAAAATCATGGAGCCCTTGTATAGCCACAAGGTTATAAGAAAATAATAAGCTTGTTAGAACAAAGCTACAATCAAGTAAACGAGGAGGCGAGAAGTGATGCTTAAAACAGTAATAGGAGTTTTCAGCAACGAACGGGTAGCTAGAGAAGCGGTGGATGACCTGCGCCGCGCGGGTTTTGATAAGGAAATATCTATCTTGGCTAAGGATAGAGGACGGGGGGAAGGTGGAGGAGAAGGTAATGAGGGTGGGTTGGCCATGGGCATGGGAGGCGACACTGGTATCGCTGAAGGTGTTACCACCGGAGGTGTACTGGGTGGCCTAATGGGCCTTGCCGCCGGTGCAGGAGCTTTAGTAGTACCTGGTCTGGGTCCCTTAGTTGCTGCCGGCCCCATAGCTGGACTGCTTTCTGGAGCCGCTACAGGAGGCATAGCAGGCGGCCTCTTGGATTGGGGAATCCCAGAAGCGGAAGGCCGGCGTTATGAAGAGGATGTAAAACAAGGGAAAATACTGGTATCCGTACGCTGCAGTGCAGACCGGGCTGCACAAGCAGCCACCATTTTAAAAAACCACGGTGCAGAAAATGTGCGTACCCACGGGTAAACCTTAGGGCCTAAGATATCCAACAAAACCATACTAGGCTTTAATCACCCAGTAACCCCCGCGTATTAAGCTCCACCCGCTAGGGTATTCTTTTTTATAAAGGTGGTGCAGCTTAAAGCGCATTAAAGGGGGCTAAAATATGGCTAGAAGGCGCCAAGTTATGTCCGAGGCTCTAAAATATGAATTAGCTAAAGAGCTCGGCGTATATGACATTGTTGCCACAGAAGGTTGGGGTGGTGTACCATCCCGGCAGTGCGGCAACCTGGTGCGACTGGCCATAGAGAAGGCCGAACAAGCTTTGGCTAACAACAAGCCTCTGTAGCTGCCCACCTGTACCGGGGTCAAAAGGCCCCGGTAAATTTTTACTTACGCAAGTGAGTAATGCGTTCATAACGATCTAGGATATTGGTAATCCGGACCCCAAAGTTTTCGTTAACGACTACCACCTCACCCCAGGCGATGAGGGTACCGTTTACCAAGATTTCTACAGGTTCATCGGCCATCTTATCCAGTTCTACAATACTCCCTGGCCCCAGGCTTAGAATCTCTTTAATAGATTTAATAGTGCTGCCCAACACTACCTCGATATCTAGCGGGACATCTAGAATAAGCTCTAGATTCCTAGGTGTACCCCCGAAAACCTGAGGGGGCCGTGTGTTAGTTTCCACAGATGAAGAGGAAGGCGGGGGAGGCGCTGGAGCAGGCGTTTTAGTTTCTGGTGGTGGAGAAGACTGGGACCCTGCTACAGGGGATGGCTGGCTCGTAGCTGAGCTAGCTGCGGTAGGGGCTGAAGGTGTTGGGGTCAAAAGCATCCCTACTTCCTGTTTAGCCACTTCCACCGGCATAACTTGCATAATCTCGCTCTCCAGAAGATCTACAATCTCCATTTTGAAGGAAACTACAACTATAGGCTCCCCTGGTGGCCAGGGAGAAGCAAAAGATTCCTGGGGGAAATCTATAGAAACCACCCGTGGCGGTGAAATTTTAACTCCCCGATTAAAGATAGTGGACATGGAGGTGGCAGCCGAACCCATCATCTGATTCATAGCCTCGCCCAGGGCGCTCTCCTCGATTTCATCTAGCTTTTCTTTATCCACCTGGCCGCTACCACCCATCATTAAGTTGGCTATTACAGCTGCATCGCGCGCTTTTAAAATAAGAAGGTTAGAACCCGACAAACCTTCCGTAAAATTTACTTCTACAATCATATAAGGGATTTGAAAAGAAGCGAAAAGTTCCTCAGGCGTGGTTACTCTGGTAGAAGGAGCAGTGATTAAAACCTTGCGGTTTAAAATCTGTGATAATGCGGTAGCGGCACTGCCCATGGAAATGTTCCCGATCTCTCCTAGGGCATCCTTCTCCTCTTCTGTAAGGTCCTGCATTGGTGTAGAAGGAGGCAACTCTCCCTTAAGCAGAGCATCGATCTCTTCCTGAGACAAAAACTCCGACATTTAGATTACCTCCGTTATTTGTACAGCCCTTTTTCTGCCCATAAGCCCGGGCTGGACTTTAAATTTGAGAAGACCATCTACGTGTAGTTCCAGATCTTCGCCTAAAGTAGAGTCCAAGGTAATGACGTCACCCGCTTGGAGCTGTAAAAAATCGCGTACTTTAAGCTTGGCCCGCCCACAGTAGGCAATCAGTTCTACAGGGACCGGAGCCAAAATTTTAGCCACAGTCTCCCGCCAATCCACCCTTTCTTCTTTCTCCACAGCACCAGCGAACCACTGAGTGGCGGACAGCCGAGATATAACCGGCTCCAGCATCATGTATGGGAGGCAAATGTTCATAAGCCCTTCGTTCTGACCAATAGTAGTAGCTAAGGTCACCACAGCTACTATATCATTGGGTGACATAACCTGAACAAACTGGGGATTAGTCTCCATGGATTCCAATTTAGGGGTAACTGGATATACGTCGCTCCAGACATAGGTTAGTTGTTCCAAGAGGCGGCCATTCAGCCTTCTTAAGACATGGCGCTCGATAGCTGTAAGCTCCCTTGTCGATGCGCTCATCTCCCCCCGGCCTCCAAAGAGAAGATCAATCACTGGGAACACAAAAGCCAAGTTTGTCTCTAGGATAGCTGTACCTTTTAAAGGCTCCAGGGTAAAAAGAGTAAGCAGGGTAGGTGCCGGCAGGGAAACGATGAAATCCTCGTAGGTCATCTGTTCCACGGAGACAATTTTGACCTGTATATTGGCGCGAAGATAAGCGGAAAGAAAGTTAGCTACCAGCCGCCCGTAGTTTTCATGGATCATGTAAAGGGTGCGTAAATGCTCCTTGGACAGCTTATTAGGTCGGCGGAAGTCGTATTTCTTAGCTTTAGGTCTTTGTTCCTCTTTCCTAATGTCTTCAGGTTTAACTTCCCCTGTGCTTAAAGCAGCAAGAAGGGCATCTATTTCCTCTTGGGACAATATCTCTGCCATGGACAGGCCCCCTTTACTGCCCTAGAACCTTTTGCAAAGCCTGGAGCACTCTCTCCTGCTGGAAGGGTTTAACAATAAAATCCTTGGCTCCCGCCTGAATGGCTTCCATTACCATGAGCTGCTGCCCCATAGCGCTACACATTATAATCTTGGCGTTAGGATCGATCTTCTTTATAGCTTTAACCGCAGCAATACCATCCATCTCCGGCATGGTAATATCCATGGTCACTACATCAGGCTTAAGCTGCTGGTAGAGCTCCACCGCCTTTTGGCCATTTTCAGCTTCCCCAGCTATCTCATATCCATTCTTAGTCAAAATATCCTTGATCATCATCCGCATAAAGGCGGCATCATCCACTACCAAAACCCTCTTACCCATATATGCTCCTCCTCCATAAAATCCCAATTAAAGATTTAAAGATCCTTTTTAAAGAGCCTTTTTACAGATTTAGAAATTAACTCCTAGTGATTCCATTATAACACCTAGAGCTTGCTCCTCGGGTATCAGGAAAAAATAGCCGCTAATTTTAGCCTCTGGGCTATAAAACTGGGTTTCTATAACTAAAGCCTGGTCTGAGAAATACCCTCCTTCGAGGAAAGCTGAACTTAACACCGCCCCGAGCATGTCGAAAGCAAAGGCCGGTACCGAAGGAATAAACTCTAACCGGCAAAATTCGGCAAAAGCGGTAAGAAAAGAACCGGTTAAGATATTGCCTACCTCCATCAATACGGAAACACCCATATTATCCAGTTGCTGGGTAGTTCCTGACGGCTGTCCTAACAAAAAATCTACCAGGGAAAAAGCGCTCTCCTGAGTCAAGAGGAAAAAAATCTTTCCTGGCGCCTTCCCTGTTACACCAAACTCCACACAGGCTACTGGATCTTCTTCTTGCCCGATTAAGTTAGGGATTTCCCTTAAAGGGAGCACTCCGGCCCGGGGAACGTTCATGTTAATCCGCTGATTGAGCATGGCCGCCAAGGCCGTAGCTGCATTACCGGCTCCAATATTACCTATTTCTTTGAGGACATCTAAATGAAAAGCATCTAGGTGATCCCAAGTCCCCACTTCCTCGCCTCCTCCGGACGACGGTAAAACCAAGGTGCCAATTTTTCAAAGCCTATCTCCCGGTACTGGAAGATGCTCTCGGTAGCCCCTATAAAAAGCACTCCTCCCGGGGCCAAAGACTTATAAAATTGGCGGTAGAGCCGGTCCTGCACTTCGGTGGTAAAATAAATAGTTACATTACGGCAAAGTATAAGATCATAATCCTGACCATAAGGGTCGCTTAACAGATCATGCTGCCTAAAGGTGACCAGCTCCTTAATCTCTGGAACAAGATGAAAGTTTTCTCCTTCTTGCCGAAAATAACGTCTAAGCCGTTCTGGACTTACGGCTTGGACCGCCCGCCGGGGATAAATCCCTCGCCGGGCTGCCTCCAGGGCTCCTAAATCCACATCGGTGGCTTCAATACGATGCCGTACCTTGGGGGTTAACTCCTTAAGGATTATAGCTACTGAATAGGGTTCCGGTCCATCAGCACAAGCTGCGCTCCAAATTTTAAGTACCTGTCTTCTTTTTAAGAGTTCGGGTAAGATCTCTTTCTCCAACCGCTGGAATAACTCCGGGTTCCGGAAAAACTCCGAAACATTAATAGTAATTTTATCTACAAATCTTTGCCACTGATCCGGATCCCGGTTGAGGAGTTCCCAATATTCCTGATAGCTTTGCACATTGAGGCTAAACATTAGGCTCTCAATACGGCGTTTAAGCTGCGGCTCTTTGTAGCCTTCCAGATAAAGGCCAAAACGCCGGTATATCCTTTGTTTAAATTCCTTAAAATCCATAAGCCACCTCATCAAATCTCCCTTAAAGGTCGCCCTAGTGCCCGGATAAAAACTCTACCGCTGGCTGTGTCTAAGATCATGGTCCTTCCATAATTACCCCCTGTGTCCTGCGCTACTACAGGTATCCCTAAAGCTTGTAAAGTTTTCAAAACCATAGTTGCGTTGCGCTCTCCGATGTTTAAAGTAGTCAAACGATGGTCGGCCGAGGAAAACATCTGGGCGCCTCCAGCTACTTTGGCTATGATACTCCCTTTGCTAGCCCCCCACCTCAGCATCTCCTCTACGAGGTCGGGTATAGCTAGGTCAGCAAATTTGGCCCGGTTGGTTATCTCCTGGAATTGTTTGCTATCCGGCAGCATTACATGAGCTAAACCGCCTATGGCTGCCCTCTGGTCGTAAAGGGCCACTCCGACACAAGAACCTAATCCTAAGGTTATAAGCCTCTGGGGCTCCCGCGCTATCTTCCATTCTCCTATACCAACCTTAATATCTTCCACAGCCATGGAACTCCTACCGCCGTAAATTGTTAGCTATTCCCCACATTTCATCAGCTATCCTGGCAGCGCGGGCATTTACTTCATATACCCGCTGGGCAAGGAGCATATGTACAAGGGCCTCGGCCAAATCCACATTACTAGCCTCTAGATAACCTGGAAGGAGGCTTACCCCCGCCCCCGGTCCTGGAAGGATGGGCCTGGGGTCACCACTAGCCGGTGTAGGCCGAAAGAGATTATTCCCTGTAGCCTCCAAGCCACCTGGATTTTCCACCAGGTATACTTCCACTTGCCCCAAAACTTCCTCTTTCCCGTTCGGAGCCAAGGCCACAAGAGCACCATCGGGGCTGAAGCGCACAGATCTATAGCCCTCAGGTACCGTGACCTTGGGTAGCAACCGATAACCCGAGCTATGTATCACTTCTCCCCTCTCGTTCAAGTGGAAAGCCCCATCCCGGGTAAGGTAGAGCTCACCATGGGGACCCTCCACCCCTAGGAAGCCTCTCCCTTGGATAGCCAGATGTAAAAGGTCACCGGTAGCCACTAGGGATCCCGGGGCCAAATCCTTAGCCGCATCCACCAGGCGTACTCCGGCGCCTATAGCTGGGGGTGATGTGCGTTCTACCGGCATGCCACGCTCGGTAATAGGCCGATAGACTAGATCAGAAAAGCTGGGAAGGCTTTTTTTATACCCTGTAGTATTTACGTTGGCTAGGTCATGGGCTAAAAGATCTATATGTACCACCTGAGCTACCATGCCACTAGCACTGTTCCATAAAGCCCGCAACATGGTACGAACTTCCCTCCTCCCCCAAAGCATTTACTTTAAATCCATATTCTTAAAGACTTAACGTACGGTTCCTAGTTCGTTTACTACCTTGCCTAAAAGTTCATCCTGTACCTGAATAACTTTTTGCCCAGCTTCATAGGCGCGTAAGGCGGATAGCATATCTATAATTTCACGTACCCCATCGAGGTTGGGCTTTTCTAAAAACCCCTGCTTAACCTCGACTCCTACCGCCTCTTGGGGTACAGCTTCGGGCGGAGCCATAAAGAGGTTATTTTCTAGCCTTTGCAGGGCTTGGGGCTGCTCAAAGTTCACCAAAAGAAGGCGGTCTATCTCTCGATCCTCTACCCATACCCGCCCTTGGGTATCCACCCACCATCTGCCCTCTCCTACCCGTAAAGGACCGGACTGGCCTAAAACAGGGGAACCTTCTGTCGTCTCTAAGTACCCTGTAGGTCCCACTCTGAAATAGCCGTTGCGAGTATAACGGATCTCCCCTCCGACCTGGACAGCGAAAAAGGAAGGTGGTTGTCCAGGCCTATCTACCAAAGCCAGGTCTGTAGAACGGCCTGTTTCCTCCAAAGGGCCTGGAGAGAAATCTACCTCCACCGCATCCACCATAACTCCCGGGCTAAAGGTGCCTACCGCTCCCTGGGAATATTGTCCCTCCAGGCGTAGAAGAAGAACTTCCGGAAAACTGCGTTGGGTAGCATAAGCCGCTTTATAGCCTGTCGTAGTAGCATTAGCCAGGTTGTGGCTAATTGTTTCCTGCCTAAGTTGTTGTACTACCATCCCGGTAGCGGCCAGGTAAAGACCCCTCATCATAGGTCTACACTCCCTTAATTCCTAGTAAACCTAATCTTCTGGGCAATCCCCCGTTCTTGATTCGGACCCTTGATTTAGATTTAGATTTCAAGATCCGGCGATCTCTTAAAGTTACTTTTAAACGTTTCCTATTCCGTCAAACGCTTAAGGATCCCTGCTACATCGCCCCGTGGTAAATAATACGACCCCGCCTTTAATTTTCCTGTTACTCCTGCTTTACGGGCTTCAGCTTCTAATAAAGCTCTCGAGACTACTCCTTGTTTTTCTAAAAGGGCCGCAATATCCTCTAAGGTAGCACCGGGAGGGATAGTTACCAAGACCTCTTCATGCTCCTTAGAGCTAACACCGTAAGAAGTAACCTGTTTCTCTAGCAAAGGTTGGCTAGAATTAGACGGGTTTCTGAGTTGGCCCGGGTTATCCGGAGCATCTTTACTGCTTGAAGTAGAAGATTTAAAATCGAAAGGTACCACTTCTTCCCGGAAAACCATACCGTATCCCCGGGCGCGACTTATAATTTCTTCCTTGCTGGGTTCAGATGGTACTAAGGTAAGGAAAAGACCCACCAAAAACCAGCCTAATCCGATACCTAACCCCAGAAGAGCCCAAGGTCCTGGTATTCCTTTTAACCTCTTAAACGCCATAAACGTAAGATTAATTCTATTTCACCCTTTCCCCTGCCTAAACGCTTGGCTATGCTTTCCAGGGTCTCTCCCGCTTCCCAAGCTTCTACTATATCTTCCACATCGAGATTTTTGTGGGGCTGCCTGGAGGAGGCCCGAACTTCTGAAACATGAGGTTTTGATGCTTTAGCCCCACCAGGTCCCTTTAAAGCCCTACCTAGATACTCTTGAAAAGAGCCCCTCACTTCCCTAATGTCCGGGCCCATGTCAGGGATCCTGGTCGTCCTCACTGTCTCTACTGGTTTCCCTTTAGGCTCCTGTTGTTGCCCCAGCTGGATACGTTCTACTTCCTCTTTCGGCCCCGCCTCCAGTAGAAAACCTGAGGTAGTGCTAACTTCCAAATAGGGCTTTTTTTCTAGTTTCTGCCTCCGTTCCGGAAGCAGTTCTGACCGGACTTCCTTTACACCATACGGTTCCGGCTCGCCCCTCAATTCTTCATCTCTTGGAAAAGATCGTAGCTCTTGGAAAGCGGAAGGCCAGCAGATTAACATGATTATAACTCCAAGAAGTAAAAATATGTACCCCGTACTTTTCCCTCCCTACAGATAATCGGCAAGCTTATTACGAAGGTTAAGCAAAGCGCGGCCATGGAGTTGGCAAACCCTGGATTCGGAGATCTGCAGTACCTCGCCTATCTCTTTTAAGGTTAATCCTTCGTGATAATAAAGGGTCAGGATCAACCGGTCCCGCTCATTCAAAGTTCGTAGGGCTTCCTTAAGAGCTCTACGTAGTTCCTCTTGTTCCAAGCGTTGGTCCGGCGCCGGGCTCTGGGTATCGGCTAACAGTTCTCCCCTACGTACCGTTTCCTCCCTTTCTTCGTTTAAAAGAAATTCCTCTAAGGAAATAATGGCCATCTGGGCCCCCCTCTCCAGAAGCCCCTGCAATTCACTAACCTCTAACCCAGCTGCTGCCGCCACCTCTTCGTCTCGAGGTTCTACCCCCTGTTCTTGTTCCAGTCGCCGGTACACAGCGCTAACTTGCTTAAGCTTCTCTATTAATGTTCGCGGTGCCCAGTGGGCTCGTCTTAACGCATCTAAAACTGCGCCGCGGATCCTGCGGGCGGCAAAGGCTTCAAAACTTACCCCCCGGGAAGGATCATAACGATCAATGGCTTCAAGCAGGCCTATTATCCCGTAACCTAGGAGATCTTCTTGATCCAGGGAGGGAGGTGGTTTTACAGCCAGCCGCCCCACAATGTATTTGACCAGGGGCAAATACTTGAGGGCTAGCTCTTGTCGCACCTTTTCATCTCTCTCGCTGGCAAAGGATTGCCAGAGATCCAAGTTATTGACCGCCATGTCCCTCTACCCCTCTTGCCACCTTTCTTTCAAAAGGCGCTGGAAAACAAACCGCATGATCCGGTCTACATCCCTTTCGGTCAACCCTTCAAAGGCCAAGCCGACTTCATACCGCTCTAGGCCATCTACAACCCTTATACCTACCCGTTTTACGCGGCCCTTCACCACTAGGGGTTCTCTCCCGTCCGGAAGAGGAAGGCTTAACCATAAAAAGCTATTTACTTCCGGTTTCTCTTTTAAAATGAGCTGGGCGCCCCCACCACTTAAATCTACAGTATAAGCTTTCTTAAAAAGATGGGGGGGAATAGCCGGATCGCTTTCTTCAGTACCCAAAGCATAGCACACCTCTAAGGTAACTTTAGCCCTGACAAACCTCCGTTCCTGTACCCGTTTTACTTCTTTCGGTAGACTAAAGTAATAAAGATGGAGGGGTTCAGTTACTATACGTTCTAAGGTGCTCTGAAACTCATACCGGGCATCAGGGGCTAGGACTTCCACCTTCACTTTTTCTCCCAACCTTAAAGCCGCGCTTCCCTCCTGAGGTGCCAAGACAGCAAAGGTGTCCTGGGTAAGCTCCTGGATAACCGACCGGAAAGGTTGCCCGCCCCAGAGTGGCTTTATAGTTACACTTCTGTTGACCTGCAAAAAATAGTGTTCAGGCATAAAACTTCTCTCCCTATCTGGTTGGATAAACTCCCGTTACCCTGGCCCTGCTCCCTAAAAGCAAGTATAGCCGCTGGAAAAAACCGCCACCACCCCGGCCAGTTACTGGTAACCCTAGAAGGCGATCGGCTACTTCATCTATAGCCCTAGCTGCCGCCGAAGTAGGATGGTAAATGAGCAAAGGCTTCTGCTCTCGTACAGCTAACCCTACAGCTTTATCTTCGGGTATAACGCCGAGAAAGCTCAACTTAAGGGATAAAAAACGCTCTGCCACCGCCTGTAGCCTTTCTGCTGCTTCTCGCCCATCCCTTAAGGTAGTTGCCCGGTTAACTACGAGGTGTAACTTGACTTTCAGCCGGGACAACCCCTTAATTAGCCCATAAGCATCGGTCAGGGCTGTGGGTTCTGGCGTGGTCACTACTATACCTTCTCCTGCCGCAGCCACAAAGCTTAAAACCTGGCGTGATATGCCTGCACTGGTATCCACCAATAGAAAATCCATTCCAGCCGTTATTTCCCGTAAACTTTCTAGTAGGATTTCCTGTTGCTGGATAGTCAAATCTGCTAGTTCTCGAACTCCTGACCCCCCTGGAATGAGAAGGATTCCTTCGGGACCTTCAACTATAATATCTTTAAGCTGTTTTTCTCCTCTAACCACTTGACTCAAATCCCAGCGTGGCACCAATCCTAAAAGAATATCTATATTGGCCAACCCTAGATCAGCATCTAGCAACATAACCTGTTTATGCCTCCTGGCTAGGGCCAAGCTTAAATTCACCGCAATGCTTGTCTTACCCACCCCTCCCTTCCCACTGGTCACTGCGATGACTCGGCCCCCAGCCCCCCCTTGTTTACCGACCAGTTCACGCAGACGGGCCGCCTGATCCATCGGCAGTCACCGCTTTCCAAATAAGCTGGGCTAAAGTATAGGGATCTGCTTCTTCCAAATCGTCAGGTACGTTCTGGCCAGTGGTGATATAGGCTACAGGTACCCCCGTAGCCTGAACTACCCTAGCTATTACGCCGGGACAGGAAGTCTCATCTAGCTTAGTAAAAATGAGGTGGTTAAAGTCTAGGTGGCGGTACCCTTCCACAGCCCTTAATAAATCTTTGCTCCTGGTGGTTCCGCTTAAAACTAAATACACCTCTAGGGGGCGGACAGCAGCTAAAAAACCTGCTATTTCGGCTAACTGAGCCTTATTATCCGGGGGACGCCCGGCTGTATCAATAAAAATGACATCACAATGAGCTAGCTTATTCACCGCTCCCTTGAGCTCTTGAGGCGTCATGGCCACCTCTAAGGGTAAACTCATAATCTCAGCATAAGTACGTAACTGTTCCACCGCGCCTATCCGGTAGGTGTCCAGGGTTATCAGGCCTACCTGCTGGCGGCGGTATAGAGTAAAGTTGGCCGCCAGTTTAGCTAAGGTGGTAGTCTTACCTACCCCGGTAGGTCCTACTAGCGCCCTTATCCGCCCTTCGGGTTTCTTAAGAACTCTAGACAGGGATAAATGCTGGACTAAACGGGCGAGGATGGTCTCCCCTATTACTTCAGGTTTGAGCGTGCCATCTAGACCAGAGAGAAGATCCTCTACTAGCTCCTCACCCATATCCTGAGCTAGCATAAGCTGGCGATAGTAAGCTAGGGAGCCACCAGTTTCCTTTGTAGCAGAGACCAATCTCTCCAAGCTTTTTTTGATCTGGGCGAGCTCTTCTTCGATCTTTACTCCCCTTACCTGACTATCTGCCATTGGTCTCGTCTCTACAGCAGCGGTAACTTCCAGGCGAGGAGGCTGAAAGAGGCCCTTCCATCCTGGCTGACGCACCCGCCGGGTAGATATGATAACGGCTTCCGGGCCTAGTTCCCTCCGGATGGCCATATAGGCTTCCTGCATATCCCGTACAAGGTACCGCTTAATTTTCATTTAAGTTTATCACCTCGAGGGCTTCTACTTCTAAAGCCGGATCCAATTCACTATAAGAGAGTACTGGCACCTGGGGCAAGGAACGCTGGAGGAAACGCCTCAAAGGCAAGCGGATCCGACCAGAACATAAGATAGAAGGCTGTACACCTTTTAAAGCCGCTCTGCTTACAGCTTGACCTAGGCTTTCTAAAAGCTGTTTGCTCCTTTCCGGTGGTAAAACCGGAAACTGGCCTTGAGGTGTCGGTTGTAAGGATTCTGCTATTTCCTGTTCCAGCCGAGGGTGCAAAGTAATGGCCACAAGTTTCCCTTCTGGAGCATATAATTTGCTTAACATCCGGTAAAGGCTACGCCGCGCTGCTTCAATGAGAAAATCTAGATCCCTGTTCACCCTAGCTGCATCAGCCAGGGCTTCTAGAATAGTTGTTAAATCTCTTATCGGCACCCTTTCCTTAAGAAGGCTTTGAAGAACTTTTTGCACCTCACCGAGGCTTAATAGATTAGGTACTAGTTCTTCCACTACAGCCGGGCTCGTCTCTTTAATCTTATCCAGGAGTTCCCGCGTCTCCTGGCGACCCAAAAGTTCATGGGCATGGGCTTTGATAAATTCTATAAGGTGAGTAACCAAAACAGTAGTACAATCCACCACCGTAAACCCTCTCACCTCTGCCTCCTGGCGTTCAGCAGGTGTTACCCACCAAGCCGGAAGCCCAAATACAGGTTCACGGGTAGGTAGCCCTGGCACCTCACCTTCCCCTGCTGGGTTCATGGCCAGGAAGTACCCTGGCATAAGTTCTCCCCTAGCAGCCTCCACTCCCCGTATTTTAAAAACATAAGCGTTGGGGGGTAACTGGAGATTATCCCGGATCCGGATAGGCTTTACATAAATACCCAGTTCTAAAGCACACTGTCGCCGGACTGCAGCCAGGCGATCCAGCAAATCCCCACCCTCGCTCTCATCCGCCAAAGGTATAAGACCATAACCTATTTCTATCTCCAAAGGATCTATCTCGAACAGGGCGAGGACATTCTCCGGCTGCCTCCTTTCTGGCTTGACCCGTGCAGTAGCCTCCTTGCGCTCCCCTTCCCGTCTCCTTTCTTCCTGGGCTAAAATATAGGCAGCATAACCTACCCCTAAAGCCAATATAAAAAAGGGGAGGCTAGGCAAACCAGGAACTAGCCCAAGAAAGAACAATATCCCGGCCACCAATCCTATCCCCCGGGGGAAGGCAGTCAATTGCCGCACTACCTCACTAGTAAATCCCGCCGTAGCCCCTGATCTAGTTACGAGTATCCCGGTAGCTGTGGAGACTAACAACGCTGGTATCTGGGTAACCAGTCCGTCACCGATGGTCAGGCGGGTATAGGTCTCCAGCGCTTGTTCTAAGGACATTTTGAACTGCCAAGTGCCTATAGCTAGACCCCCTAGGATATTGATTACAATAATTATTAGCCCAGCTATAGCATCACCCCGGACGAATTTGCTCGCCCCATCCATAGCCCCGTAAAAATCGGCCTCCCGCTGCAGACGACGTCGTAGCCTTTTAGCTTCCTCTTCTGTTATCAGGCCAGCATTGAGATCTGCATCTATACTCATCTGCTTACCAGGTAAAGCATCTAAAGTAAAACGTGCCGCCACCTCCGCTACCCGCTGAGCCCCATGAGTTATAACTACAAACTGGATGACCGTGATTATAAGAAAAATGATAAAGCCTACTATGTAATTGCCTCTCACCACAAAGCTCCCAAAGGCCTGGATAACGTGGCCAGCGAAGGCTTGGCTTAAAACCAGCCTTGTAGAAGATATATTTAAGGCTAGCCTAAACAAGGTAACTACCAGGAGGAGGGTAGGGTACACCGAAAAGTCCAAAGGTTCAGCTGTGAACATAGTAGTAAGCAAGATGGTCATGCTTATAGTTAAATTGACAATAAGTAAAAAGTCCAAAAGTAAAGGGCTTATGGGTACCACAATGAGAAGTACCACAGCTAAAACCAAACTCGCTATTACTAAGTCATTATAAGGTGTCAGCCGTCGTAAAGCCGCTAGCATCCCCTGGTTACCAGGTAAAGCCATACCCCATCACTCCACTTCTACCAATGCCCCTGTATCCGGTAAATATAAGCCAAAATCTCGGCCACCGCCTGATATAGCTCTACTGGGATCTCTTCTCCTATCTCAGCCTTGCGGTAGAGGGCCTGGGCCACTGGAGGGTTTTGTATAACAGGTACGCGATGCTCCCGGGCCACCTGGATAATACGCAGAGCTATACTTCCTGCCCCCTTAGCCACTACCCGAGGAGCCCCTTCTTCTTCCCGATACCTTAAAGCTACGGCCAAATGTACGGGGTTAGTGATTACTACCGTAGCTTGGGGTACAGCGTGCATCATGCGGTGGCGGGCCAACTTCCTTTGCTTTTCCCGCAAGCGGGAGCGTACCAGAGGATCTCCCTCGGTCTGCTTTAGTTCTTCCTTTACTTCCTCCCTGGTCATCCTTAAAGCTCGTAAGAACTCGCGGCGCTGAAAAACAAAATCAAGCGCGCCTAAAACTAGATATACCGCCATCGCCCCTAAGGCCACCTCAAAAATTATCCGCGCCATCTCTTGAGCTACCTGGACTAAACCCATCTCCGGGGCCAGGAATAACTTCTGGAATTTGGCCCTTACCACCTGCCAAACCACTACCCCTATAATAAGAACCTTAGCTAGACTCTTACCCAGTTCTACAAGGCTCCGGCGCGAAAAAAGCCGTTGGAACCCCTTTATAGGGTTAAGATTTTCTAAGCGAGGCATCAAGTTCTCCGTGGAGAATATAAACCCCACTTGGGCCCAATTGGCCGCTAACCCCACAACCGCTGCTACTCCAAAAAGAAGAAGCAGTAGCTTGCCAGTTTCAAACAGGGCAAGATAAAACAACGCAATAAGGCCATCCGCATCCAGCTCCTGCCGAGGAAAAGACAAAAAGGTAGAAAGTATGCGCCAAGTAACTACCCAAAAGCTTTCCCTCCGCCAATAGATGAAAAGAACCAAGGCTAGCAACACCAAACTTGCGCTTAAATCATTACTCCGGGCTGCCTGCCCTTTCCTCCGTACTTCCTGCAGGCGGTGTGGGGTAGCCTCTTCTGTCTTCTCTTCGGCAAAAAGCTGGAGATCTATAAATCTCATAGTTTTAATCCGCCTAGGCTAAAATTTCTACTTCTTGCTCTTAAAGGCTTCTTCCCTGTAACATCCCCTATATTTTTACTCCATTAGTAACGCCAGTGGCTTAAAATAACCCCGAGATCCCTTTCCATCTGCCCTACTAGGTTGCTTATGGCTGCCGCAAAAAACGGTAAAATAAGTATAACCACAAGTAAACCTAGCCCAAGTTTTATAGGGAAGCTTAAAATGAAAACATTAAGTTGGGGCACGGTACGGGCTAAAAGACTTAAAGCTACATCTGCTATGAGTAAAGCCCCAATAACTGGCAAGGCTAAATTTAAACTCCAGCGCATCACGTCGCCCCAAATCCGTACTGCATCCTGGACCAGCACACCGCTAAATTTAGCGCTCCCTAGGGGAAGGAACATAAAGCTTTCCTGCAAGGCCAAAAGTATTATATGATGGCCATCAAATTGTAGGAAAAGCAGAAGACCAAGAAGGGTAAAGAACTGGCCCCACAAGGTTACCGGCATTCCGTACTGAGGGTCTAGGAGATTGGCCATACTCAAGCCCATATGTATATCCAGCAGCTCTCCCCCCACTTGAACCGTAGCAAGTAAAAGAGCAGCTAAATATCCCAAGGCAAGCCCTACTAGGGCTTCCCTCAAAGCGGCCAAGGCATAGGTAATCTCCGAAGTAAGAGCTAATTCGGTTGTTGATAAAATTGGAAAAAGAAGGAAAGCAAGCAGAACAGCTAGTCCTACCCGGACCAGAACAGGAATACTACGGGCGGAGAAAATAGGGGCTACCATGAAGAAAGTGGTCAAGCGCACCAAAACCAGGAAAAAGATCTCTGCCCGTTCCAAGTAGGCTAACATCTACTTCACCTTCCAAGTTTCTGCACAGCCTGGAATGCTATAACCAACTCTTCACCTAACAAAGGAGCCTAAATTACCCAGTAGTTGGCTAGTAAACTGCAAAAGCACCCCTAGCATAAACCGACCCAAGAGTAAAATAGCCAGGACTACAGCAACAATTTTAGGGACAAAAGTGAGGGTTTGCTCTTGGATCTGGGTAGCTGCTTGAAAAATGCTGATCCCTACCCCCACTACTAAACTCAAAAGAAGAGCCGGTGCAGCAAGGAGTAGAGCAGTAGTCAAGGCCTCCCGAGCCAACCCCAAAACAAATTCCTGCGTCATAATTGTCCCTTCCCTCAAAAACTACTAAAAGCTCTCCAAAAGGGATTTCACCACCAGATACCAGCCGTCCACCAATACAAAGAGCATTAGCTTAAAAGGCAAGGATATCATAATAGGAGGTACCATAAACATCCCCATGGCCATAAGGGTACTGGCCACTACCAGATCGATAATTAAAAACGGAATATAAATCAGGAACCCCATCTGGAAAGCGGTCTTCAATTCACTTAACACAAAAGCCGGGATAAGAACATACAAGGGTACGTCCTCTCGCGTCCTGGGTTCGGGTATTCCCGCCATGCGGATAAATAAAGCCAAATCCTTCTCCCGCGTCTGGCGATACATGAATTCCCTTAAAGGCCGGGAGCCCCGGTCCAGGGCTTCCTTTTGGGATATTTGCCCCGCCAAATAAGGGTCCAGGGCTTGCGACTTAATTTGATTATATACTGGAGCCATGGTAAAAAAAGTAAGAAATAAGGCTAACCCGATGAGAACCTGGTTGGGCGGTACTTGCTGGGTAGCTAGGGCGCTCCGGACAAAGGAGAGCACAATAATGATCCTGGTAAAGGAAGTAGTAAGTAAGAGAATAGCCGGAACCAGGGCCAGGAAAGTCAAAAGGAGTAAAAGCTTTAATGTACCCACCACCTGCCCAGGCTCTTCGGTCATGCTAAGCCTCAGCTCTAAATTCGGCAACGGCTGGGCCAGGGCAGGCCTTAAGTTTAAAACTAAGACTACTACGAGTACCCCGGCCACCAAAGCTACCCGCAAAAGCTTGCTTGTCCTCATGGATTAAATCCCGGGGGCCAAAGGCTTTCCCGGCCCTCCCACACCTCTACCTCGCTCTCCCCGTAATCCATAAGCTCAGTCAAGAGAACCGGAGGTCCCTCCCCTACTCCTATAAGAAAATACCGCCTTCCGCAGCGCACTACCAAGAGAAAACTTTTAGGGCTTACTGGCAAGCGAGCCACAATCTGAAGGGGGCCAGTAGACGCCGAGTAAGGGTTAAGCCGGCCCAGCCCGTATTTCACTGTCAGATAAGCCCCTGCTAAAACTAGCGGAAAAAAGATCAAAAGGCGGATCAAGGCCAGGACGAAATCCCGGTCCACAGGCTTTCACCGTCCCTCCTCAGGTGCTTCAGCCAAAGTGTTAAGGCGCACCCCGAGGGTTTCATTGATAACCACAACCTCGCCTTGGCCTAAGGGCTTTCCATTAACTAATATTTCCACAGGTTCACCTACCAGCTTATTAAGGACTATTACCGAGTCTTCCTTAAGGTCCAAAACCTCCTTCACCAAGAGCCTGGTCCTTCCTAATACTGCAGTAAGTTTAAGAGGGATATCCAGGAGTTTCTCTAGCCCCGCCCCTTTGGAAACACCGCTTACAGGTTTAAGTTGGCTAAAGACAGCTCTCTTAATCTGAGGTGTACTGTTTCCGGCTTCTAAAGCCTGAATCAATTGTTGGATTTCCTCATCTGTTAAAGTCATATCAGTTTACCTCACTGGATGATAAATTCTTCAAAGTAAAGGGCTTTAACTTGCCCGATATCTAGCTCCGCGTTGATCTTCGCCAGTAGCTCCCGTTTCAAAGCATCCTCCTGAGCCAAATCCTCGGTCTTCTTACTGCGCAGCACTGTTATAATGGTATCCCGGATACGGTGTAATTTCTGGTTAAGCTCTTCCTCCAAGTAAGGGCTTAAATATTCTAAAGTGATCTTTACCCGGAGATACCGCCGCAAGCCAGGATCCGCCAAGTTTACTACAAAGGGTTCTAGGGTTAGCTTACGAACCTCAGCCGGGCGTGCTGCCTTTTCCTGGGAGGGAACAGGTACTTTAATAGAGCTCCCGTGGAAATATAAGTAACCATACCCACTTCCCAGGAGAAGCACTACAAAAACTAACACCATTGTAAGCCATGGCCTTTTTTTCTTTTCCTTCCGGGGCTCTTCTTGCTGCTCATCCCTTCTTCTTACAGCCACCTCGGCACCTCTCCCTGCCTGAAAGCTTACTTAGTAGAACAGGCTATATTCCGCCGGTAAGCCATCACCTTCTCTATAATCTCATCCATAGACTGGGTAACTAATATTTTCTTCCCGTTGGTTAAAGTGATGACTGTTTCCGGTACGCTTTCCACCCTCTCGATAAGCTCCGCATTAATGGCTATCTCCCTTTTATCTAAAGTAGTCACCTTAATCATAAAACCCACCTCTTAAGCCCGCAACCTTTAAGCCCGTCTTATATCCTAAATATAAGAGACAGCCTGCTACTCTACGCTTCCATACACAAACTGCTACCATACGCCTCTTCCAGAGATACCTTGTTACCTCTAACCCCTGCTTGACTGTTTGAAACTAACATTACCTAAAGCTCTAAACACCCTTTAAGATCCTAACGCTTAAGGTTTACTAGCTCCTGGAGCATTTCATCAGAGGTAGTAATGGTCCGGGCGTTAGCCTGGAACCCGCGCTGAGTGATGATCATATCTGTAAATTCCTGGGCCAGCTCAACGTTAGACATCTCTAAAGCTGAAGGAATGATGGTAGTGTTAGCTAGAGAACCCTCTCCTGGAGCCATATCACTGCCTGGTGCTCCAGAACTAGCTGTTTCTTGGTACAGGTTTTGCCCTACTTTGGCTAGCCCGGCCGGATTAGAAAACTTAGCAATGCTTATGGGATTTGCTAAAGTTTGGGTGGCTCCATTTCTATCTACATAATGAACATAGCCCTTTTTATCGATGCTAACACTTTGAGGCATAGTAGTAGGATCAGCCATATCTGCGATCTGTACTGGAGTACCATTAGTATCCAAAACTTTCATACCATCAGGAGTTACTAGATAACCCTGGTTGTCAAAATGAAAAGCTCCCGCCCTGGTGTAATATATAGTAGTACCGCCATCCGGTGAAACCCTAAAGAACCCATCGCCCTGGATCATCAGGTCCGTCCCGTTCCCTGTAATCTGAGCAGCGCCCTGGGTATGGATCACATCTATGCTCCCCAGCGTTACCCCCAAGCCCACCTGCTGGGGATTGGTCCCGCCTAATTCGGTAGTTCCAGCTGAACCACCCCGTAAGGTTTGGTAGAAGACATCCTTGAAAGTTACTGCACTCTTTTTAAAGCCCACTGTATTTACATTAGCGATATTATCCCCTATAACATCCATCCTTGTCTGGTGGGTCCGTAAGCCAGAAACAGCTGAATAAAGGGAACGCATCATAAGTTAAAAATCCCTCCTTTACGGATTCCTTATTTCCTCCAAGCTGGTCCAGGATATCTCTTGCCCGCCTATTCTAACCAGAATACTGTCGCCTGCGAGTCGTACAGCTTCCACCACGCCCGTAATGGTCCTCTCCCCTTGCCTTGCTATAGCCTCCTTACCTATCAATCCCTGGGCCTGGATAAAAGTAGCATACCGCTGCTGTTCCATCATTTCATAGAGTTGTTCTAGTACACTAAACTGGGCGAGCTGGGTTATAAATTCCGTATCTTGGATAGGCTCTAAAGGATTCTGGTATTGGAGCTGAGCCGCTATAAGCCGGAGGAAGGCCGTCTTATCTAACATCTTCTCTAGCCCCTTGCTAGCTGTTGTCGGGGAGGCTCCACTGCTTACGCTAGTTACCTCCATAAAATTTAACCCCCCTAGTTTCGTTTATTCTCCAGCCAAGGGTACCGATGGATTAAAAAGCAAGCTAAGCTAAATAATCGAGCCGGTAACTATTTCGGGCAGGCGCAACCTGTAAAGTATCTTCTTCGCTCTTAACTTCTAAAACCGGCCAAACTTGTGTCCCCCAGCTTCGCCCCTCGCCTGGCCCCTCCCAGCCCTTTCCCCCCTGGCCGGTGCTTACCTGAACATGTATCTGTTCTAGCTTAAGGCCATAAGTTTGTAAAACCTGTTTAAGCTCAGGTAAGGCTACCTGGAGCGCCCGACCAGCTTCGGGAGTTTCTACCATTAACTGGAGGGAAAGGCGATTTTCCGCCAGCACCACATGCACTCGTAGTTTCCCTAAAGATTCGGGCTTCAACTTAAGCTCCAATTCATAACGATCCGGATAGGCCTGCCAACGAGCCAGGGCTAAAAGTTTGGACGCTAGTTCCCCTAAGTTGCTCAACCTATATGGGCCTGCCATATCCACGTTTCCAGAAACCGAAGGCTGGGGCTTGAGGGGTAAGAGAAAATCCCCTTGGTTCTCTTTACCCTTTCCCTCCCCAGAACCTAAAGTCCTCCTCCCAGCCGGCGAGTTCCCCTCTCCTATTGCAACCCCTTCCACAAGCGGGGCTACCTCTCCTTGGAGACCCCTTATAAAGGTTTCCGGTTGTGGCTTAGAAGCTAAAGAATTAGCCGACCAGAGGGAATCCGATGACCCAAAGGAGTGCAGAACTTTTCCAGGACTTCCTTCCCCATTCCTTTCTCCAATAGGACGAGCGGCGGGCTCCTTACTGTTTGCTATATGGTCTATCTCCCAAAGGTTGGCTTCCGGAGAAAAAGCCGATATCCCTGTTTGCCCATCTTTTGTAAGGAAACCAACTTTTTCTTCCAGCCCCTGGTTAGAGAGGAGAGTCTCAGGGAAATCACTAATTTGCACGGGTGACCCAGGAAAGTAACCTGTATATTTTAGTTGGATATCTGGCCAAGGAGAAGTTGGACTCTGGGCTGTACTTTTAGAACTTCCAGAGGTAATCTCCGTTATAAGAAAAGCTAAAGGATCTTCCTCAAGGGTAGTCTTCTCAGGGAAGGCTCCCGTAATCCTCCCACTAGCAACCTCTTCAGTTCCCACCATCAGCTTAAAATCCGCAGGCAGACCTTCTAGCTCTTTGGGTAAACTATTTGGTTCTGTTCCAGATGCTGCTGCCAGACTCAAAGCCAGGGTTTCCCCTATAATAGCAGGTAACCCTAGGTTCCCTTCCAGATCCAGGGAGGAGTAACTTTCTTCTCCTCCGCTCCTTGAGGAAGTAGGATAGTGTATAGCGGAAAGTTCGGCAGCTAAACATCCAGTAAAATCGTTTACTTCCCCAGATTTATGTCCTTTGTTTTCCCTCTTAATAGCAGGCGGGTTTAACCCTACAGACCCGATAATGGTAATATCCATTACTTCACCTCCTTTCTACTAAGATCTTTTTATTAGCAACTGCTGTTATAAATTTCCTTCTTTGCGGTTGTAGGCCACCGCAGCAATATCATCTAACTCCTTCTGTTCTTCACGGGCAAGGGTATATCTAAAGCTTGCTTCCTGGCGCGCCTTTAGGCTATCCAAAACTTTACGCGCCTGCCTGGCCTCCAATACCAAACCTTTATATTCCTCTACCACAGCAGAAGCCTTAGCTACTTTCTCCCCCTGTTCCTCGATTTTACCCTCCATGGCCATAAGGATAAGCTCCCTTTGCCAAAGTTCCTCTAACACAGCCGGCCCTTTCATTTCGGCTAACTTATCTTGTAAAACCGCCCTCTCCTTTAGGTATTCCTGGAGAGATCTCTCTTCCTCTTCTTGCCATTTCTGAGCTAAAGCTAACCGCTTTTTATGCTGTTCCTCTACGGCTTTCCGGTAATTATGTACCTTCTGTAAGGAGAAGCGGAAGGTAGGCAACTACTAAACCCCCTCTTCCCTTTCAAGGCTTTAATTTACGCTTCCAAAGCCTTCTCGAGAGCTTGAAGGGTTTCTTCGTAAGAGAAGTATTCTTCCTTATCCTGTTTTAAAAATTCTTGGATGGCATTATAGTATTTTAAGGCCATATCTACTCTGGGATTAGACCCTGGCTGGTAGGCTCCGATTTCAATGAGATCAGAGGCCTCAGAGTAAGCCGCCAGCAAATCCCTTAATTTTCCTGCTAGCTCCTTTTGCCTAGAGCTTACAATCTCCGGCATTAAACGACTTAAGCTGGCCAGGATATCTATAGCAGGATAATGGTTTCTGGCAGCTAAGCCCCGGGAAAGGATTATATGGCCGTCCAGGAGTCCCCTTACCGCATCCGCCACAGGTTCATTAAAGTCATCCCCTTCCACCAATACTGTGTAAAGCCCAGTGATGGAACCCCGCGAACTATTACCCGCTCTTTCTAGAAGCCGGGGTAATAGGGCAAAGACAGAAGGAGTATACCCCCGGGTAGTAGGGGGCTCGCCAATGGCCAACCCCACCTCGCGCTGGGCAAGGCATAGCCGGGTGAGGGAATCCATAAAAAGAAGTACTTTGGCTCCCTGATCCCGGAAATATTCAGCTATAGCTGTGGCCACAAAAGCTCCCTTTATCCTTACCAACGCAGGCTGGTCTGAAGTGGCTACCACTACTACTGATCTTCTTAAACCCTGGGGGCCCAAATTTAATTCCAAGAAATCCCTCACTTCTCGCCCCCGCTCTCCGATCAAAGCTATAACGTTGATATCAGCTGTGCTGTGGCGAGCGATCATCCCCAGAAGGGTGCTCTTACCTACGCCACTCCCGGAAAAGATTCCTATCCTTTGTCCATATCCACAGGTTATCAAAGCATCGATGGCCTTAACGCCAGTAGAGAGTATCTCCCTGATAGGCCTTCTCTCTAAGGGATTCGGGGGCAAATTATTGACGGGATATCTTTGTCCCCTTACCGGAGGCCCTCCATCCAAGGGCCTACCCAGGCCATCTAAAACACGTCCTAGGAGATCACCTCCCACAGGAACTGTAAAGGATCCCCCCGTAGCTACAACCCGGCAACCCGGCCCTATACCCTCTAGCTCGCCCAAGGGCATAAGTAAGGTTACCTCTTCCCGGAAACCTACTACCTCAGCTACTACCGGGGTCCGGCCATTATTGTAAATGTGGCATATCTCACCTATAGCTGCCCTTAACCCCCGCGCTTCTAGGGTAAGCCCAGTAACTCGGGTAATCTTTCCTCCTTGCTTCCATAAGTTTACCTCGCGTAAGGAGCTTAATGGGCGAATAGTAGCCTGCAGTGCCATGGCATCTTCCCTTTCCAGGGGTAACTTGCGCCTCCCCTTTCTCCTGTTCTTAGCTTGGCTACCTCGTCCTTTCACTACCTTTAAGCGCCTTTCAGTAGGCGACGGACCTCCATAAGCTGAGTATCCACCGTGGCATCTACAAACCCGCTCTCCGTTTCTACCCGGCAGCCACCGGGCTTTAAAGCCGGATCCGCGATAATCTGTAGGCGGGCCTTAGGTGGTGCTTCTTTTAGAAGTTCCTCCCGGTGCTGCCGTAACAAAGCCGCCTCATCAGGTGAAGCGTAAATAGTATAAAACTGTCCTTCCGCTACCCGCTGGATAGCCTTATGGGCTATATCTAACACAATATCCCTGTTGAGTTCTACTTGCCGGCCTACAATTTGTTCCGCTATTTCTAGAGCCAATTCTAATACCTGCTCTTCTGCTTCCTTAAGGGTTTCTTTATAAACCTCTTTAGCTTCCTTTAATACTTCGCGGGCCTGTTCCCGTATCTTTTCCCCTTCCCTCCGTAAAATTTCTGCTTCAGCTTTGGCCGCCTGCAACCCATCCCGGTGTCCTTCCTCCCATCCAGCACGGTAGCCCTCCTCCCACCCTTGCCGCTTTAAGGCTTCAACCTCTTTCTGGGCTTTCTCCCGCAAAGACTCTGCTTCCCGGCGAGCCTCCTCTAAAAGAAGTTCTGCTCTCTCTTTAACATTTTCTTCCGCCTTTTCAAGCAAAAGCTCAACCTCAGGTTGCTCTAAAGGAACTGGCCGTACAGGAACCGGCCTCTGCTCCATTGAACAGAGGGCCCCTTTTATAACCCTAGACCACGATAGCATCACGGCCACCCCGAGCTATAATGATCTCACCCGCCTCGTCTAGCCGCCGGATTACTTGCACTATCCTTTGCTGAGCTTCTTCTACATCCCGCAGGCGAGTGGGTCCCATATACTCTATATCTTCTTTCAGCATTTCAGCAGCCCTCTTGGAGAGGTTGCGATAAATCCGGTTGGCTACTTCCTCGCTGGCTGTCTTTAAGGCCAGGGCCAGGTCACGCATATCCACTTCCCGCAGTACCCTCCGTATGGAGTTATCATCCAAAGTAACGATATCTTCGAACACAAACATACGTTTCCGGACCTCATCTGCTAGTTCAGGATCATCCTGCTCTAACGCTTCTAAAATAGTGCGTTCAGTGCTCCGGTCCACGCGGTTTAAAATATCCACCAAGGCTTTTACCCCACCGGCCACCGCGAAATCCTGGCCCACCACCGATTGCAGTCGCTGCTCCAAGACCTGTTCTAAATCCCGGACTGTCTCTGGAGTCGCTCGCTCCAGGAGGGCAATCCTCTTGGCTACATCCGCTTGAAGTTCCTCTGGCAAAGCGCTCAAAATAACCGCCGCTTGTTCTGGCTCAAGATAGGCTAAGACTAGGGCTATAGTCTGGGGGTGCTCGTTGTAAAGAAAAGTAACTAGCTGCTTGGGATCAGCTTTGCGGATCATGTTAAAAGGCCTAATTTTAGACGTGGCCATTAGCTTACGGATAATCTCAGCCGCCCGGGCAGGCCCTAAAGCCCTTTCCAGTATTTCCCGGGCATACTTGATACCTCCCTGGAAAATATATTGCCTCGCCTCATGCAGCTCCCAAAACTCATCCATTACTTGCTGTCTAGTATTGGTATCCACCATAGTGGTATTGGCTATCTGGTAAGTGATGCGCTCGATATCCTCCTGAGGGAGCTGCTTTAAAACTAGGGAAGAAAGCTCCGGCCCCAAACTCATAAGGAAAATGGCTGCTTTTTCTAAACCGGTAAGCTGCTTCTGCCTCACCACAGTATCCCCTTACTCCTCCGATAACCATGCTTTTATAAGCTGAGCTACGTCTTCTGGATGCTGACGCACGATCTCCCGTAGCCGCTCCTGCCTGGCCCGGCGTTCCTGCTCTTTCCGCCTCTCTTCTTCGCTGACAGCCACCTCAGCCAGGGCCTCTTCTGGTTTAACACCTTCTACAGGCAAAGACTTCCCAGGCACCTGGGCCTCCGGCCAGGCCTCCACAGCAGGGACAGCCCGGCGGCGTCGCAAAAGCAAGAAGAGTAAAAGGAGAATAAGGCTAACCCCCGCTCCAGCCAACGCAAAATAGAGCTGTAGCTTCTGCCGCCGGCGAGCGGCTTCCTCCGCAGCCGCCATCTCGGCTTCCGCCTTCCGCCTTAAGGTATCATCAAAGGCTAGGCTTAAGACCGTAATCTGATCCCCCCGGGCTGGCTGGTAACCCACCGCTGAAGCTACTATCTGCCGGATCTGCTCCTCTTTTTGGGCATCTAGAGGACCGTTCACCGCTACCGAGGCCGAGATACGCTTTATCTGCCCCGGAGCATAAACGATGCGGGTCTGGGTTTCATCCAATTCATAGTTTCGCGTCGTCTCCGATTTGTTATAATTGCTAGAGCCAGGTGTTACAGCCGCATACCCTGGTACTTCCCGGTTCATATCCCCCACTGGACCACTGGCTTGGGTACCTGTCCCCTGTTCATTCTTCACCTGCTCGCTCCTTAAAGCCCCTTGCTTACCCCATTCCCGGCGGGTAATCTCCTGCTGGTTAAAGTCCAACTCCACATTTACCATGGCTACAGCCTGCCCCGGACCCAAAATGGAAGTAAGGAGCCTCGTTATCCTTTGCTCCAGATCCCTTTCTACTGCACGTTCTAATTCTTGCTGTCTCTGCTGTTGAGCGCCAATTGGGAGCTGGCTCCCCTCGGCCAAGCCTGCTGAAAGCACCCTTCCTTCAGTATCAATAATGTGTACATTTTCGGGTTTAAGCCCTTCTACACTAGCCGCTACTAATTGCATAATACCTTGTACCTGAGTGGGTTCTAACTTGGCCAGGGGTTTTAACTTAAGAACTACTGCAGCGGAAGGTGGCTGCCTCTCTTGTACAAATACACTAGGTTGGGGAAGAACTAAGTGTACCCTAGCATCCTCCACTTCCTCCAGGGAAAGAATGGTACGCCGGAGCTCCTCTTGGAGTGCCCTCTGGTAATTAATACGGCGTTCAAAATCAGTCATACCCAGCTTATTCTGGTCGAAAAGCTCAAAACCCAGCCCCTGGGACTTAAGCACCCCCGCCCCTGCAAGAGTCAACCGAGTCTCATAAACCTTGTCTTTAGGTACCAGAATAGTACTCCCTTCATTAGCCAGACGGTAAGGTATTTTCATCTCCTTAAGCTTCTCCACTACAGCCGCCGCATCTCTTTGGTCGAGCTTGGTAAATAAGGGTACATAAGAGGGCTTTACAAGCCAGTACAAAAAGAAACCCATGGCTACTAACCCTGCCGAAATCACCACAGCCAAAGCCGAACGCCTAGCCGGGGACAGGCTAGACCAATACCCTGTAACCTTCTTAAGCCACTCCCGCCCTTTCATGCTTTATAGAGCTCCTACACTTGCATCCGCGAAATTTCCTGATAAGCTTCGATAACTTTATTTCTAACTTGTACAGCCAGTTGCAGGGCGAGACCTGCTTGCTCCAAGGCCAGCATAACTTCGTGTATGTCTTGGATATCTCCTGCTAGGTACTGGAGAGTAAGTTTATCAGCCTTCTGCAGGGTCTCATTTAAATCCGCTAGCTTCTCCTTGAGGATCTCTTGGAAGGAAGCTGCTAATTCTCCTGCACCAACCGGTTTTGTTCTTTGGCCTTCTCCCAAGCTCAAAGGAGGAGAAGTAGGGAGGAGAGATAATCCTTGCACCATCGCGTTCCCTTCCTTCAACCTCTCGCTTTTTCAGCCTGCTTTCTCCTTTAAACACGGCCTATCTCCAAAGCTTTCAAGGCCATGGACTTAGCTGCATTAAAAGCAATTACATTAGCCTCGTAGGCCCGGGAAGCAGTGATGAGGTCTATCATCTCATTTACCACGTTAATGTTAGGGAGGGCAACATATCCCCGGGTATCCGCATCAGGGTGAGTTGGATCATACACTAAGCGCGGAGGCGTATTATCCTCAGCAATACCCACTACCCGTACACCATAGCCTGGGGCTTGAGGCCCTGGAATCCCCTTGAGCTCCCGGAGCCGTTCAGCAAAGATAGCTACCTTTCGGCGGTAGGGCCCGCCTCGGGCCGTCCGGGTGGTATAGATATTGGCTAAATTGCTAGCTATAAGATCCAGCCGCAAGCGCTCGGCCGTAAGCCCGGAAGCGCTGATAGCCAAGCCAGGGAGAAGCTCCAAATTTTACCGCCTCCCTTCATTGATAACATAGCGCCACATCCCTAAACGCCCGTTTAACTGTTGTACAGCGAGGTTATAATTCAAGGAATTCATAACCAGCTCCACCATTTCCCGCTCGATGTCTACATTATTACCGTCCCGGCGCATAGCAGTGAAGCGATCCTGCTCTACCCTCGGTTCTACTTCAGGACCAGAGCCCGGTAGGTGCCTGGGATGCGTCCGGTACAACGTCAATCCCTGTTCCCCGCGCAAGGCGCGCCTTAAGCTTTCTTCAAAAGTGACGTAATAGCGCTTGAAGCCTGGTGTATTGGCGTTGGCTAAGTTATGGGCGATAACCCGCTGCCGTAGAGCAGCAGCTTCGAGGACTTTTCGTAAGGCCTCCCCTACCGCCGACAAAAACACCCTTCTTTCCCTTCTTTCTCCTGTTTTTCACCTTTATCCAACAGTGTAATAAGAAATTGGTAAAAAGTGTAGGAGGCTAAAGTCCCTATTTTTCTATGGGACCATAGTCCTAAAACGACCAAAAAAGCCCGCTCCGAACAAGGGCGGGCAAACTACAAGCTTTCCAGCCCCGGCAGCCTGGCGATCTTAGCCCCGGTAAGCCCAGGGAAGCTACTCGGGCCACCGGAGCCTTAGACCCATGGCTTTGCGCGCATCCCCTTTCGGAGAGCTTGCCCTTAACGGAGCGCTAAGTAAGAAATTTTTACCTTGATGGTTAATACTTATTCAACACAAAATGCCAAAATCCTGCAGGGTTCTCCAAAATTTAGCTAAAGTTTTGGTTAAAATTTTTAACTACCCTGGCTTCCATAAATAAGAGCCTCTTCATCTACATAAAGCTCGCAAGCGGCCGGTTCGTTTTTAACCGCTTCCACCCGTTCCAAAACCTGTATTCTATACATGGCCGAATGGTACCAATTCATCTGGGGCTCTACCTCAACAAAGGGGAGCTTCGCCTTAAGGCTGGGAAGGAGATAATCCCAATTCACATACTGGTTAAAGTCTTCAATAATATCCGTGATGGTTACTTTAAACTTTCCTACTAGAAGCTGCTGGAGCCGATTCCACTTCTTAAGGGAAGATTCAGCATGGGTTAAACCAAAATACCCGGCGCAACCCTCCCCTTTGAGACTAGCCAATCCCCGGCTAAGGCATACTTCCAAAGCTTCTAAGGTTTCCGGCGGGTCCGTAATAAAAGTATCAAAGTATCCTACATATTGGGAAGGTAAAGGTTGGCGGAAATCGTATCTTTCGGCCTTAACTGGCATGTTTTCCCGCTGCGCTACCTCGTTTATGAAATTAAGAAGCCTCTCATCGATCTCCAAAACCACTACTTCCTGCGGCAGACCTGAAAGGCCTGCTGCCAAGCTCACCAGATCATCATCGCCTAATACTAAAAGTTTTTTCCCTTCCAAATCTCCCCTGTCAGCCAAAAGAGCTATACGGCTTACCGTAGTCTCCGGTGTCACATATCCCTGATCATATTCTATAATAGCCTCCGGCCGGTGGGCGGCAATTTCTTTAAACCGCTTTAATACCTCTTCTAGCCCTTCTAAACCTACGCCCCGGCCCATACAAGCTCGGCAACGATAAACTTTTTTGGGCTTTATTCCCTTCCCTTCTATTGCCTTTTGTCCAGAAGGGGTAAGATTAATAGCCCCATCCTTTCCTACTTCTATCCAGCCCTTCTGTCCTAATATCTTTATCGTACATACCACTACATTAAAAGGCTGGCGCGCAAGCTGAACTATCTCCCAGAAATGGGAAGTCACTAAAAGACTAGAAAGGACTTCCTCTATATCCCTCTTAGTAGTCTCAATACCTGTCTCCTGCGCTACCGCTTGGGCGATCTCTTCTTTTAGGTCCATAATATCCCCCTTTCAAACAACATTAAAAAAGGGAAGCTTTTATTTTGGCCCCCCTTACACGTGTCTACATACCTTATTTTTAGCATTTCTCTACCTCATCCGTCAAGCTAACTTAAAGCCCTTATATTCTTAAGCTAGCGGCTTCCTCTCGCTTTTGCTCTGACGGTTCTTCCTTGGAAAGCTCCTTAAGCAAAAGCCGCCGCAAGATAACGTGGTCCCCCTCTAGCTCTACAGCCACGTGATCTCCTGCTTCCCAGGCCAGGATTTTCCTAATCTCCTTAGGGATAACTATCTGTCCACGGCTGGAAAGCTTAGTTATAGCAATATGCCGGCTCATTGTATTTCTTAAAACCTCCTTATTTAAGTCCCAGGAAAAAGAGCTTTTTAAATCAACACATCCAAAAGTAATCCAACCAATTGTTGCATTTGGTTTGCAATTTTAAGCGCATTCTCAGGTGGTATACGCCTAATAACTTTGCCTTGAGTTATATCTATAACCAAAACATAAATCTCACCTTTTTCATAATCTACCTTAAACCGCAGCTCAATATTAAATAATTCTGCCGCAGCATTTAGTTTAGCTATCGAGTGCTCAAGATGCTCACGGGCAAATTCCTGCCCTTGCGAGTTTTCTCTATCTTTATCAGTCAAAATATTTACTTCTTTAGTATCTGGTACCAATGGCTTTTGTAGCTGTACCTGAACTTGGTTGAGAATAAGCGGATCCACGCCTTCCACCCGCATGCTTTGCCTCCCCTCCCAAAGTTCCTACACTGTATTTTTTAAATCGGCAATCAGATAAAAATCTAAAGTAAGGGGGTAAGATCGCCCGCGTTCGCCAACTCTGTCGGACCAAAATACTGCGACAGAAGGGTTCTGGTTGGTGGATGACGAAGGTCAAGAATCTGAGCCAATGCCTTAGCAAAGCGCGGAACTATTTTTGGCTTAAACTCAATACGTCCCAACCTCTCGAGAGCTGGCAAGAAATAGGGATTGCGGAATAAAGACTCATAGTAGGCTGCAGCAGCTTTCTCTAACTCTCCCTTTTCATAGTACGCTTCCCCCATGAGGAAAAAGGCCTTATAGCTTCCAGAACCAGGATCACTGTAAAACCATGGAGTAGCTTCTCCTTTCTCTATGGCTTTAGAGCATACCTGAAGAAGCTCGTCACGACATCGAAGTTGGTAAAAGGCTAAGGCCTTAAGATAGTAGAGGTCGGTATAGGCGGGATAAAACTTTATACCATCTTCCAGAAGGAGAAAAGCCTCATCAAAACGTCTCCAGGAAATAAGGCTTAAGGAGAGATTTCGCAGTATCAAGGCCTTGTGAGGCTCTGGGGCCGCTCTATAAGCCTCTTTGAAGGCAGCTATGGCCTCTGAAACTTTCCCTGTGGCTGCAGCGTCAACAGCCTGTAAATGTAAGCGGTGATGGTAGGGCGGTTTTACTTGAAGATAGGAACGGTTCATCCTTTCCCATCGCCCATACCCCAGTAGGGGAGACCGTAACAGACGCAGGGGTTTCCACTGCTGGCAGTAGAGAAAGGGTACTTCTTCTAAAAATTCCTTACAGGCCATAGCCTCCCTCCCCTCTAAGAGACGAAGAGAAGGAAGTATTAGGTTTCCTAAGCCTCCAAGCTCAAGAGGTATCGCCTCCAGCAGCGATAACTTCCGCGGTGGATAAAGGAAAACTTTCTCCCAGGAATCACGATCTTCCAACATGGGGACCTCTCCCTCTTCTAGTATAAAAACCCAGCTCATTGGTTCTACAATTGGTTCTACATCTGAAGAAAAAGAGGGATAGTCTTGAATTTCCGTCACTTTAAACACACCAAAAACGCTTTGCTCGTGCCCTTCAACTTTTTGTGACAAAGAGGGAGGGTAAACGTAAATTCGCTTGGGTGAAAGCTCTATCTCACTGACTTTGCCCCGCAGGCCTTCAAGATATTCTTTTAAAAGGCGGGCTGCCTCTTGCCAAGGCCGACCAGGAATTTTAAACTTTTCTATTGATAAGACCTGCTGGTTACCTCTCTGGCAGTGTTCCTGAGCTTGGGTCAGCCAGACAATGCTTTGCTCATCTGCCCCAATCTCTTCCCCTTCCCAGCAAAGACAAAATTCGTAATCAGGAGGCAGGGATTGCTCCAGCAATTCCACCAACTCGCTGGCCCTTATTTCCCAGGATCCCCGGTTTACAATTGCCAACTTTACCCCCTCATTTTTAAGGGCTAGCGCTAGCTGTCGATTAAACTCTGCTCGAGGACCCTGGCAAAAGAAATCGCCCACGAAGACCACCCGCAGGGCCCTTTTGTTGTTTGCCCGGTACTCAAGAAGGCTAAGGCCCATCCTTAAACCTCTCCCTCTAGTTCAAGCTTTACAGCTTAGTATATTTTTGTAACTCTTGCAACACCACTTCTGCTGCTTTCTCCCACGTCCATTTTTCTAAAACATCTTGCCTTGCTTTCTTACCCTTTTTTTGCGCCTCCTCTTGATGTTCAAAAACATAGCGCAGGATCTGGCGAAGATGCTCTACGCTGGGCTTAGCCCAGCGGTGGCCCCAGTAAAGAGGAACATCAGTATCGTTCGGAACCTCCTCTAGACCCTCTATTTCAATAAGAAAGCTGTTTTCCTCCGTCATAAATTCTAAGTTACCGCTCCACTTGGTACCGATGGTGGGCAAGCCACAAGCCATAGCTTCCAGGTAGGGGCGCCCCCATCCCTCTCCCCGTGAAGGCAAAACAAAAGCATGGCAAGCCATATAAAGGCTTGGCATACGGCGGTATTCTATATTTCCCTTTAGGAGGGC
Organism: Thermanaeromonas toyohensis ToBE; assembly: GCF_900176005.1. NCBI lineage: Bacteria > Bacillati > Bacillota > Clostridia > Neomoorellales > Neomoorellaceae > Thermanaeromonas > Thermanaeromonas toyohensis. Next base: position 988,672 of record NZ_LT838272.1, on the reverse strand, counting down.
TATCTTAGGGATTTTCTCCGGGTTCAAGCCTAAGCGCTCCCGTATGAAAGAGTAAATTTGCCCCTCTAATGTACCGGGCTTGTACCGGTTTAGCCTGGAGGCTTTAATAAGTAGTACGACCTCTTCTTGGGGTTTAAATTCAGTAAGATAAGCTGTTAAGAGCACATCCCATCCTTTCCGATCAATCCAATCAAGCACCGAGAGAAAGATAAAGCCTCCTTGCCTTACAGGCAGGTCAAGGGGTTCAGCTTGCGGGCTGAAGAGTTCAGGATCGATTCCTCCTGGTACAACTTTAAGTTTTTTTTCTCTCACGCCTGAAGCGCTGAAAGTCTCTACGTTAAACTGTGAGGGAACCCAAATCTCATCCATCCTGTTAAGGTAATCTACCCACTCTTCCGGAATCCGATCTGTCTCAAACATGATCCGTTGGATATTGACTGCTCCAGGGAAATACTCGTTTGCCACTTCCCCAAAAGTTGCGGCAGGAACAAGATGATGCACTACAATCAAGCTTTGTTGAGAGTTCTTCACTGAGTTCTGCTCCAGCAACCGTAGTCTGCGCCTTTCTTCTTCAGTAAGAATCCCTTTTACATCTTCTTTTAACCATATAGGGACTGTTTTAACCTTTAAAGGGTATTTACTGAGAGCAAAGACAAACCCCCGCGCTTCATCTCCATAGCCGCTCATGTCGTAAAAATGTCCTCGCCATATTACTTGTAGTTGCGAAGCAGCTTTCTTTTCTCCCTTCTGGCCTACCACTAGTATATCTACTTCATTGGTACTTGGCATAGTGCCACTATACAGCACCTTAAATCCCAAACTTTTTAGCATAATCTCTAAAAGCGGTAGAGGGTAAGGCCGGACATGGGAAATATCAAGCCAAAAAGAGGAAAGGCACACTTCGGGCTTAGTAAAGTTAGGAGTTCTGATTACTATAACTCCCCCCTCTTTTAAAGCCCGACTGCAGTAATAAATTAACTTTACTGCTTCGGGACCAGAAAAGTGTTCAATGATATGGCCCAGCATAATGCCGTCATACTCTTCGCAGCGCTCCTGCAAAAAGTCCAACGCGGAAGCTACTTGTACACGCAATCCCTTTGCTTGGGCTTTCTTAACCACCACTGGGTCGATATCTATTCCTTCTCCTTCCGCCCCTATCTCCCGCAGCATTTCTAAAAAGATACCTTCGCCGCAGCCCACATCTAAAATTCGTTGACAGCCCTCAAAGTGGGGAAGTATTTCTTCGCGTATGATTTGATGTATATAGGGATTTCCTTCGAAAGCATGAGCAATAGCGGCGATGATTGTATGTACATCCGCTTTCTCTGTCTCCTTGGGGAGAAGTTCAGCCAGTCGCTTTACTTCTACACGATACCAGCTGCTTGCCCAAAGATCAAATTCTTCTTTCAAAAGTGCCTTTACTGTGGCCAGGTTTTCGGCTACCCCTGGGAGATCCGGTTTAAGGTTAAAAGCAGTTTCATAAGCGATTTCGGCTGCTCCATAGTCTCCTAAGCCAGCAAGGGCGCTTCCCAGGGCTGCCCAAGATTCGGGGGAACTGGCATCGCTTTTTAGAGAATTGATTAGGTATCTAGCAGCCGATTCAAAGTTACGCTTTTCGAGATGGATAACACCAAGGTTATAATTAGCTTCTGGGTTATCTGGCGTTATTTCTAAAACTTTCTGGAAGAACTCTTCTGCTCTTTTCTTGTCATCACTTGTATAGGCCTGGACTCCTTGCTGTAATAATTCTTCTGGACTGTTTTGGAAAAACTTTGCTTTACTGGTTCTCTCCTTTTGTTTAAGCTCGTCAAAACGAGTTCTTGCTTTGGCTGCCACCTCGTTCCAGTTAAACCTTCTGGCCACTTCTTCTGCTGCCCGGCTCCCTATAACGCGCGCTTCCCCAAGATTCTCGTATACCCAGCGCAAAAGGTGAATTAAATGCTCAACATCAGGTTCCGCCCAATAAGGGTAACTAACTGTCTCCAACTCACCTACCCTTTTTTCTTTCCCTGCTTCTAATCTAGCTCGGATAAGCAAGGCGTTTCCTTCATGGCAGAAATCAAGGCAAGCACCATATCCAGTAACAATTACCGGAAGCCCGCACGCCATAGCCTCGAGTATAGGAAGGCCGAAGCCCTCCCCCCGGTAAGGATGCACTAGGCAGTTACAGGAGCAGTAAAGGGCAGCCATTTCCCTCTCATTAAAGTTCTCCTCAAGGTAAAGGATCTCGGGTATCCCTTTCTGCCCTTGAAGTTCTTTAATCTTGCTACCCATTCCCTGGTTCCGGTAAAAAGAGTTAGTACCAAAATCCTTTATGACCAAACAAACGTCATCCTTGTCAGAGAAAGCACTCAGGTAAGCCTTTAACAACACATCAGGTCCTTTGCGGGGGATAGTTCCTCCAGCAAAAAGAAATTTGAAACCTTTACGGGTGGGCAAGGAAAGGGGAGGGACTTCAGGATGAAATATTTGAGTGTTTACCCCGTTAGGTACCACCTTAACCTTCTCAGGGTCAACCCCACTCTGGATGTAGGTTTCGCGTACAAAGCTCGAAGGTACCCATACTTCTGTCACCGCAGGGCTATTGGCAAACCTTACCCAAGCCACAGGAAGGGAACCGTATTCCCAGGGCTGGATCCATATAAGACGCCCTTCAGCAGCACTCAGCAGTGGGGGCCAGCGGTGGCGGACAGTAAAGTCTACGTGTGCGGGACGTTGGTTTACACGCGATGCCAAAAGAGCAAAACGTGGATCAATTGAGGTCTCAAACTCATCAGGCTCATAAGGTTTAATCCCTATCTCTAAGTGCTCGTCCTGGAGCAAAGCAAGGACGAGTTCCCGGTTAACTAATGCCAAGCTATGATAGACAAAAAAGGAGCCCTCCCATATAATACCATAGCGTACCATCAATTACCATCCCCTCAGCAACGCCGTTCAAACAACCTATTCCTGACAGGTGCTAAGGCTCTCTGGTGTTGGATTAATTCCCGCCACTTTTGTAGTTGGCAAAACTCTTCTGCTACCTTTTCCCGCCAACGGACTAACTCCTCCCGCGCTGCTTCCTCCTCGGCCAGGATTTCCTTTACTAAACAGGCAGACTGGTCGCCGGGGTGATAAATCGCAAGCTTTTGGGAAAGTAGGAGGCTTAGCCGCTCTTTGGCGGCTAAGATATGCTCTAAATCTTCTCCTTGCCTTTCAGCTATAGCCTTTCGTTGGGCTCGGGCCAGTTTAAGCCAAGCCCGCAAAAACCTTTCAGGCAAACTTCACACCTCCAACCCCTTAGAGGAAAAAGAAGTTAAACAAGGAGCTGCCTGTTTAATAGCTTCTTCCCAGGTAGATCGCATCTCCTTCAAGTACCTTTGCACTTCTAGCAACACCTCTCGGTCTTTGGCCACGTTGGCCGCAAACAGTCTAGCCAATAGGAGATCATAAAACTTCTCCAAGGATTTACCTATTTCGTAAGAGGTATCTAGAGAATTCTTAAGCTCAGTTATAATCTCCTCCACCCGGATAATAAGGCGGTTAGCTTCTGTAAAATCGCGGGCAGAAATAGCTTCCATAGCACGGGTAAGAAAGTTTATAGCTCCATCATAGAGGAGAAGAATGAGGCGTTCCGGTGATGCCGTAGTAACTGCCATCTCCAGGTATTTATTAGCTATCTCCATAAAAACCTCCTCCTTTACTTACCTTTAACTTAACTTACTTATTGTTAGCAGCCTTGCTAAATTGCTGAGCAAGCCAAGTGCTCTGGGCGTTAAGGCGGGCTAGCCATTCCTCCATGGCGTTGAATTGCTGCCAGAGGACCCTCTCCCGCACCTTCAATCGTTCTTCCATGGCCTGGATCTGATCTTCAATACTCCGTATACCCTGGGAGAAAAAGTCCTCTTTGGCCTTAAGGAAACCTACACCTGACTGGCTTCCAGTAAGCCAGAGATCTAGGATCTTGCGTAAGCGTACCGCCACGCCGTCAGCCGAGCTAGGCGAAGAACTACCAGAATCCTTGTTAAAAAGCGAGGCTACCTGATCGGGTGCAGCAGCTAAAGCCTGCGAGAGTTTGGCCTCATCGATGACTAAGGTAGGCGCCTCTCCGGATGTACTTACCCCTATCCCGCTTAGGCTATTATAAGGGGAACTAGCTCCCTCGACCAATCCCGAAACCCAACGCCGTAAGCTAGCCTCTAGCTGGGAAAGGGAAGAATCGCCTATAAGAGTTCCGGCCGTTCTAGTGTTAGCATCATATTGGATATTACTAGAAATATCCTGCATGAGGGTATTATATTTGTCTACAAAGGCCTTTATCTTACCTATGATATATTGCCCATCGAGTTTCACTTCTAGAGTAGCAGAGCCAGCTCCTTTAAGATACAAAGTAAGGCCAGGGATAGCATCGCTTACTGTATTGCTACCGCGAGTAAGATTAAGGCCATTGACCGTAAAAATGGCATCCTGCGCTGCTACTAGTTGATTAGCTATAGCTCCCGTAGAATCGAGGATACCCAAGGACTGGAGCACCTTGGTGGTAGGGTCATCAGCAAAATTTATGGCTCCTGCTGTCCCTGTAGTCTGGCTAGTGATAACTAAGCGATAGCTTCCAGTTTGCTGTAATACCACCGTAGCAGTAACTCCAGCGCCAGCTGCATTAATCTTATCCCGTATGGAGTTAAGAGAATCCGAAGTGGTCACTGTTATGCTCTTACCGTTGATGGAAAAAGTGCCGCTTAAATTTAGAGCAGTAGTCGGATCAGTATAGGCTGAGGAGGCCACGCTTTGGGCCTGGGCCAACTGGGTTACAGTAATATCGAACTTACCTACCGAAGCACTAGTTGCCGCCTGAGCCTCTACTACAGAGGTGTTAGAGGAGGTTGCTACTTTGACAGCGAAAGTAGATGAAAGAGTAAGGTCAAATAGAGCGGCGCGCAGGGAGCTGAGCTCCTGGCCTATCTTCTCCCAGGCCTCCCTTTGCTTTTCTAACAATGCCTCTTTGCTCTTAAGAATTTCTATAGGCTTGCGCTCTAAAGACATGAGCTTGTCTATGATGCTCTGGGTATCAAGTCCAGAAAAGATCCCCACTATCCGCATATCAGCCATTTTTTCATCCTCCTCGCTTAACGCTTATGTTTTCTAGAAGGGGGAGAAGGCTTTTAAGGGGTTCAGCATGAGGAAACACTTCTAGCCCCCTCCTGGCCACCTCCGCGGCTTCTTCATAACGCCCTAAAAAGGAGAGCTCTTTGACCAAGGCAGTATACCATCTAAGGTAGCCTTTCCCCTCCCGTAAGGCTTCTTGATAAAATATTACTGCTTCTTCATGCAATTCCTTAGAAGCTGCTACCTCGCCCAGTATAGCGAGCCCCTCGGCATCTTTTTTCCCCTCTTTTACTGCGGCCATAATCTCTTCTGCCGCCAGTTCACCAAACCCTCGGCTATGATATAACTTTCCTAGTCTAAGAAAGCGCTCAGGAGCAGGTAAAAACTCTAGCAAAGAAAGAACTTCTTCAAATTCTTCAAAAGCCTCTAGATCGAGAAGCCTGCCCAGCAAATCTAGGAGAATTTGCGCTGCCTCTTCTTCTTCCTCTGGTAAAACTTCTATATACCCATCTTTATTAATAAGCCGCTCTAAAAAGGCAAGGTACACACGGCGTGGGAGATCGAACTTATCGGGTAACTTAACCAGCTCCTCTTTGGCTTTTTCTTTCTTCCCCTCCAAAGCTAAAGCAAAAGCCCGGGCTAAAAGAGCATTAGGATAAAGGAAACTAGCAGGCGGTATCTGGGCTAAGGCTTCTAAAGCTTTAGGATAATACTTTAAGTTAAGGAGTATCTCCCCTTTAATAAAGTAGCCTTTTATAGAAAAAGGATTTAACTCAAGGGCTTTTTCTGCAAAACTTAAAGCTTCCTTAAAGTACTTATGGGCTGCAAAAGCTTGAGCTAATAAAAGAAGGGTTTCCTCATCTTCTAAATCTATGTAGGAAGAAACAAGCATCCTAGCCTTCTCTGGTGAACCTGGAAGCAAAAGAAGCCTTGTTAAGTTAGCAAGGGCTGGATAAAAACGTTTATGGGTTTTTAAAGCTTGGGCATACATTTTTACTGCCTGTAAGAGGTCCCCCGTGCGCTCATATAACTGTCCTAGCATAAAGTAAGCGTAGTAACTACCTACCCCTTGTTGAGTTATATGATGGGTGGCTGACTCTCCCCGCGTCAAACATTCTTTAAAGGAACCTTCTGCCCGGTAAAAATCGCCCTGCTCCAAATAGATATGCCCTTCCAGAAAAACAAGATCAGTATAATCGGGATAAACCTCTTTAGCATCGGCAATTACCCGCAAAGCATCCTCAAACTTTCTAAGTTCTTTAAGGCACAAGGCAATATTGCGTACTAGAATGGGAGCATAACCCACGGCCAGGTCGGGTAGATACTTAAAAGCAGTACGGAATTCTTCTAAAGCAGCCGCACAATTTCTCCGGCGTAGATACTCCACTCCTAGGTTAAAACGGTTAAAAGCATCCTCAGGAGATTCCCTCACTGCTTTCTCCAGCAAAGCTAAATTGCGGTCTACTTTCTTCCTGCCCCGCACGGGGGCGCTTAAATATCCATAGTGGTTAATCTTTATATCAGTAAACTCTACTTTGCCTCCCTGGGAGTAAATAGAGGCCATAATTTGCTCGTGAATAGCTCCTGTAAAGCGATATTCTGGGCGGTTACGGAAGATACGCGGTGAAGGATTAATGACCGCTTCCATTCCTTCTTTCTCGCCTACAAAGTTAACTACCAGCACGCAATAACCATCGGCCTGGGGAGAGGAAAGAAGCTCCCTGATCCTTTTACCCTCTCCTTCTGCTAATTCCTCATCAGCATCTAGGTAAATTATCCAATCTCCTGTAGCGCAGGAAAGAGAAAAGTTCCGCGCCTCGCTAAAACTTCCCGACCAGGGGAAATGATAAACTTTAGCTCCCAGTTCCGCCGCAATGGCCGGGGTACGATCGGTGGAGCCTGTATCCACTACCACGATCTCATCTACTATACCCTGCACACTTTTAAGGCAGCGGGGAAGGTTTTCCTCCTCATCCTTTACAATCATACAAAGGGAAAGCTTCACTCTCCTCACCCCTTAATTTCTTTAATCGGCCTCCAAAAGATAACCTTTAGCAGCCTAAAGCAAAAAGGGAAGGGCGAAGTAAAGCCCTCCCCTTCTCTATAAAATAAACACTTTTTACCGCAGTAGCTGTAAGACAGCCTGGGGAGACGTATTGGCCTGGGCCAGCACAGCCACACCCGCCTGTTGCAAGATCTGTAACTTGGTGAAGTTCATCATCTCCTGGGCCATGTCCACGTCGCGGATACGGGATTCAGAAGCCTGTAAGTTCTCCGAAGCCACGCTTAAGTTAGCAATGGTATGCTCTAAACGGTTCTGGACAGCACCGAGATTAGCCCGGCTCATAGATATAGCGCTGATAGCGGCATCAATACTAATAATAGCCGAATTAGCCGCCAGGCTGCTGCTGACATCGAGGCTATTCACTCCTAGCGCGGCAGCTGAAGCAGTACCTATAGTGACAGTTATCCCTTGGGTTTGATTAGCTCCAATCTGGAGCCATTTACCACTAAACGTGCCATCAAGCAATTTTTGCGTGTTGAACTCAGTAGTACTAGCGATCCGATCGATCTCCGCTACCAACTGGTCAATCTCCGCCTTAATAGCCTGGCGATCTTGAGTCGTTAAGGTGTCGTTGGCCGCCTGCACCGCTAGTTCCCGCATGCGCTGCAAGATGGCGTGGGTCTCATTTAAAGCGCCTTCTGCCGTCTGGATAAGGGAGATGCCGTCCTGGGCGTTACGGACAGCCTGATTTAAACCCCTTATCTGGCTGCGTAGCTTTTCTGAGATAGCCAGGCCTGCTGCATCGTCCCCCGCCCGGTTGATCCTTAAGCCTGAGGAGAGCTTTTCCATGGACTTGGCCAAGAGGGTGGAAGTTTGGTTGAGGTTGCGCCAGGCGTTAAGAGCCTCTAAGTTATGATTGATCCTAAGCCCCATGCTTTCCTATCCTCCTCCCCTTAAGGTAAGATTTTCCTTTGTCTTACCGTTTTGCCCCGCGAGCCGCCGGTCGGCCGCCCCGTCGGATATCGCGAAGCTTTTACGGCTCTCTTCTCTATTTCATCGCCACCTATCTCTTTAACTTTAGCCCCAAAAATCCAAACGCATTGTTTCTTGCTTCAGGTAACTTGCGCCTTCATCAACAACCTTAAAAAGGTCTTCTAAAGCGGGGTTATAACTTCCTTAGCTTCTTAAGCAAGCGGTAGGTCAGAGTTAAAGCTTCAGCCCTGGTAAGCTTACCTTGGGGATCAAACTTTAAAAGTTTCCCTGCGCCTGGTTTTCCCACCATAAGCTTGGTTTTGTATACGGCTAGCACTGAAGAGGCAGCCCAGGGGGAGATTAAGTTTGCGTCTTCAAAGGTATTAGCAAGCTCCTGCTTAACCCTCTCCCCGTCATCCAATAGTTTAAGCCCTGCCACCCGGGCCAGTATAGCTGCAGCCTCTTCGCGGGTTAGCTCTTGGGCTGGCCTAAAGGTTCCATCGCTATACCCCACTATTATGCCGTTCTTGGCGGCCGTCTCTGCATACTGCACCGGCATATGGAAAGCGTCATAAATCCGGTAGGGAGTGCTAGGGGTAGAGTAATTGCCGAAATAAGAGGAGCTTATATCTTCGGGCAAGGCCTGGTAAAAATATTTCCCGTTAAAGAGCCCATCATTAAATATTTGCTCAGCTTGAGAGCTCGGTTTCTTAGTTAGCGGTAACCCTAAACCCTTAACGAGCATAGTAGCAAATTCTAAGCGGTTTACATTATTAACTAAGCCAAAATTGCCATCGGTCCGGTCCAGGGGTAAGGGTTCAGCTACCCCTTTAGCCCATAAAGGCATAACACAGGGATAAGACCAGGCCACATCCAGGGCAGGATCGCTAAATTCACCAAAACTCCTCTGGGCCAAGAAAACCCCGTAGTATCCAGTTCCAGCCCCGCTAAACTGGAAGGGGGCTGTCACCGTATGCTTGCTTATATCTACATACCCGCCTAGAATGTAATTATTGGTATCGGCAAAGTTCTGATCCGGGCTAAACCAAATGGCCAAACCATCTGCGGCTGCAGGGCTTACCTGAGGGTCGTAAGGCAGAGTAAGCTCCCCCGGTTGCATTAAGTATACCCCTTGGGCCACTGAAATCTTAAGAAGGTAAGGGATACCAGGGCTTACCAGCAGGTGATAATTATCAGGCCGGCTAGATGCGCTTACAATCTCAAAAGTAATCTTGGTATCCTCTCCTGGAGCATCTCCCCATAGCTGCCCATTGCCATCTACCAGGAGATTATCCCTGGGGTAGCTTAAGGTTACTGCCCGGTTGAAGGCCTCTATTCTGCCGCTAGGCGGTAGCGAAGGCACCTCATAGGTCAGCCCCGGTACAGGCGTGGTAACGTACATCAAGCTAAAATTAAAGGAAGCTGTCCCGCTTGCACTTTGAGCCACTACGCTTATATCGTTCCTACCCGGCAGGAGAGAAAACCCATATTCCCATGTATAGGCTTTCCCTACCACCGAAGTAGCTTGCTTATTGTTTATGAGTACTGAGGTAGCCTCTCCCGCGCTATCATAAACGGAAATGGTCACCGTTTTAGTGCTTACTAATTTAATCTCCCCATTACTCACCGGAGCACCACTTACTGTTACCTGCAGGCTAATAGCAGCTAGCGCTGGCTGGGAAAATAAAATAATGGCCAGCGCGCAAGCTACTAGCCACAGAGCTACCTTAGAAAAACGAAACACAAGGAATCACCTCTTTAAAGTTTCTACTAAAGAGGAATAGGACTAACGCAGGTAATTAATAAGAGTGGGCTGGAGTATCATGGCCGCTGTAGCTAGGGCTGCCTGGTAGACATTCTCTTGATTTTTATAATTCATAACCGTTTCCGCCAGGTCTATATCCTCCAGTTTGGACATGGTTTCTGTAAGGCTCGCTTTGGCACTAAAGAGGCGCTCCTGGGCCATCCTTACCCGGTTGCTCTTAGCTCCTAAGGTAGCCCGGATGTTAAGGATATGGTCTATAGCCTGGTCCAGCTCACCTAAAGTTTTAGATAACCCAGGGTAGTTACCATCTAGTAAAGCCTGGTAAAGATCCTGGAGTACCTGGAAAATACTTTTATCAGGCACCCCATCTCCATCGCTATCAACTGCTTGCATAAAGGTTTTGTTTCCATTTTCATTAACAGCCATGGTTACCTGGGGAGCTACTTCCCACTCCAGGGCCTTATCATCGCCATTATAAACTACTATGCCTCCCGCCCGGCTAAAAGGGGGTAAGGTGGTGTAGCTACCGCCAAAAAGATAGCGTCCTCCATAAGAAGTATTGGCTGTCTGGATTAGCTCATCGATGAGCTGGTCAACCTCGGCTGCTAGGGCTTCCCGGGAAGCTTGGGGTAGGGTACCGTTGGCCCCATATACAGCAAGTTCTTTAGCCCTTTGCAAGGTAGAAGTAGCCATGTTTAGAGCACCCTCCGAGGCGTCCAGCCAACCTCGGGCATCATCCATATTTTTGCTATATTGCTCGTCCTCAGCCAGGGCTGTCTTAAAAGCGAGGACCCGGGCTACAATGATGGGATCATCGGAAGGCCGGCTGACCGTTTTACCTGAGGAAAGCTGCTTCTGGGTGCGGCTCAAGATTTCCAGGTTATGGTTTATATTGGTGAGGAGATTATTTATAAGCATCTGGTTGGTGACGCGCATAAAACTTACCACCTCTTAAAGGCTTAGAAGTTAATGCGCTGCCATGCGATTTATGAGGGTATCTAGCATTTCATCCAAGGTGGTTATAACCCTGGCCGCCGCTTCATACCCATGCTGGAACTGGATCATATAGGCCATCTCTTCATCCAGGGAGACTCCAGATATGGACTCCCGGCGGTTAATAAGCTGGTCTACTAACGATTTTTGGTTAGTAGCCATGCGCACCGCCTCATGGGCTGCCACTCCCAGGCGGGCGGTAAAATTCTTATAGTAATCCCCAAAGGTGACCCCACCTAGCTCGCTTATCCCTTCGCTTTTTAGCTGTGCTATTTTTAAGGCATTACTGCCATCGCCCGGTCCTCCATCAATAGCTGCGGCCACCTTAGTTACATCCTGCTTGATAGCCGGGTTTACGTCTATATTAGCAGCGGTAAAAGTGGAGCTCCCATCCAGCGTTATAAAAAAGTCTTCGCCCGGTGCACCATTTAAATCTTTACCTGCTGCGTGGAGATCATTTATCCTCTCTGCCAGGCTTCGGGTCAAGGTATTTAAATCCGTTTTAAAAGTTTCTAGCTGCTCCCGGGCTGCTTCCAACCCCTTCAATTCCCCATTATTTATAGTAAAGGGGGTCCCGTCACTTAAAGAGAGCACTGTATTATTAGTCACCGGATCGCGGCTATAGGTCAAGGTGCGGATTAGATTCCCATTTGAGTCTACTTCTACTAAATTTATAGTGTATTCCTGAGAAGAATCAGCCAGGAGCACCTGTACTGCCCCATTATCTTCTACTTTAACCTTAAAATCGATAATCCGGGCCAGCTCATCCAAAAGCTTGTCCCGCTGGTCTAAGAGATCATTGGGCTGGTCGCCGGCTAATTTAATGGCTACAATCTGTTTATTTAAGTCGGCAATTTGCCGGGCTAGAGTATTGACCTCTGTGGCTTTTATCTCCATCATCTGGTTTAAATCTTCGCGGATGGTCTCTAACTGCTGGTGGGTGTGGCGCAACGCCTCAGCCAGGGCAGTAGCCGTCTCCACTACTGTCGTCCGCACCGGCGAGCTCTCCGCGTTTTTAGATAGCTCCTGCCAGCTAGCCCAGAACTGGTTTAAAATAGTGTTAAACCCGGTATCCGAAGGCTCGGCAAAAACTTCTTCGATCTCTTGCAGAGCGTCTCGCCGGCGTTCCCAGGCTCCCAGGGCATGGGTCTCATAGCGTATTTGGGTGTCTAGAAATTCATCTCTTACGCGCCTTACTTCCTGGACCTCCACCCCCGTCCCTACTTGCCAGCCCTGGCCGCCGGGCCGGTTCATAGAGGGCACCGGATAAGCCGCTGCAGGTACCATTACCACCCGCTGGCGGGAATACCCCGGAGTACTAGCGTTGGCAATATTATGAGCTGTAGTCTGGAGGGCCTTCTCCTGCGCCATGAGCCCCCGCAGGGCAGTATTGATCCCAAAAAAAGTGCCGCCCGGCACTATTATCACCTCTGCTCATCCAGTATAGCCGGCCGCCCATTAAGATACCGGCTTAAAAGGCCCATAATTTTCTTAGCGTATGCCAGGGACTGCCGGATAAGCAACATATTGGTTTCATTAATTTCCTTAATATCTCGGGCGCAAGCCTCCATCTTTTGCCGAAGCTCAAGAACGCCTTCCTCTTGCGCCTTAGCTTCCCTGGCCTCCTCCCAAAGCCGCCTTTCCTTTTCTAGGGTGGCTAGTTCCTTTAAAAGTTCCTCTTGGGCCTTAACTGTTTCCTTTATACCCGTAAGGTCATCCCGGCGCAAAAACTCCTGCTCCTTAAGGCAGAGTTCCCGCACCTTAAGCAGTATATCTAGCTCGCGGGACAAATAGGCCAGCGTTCCGGCCGCCTTGGCCATTTGCCCTCCCCGCCTTTATTCGCTAATAACCTTTCTTTAACAAATTATCGGGAGAGAATAACAAAACTTAAGAACAAAGTATCCGGTCAGCCATACAAATTAAAAATCGGGGGTGATCCTTTACCCCCACGCATTCACTTTCGTGTCCTCCGGGGCTTGCCTGGGTACAGTGATTTCATGATCTCGTAGTCCTCCTGGGAAATTATCCAGTAGTCAGCAGCTATATGTAGCACTACTTCCAAAAGGGCCTGCTCCTCCAAACCCTCCCGGCGATAAAGCTCAGAAAAAGCCCTAGCCGTCTCATAGTCGTGCCGCAGCAAGCGGTGGCCCCAGGCAAACCGCCGGACTTCTTCATCCATAAAGCGATGTATGAGCTCTATGGGCTCCACACCGAGGAAAAATCTTGTTATAGCGAGGTGTTCCCGGAGGCCTGTTCTCCACTTGGTGATTTTCCCTCAGCAACCATTTTATTATGGACTTCCTCAAAAAGCTCAGCTATCTCTTTCTCACCGTACCTATCTTGCATATGCTGGAACTTCTGTAACACTTTAGAATAAGCCTGGCCCCATACTTTCCAGTTCTCATTTATAGCTTTAATCTCCAGACCTGACTTTTCGTCTTTTGCCTGTTCTACTAGTGTCACCATCTCCTCCTTCTGCAGGAGGTTTGTCGGCTTCAAGTTCAAAAGCGCATTGATATCCCTCTCTAAGATCTGGCTCAAGGCCTGCGACCGCAAAATGGCCGTCCGCAACACTTCTTCCTGCATCCTGTTTCCCCTCCCTTGTTAAAACGTATTTTTTCCAGATATATTTCTTTTGCACCAGTGGCCGGTGGCTATAAGCACGGTAAGCATACTCTAGCCAATAATAAGGTTTATACCTAAAGGATACCCACCGGTAAGGCCTAAAGTTCAGTATGTCCACCCTCCTTTCTGGGGAGATGGATTTCTTACCCTTATACTTGGAAGTTCGACATATATCTGCTAATTCCTCTTTGGCAATAGGGTCTATTATTATGGTGCGTTAACGTAGGCAGGCCTGCGCGCTAAGGAAAGCTCTGCTTTATTAGCCTATACTCTTGACAGCCCCGCTCCTGGAATTTAAAATATCTTTAAAGACTAATTATAAGTATTCCGGTCGGTTTTATCTAGAAACTTGCACTAAGTTTAATCCAGCCCGCCAACTTTAATCAAATCTAATCAAGTTAAAAGCTCTAAACAAAATCTTGAGATAGGGAGGCCCATATCATGGAAAGGATCTATAACAACATCACTGAACTCATCGGCCGCACCCCCTTAGTTCGCCTGAACAGGATAAACAACACAGGTGCTGAAATAATCGCCAAACTAGAATCCTTCAATCCCCTAAGCAGCGTTAAAGATCGGATAGGCCTGGCCATGATCGAAGCGGCAGAAGAGCAGGGACTCATAGACAAGGACACCGTCATCATCGAACCCACCAGCGGCAACACAGGGATCGCTTTAGCCTTTGTCTGCGCAGTGAAGGGATATAAGCTTATACTTACCATGCCGGAGACTATGAGTATCGAGCGCCGTAACCTTCTTAAGGCTTTCGGGGCCGAACTGGTCCTTACCCCTGGGTCGGAAGGGATGAAAGGTGCTGTAAGTAAAGCTTATGAGCTGGCCAAGGAATATCCGAAATCCTTTATACCCCAGCAATTCCGCAATCCCGCCAATCCGGCCATCCACCGCCGGACCACTGCTGAAGAGATCTGGGCTGATACAGGAGGCCGGGTGGACATTTTCGTAGGTGGCGTAGGTACAGGAGGCACCATCACTGGAGTAGGGGAAGTACTTAAGGAACGCAACCCCTCGGTACAGATCATAGCTGTGGAGCCAGCGGAATCTCCAGTCTTGTCTGGTGGTATGCCTGGTCCGCACAAGATACAAGGTATAGGGGCAGGATTCATCCCTGAAATCCTCAACCTAGATGTTATAGATGAGATCATCCAGGTGACTTCCGAGCAAGCCATGGAAACCTCCCGCCGCCTGGCCCGGGAAGAAGGGTTGCTAGTGGGCATCTCGGCTGGAGCTGCTGCCTACGCTGCGCTAAAAGTGGGTAGGAGGCCTCAAAACGCTGGTAAAAGAATAGTGGTGGTGCTTCCCGATACTGGCGAGCGCTACCTCTCCACGCAACTCTTTCAAGGAGCATAACCTCTTCTATACAACGGAGGAATTAGGCCATGAAATATCCTTACCCCCAGCTTAACGCCGAAATGCCCGGAAAAGAAGAAGTTTTAACTTTAACGCCCAATCCTGCCACTCGAGATCTTTTAGAGCATATGGCTGACTTAAAAATTGAAAACCTGTGGGACCGCTTCGAAAAGCAACAGCCCCAGTGCGGTTACGGCCTCAGGAACCTTTGTTGCCGGATGTGCCAATGGGGCCCCTGCCGTATCACTGCCAAAGCGCGCCGCGGTATCTGCGGCCGGGATGAAAACGCCATTGTCATGGCCAACATTTTAAGGGCCCTGGTAGCTGGGCTAGCCGCCCACTGGCGCCATGCCCATGAAGTTATCTTGAGTATCATAGCCGCAGCTGAAGGCCGGGCGAACCTTCCTATAAAGGGAGAAACCAGGGTATGGGAACTGGTGGATAAGCTGGGCTTAAACTGCAGCCGGGATAACCTTAAAGAAGCCGCCCTCAAGGTTGCCTTCGTACTTCTGGAAGACCTAGGCCGCCTTACCTGGCAACCCTTACGCTTGCTTGAAGCTTATGCACCGGAGGACAGGAAAGAAATTTGGCGCCGTCTAGGGGTCCTCCCCCGCTCCGGAGCTTATGAAGTGTTGGAAGCTCTACATATGACTACCTTGGGTGGCTGTACGGACTGGAAGGAAATGGCTGTCCAGGAACTGCGCTCAGCCCTGGCCTATTGCTATGCCACCCTTTTCACCTCCTCCTTAGCCACCGAAATACTCTTCGGAATACCAGAGCCTAAGCTGGCCCGGGTTAATTATGGGGTACTAAAAGCGGATCACGTAAATATTCTCCTCCACGGCCATTCCCCAGTGATGGTAGAGAAGGTCTTGGAAAAACTTAATACACCGGAGATAAAAGAGTTGGTCCATAAGGTAGGGGCCAAGGGGATCGTAGTAGGCGGGATGTGCTGTACAGGAGACGAGTTGCTTGCCCGTTACGGGATACCCACCGTAACCAACATAATGGGCCAGGAATTAGCCCTAGGTACAGGAGCTGTCGATGCAGTCATAGTAGACATGCAGTGTGTTATCCCTGGATTAAAGATCGTAGCTGACTGCTTCGGCACTCAGATAATCACTACTTGCCCATCCAACCGTATACCTGGCGCAGTTCATATCCCCTTCGATCCGGAAAGACCGGAAACATTAGATAAAGACGCCCTACAGGTAGCTAGGCTAGCCATCGAGGCATACGCCCGCCGGGACCGGAACAAAATCTTCATTCCCTCTTCAACTACACAAGCCCTCGTTGGCTGGAGCCTGGAAGCCATCCTAGAAAGATTCGGGGGAGAAGACAAAATAGCCCGTCTCCTTAAGGAGGGTACTATCAAAGGGCTAGCCACTGTAGTGGGCTGCAATACACCAAAAGTGCCCTATGAACATAGCCACGTAACTATAACCCGCAAATTGATCGAAGGCGATATCCTGGTAACTACTACCGGCTGCTGCTCCCACGCCCTGCTCAATGCTGGCCTGTGCGACCCCGAGGCAGCCAATTTAGCTGGGCCAGGGTTAAAGAGGGTGTGCCGGGAGTTAGGGATACCTCCTGTTCTAGCTGTGGGTGGGTGCGTAGATAACACCAGGACCTTACGGTTATTCTTCACTGTAGCTCAGGCCACCGGTGCCCCTCTAGCCCAGATGCCCCTGGCTTTCGTAGGGCCAGAACCAGGGAATGAAAAAACAGTAGGACAAGGGGTGAGCTTCCTAACCCACGGAATAAGCAACTTCATAGGCTTTCCTGGCCCGCTCCCCGTACCCTTACCCTCCCTGCGGGAGGAAGCCACCAGCATAGACGATCTAGACCGTGGCAGTACTGAGGTAACTGACTTTTTCGCCGGGGAAGATCTTAAAGAACTCCTAGGCGCCAAGATTTTCACTGAACCTTACCCTGAACTAGCCGCTCAAGCTATCAAAATGCATATTAAGCGTCAGCGCTGGTCTCTAGGGTGGAAGTAAAGCTTCTAAAAGAAGGACGGAGGGAAGATAGAGGATGCGGTGGCGGTATAATCTTTTAATTAGTTTGGTCCTCTTTTTAACTCTTTTTACCGGATGCGGCATTAAAAAAGAAGGTGAGCAAATTAATGAGCGAACTAAGATAATCAAACTTGGGTACCTACCCATCACTCATTCTCTACCCTTGATCGTGGCTGACAATTTAAAGGCGGGAAAGTTTGAGGGATTTAAGTTAGAGCTGGTAAGGTTCAGCTCCTGGCCAGAACTGACTGAGGCTTTAAATTCGGGGCAGATCCAAGGCGCCATTACCATGCTAGAACTAGCCCTCGTAGGGTACGAACGCGGTGTTCCGCTGAAAATCTTAAGTTTAAGCCACCGGAATGGGGATGTCCTGGTGGCGGCTAAAGAAATCTCTTCGGTGTCTCAGCTTAAAGGAAAACGTGTAGCCATTCCCCACCGCCTTTCAGGCCATAATATCCTTCTTTACCGGGCGTTAACCCAAGCGGGGCTAGATTACAATGCGGTAGAAAAAGTAGAAATGGCCCCGCCGGAAATGCCGGCCGCCTTGGCTCGAAAGGAAATAGCAGCCTATATCGTAGCCGAGCCTTTCGGCGCCCGTTCCGTAACCTCCGGTACCGGCCAAGTTCTGCTTCGAGCCCAAGACATCTGGTCCAACTGGATCTGCTGCGGCCTGGTGATGAACTCTAAGTTTGTTGAGGCTAATCCTGAGACAGTAAAACAAATAGTGGCTGCCTTAGTTGAAGCGGGAAATTTCGTCGAGAAAAACAAAGATCAAGCTATAGAAATAGCACAAAAATATCTAGCTATAGAACGCCCGCTATGGGAAAAGTCTTTATCCTGGATATCCTATAGCAATCTTACTCCCTCAAAAGAAGAACTTGAAGCTTTACAAAATGCCCTTATCGAGCTGCCCTGGGAAGGTAAGAAGGGAAGTCTATTAGCTCACCCTGTTAACTTAGACACCCTTGTAGATACCTCTTTCATCACCCAAGCCTACCGAGGGGTGAAGTAATGGCCATCCTATTAATAGCTGGAGTTATCATTATATGGCAACTGGTGGCTTGGAGCGGGATATATCCTGTCTACCTCTTCCCGCCACCCTTACAGGTTGCCCAAAGCCTAGGGCAGGGTATATTAAGTGGGCAACTGCTTATGCATATATCCGCAAGCCTCCTCCGCTTCTTTACCGGCTATCTTCTGGCCGCCCTAGTGGCTATTCCTTGCGGCCTGGTCCTAGGGTGGTACCGTAAGATAGGGGCTGCCGTCGATCCCTTAATCCAGCTCCTCCGGCCCATCTCTCCTATAGCGTGGTTCCCTTTGATAGCCCTTTGGTTCGGCATAGGGGAACTTCCAGCCGTAATTATAATCTTTATAGCTGCCTTTTTCCCCCTGCTCCTTGCAAGCCAAGCTGCAGTAAAGCAAGTGCATCCCCTTTATCTGAAGGTAGCCAAAAACTTCGGCTCAAGCCAGCAGGACATCCTGCTTAAGGTGGTGATTCCCGCTTCCTTCCCTCATATCGCCATGGGGTTACACCTGGCCTTAGGTTCTGCTTGGGTTTTCTTAGTGGCAGGCGAAATGTTAGGAGTCCGTTCAGGCTTAGGCTTTCTTATAGTTGATGCCCGCAATTCTTTGCGCACTGAGCTTGTACTGGCTGGCATCCTTACCATAGGGACGTTGGGGCTTCTTCTGGATCGCACCATCTGGTGGGTAGAAAGATATATTAAGCGAAGATGGGGGCAGGCTTTATGATAGTGGTACAGGGTGTATCCAAAGTATATAACAGCGGGCGGGCGGAAAAGATAACCGCCCTCCGCGATATTTCCTTAAATATTGGTTCAGGAGAATTCGCCTGTATCCTAGGGCCCAGCGGTTGCGGCAAATCGACTCTCCTTAACATTTTAGCCGGTTTCGAACGGCCTAGCTCTGGCGAGGTGCTAATTAATGGTAGGCCTGTAACTGGATCCGACCCACGAAATATAGCCATCTTTCAAAGCTACGGCCTGTTCCCTTGGCGCACTGTATTAGGTAATGTGGGCTTTGGTCTAGAGGTTAAAGGGGTTCCCCGGCCGGAAAGGGAAAAACGAGCACGCGAGATGGTCCGCCTGGTGGGATTAGAAGGTTTTGAACATCATTATCCCCACGAGCTTTCAGGTGGGATGCAACAGCGCGTAGCCCTCGCCAGGGCCTTAGCGGTAGAGCCTGAAATCCTTTTCCTGGATGAACCCTTTGGCGCCCTGGACACCTTCACCCGCTTTAGGCTTCAGGAAGAGCTCATCCGGTTGTGGCTTAAAAGGCGACCAACCATAGTTTTCGTAACCCACGATCTCGAGGAGGCCGTCTACCTAGCAGAACGGATAATAATCATGTCTCCTCATCCAGGACGGATAAAAACCATCCTACCTGTACCCTTGGGCTACCCGCGGGATAGAACAGCCTATGATTTTATCAAGGTACGCGAACAGGTATATACAGAGCTAAAGCTAAAACCCACAGAAGAAGTAGAGTATTATATCTAGTGGAGATAAAGGATGTTTTCCTTCCCCTTAGAGCCTACTGATACACATTAAAACTACTTTTTACGACTTAAGCTCGCGTAAGATGCTATCTACTAGGTCATCCAAGGATACATGATAAGTGCCAGAGAGAATACGGGCCCTTAACTCCCCCACCTTAGCCTCACGAACTTCAGGCAGCTCCGCACTCCGTTGTAGAAGCTCCCTTAAAAAGCGAGCAGCAGAAGAGATATCGGCACGGTCCAAAGTCTCCTGCTTCCCCGGCTCACCTGTTTTAACTTGACGGATATACCCATTAAGTAAGGGGGTTAAATTTATGGGACCTTGACCCTGTATCTTCACCTTCTCACCCCCAGAATACCCCCAACCAGCATATTCATAACGAATTATCGGTAACCCAAGAAAAAACTTAAGCACCCTTACACCTTATATGAAACTAGGACAAGTACTTCCCACCCTAAAGAATAACCTAAGAGCTTAAGGCAATTCCTTAAGGCCCACTAGCTCCACTATAGCCCGGGGTATTTCCTCAAGGGGTAAAACCTTATCCACTACCCCGGCTTCTACAGCAGCCCGGGGCATACCGTAAACTACAGAGGTAGCTTGATCCTGGGCTAAAACAAATCCACCAGCTGCTTTAAGGGCCTTAAGGCCCCGTACACCATCCTGGCCCATACCCGTAAGCACCACTGCCAGACAGCGGGAGCCATAAATAGGGGCCAAGGTGAAAAGAAGGGCATCGAAGGAGGGGTGAAAAGGTGTAGGGAGGGGGCTTTCGGAAGTCAAAAGAACACAGGGCTGACCCTGCCGCAGTTCTACTAACATCTGCTGGCCTGCGGGAGCCAAAAGCACCAGGCCGGGACGGATGATCTCCCCACCTTCAGCCTCCTTTACCTCTAAAGGTGAAACTTCGTTTAGCCTTCTGGCTAGAAAACTTGTGAACCCAGAAGGCATATGCTGTACGATAAGAACACCGGCCGCAAGATTACGCGGTAAGCGGCTCAATATAACCTGTAAAGCCGCAGGCCCCCCAGTGGAAGTACCTATGGCCACCACTTCCACCTTTCGCTCCCAGGGTCGTTCCCCTTCCCCGTGTCCAGCTACATTGGTGCAGCGCCCTTCTTGGCCTGGAGGATACACCGGAGACTGACTAGCTAGCAAGGGCGCTCTCGGCCTCCGTTTCCAAAAGGCTTAAGAGGCTATGCACATCAAGGATCAGAGCTACACGGCCATCCCCCATGATAGTGGCTCCCGCAATGCCGGGTATCTTGCCTATATAATTACCCAAGGATTTAATCACGATCTCCTGTTCTCCTATTAAGGTATCGACTATGAAGCCCACCCTTTTTTCAGCCAGTCCCACAATAACCACTGCCGTCTTATGGGTACCAAAACGATAATTTCTCTTTATGCCTAAAGCCCTAGCCAAATGGACCAAAGGTAAAACCTGGCCCCTTAATACTACTACCTCCTGTTGTTGGATACGCCGGACCTGCTGGGGCTCCACCTCTATTATTTCCACCACGTTAGCCAGGGGAAGGGCATAAACCTGGTCCTCCAAGGTTACCAAGAGAGAACGGTTAATAGCTAGGGTTAAGGGTAGCTTAATAGTAAAGCAGGTACCAACACCAGGAGTAGTCTGGATATCGATAGTACCATTTATTTTCTCTAAGTGCGCTTTCACAATATCCATGCCTACGCCACGGCCAGAAACATCAGTTACCCGTTCGGAAGTAGAAAACCCAGGAAGAAAAATAAGATCTAGCGCCTCGCGCTTCGTAAGTCTAGTAGCAGCCTCTGGGGTCAAAAGGCCCTGTTCTATAGCCCGCCGTTTTAAAGCTTCAGGGTCCATACCCCGGCCATCATCCTGCACTGTAATAACTATTTGGTTTTCCTGATGGAAGGCCTTGAGTATAATAGTGCCATAACGCGGCTTACCCAGGCGCACCCTTTCCTCCGGGCTTTCGATTCCATGATCTATGGCGTTGCGCAAAAGATGGATGAGGGGGTCACCTATCTCCTCTATAACCGTACGGTCAAGTTCCGTTTCACGTCCCTCCACAATGAACTCGATCTCTTTTCCTGCCTTATGGGCTAGATCCCGTACCATACGGGGGAAACGGTTAAAGACCTGGTCAATGGGGAACATACGGGCTTTCATGATCTCTTCCTGGAGTTCCGAGGTTATACGACCTATATGCGTAGAAATTTCATCTAAAGTCTCCACTAGCTCTTCATTACCTAGACGACTCCTCAAATTGTTACTCACTTCAGCTAGGCGGGTACGATCTATCACCAGCTCCCCCACCAGATTCATTAAAGATTCCAAGCGCTGCACATCTACCCTTACCGTCTGGGTAACCCGACGTTCCATCCCCCGCTTAAGTAAAGGTTCCTCAACCGCTAAAGTCCGGGAGGGGCTAGGTCCAGAGGTGGCCTGAGGAGCTAGCACCTGATCTTCCTCTAATACGATAGGCCGTACAGTAACTTCCCTTATTTCTGAAATGGACTTAATGACATTAGCCAGGGTGTCGGGATCTTCCTTACTAACGAAGGCCAACCGGAAAGTATTTTCAAATTTCTCTGCTTCTAATTCTTGGGTATGGGGCTCGCTTTTGATGACCTCACCCAAATCTTTTAGGTTATTGAAAACCAAAAAGGCCCGGGCTCCCTTCATCCGGCAATCGGGCTCTAGCTCCACTCTAATTTCGTAAGCCCGCCAGCCCCGTACTTCGGCTGCCCGGATAACGTTCTCTTCCACATCATCTAGTTCTAAAGGACGCTCAAAGGGCGAGGGCTCTACAGCCTCCTCCTGAATTAATCCTCCAGCCAGGATTTCCTCTAGGCGCTGGACTAAACCCCCGGTATCTACTTCCCCCTCCTGGCCCTGAGATAACTCATTTTTAAGCTCCTTAAGCTTATCCAGACAGGCTAAAAGGAGGTCCACAATGGTAGGGGTAACCGCTAATTTACCTTGACGTAAAGCATCCAGAACACTTTCCATCCGGTGGGTTAAGGTAGCCATTTTCTCAAAGCCCATGGAGGCAGAAGAACCCTTTAAAGTATGGGCTATACGAAAGATCTTGTTTAATAGCTCGCGGTTGCTAGGTTCCTGCTCCAAAAGGACTATGGCTTCATCGAGCTGTTGGAGCTGCTCCTCGGCCTCATCCAAGAAAAGGCTTAAATACTGGGACATATTGAATCCATTCATACTTCAGCCACCCCAGGGGCAAACTCTTGTTTGAGCTCTTCCTGCTCTTTCTCTTGCAAAACGCGGTCTAGGTCGAGGAGGATGATAAGCTTATCTTCCCACTTACCCACACCTTTAAGGTAAGCCACATCTACCCCTTTAATAATAGGAGGAGGAGGTTCAATGTTTTCCTCTGGCAGACGCAACACTTCATTTACGGCATCTACAATCATCCCTACCGTCATGCCTCCTACTTCCACCACCATAATGCGGGTATTATTG
Source organism: Thermanaeromonas toyohensis ToBE (assembly GCF_900176005.1). NCBI lineage: Bacteria > Bacillati > Bacillota > Clostridia > Neomoorellales > Neomoorellaceae > Thermanaeromonas > Thermanaeromonas toyohensis. The sequence goes on along the minus strand of NZ_LT838272.1, from coordinate 965,856 downwards.
GTAGCTTCCACCGAAGGTAAACCAAAACGTTTATGTAAATCTATCACTGGGATAATGCGGCCACGTAAATTTATAACCCCCTCTATAAAATCAGGAGTACGGGGAACTTCAGTGATGGGCTGGAGGCGGATTATTTCGTGGACGTGGTTTATATCTACCCCATAAGTCTCTCCTGCTAACTGAAATACTACTAGCTGGACCATATCGACACGCTCCTTAAAGTGAATTCTCCCTCAAAGAATAATATTTTTCCATATCCCCTCCAAAACCCTGCTAAATGACATCCCTAATATCGAAAAAGTAACGCAGAATAACGCCTATTAATGAACATACTATACTTGGGTGAAAAGAAGCTATGGCTACTAAGGTATATTGCCGGGTAGCTAACTGTGTTCATTGGGACAGCAACAGGTGCACAGCCCAAGAGATCACTATAGCTGTAGAAGGTACGCCTAGTAATGCCTCGGCCATTAGCGACCGCGAGACAGAATGTGAAACCTTTAAAAAACGGGATTAACCTTACTTATAGAATACATTTATAACTTAAATTGGCCTACAGCTTCCTCCAGGGCACGGGCAGCTTGGGCCAACTTGGTAGCCGCCTCACTTATCCTTTCTACAGAAGCCGTCTGCTCCTCCGCAGCCGCAGAAACCTCTTCCGTCCCGGCCGCTGTCTCTTCTGTACCCGCAGCCAGGCTCTCGGCAGCTTCCTTGATGCGACCCGCACCTAGGGCCATCTCTTCAGCTTTTTCTGCCACATCTCGGATACGGGCTAAAAGGTCTCCTACAGCCTGATCGATAGCCCTGAAAGCCTCCCCGCAGCGTTGCATAACTTCGGTCCCCTTTTCCACATCCTGGACTCCTTCTTTCATCCCGGCCACTACCCGACCTGTTTCCTTTTGTATCTCCTTTATGAGGCCCACTATCTGATCACTAGCCTGGGCGGACTGCTCGGCTAACTTCCTTACCTCATCAGCTACCACGGCGAAACCGCGACCCTGCTCCCCTGCCCTGGCCGCTTCAATAGCCGCATTCAGGGCTAAAAGATTGGTCTGTTCGGCGATGCCAGAGATGACCCCTACAATTTGACCTATCTGTTGGGACCGTTCTCCTAATGTTTCCACCACCTGGGCCAGGGCCTCCATGCGCTGGGAAATGGCCTCCATCTGCTGGTTAGCTTCTTCCACCGTACGAGCACCTTCAGATGTCTTCTCCGCCACCAACTGGGAGGCCCGGGCCATATCTTCAGCTTGCTGATGTACCCTTTCTACCCGCGCAGCTTGAGCTTCTATAGCTGTGGCCGTTTGGGTGACCTGCTGGGCTTGGTGTTCAGCACCCCGGGCCATCTCCTGGGCCGTTAAAGCTACCTGCCGGGCGGATTCTCCTAATTCCTGAGACATTTGGGCTAAATCCTGGCTTAAGCCTGCCACTTCCCCTGCCATCTCCCTAACCCGCCCAATAAGTTGGCGCAAACTCTGTCCCATAACACTAAAGGCCTGGCTTAACTGTCCTAGCTCATCCCGGGATCTTACTTTTATCTCGGCTGCCGTTAAATCTCCCGCTGCAATTCGCTTAGCATAGGCTACAAGATTAGCTATAGGACGTCCCACCATACGGCTAAATATCAAGGCCACCAGCATTCCTAATATAAAGGCTAAACTTAAGCCCGAATATAGAGTGCTTTTAGCATAGGTCAGTGCCCATTCCAGCTCTGACTTGGCGTTTTCACGCTGAAGCGTCATCTCTTTTTGAACATGGCTACCGATATTGTTAATATTATCCACCGCTGCCCCCATCTGAAAGCTTAAGATGGGCAAAGCAAGCATCCGGTCCTGCTGGCTAGCTTTTAAAATGTTTCCTTTAAAGGTCTCCGTAAAGCTTTTAGCAGCCATGGCCATGGCGGACACAAAGCCCTGGGTCTGGCTGTCTAGCTGTTGGCCTTCCAATTCTTCTTTAGCTTTATTGAAACGTTGGAGAGCTTCCTCAAAGCTTAAAGCATGGGTCTGGGATCCATTAATTATGTAATCGGTTGCGCGCCTATAACCTTCCCAGATAGATAAGGACATGGTAGTAAAAAGCTGGTCTTGCTTCTGGAGGAGTAAAACTTTCCGGGCAGCATGTTCAATACGTTGAAGATTTATATCCACAATCACTACCACAGCCACAAAAACAGCTATAACTAAAAGGAAACCCCCCATGATTTTGGCACCTAGCTTTACGGCACCAAAGTTAAAAATACCCACCGGGAGGGAAAAGGCTCGTTTTTTGCCCTCCCCCCTCCGAAATCTGGGAAACCGCATACCCCGTACCTCCTGCCCCTTAAGTTCTGCAAATTTAAAGGGCTACTCCTATTTTAATGGGTAGCCCCGTTCCACCCACGGCAGCTGGCTGTCATAGCCAGAAACATCTGGCCTTAGACCCTATAGCTTTGCGCCCCCACCTTTCGATGGGTTTGCCCTTGTCGGGGCATCTTATGCACTTTATCTTCCATTATTCGCCTTAATTATACTCTACAGGCCTTACCTCGACAAGATATTTTTTCCAATTTACTTCCCTTTATGCTGGATATAGAAATTCAGAATGCCTTCCAACCACGGGGCCTCTATACGTTCAAAGCGATAATATTCCTGAATATAGCGTAAGGCTTCTTGTAAAGTTTTTACCCCCATCTTCTCTTCCATCTTTAACCAATAAACCGTCCCTTGACGGTAAGTCACCTGGCGATAATCCTTTTCGGAAGTAAAACTTTTAAGCTCTCGATTTAATGCCTCTGAAAGTTCCTCTAAATTTAAGGTTTCCCCTGCTTCAGCTATTATGTCCTCCTTAAGTTGCCTATATAAAACGGGATCGTGTACCCGATAGTAAAGGAGAGTACTATATTCCGCCAGCCCTTCATCTATCCACGATGAAGAAATAGTATCATTGCCTACCAAATTATACCACCACTGGTGAGCAACCTCATGTACAATAACCGGAGGAGTATAACCTTTACGGGTGCTTAAAAAAACTAGTCCTGGGTACTCCATCCCCGAAAGGCCCTCCAAGGGTACCTCAACGAGGTTTAAGTAAGAGTAGGGGTAAGGGCCCCAGTACTCCTTAAAAAAAGCGAAGGCCCCCATCGCTATATCCAAGGTAGAAGTGGGGAGCTGATTGCGAAAGGCCAGGGTTATTAAAGTTTGGTCTATTTGAGCGTATGCTTGCTTCCAGCCTGGCGCAAGGACAAAGGCAAACTCGCGAATGGGTTTTTCGCTCATAAAAGTCCATAAGACTCGCTCTCCTCTTTGCTCCCCTCCAGTAGTTCGCCCGCTGGCCCTAACCATTAAGGAAGGTGGTAATTCCAGCTCTACATTATAATAGGCGGAATCGGCAAAATAAGGATCACCCCAAGCTATTCCCTCCGCCATACCGCGCCAAGCTCCTTTTTCCCGGGGGCTTAAGATAGGATACCATCCTGAAACCATAAAAGTATCCTCCCACACACCTAAACGAGCCGGACGCTGGGGTAAATAAGTAGTAAAAGATATTTCCACTTTTAAAGTCTCTCCAGAAGCCAAGGGTCGGTGAAGGAATACTTCCAACCTGCTTTTCTTCACTATAAAAGAAGCAGGTTTATTATTGAGGACGATCCTCTGGATAGTAAGGGTATTTTCACTCCCCGGCCAGCCATTGGAAGGTAGGTTAAAGAGGAGGTCATAAAGGGGGTAAAAGTAAGGATTCTGGTAGGCCAAGACAAGGTGCCCTACTATAATCCGCTTTTCTGGCTCTAACCTAGCTTTTATTTGATATACTGGATAATAACGGTAATGGGAATCCTTTTTAGATCCGCTACCCCATAGAGGAAGCCGTATTCCTTCGCCGTGCCCCCCAGAAGGAGACCGGCCCAAAGCTGGCATAACCTGCGATAAAGGTAGATAACCACTAGGACCTTGGGCCACGAGACCAAACTCGTTAACTGGCACCCATATCTTCCCTCCCCATTTTATAGGGGGAGGATCCAGGACCACCTGATCGTAGAGAACCTCCGGGGGTGAGCCTATAGGTACGGACCAAGGCCGGAAGACCAACCAATAAAAAGAAAACACAACAGGTACTAAGAAAACTAAAAAAAACCATCTTTTTTGTCTCATGGAGCTTCCCTAGGAAAAATTCGACAAAAAAATAGCTTCTCCTGCCCCAAAGTATAGGCTTTATCCTTAAGCGCATACTAAAACTAAAGATTTTGGGAAAGGCGAGGCCTGGTGAAATTTAACCTTTGGCGTACTAAACCTATTAAGGATCTTTTAAATGAAGCGCGGGATCAGGAAAAACTTAAACGAGAGATGAGCGCAACAGACCTGGTAGCCCTGGGTGTGGGGGCCATCATAGGTACGGGCATTTTCGTCCTCACCGGGGTAGCAGCAGCCAATTATGCTGGGCCAGGTGTGATTTTATCGTTTCTCATCTCTGGTACAGCTGCTGGATTAGCCGCTTTGGTATATGCTGAGCTAGCTTCCATGATCCCTGTAGCTGGGAGTGCCTATACCTATGCTTATGCTGCCTTGGGAGAAATCGTGGCCTGGATCATCGGGTGGAACCTTATTTTAGAATATATGGTGGCAGCTGGAGCCGTAGCTCTGGGTTGGAGTTCTTATTTTACCGATATCCTGCGTTCAGTCGGCATCAATTTACCGGCCTCCCTAATAAGTTCACCCTTACGGGGTGGTATTATAGATCTGCCTGCCATCTTCATCACTGCCTTTGCTACCATAGTAGCCCTCACCGGTACCCGGACCAGCGCTACCACCAATAAGGTAGTAGTAGCTGTAAAAGTCCTGGTTATTTTAGCCTTCCTTGTTCTAGGCTTCCCCCGGGTTAACCCTGCCCACTGGCGGCCCTTTCTCCCCTTTGGTCTCCCCGGTGTAGTACAAGGAGCGTCTATCATCTTTTTTGCCTATATAGGCTTCGATGCTGTTTCCACAGCCGCCGAAGAAGTACGGGATCCGGCCCGGGACCTACCCCGGGGTATAATAGGGTCACTGGCCCTTTCCACCCTGCTTTACATGGCGGTAGCAGCTGTCCTTACTGGGCTCACTAGCTACCCCCGGCTCAACACAGCCTCGCCTGTGACTACGGCCCTTCTGGATGCCGGTATCCGGGGAGCCTCCCTTCTCATCGGGGTAGGTGCCCTGGCGGGTTTAACCAGCGTATTGCTGGTGGGCATTTATGCCCAGAGCCGCATATTCCTGGCTATGGGACGCGACGGGTTACTCCCCCGGGCCTTCGCCTCTGTACACCCTAAGTTCCGGACACCCTGGGTAGCCACCCTGCTAGTAGGGGCAGCTATCGCTTCAATTTCTTCCCTTCTACCTATAGAAATAATCGCCCAGCTGGCCAATGTAGGGACACTATCGGCTTTTATAATAGTATCTATAGGAGTTATAATATTGCGGTATACGCGCCCCGATCTCCCCCGTCCCTTCCAAGTTCCTCTAGCTCCCTGGCTACCCCTCCTCACCATAGCCTTTGCCGGGTACTTATTCATCAATCTTCCTAGGTTAACCTGGATACGTTTCGGAGCCTGGCTCATCCTCGGAATTTTAGTTTATTTTCTCTATGGCTACCGGTATAGCATCTTAGCTAAACAGGAACCAAAAATAAAAAGGCCCACGGGAATACCCGTGGTACCCCTTAAAGAACCTGTCTTTGCCTTCTCTCAACTGTTTTCCCGCCTTTTTTCTCCCGCCCGCTTAAGCCTAAAGCTTCGCCTCCCCCGACGACGACCCGGGCCTTAAAATTGGCTAGGTTTTTCAGCCAGGGTTACCGTTAAAGACAAGCGGCTTCCTCGGCGGAAGACTAAAAGCTGCATAGTCTGGCCTACTTGTTTCTTCTGGATAAGTTTTACCAACTCGCTAGCAGAATTTACCGGTTGTCCATCTACCTGTAGGATAATGTCACCCCTCTTTAATCCGGCTTTAGCTGCAGGCCCTTCAGGAACTACTTCCCGAACAAGAACTCCTTCCGGCTTAGACATTCCCAAGAAATCAGCTATATCAGGAGTAACTTCCTGCAAAACTACACCCAGCCAAGGACGTACAATTTTACCCTTGGTCATGAGGTCATTTAGAACTGGCTGTACAGTGGTGCTGGGGATAGCGAAACCCACTCCTTGGGCATCCACTTTAACTGCCGTATTGATCCCTATCACTTCGCCCTTAAGGTTTAAAAGGGGGCCGCCGCTGTTACCAGGATTAATAGAAGCATCGGTTTGCAAAAGGTTTTCATAATGACGGTCCTGGGTATCGATGGGCCTTCCCTTAGCGCTTAACACTCCCACCGTGACAGTGTGATCCAGCCCATAAGGATTACCGATGGCAATAACCCACTCCCCTACCCGAGCCTTGTCCGCATCTCCCAGCTTAAGATAAGGTAAAGGTTTACCTGCCTCCACTTTGAGTACAGCTAGATCTAAATCCCGGTCGGCACCTACTACTTTGGCTTTAAAAGGTTGATCAAACCCGACAATAGTTACTTTAACTTCTCGGGCTCCTTCTACTACATGCTCATTGGTTAAAATATACCCATCAGGAGAAATAATAAAGCCGGAACCCAAGGCGGTTTCCTGTTGACGTGGGAGAGGTAAACCAAAAAACTGCCGGAAGAAAGGATCATTAAAGGGTGAAGGTAAATTTCCTCCTCCCACCACTGTATCTATCCGGACCACCGCCGGACTGGCAGCCTCTACAATGTCAGCGATAGCTTCCGGCCCCAGCCCTGGTGGAAGGTTAGCGGCTGCTGCCTTCCCAGTAAATACCTGCGTTCCCGCTCCCTGTCCAGGAGATAAATTAGAAGCTTTGGAGGGGCTGCTTAGAACAAAAAAGGCCGTCGTCACCGCTACCCCAGCTAAAAATACCAGAAGTAAAAGCCACCCTAATCCTCGTCTTCCTTCCCGATAATACATCTGACCTTCCCCCTTTAAGATTCACCCTTAAAGCTTCTAGGCCCACTTCCAGTCTTCCTTAAGAATTATAACACTTAAAGAAGGAGAAAGTATGAAGAAATCCTAAGAAGTATTATAAGGCTACAAACAAGTATAGTGTCAACGGTACAAGCTGTTGCCAGGGACTTAAGGCCTTGATATACTGAGTTGTAAGAGGTGAAGAGAGATGAAAAAGATATATCTTGTCCTCTTTTTTCTTCTATGGCTAGCCTTAGGTTTAACAGTGACGGCTATAAATAACCTGGGTTCTAGTAATGTCCATACTCCCGCCGCGGGCCACGTAAGCCCGGCCCAGCACTAGAAACAGGCCACTCTTCTAGTTAGTCAAGGAGGCAATTTCTTTGCAGGCTGAAGCCATATTTACAGGAACTGAACTTCTTTTAGGCCAGATAATAAACACCAACGCAGCTTTTTTGTCCCAGGAGTTAGCTAAAGCAGGTATCAGTATTTTCCGCCAAGTAGTGGTAGGAGATAACCTAGAGCGCATTAAGGAAGCTATACAAGAGGCTGGAAAAAGGGCTGATCTCATCATTGTTTGTGGTGGCTTAGGCCCTACAGAAGATGACCTTACTCGGGAAGCCCTAGCCGGGGCCTTAGGCTTACCCCTAGAGGAAAATCCTTCGGCCAGGGAACATATAATCCGTTTTTTTAGCCTCCGAGACCGCCCTATGCCGCCTCAGAACTTAAAGCAAGCCCTCTTCCCCCGTGGAGCTATACCCTTAGATAACCCCTTGGGTACCGCTCCCGGAATATTCCTGGAACACAACGGTAAATTATACGCCTGCTTACCTGGCCCTCCCTCTGAGTTCCGGGTGATGCTCACGGAAAAGCTTTTACCCCTTCTCCAGCAATACAGCACCAGCAAGGAGATAATTTTCTCGCGAGTATTAAAAATAACTGGCTTGGGGGAATCAGCCGTAGAAGAAAAGATCCAGGATCTCCTTAAGGGAACCAACCCTACTTTAGCTACCTTGGCTAGCCCAGGGGAAATACATTTAAGGATTACGGCTAAAGCAAAAGATACTGAAGCAGCCTTAGATCTCATTAAACCCTTGGAAAAGGAGATCCGGCAGCGGCTTAAGGAGCATATTTTTGGATCCGATGGGGATACTCTAGAAGGTGTAGTAGGGAACCTGCTTACTCTTAAAGGTTTGACCTTGGCGGTAGCGGAATCTTGCACCGGTGGGCTTCTTGCCCATCGTCTTACCAACATCCCTGGAAGTTCAGCCTATTTCCATCAAGGTATAGTAGCTTATAACAATAAAGTTAAACTCCAGCTCCTCGGGGTAACTACAGAAATACTGGCCTCTAGGGGAGCAGTAAGTGAAGAGGTAGCCTTAGCCATGGCCAGGGGGGTACGGGGGCTAGCCGGGACCGACATTGGTATAGGCATCACCGGCATCGCCGGTCCCGGCGGGGGAACTCCAGCTAAGCCAGTAGGCCTGGTCTATCTAGCTATAGATTACCAAGGGACTACCCAAGTACGAAGGGAACTCTTCCAAGGATTAAGGGAAGAAATCAAGTGGAGAGCCACCCAGAGTGCCCTGGATATGCTCTGGAGGCTCCTTAAAGGTTAAACTTACTGGGGCAAGGGCTGCCTTGCCCCTTTAATTGTTAAAACGAGCCCATGCTTCTATCTGTGACCAAAATTGCTCCCCAACTCCTTCAGGTACTTCTATAGTTAGGCGGACTTCCTCCCCATAATCTGCAGCCACCACGCGGCCACCATAGGAATTTAAAAATTTAAGCACCCGGTCTAGCCCAGGATAAGTACAGACAAGCTCTACCTGCCTAGTGATAACTTTAACCACCCGGCCAGCCTTCTCTAACGCTTTGCGGGCTACACCGCTATAAGCTTCGATAAGCCCCCTTTTGCCTAGCTTCTTGCCTCCAAAATACCTACTTACTACTACCACTACATTTGTTAAACCTAAACTCAAAATAGCACCCAAAATAGGACGGCCGGCTGTACCGCTCGGTTCCCCCGCATCGCTATAGTATACTATTTCCTTTGGGGGCAATCCCAGGCGGTAGGCAAAACAATTATGGGTGGCTTCCCTGTGTAACCGCTGGCGCTCACTTATAATAGCTCGAGCTTCTTCTTCAGTGCTAGCCTCCTGTACCCAGGCTAAAAATCTGGACCGCTCAATTTTCACCTCCACCTCCGCCTGGGTAGCTACCGTGGTATAAGCACCCATTCCTTCCATAGGTTACAGCGTTACACCGCCATTAAGGCTTAGGACCCAAACCTCCGTCTCTGGAGGAAGGTTTCCCTTGTTCACTTCTACCTCACTTACTCCTAGGTGGCGCACGTTCGCCCGCCCCGAGGTAAATTCATCCACCTTAGCTATGGGGAAACCACGCATACCAGGTGTTAAGTAATGCATAGGGAAAACTAGCCGCGGCTTAAGTAACCCCACTACCTGCCAGGCCTCACGGGCATCTATAGTAAAATAGCCACCTACCGGAACCATAAGTATGTCCAGGGGGCCTATCTTCTGAGCATGCTCTACTTCTAGCACGTGGCCCAGATCTCCCAAATGAGCTAAACGTAAATCCCCTACTTCGAAAACAAAAATGGTGTTTTTACCCCTTTTTTCTCCTTGGACTTCATCATGGTACACAGGGATACTATAGACATGCAGATCTTTGAAGGTTTCATTAACTTCGTTCCAATCCTGCCCGTCTTCCTTAAGCCCGCGCCATACCAGGGGTTGGCCCTTTACCCCAGCTAAGTAATTATGGTCAAAGTGTTCGTGGCTCACCGTTACCACATCGGCTTCCACCTCCTTAGCTGCTGGTGAAACCTCGGGCCCATAAGGATCTGTGAGAACACGGACTCCCTGGGGTGTAGTAAAGAGAAAGCTTGCATGGCCTAACCAGCGGACCTGCATTTTTTGTCCTCCTTTACCAATTATTTGTGTCTATGATTTAAATGGAATTTTTGCTATTTTAATGCCAATATTATCATAAAATCCCCCGCTATGCAATAATAGGGAAAGGATCATGTTACTAGTATAACCATGCCTTAACACCCCTATACCGTCCCTTAAGGCAGAAGTCAGCCGGGTTTAAAATTGGTAAACTAGAAAAAGAGGAGGTGCTTTATACTTGCGACGTGTTTTGCTAGTGGATGCTGATGGAAACCTTAAGAAAGAACTACCCCCGGGATTTAATCCCCGCCATGAAGGCGCTTACACCTGGTTAGATCTCTCTCACCCTTCCCCCAAGGAATTAGATATCCTTATTTCTACCTTCGGTTTCCATCCCTTAGCCGTAGCCGATTGCCACCGCCCCCCTTCCCGGCCAGGGTTGGCCCAATATGAAGATTATATCTTTATAACCTTACGCTGTGTAAGCCCAAGGCCCCAGCTTAAGTCTCTTACTACTTTTTTAAATATATTTCTTGGCCCCCATTACATAGTAACTATTCACGAGGAAAAACTTGACTTCCTCGAGCGCCTTTGGTCTTCTTATCAGACCAACCCCTCCCTTTTCCGCAAAGGGATGGATTACCTTCTCTATACCCTCTTAGAGGCTCTAACTTCCGAGTTCTTCCCTTTCTTTGACCGTCTAGAAGACAAAATAGAAGAGATCGAAGAAGACGTTTTCCGCCGACCTGGACGTACAGTTTTAAACCAAATCTTTCTTCTCCGCCGCCAAGCCATAAGGCTGCGGAAATTTTTGGGCCCCCAGCGAGATGTAGTAGATCTCCTTTGCCATCCCGAGTTCCCCTTAGTAAAGACGGAAAACCGGGTATTTTTCCTGGATATATACAATGAGTACTTGAGGTTAGTGGACCATGTAGAAACACTACATGAGCTTATAGGCTCCGCCCTGGAAATCTATCTATCATTAATTTCTAACCGGCTCAATGAAGTCATGAAGGTTCTTACCCTTGTTACCACTATCATGATGCCTTTAAGTTTAATCGCCGGGATCTACGGTATGAACTTCCGGTATATGCCAGAGCTGGAATGGCGGTACGGGTATTACTGGGCTCTAGGCTTAATGGTATTGGTGGCCGGAGGGATGGTGGGTTATTTCCGGAAGAAGGGCTGGTTTTAAAGTTATCTTAGCTCCACCCTAATATGTTATATGTTATAATGTAGGCAAAAAGCTAAGGCTTGGCTGAAAGAGCTTGCGCCAAAGCAAAAAGGAGGCCTTAAATGTGCAAATTTATGGCCTTTTAGTCCTAATTTTTACTTTGCTCGTGGCCATCTTTGCTGTCCAAAATGCTAAGCCAGTGGATATTTACTTTTTAACTTGGAAGTTCTCGCAAGTTTCCCTGGTGGTAGTGATTTTCGCTTCTACTCTAGCAGGAGCTTTAATTATGGCTTTTTTAAACATGCTCCACCGTTTTAACTTACGTAAGGCTTCTAAAGCAACCTCTAGCAAGGAAGTTTCTACTGAACAAGACCAGGAGAAACCCACCGCTCTCTAGAGGTTCTCTGACATTATTTTACCATTGGCTAAAGGCCACTTAAATACCACTTAACTAATGAGCAAAAGTTCATCTCCATTTTTATTCCACTTTCTCTCCGCTTTTTGAGCAATTGAGTGATAAAGTAACATCAAATCTCGCTTACGAAGAAAAGGGAATGTTACTCGGGATGGCACCCAAGCCTTTCTTACCTGTTGATGTTGATATTGCCTTTAAGCCCCCGAACATTGGATGAAAGCTAAAGGTTACAAGAAATGTAGTAAATCAATAAGGGGTATTAAAAAAGTACAGGGTGCCCCCTCAGCCTAGGGACCACCCTGTGTAAATTATAGCTTCCCTACTCTTCCTCCAAATTTATCTATAGCTTAACTTCTCAAAGCCTCCCTAAGAAGCCTGCCTACCTCTGCGGGCCTGGTGGCTACCAGGGCGCCCGCTCTCTTTAAAGCCTCTTCCTTCCCTTTAACTGAACCTTTACCCATAGTGATGATGGCTCCCGCGTGACCCATCTTCTTACCAGGCGGGGCAGAGCGGCCAGCAATGAAGCATACCACCGGCTTAGTAAACTCCCTTCTCTCTATCATTTCAGCCGCCTCTTCCTCCATGGTGCCCCCTACTTCCCCTATAACTACTAGCGCTTCTGTGGCTGGATCTTTCTCAAAAAGAGCCATGACCTCAGTTAGCCGGGTCCCAGGGACCGGGTCCCCTCCTAAGCCTACAAAAGTGCTCTGCCCCAGCCCTGCAGCTACAATGTGGGAGCATACTTCATTGGTAAGGCTACCGCTCCTGGCTACTACGCCAACAGGGCCAACACGGTACACATCCGCTAGCCATACAGGGATAAAGCCCAACATGGCTTGGCCTATGCTGGCCATACCCGGCGTATTGGGCCCTAAGACAGTCGCTCCGATCTGCCGGCTTAAAGCCCGTATTTCCATAGCATCATGTAAAGGAACCCCGTCGGCTAGCAATACTACCAGCTTTATCCCTGCCTCCAGGGCTTCAAATACAGCATCTTTAGCAAAGGCCGGAGGAACAAATACTACGGAAGCTTCTGCCCCATGCTTTTTTACCGCCTCAGCTACTGTGTTGTAGACCGGTACTCCGTGTACCTGGTTTCCACCTTTGCCCGGGGTAACCCCCGCCACTATTTTAGTGCCCGCATCCAGCATGTGCCTGGTCCAAAAGGTGCCTTCATTCCCTGTAATGCCCTGGACTAAAACTTTCGTGTCTTTAGTGAGTAATATAGCCATAAGGTAGTCTATCCCTCCACCTTATTTTCGCCTTTAAGAGGATCCTGCTAGGCGTACAGCTTCTTGTACTGCCGCTTCTACGTTGGGGAAAAGTTTTAAGCCTACGCGGCTCTCCAAAATTTTACGCGCTTCTTCTTCTCCAGTGCCCCGTATGGAAGCCACTATGGGTACTTGGGGCTTTAGTTCTTCAATGGCTTGGGCCAACCCCTCGCTTATAACGTCTGCCCGTGCCACTAACCCAAAGGTGTTTATGAGTATCACTTTTACATCCGGGTCGCTTAAGACTATTTCCAGGGCATAATATGAGTTCCTATAGGTGGCTCCACCAAATTCTAGGAAATTAGCTGGACGTCCACCGTAATAGGTGATGAGATCTAGGGTGGTCATGGTAAGGCCAGCTCCGGTGCAAAGCACTCCTATGTTGCCGTCTAGCTTTACATAGCTCAGCCCGTATTGGGAAGCCCTATATTCCCTTTCGTCTTCAAACCTTTCCGGGCCTTTTACAAATTCCTTCTGGCGGTAAAGGGCGTTATCGTAAATGATTACTTTAGCGTCAGCAGCTATAAACTCTCCTTGTGAGGTAACCACTAGGGGGTTGATCTCCACTAGTTCAGCATCATACTGGCGAAATAGACGGTAAAGCTTTAGCAGGAGGGAGGCTAATTCATTTACTTTATTCCCTTCTAGTCCTAAAGCAAAGGCAGCGCGACGGGCTTGGAAAGGCATAAGGCCATGGAAAATGTTGATCCTTTCGGTAATGATCTTCTCTGGCGTCTGAAGAGCTATCTCTTCTATGTCTACTCCTCCCGACCGGCTGGCCATAAGGAGGGGGGCGCCCGCCGCTGGATCTACAGTGAAGGAAAGGTACCATTCTTCAGCGATGTCTAGCTTCTCTTCTACTAGCACCTTCTTTATTTCTTCTGTCTTAAGCTTCTGGCCCAGAAGCTCGCTGGCCCAGGCTTTCGCCTCTTCAGGAGAAGCAGCGAACTTTATACCCCCGGCTTTGCCTCGACCTCCTTGCAATATCTGGGACTTTATAACCACTTCTTTCCCTATCTCGGCTGCTACTAAATAGGCTTCTTCAGGGCTGCTAGCTACCTTCCCTTGGGGAACAGGTATTCCTCCCCGCCGGAATAGCTCTTTCCCCTCATATTCATATAGCTTCATGGCCGCCCATTTCCCCTTTTAAAGCAGGCTATATCCTAGTTCAAAAGCCTTTTTGTTTTCTTCGTGGAACCGGGGGATACGCTCCAGCATGGCTTTTATAACTATATCCTTATCCAGCAAGCCTGCCATAAGCTTGCTTAAGGCCCCCATGACAATAGCGTTGGCGAAAAGCTCCCGGCCGAGCTTTTCTTCCGCTAAATCTCTAGCGTTAAGGGGGATCTGCTTAACTTTAAGGCTATCGTCGGGTTCTACGTAGCCTGGGTCGTAGATTATTATCCCGTGGCTTACTAAATGCTTAAACCGGTTATAAGCTGCTTTGGAAAGGGCGCAGAAATAATCGGGATTCTCCACCACCGGGCTATCGATGGGCTCCTCAGACATGACTACCTGGCTGCGGACATAACCCCCCCGGGTCTCTGTCCCATGGCTTATAAGCATGGTGGTGTATAGCCCCTGGTATACTGCCGCAAGGCTTAAAGCCTGGCCTATCCTTACCACTCCCTGGCCTCCAAATCCGCTTACCAATACTTCGGTCCTTTTGGCCATTTTTACCGGAACCTCCTCTGTATTTCGGCCACCCGGCTCCTTAAAGATTCGGCAAACTCGGGCCGGCTATTGCTGGCGTCATGGTAGATGCCTGTGCGAAAATATATATCCCCTAAGGCTTTCTCGTCCACCCTTTCATTAAGCTTAATAGTGCGCTCTTTAAACCATTTGTACATTACGGCAGGTCTTCTGCTGCCCAGGGCCCTTTCGGCAAAGTTGGTAACGCAAGGGTAGGGCATGTGCACCAAGGAGAAGCCTTTATTGAGGATGGCCTTCTTTATGCTCTCTACTGCCTCCTGGCCTTCTATGCTCGTATGCCGGGCCAGGAAAGTGGCTCCCGCTTCCCGCAGGATATTTAGTACATCTCGGCCGCCTTGCATCCAGTTGGGCTCCCACATCCCGTAAGGGCTACTATCTGTGCGGTAGCCTTCTGGTGTAGTCCAGCCGTATTGGCCTCCTGTGGACATGTAGCCTAAGTTATCGCATACGATGACGGTAATATCCACATTCCGGCGGGCGCAATTTAAAAGGTGGTTAAAGCCGATACCGAAGGCGTCACCGTCGCCTACAGTGAGGATGATCTTTTTGTCTGGCGGTAAAGCCAGTCTCAGTCCTGTGGCTAGGGCGTAGACCCGGCCATGGGTTCCGGCGAAGTTATCCCCTTTCCAGGTGTTAAAGGTCTGGCGACCAGCGCAGCCTATACCTGTGCCCCAGATTACGTCCCCGATGTCTAGCCCTAGTTCGTCAATGGCTTTTACTACTTTTTTATGGATCTGGCCTAAGCCGCAGCCGCTACAGGCTGTGCTGGGTATCTTCCGTGGCCTTAGGTATTTGGTAGCGAGATAATCCATCTTACCACGCCTCCATTTCCCAAGGTTTGGCTTTAAGGGGTTGCCCTTTTAGTAGCGCTTCTATGAGTTCCATTAGTTCGGCTACTGTGGGTAGCTCGCCGCATTTACCCATGAAGTGGACTTCGCTCCCCTTAGGCATGGCCCGCTGTACTTCGCGCACTAGCTGGCCGTCATAGTTCAGTTCTACGGAGAGGTATTTGGCGGTCTTGGTGAATATTTCATCCGGGAAAGGCCATAAGGAGATTAAGCGCAATCCCCCTACCTTTAGGCCCTTTTCCCGGGCTGCCTTGACCGCACTCTTTACCACTCGAGAGGGGCTTCCATAGGATACTAGGATGACTTCAGGGTCGTCTTCTAGGAAGTAGGCTTCATAGCGGGTGATGAGGTCTTTGTGGTTCCTTATTTTGTAGATGAGACGGTAGGCATGTTTATGCTGCCATTCTACTTCTTCGGTGTCATATCCTTCGGCGGTGGGTGTCCAGTCGGAGCAGGCGGCCCCTGTGTTGTGTCCTAAAACTACTGGGGGTATGTCTATTTCGTCAGTGGCGGGGTAAAATTCGGGCCCCTCTTTTATCCTGCGGGGTATCACTTTAAGGCCCATGGCCTGTATTTCTTCTTCTGTTTCGGGCAGGATAAGGGTCTCCCAGCCATCGGTGACTAGCTGGTCGGCTAAAAGGGTTACGGGAGTGCGGAAGCGCTCAGCTAGGTAGAAGGCTTCTACGGTTAAGGTGAAGGCTTCTTGTACGCTGTTGGGGGCTAGGACTATGGTTTCAAAGTTGCCCCCCTGGGTGGGGTAGCGGCTTAGGTAAAATTCGCCCTGCCCCGGTGCACCGGTAATGCCGCTCACCGGGCCTACCCGCTGGGCGTTGACTATGACTACTGGTATTTCGCTGCCTATGGCCCAGCCGTAAGGGTCAGCGTAAAGAATGTAGCCAGGACCGGAGGTGGCGGTCATGGCCTTAAGGCCACCTAAAGAGGCCCCTATGCATATGTGCAGGGCGGCTAGTTCGTCTTCGGCTTGGAGATAATATCCTCCTACTTGGGGAAGCCTCCGGGACATGTTTTCTGCTATCTCCGTAGCTGGGGTGATAGGGTAACCGGCAAAGACCCGGCAACCTGCTATAATAGCCCCCTCGGTAATAGCCGCATTACCTGTATCCAAAGTGCGCCTCATTTTATACCGTCCCCCTGTGCTAGTTTTTGAATATTGATGGCAAAGTCGGGGCATATGAAGAAGCAGTCCAGACAGCCTATGCATTTCTCGCTCCGGGCAGCTACCATGGGCTTGTAGCCCCGGTCGTTGAAGTAGTCGGCGGGAGCAAATACTCCCAGGCTACAGATCTCACTACAATAGCCGCATTCCTTGCAGGCCTGGCCATCAACTTCTACCCGGTAAGCTCTAATATCACAGGATAAGCATCGCTTGGCTTCTTTTATGGCTGCGCTTTTGTCATATCCTAGTTCTACAGTGGCAAAGGAGGTCATCCTCTGGCGTAAAGGTAGGTTGTGTACGTATACTCGCTCCACTCCTCTCTTTAGCTCAGGTTCTGCTCCCTCCTCTTCTTCTTGGGGAAGAAGTTTTTCTTCTATTCTCCCATCACCACCGAGGAAACGGTCGATGGCTTGGGCTGCTTCCCTGCCTTGGGCTATGGCCTCGATGATGGAGGCCGGGCCGGTGACTATGTCCCCTGCGGCAAATAGGCCTTCTTGGTTTAGGATTTGTCCTCCTTCTTTAACTAAGAGCCTCCCCTCTTTTACCTCTAATCCCCATCCTGGTGGTATGTCCGGTACTTGCCCAATGGCTATAATTATATTGTCAAAGGTGAGGTTAAATTCGCTTCCCGGTATGGGTACGGGCCGGGGCCGGCCATCCTTGTCTTTACCTTCTAATTTCATCTTGGTACAGGTTATCTCCAAAGCGCCGTCCTGCTGCTTGATCCTAACGGGAGCCACCAGGAATTCGATTTTGACCCCTTCTTCTAGGGCTCCCTCGATCTCTTCAAAGCTAGCCGGCATCTCTTCCCTTGTCCGGCGGTATAATATGGTAACTTCTTTGGCCCCTAGGCGTACCGCCGTGCGGGCAGCATCTATAGCCGTATTCCCCCCGCCGATAACGCCTACCTTTCTTCCCACTTGAGGCCTCTCGCCGCTATTTACTTCCCGTAAGAAACTCAAACCTTCCCGTACTCCAGGCAAATCCTCGCCTTCAATACCAAGCCTGGCTCCCTGCCAGCTGCCGCAGGCTAGCAAAATAGCGTCATATCCTTGGTTCTTTAGCCCAGCCAGGGATTCTATTCTTTGCCCTGTTTTTATCTCCACACCAGCTTCTTTTATACCTGCAATTTCCCTATCCAGTACCTCCCGAGGCAAGCGGTAGGGAGGGATACCATAACGCATCATACCGCCGGGCTCAGGTTGGGCTTCATAGACTGTTACCTGGTGGCCTTTCCTGGCCAGGTAATAAGCTGCTGTAAGCCCGCACGGTCCAGAGCCAATAACAGCTACCTTCTTTCCCGTGGAGGTAGACCCACCGGCTTTCCTTTCCGCCTTTCCTCCCTCCTCCTCGGCCGCTCTTTTTAGTAGCCGGATAGCCACCGGCTGGTCTAGTTGATTGCGGGCGCATTTAGCTTCACATGGGTGCACACAAGCGTACCCACAGATGGCCGGAAAGGGTATTCTTTCGCGGATGACGGCTAAGGCTTCGCTAAATTTACCTTGCCTGATGTACCTTATATACCTCGGCACATCGATTCCTACCGGGCAGGCTTCTTGGCAAGGTGCAATACTGTGGCTTAAAGAACAGGCTGAAGCTGCCATGGGAATTCCTGCATCTCCTTTCTGTAAGGTTATACTGCTCTTTAACTTTTAGCTCTAAGGTTATTTTAAGGCTATTAAGTGAGCACAGTAAATTTAAGCTTTTTTATAGAGCTATTCAAGGTGATTATCACTTGTCGGTTAGGTCTTGTTTTAAATAACATACAATATCCCGCGTATAAATATATTCTTCTGCAGGGCGCCGGGCGTTTAAAGCAAACAAGGGGACTTCTCGTTCATATAGGGAACCATGGGTACGTACAGGAATAATTAGCTCTTCTTCCTCCACCTCTGCAAAAGCCACGTCAGGCGGAGCAAAAAGCACCCAGTCCCCTATCCGGTCTGGTGGAAGGTGAAATTGAAGGGCAGCCTCTTGACGTTTATAGAAGGAATCGATAAAGGGAGAAGCCTTTAGATACTGGATAAGAGTCTCTTCTTGGCTACTTTGTCGCAAGTAAAGGTAAAGAGCCCCCCCTTCCTCATAAGGGTGGTTTTCTTTATACCGATCCTTGATAACTCCTACACATACTACATCCAAACCTGCCGCTTCTAATTTTTTCTGCATATTTACTAGATGCCTTTTAGAATTCATGCCGTGATCAGCAGTGATGTAGACTTCCCGGTCGGGATCTAAATCCAGAATAAGGCCTATCCACCGGTCAACCTCTTTTATAAACCTTTGTCCTTCTGCTGTTTCGGGTCCAAAGTGGTGGAAAGGATAATCATTGGTAGTGCAATAAATTAGGTCAATCCCTTTATCCTGCTTAAGTAATCGGTAACAGGCCTCTAAAAGCCAGATACTAGCCTCTATCGAGGCTACGGGAGGCGGACTTTTAAGGCCCAGCCAGTTAAAAAAACTTGGGTCGGGTTTCTCTACACTTAATTTAAGGGATATACCTCGTCCAAAAATATCCACAACCTTACCTTTGACTGTCAATATAGCGGCTCTACCCCCACAACGAGCATATAGATCTATTATAGTCTCTTCCTGTACGAACCCAGGATCTTCAACAAAGCCCCGGGCTTCGCTTTGGGGATCGTACCAAAAGTTACCGGTCACACCATGCTTATCAGGGAAGCTCCCTGTCAGGATAGTGGCATGGTTAACATTAGTTACTGTAGGAGCCGCCGCTTGTACTAAGCGGTAGAAACCCTGCCTACCTACAGCTTCGAGGTTGGGGGTAACCCCTTGCTGTAGGTAGGCTGGAGCACAGCCGTCTAGGCAGAAAATAAGAATCTTGGGTAACATAAAAAGATAACTATCCCCCTGCCTTAATTAAATTTTTATTCGCCTTTTGTCTTTGCCATAAGGAGATCAGCAAGGGCATAAACAAAGAAATGATAGCCAATACCATAAATACACCGCTCACTGGGCGCTTAAAGAAAATCAAAAAATCATTATGATAACTTAACATAGTTGTCATAAAAGCACGTTCAGCCAGAGGGCCCAAAATACTCCCTAATACGAGGGGCGCGATAGGAAAACCGAAGCGCTCCATAAAGTAGCCCAATATACCAAAAAGCACCATCATCCACACATCTGTAATATTATTGCGGATAGTAAAGGCGCCGATAAAGCATAAGACCATGATTATAGCTGAGCTAACAGCTTCAGGAGCGTCTAATGTTTTAACAAGGGGCTTTACTCCTAGCCATCCCATTATACACATCAAGATAATCCCTAAATAGAGGGAGGCAAAAATAGTGTAAACTAAATCAAGGGAAGCCCGGAACACTTCGGGGCCTGGCTGGATCCCATGGAGCAAAAAAGCACCTAGAATTACAGCCGTAGCCCCGCTCCCTGGAATACCCAAAGTTAACAAAGGTATAAGGGCTCCCCCGACTGAAGCTGTAGCAGCCGCCTGAGAAGCTACAATGCCCTCGGGTACTCCCTGCCCCATCTTGTCACGTCTGCGGCCATATTGCTTTTCTACCCCATAAGATACAAAGGAAGCCACCGTAGCCCCTGCCCCAGGTACAGCACCTATAAGTGTACCTAACCCTATGCTCCGTAAAAGTACCCCCATAATTCCACGGATTTCCGATAGGGTAGGAAGGGCAGTTTTTATCCGTTCTAAACGTTGAACAACAGCAGTAGAAAACCCCTCTTCTAGGCGGGTAAAAATCTCCGCCACCGCATAGGTACCTACCATTACTGTGAGGTAGTCTATCCCATTACGGAGGAGAGACGACCCAAAAGTAAACCGTTCTGCTCCATAAATGTCATCCACCCCTACCGTTGCTATAAGTAGTCCTAAAAGCAAAGACATAATGGCTTGGCTCATAGAACCTCTCCCTAAAGCTACAACGCTGGTCAAACCTAGAAAAACTATAGCAAAATATTCTGGAGTGGAGAAACTGAGAGCTACTTTAGCAAAGGGTTCCGAAACAAAAGTCATAATTATAGCAGCAACTAATCCGCCGCCACCGGCAGCAAAAAGGGTCCACCCCAAGGCTTTGGCAGCTTCTCCCCGTCGTGTCATGGGGTATCCATCCCAAAGTAAGGGGACATGAATAGGTTCTCCTGGTATACGAAAGAGTATAGAAGTGAAAGCCCCTCCATAGGTACCTGCTACATAAACTGCGGTTAAAAGGATTATAGCTTGAGTCGCTTCCATAGGATAAGTAAAAGGTAAAAGCAAAATTACTCCCATAACTAAAGTTAGTCCTGGTAATATCCCAGCGATGAGTCCCGCTATAAGCCCTATTATCAAAAGAAAAAGATTTATAGGGTGTAGAGCATGAATAAACCCTTCAAATAAGTGAACCAATATCTCCATTTTGTTATTTATCCCCCTCTCTACTGCTTATTTAAAAAGCTCAGTAGATACCTAGCAATCTATAAAGCAGAATAGTCAGATCAGCAAAGACTCCTTCTCCCAATGGAAGGGATACATATACAAATTTGACAAAAATTAATACCAACACGATAACAGTAACAAAACTACTTGCCACAATAACCCTCATCTTTCTATAGCGCCCAATATACATAAAAGCTATCAAATATAAGAAAGTAGTGAGGGGGAATCCCAAAAAAGAGACCAGGTATACGTAGCCTATGGTCAAAATACTTCCTATTGCTAACAACAAAGGATACTTGTTAGCAGCTTTTTCTTCGCTGCTACTTTCTATTCCCTCTCCTCCTTTAAAGTAAATTCCTATTATAATGTCATAAACTGCCAACAGCATCAAAAGTATTAAAATTAATTTAGGCCAAAAATCTGGCCCCAATTGGCCTGGGGTAGCGACATAAGTAAATTTTCCGGATAAGAGGTAAAAGTAAAGGCTCATTAAGAACAAGAGCCCATCGAAGATTATTCGACCTATACTTCTTTTTTGCATTTTATCTTTTCTCCCCTTTTATTTACGCAGCCCAAATTGTGTCATAAGTTTAACATAAGTATCCAGTTCGGACTTTAAAAAGGCTGTAGCTGTATCTGCATCCATAAAGCTATCTTTGGTACCATATTGCTCTTCCAAAAACTTCTGGTATTCGGGATCGTTATATACTTGTTTAAAAGCCTCGCTAAGCTTTTTCACTTTTTCCTTGGCGGTTCCTGCTTTAACTACTATGGCTCGAAATTGAGGTAGATATATATCATAGCCAAGCTCTTTCGAACAGGGTACATCTTTAAAGGCCGGATAGCGTTCTTCATTGAAAATAATTATGGGTCTTATCTGGTTTCCCGTAATATATTGGCGGACATCTCCTGCTTGCTCGTAAAGGGCATCCACATGCCCGCCCAGTAAGGCAGTATAGCGCTCACCCGGATTAGCATAAGGAACATCGGTAACCTGAATCCCTTTACTGGCTAAATAAGCTAAGGTTAGATGATCTAAACTTCCTTTCCCTAAGGTAGCTACTTTCAACTGCCCTGGCTTCGCTTTGGCTTCCTTTTCGAAATCCGCCCAAGTCTTAAACCGATTATCATCATATCTAACGAAGAGGAAGGAAGGCGCCTTTATCATACGGGCTACTGCTACGATATCCTCCATTTTCCAGGAAGCCGCTCCCGTACCAAGAACCGCATGGCTATCCCCTATGTAAATAGCCATACTATATCCGTCAGCCGGTGCCGCCAGTAACTTAGACATACCTGTACCCCCGGTGGCTCCAGGAACATTTACTACAGGAAGGGGTACTCTTAAAATTTTCTCTAGCAAGGTCGCAGATTTACGAGCAAGTTGATCAGCCCCACCACCAGGCCCCCAGGGTACAATAAATTCAATGGGTCTAGTAGGATATTTTTCTTCTTGGGCGCTCTTAGGAGCTTCCTGCGAACTCTGGGAAGCTCCAGGACCTCCCGTTTTACTACACGCAGAAAGAAGAAAAATTCCTACTGTACTTATAGTAATTATGATCGCTATTCTCCATATAATTCTCCTTCCCATAAGATAGCGAAACATTTTAAAGTCCCCCTCTTCAATTTTTATTTTTTAAATTTTTTATTGCCTATCTTATACCTCTCGTAGATTCCTTAACACCCCCTTCTCTCCTTTGACGCCTTTTTATTTCCAAAATCCCCCACAATATTACTATTCCTCCCGCTATGAACGGTATAAGTATACCTACTAAAGCCCCCAGATAATGAACTAGTGCCAATCCATTATCATGCACGATCATTTCTAATGCCGTCCGCGCTAATACAGCAGCAGCTATGTAAATAATAATAGGATACCTGTTCATCAAACTAGCTAACCAATTACTATCCGCTACCAAAATTGGTATGCTTAGAGCCAATCCAAATATGACTAATCCAGGATGGCCGTGGGCAGCTCCTGCTACGGCTAAAACATTATCAAAAGCCATGGAAAGATCAGCTATAATTATAGTGCCTACCGCCCTCCAAAAGCGGGTGCTTGCACTTATTTTTTCTTCCCCTGTTTCTTCGTCTTGTTTAATTAATTTCCAGGTAATAGCAAGTAATATTACCCCGCCTATAGCTCTTAAATAAGGTATCATCAAAAGAAAGGTAGCAATAATTGTAAAAATTACACGAAGTAATATAGCTCCTCCTGCCCCAAGAATAGCTGCCTTTTTTCTTTGATGTAAAGGAAGCTCCCTTATGGCTAAAGCGATAACTGCAGCGTTGTCCCCTGAAAGAGCAAGATCGATAATTACTATAGATAATACAGCGGATAAATACGCTCCCAAACCTCCTATTCCGGTCTCCATAAAAGCCCCCCTGTAGTCAAGCCATTACTACACTACTAATATAGCAAACTGTTAAAGCTGTTTCAATGAATATTCATTATTCTCATATAGTCTTTCGTTATTATCTTATAGCTTTCTTTAATAATCTTGTATAAGTCTTATAAATAACTCTTGCTCTTCTCCTATCTAACTACTTGCTCTAAATAAGTAAGCGTCCCGCTCTTTGAAGGGACGCACTAATTTCTTATACCTTCTATCACAAAACTCTATGCTAAAGCCGGTAAAGTTTCTTCAGAAAGTACCACCCTTGGGGAGCCCCAAGGTTGCTCCAGTTTTTTTAATAACTCTTCTTTATTCCGCCGGCAAAATTTCAAAAATTCTTGGGTCAAAGGAGATAGCTTCCCCTTGGGGTAAACTAAGTTAATGTTTCGCACTAAAGACAGTCCTTCCACATAGACCTTACCGAGAAGCCCTAAGTTAACTTCTTTAACAACAACCCATTCAGAAAGAACGGCTACCCCAAAGTTTAATTCCACGCACCTTTTAATTGCCTCGTGGCTGTTTAACTCCATAACTACTTTAAGGTGACTAGGATCTAACCCCACCTTCTTTAAAGCCCTTTCCCAAAGTTCACGGCAACTAGAACCTGGCTCCCTTAAAATAAATCCTTCCTGGTAAAGTTCGGAAGGAAAAACTACGCCTCGCTTGACCCAAGGGTGATGGGAAGGAACTACTAGTACTAAACTATCCGTAAGAAATTTCTCGCAAGCTATGTGTCTATTTTGACAATCCCCTGCTACCAAAACAACATCGCAACGGCCTTCCGCAAGGTAACGGCATACCTCTTCTTTATTTCCCATATAAAGTGTAATTTTTATCTCTGGAAATTCTTTTTTAAACAGCCCCACAAGATGAGGTAGGATGAATTCAGCAATAGTATAAGTAGCCCCAACATTCAACCGTCCACGGATAAGTCCTCCCAATTTCCGCATTTCAGCCTGGGCTTGTTCATATAAGGCGAGTATCTGCTTGGCATATTCGTAAAGGACTCGTCCTGCTGGAGTAAGTTCCACAAATTTATAATCACGATGGAGAAGCCGGACTCCATAATATTTCTCTAAATTCTGGATCTGAGTGGTAACCGCTGGTTGGGTCAAATGTAGCTCTCGGGCAGCCTGGGAAAAGCTCTTCTTCTCTACTACAGTAATAAAAGTTAAAAGTTGATCATCCAAGACCATCCACCTCCTTCTTTTTAGAGGTTGTAATAGAATCATTCGCCATTTAAAGTGCCTAATCCTTTTTTAGGATGGGGGTTTTACCCTAATTCCCGAAACTGGCTCAGCCATCTCTTCCCTTTCCAAGTGATCCTGGTACCTTGACGTGTCTTCCCAATAATCACTAGTTTTTGGCTCGCTAATTCTTTAAGCCGGGTACGCACAATATCTTCACTGATTTCCCAACCTTGATTTTTTAGCGCGGCTACTAAGGCTTGACGCCCTAACGGTTTCTCGGGAGATCCAGCTAATATTTCTAGAAGAGCTATATCAATCTTAATTTGGGGATATAACTGCCAAACTTCAGCTAAAAAATCGAACTTAGTAGCTTTCCCACCCTTAACATCGCCCTCCTGGGGAGGAGTAAAAGTTCGATAGTATTCCCGAATCTCCAAGGGAAGATCTTCTACCTTCACTTGACGTCCGCAGGAGATAGTTACTAAATACTCGATGGTATTCCGTAATTCACGTATATTACCTGGCCAGGGATAGTGCATCAAAGCCTGTAAGGCTTCGGAGGTAAAAAAATTATGAAATTCTCTGCCGTGTTTTTGGAGAAAATAAGAGAGAAGTATGGGGATATCCCCTCGTCGTTCCTTAAGGGAAGGAAGTCTTACTGTAAAGGCGTTTAAGCGATAATAGAGGTCGAGGCGAAACTCACCATGGTCTACCGCTTCTTTAAGATCTTTACTGGTGGCAGCAATTATTCTAACATCTATAGGTATAACGCGTTCAGCACCCAGACGCATGACTTCTTTTTGTTCTAACACTCGCAGGAGTTTGGCCTGCAAGTTAAAGGGTAAATCCCCTATCTCGTCTAAAAAAATACTACCGCCCTTAGCCTGCTCAAACAATCCAGCCCGACCACCCCGGCGAGCTCCGGTAAAGGCCCCCTCCTCATAACCGAAAAGCTCGCTCTCTAGTAGATCTTTAGGCAGAGCGGCGCAATTTACAGCTATAAAAGGCTTGCTGTGGCGAGGTGATGCATTATGAATGGCATGGGCTAAAAGCTCTTTACCCGTCCCCGTAGCCCCTAAAATCAGGACAGGGAGATCGGTACTCGCAAAATGCTTGGCCTTTTCCAGACATTCTAAAAATACAGGGTCCTCCCCTCGAAGGTCTTCAAAAGTATACTTAGCCACGTAGCCAGTAGCTCCAGGATAGGCTTTTAAACGGCGTTCTATTTTTTCTAGAGTATCTAGTTCATTAAAAGTAATGATCACTCCTTGAGGTTGATTATCCTCGCCTTTTAGGAGGGTGCGGTTAACTAAAAGACGGCGACCCGCGTACACTTCAGCCACATTTTCTTCGGATTTTAATTCTCTTAAAGGCTTTTCAGGAGAAATCTGGGGAATTATATCCTGGAGCCGACGACCTAAAACCTGCTTGGCAGGGTACCGGAAGAATCTTTCCGCCGCCCGGTTATAAACGAAGGTTTTGCCGCTCCCATCAATAGCCATAACACCATCATGAACTTTGTCTAGAATAGTGGTCAGAAGCAAGTTTAACTCCTGGTTATCCTTTAAACTCTGAACAAGCTTTTTACTTATCTCTATTATGTAATTAAGGTACCGAGCAGATAGAAGGTGGGCTTTCTCGTCAAGCAAATCAAGGCGCAAGAGAATTTCTATAAGGGTAGTAACATCAATTATACGGCAACCTAAATCGACAACCTGTTTAACGCCTGAAGGGACCAACTGTGGCTCCCCCGGGGTTACAGCTATATCTACTTGGGGAACATTTTCTAGCCCGGGATAAACTGGGATAAACCAATAATCGGTAAACCCCATGCTATATAGGAGAGAGATGGCTTCTTCCGCCGTTTCTCTACGGTCGTTGACCAGCATAATTTTAGTATAAGGTGGCAATTTCAAAAGCAAGTGGAGGTTCCGTAAATCTATAGTACGACGAGCCACAATAACATTAGAACGGCCTGTAAAATAAGGAGCCAAGTCCCGTCTTATGGGTTCAGAGGCCACTACAATAAGATCCCCTTCTAGAAGAGAAGGAGAAAAATTAACATCAACACATAATGAGCGTACTTCTACCCTGCCCCGTAATAAATCGTTTAACTGAGCACCCAAAACTTGCCTATTACGTTCACCCTTCGCTACTAATACCACAGTCCTAGGTTTACCCATTTTTCTACCCCCCATAATTTGGAGGAAATTTGTCCAAAATATTCGGCAAAAATAGTTTAATTCCTGCCTTTATTGGAGGAAATCCACCTAAATTTAACTATCTAGTAGATACACACCCTTATATGCTAAGGATAAAAAGCCTTGGCATAATATTTGCTATTTATTTAATTAAGGCAGGCAACAGCTACATTAAAGCGTTGAGGAGGCACAGCCATGAATACAGAAGACAAAAACCTAGAAAACAGAAGGTATCGCTTGTTTGATCTAACCTGGGTAGAAGTCAAAGAATGGTTAGAAAAAACAGATGTCGTTTTGGTGCCCATCGGCAGCACTGAACAACATGGGCCGCATCTGCCAACAGGGATCGATTCTTATGCTGCTTATTATGTTTGCCTGGAAGCGGCTAAACAGGCCGAAGTCCCGGTAGCACCCTTAATCCCTGTAGGCTATAGCCCCTTTCATATGCGCCCCCACGAACCCGGTACCATAACCCTGCGGGATGAAACCCTTTTTAACCTAATGTATGACATCGGCCGCAGTCTAATCTACCATGGGTTCAAAAAGATCGTCTATGTAACTGGGCATACCTCCAATGCCCCTACCTTGGACAAGGTGGTGCGCGCTATCAGATACGATACAGGGGCCCTGGCTATAAATTATGCCGCCGATACTGAAGTTTTTGCTGAATTATGCCAGGATCTGATTGAAGGTAAGGATCAGTTGCCCGGCTGGCATGGAGGTGAGATTGAGACCTCGGGTGCCCTCTTATTCTGCCCTGAGCTAGTACACTTGGAGAGAGCTAAATTAAGCCTTCCCTATAACCCCCCATGGTTGCCTGAAGGAAGCGAGAAAAAGTCAGGTTCCGGCTTCCAGTTTTATTTCCACGGTTATCCTGTGCGCGCTCCCTTCGATCAGTGGGAATATAGCGAATGCGGGATCATGGGTAACCCTTTGCTAGCCAGCCGTGAGAAGGGTGAAAAGATCTACAGCCGTATGATCGGGATTCTGGTCGAGTTCCTTCGCCAATTAAAGCAAATACCAGTAGAGGTTAAAAAGTGTGACTTCCCCGAAAGGGTTTAAAAGGGTTGTTATTAATAAAAGGAGTGTCATTGTGCCATGGCTGTTAATCCCTTGTATACTAACTTAGGACCTGCTACCCGCTTTCTAGCGGAAAGATTCCAGCATATACCTGTAACTGAACGTAGCCAGATGATCTCTATGGCCAAGGGCATCCCTAATCTCATCAACTTGGGAAGAGGGGATCCTGACCTCTCTACACCCCCCCATATAATCGCTGCAGCCAAAAAGGCCATGGATGAAGGCAAAACCCACTACACGGATTGGGCCGGTATACCCGAACTACGGGAGGCCATAGCGGCCAAGCTCCGGAAAGAGAACGGCTTAGATGTAGATCCTTCAGAGGTTTTAGTCACCGTTGGTGGCCAGGAAGCTGTATTTTTACTTATGTTTTCCCTTATTAATCCCGGAGATGAAGTTATCGTTCCCGAGCCCCGGTACACACCTTACGATACAGCTATACAAGTAGCAGGCGGTAAAATGGTGCCCCTGATCACCCGACCCGAAAACGAGTTCCAGATCATCCCCCGGGAGGTAGAAAAGCTTATAACTCCGCGTACCCGGGCTCTGCTGGTCATAAGCCCCAATAACCCCACCGGAGCCGTAATGCCCAAAGAAAGGTTGGAAGAATTGGCTGAGATAGCCATCCGCCATGATTTGATCGTTATCTCTGACGAGATATATGAAAAATTAACTTATGACGGTTTTAAACATTGGAGCATAGGATCCTTCCCAGGGATGAAGGAACGTACCTTCACAGTTAACGGCTTCTCCAAAGCTTATTCTATGACAGGATGGCGGGTGGGTTATGTAGCTGGGCCCCGGGAAGTAATAGCAGCTATGATCCAGCTTAAATATGCTGTTTCCATCTGTACCTCTTCCATCTCCCAGGAAGCAGCCCTAGCCGCTATAACCGGTCCTCAAGATTGTGTCATAGAGACGGCTCGTATTTATAACGAGCGGCGCCTAGCCGTCATGCAAAGGCTTGACCAATTGGGCATCCCGTATGTGGTACCTCGCGGTGCCTTCTATATCTTCCCCGACATCCGCAAATTCGGGTTAACCTCCTTTGATTTTTGCCGCTTTATTTTAGAGAAGGCGCAAGTATTGCTCTTCCCCGGCACCGCCTTCGGCGAAGCCGGCGAAGGCTTTGTCCGTATCTCACTTTTGGCACCTGTCGAGCAGATCCACCAGGCCTTCGACCGCATCGAAAAAGCTTTGAGTGTGCTCTAATACTAAAAAAAGAAGGTGCTGATTATGAACCTAGAGCACGGTCCTTGGAAAACAGATACTTACTGGGTTAGTCATTACCAGTTCTTACCGGAAGTTCGAGAAGGATTAAGGCTTCCTTCTCAAGTAACCTTCCACGACTCCACCTTACGAGACGGAGAGCAGGCACCAGGCATAGTCTTCTCTCCGGAGGATAAAGCAGAAATCGCTAAGATGTTAGATGCGGCCGGAATACAGTATATTGAAGCCGGGTTTCCCATGGTCTCTAAGGCCGACCGGGAAGCGGTGGAACAAATAGTAGCCCTTGGTCTTAAAGCTAAAATCACTTGCCTGTGTCGCGCGCGGGCCGAAGACATCGAGGTGGCTGCTGCTACCGGAGTCTGGGGTGCCATACTAGAAGTCCCTGTAAGCTATGTCCGCCTAAAATACCAGTTCGGCTGGGAGGAAGAAGAAGTAATTAATAAATTTTTGGCAGCGGCCACCTTAGCCAGGGAAAAAGGCTTAGTTCCTTATCTATTCATGATTGACTCCACGCGCGCTGACCTCCCCTTTCTTGAACGCTTGATTACCAGAGCCACTAAAGAAGCAGCTATAGAACGGATCTCCCTGGTAGATACAGCGGGCTGTATAACCCCGCGGGGCATGTTTTACTTAACAACCCAGGTACGCCAGTGGACAGATGCAAGTATAGAAGTCCATTGCCACAATGACTTTGGTTTAGGGGTAGCCAACTCCCTGGCAGCGATAGAAGCCGGGGCCAGCAGCATAGCTGCTACATTAAACGGCTTGGGCCAGCGTGCAGGCAACGCAGCCCTTGAAGAGGTGGCCTGGTGCGTAGAAGCCCTCTACGGTATCCCGACGGGCCTAGATTTTGCCAAGCTTTATGAAGCTGCTGTAAAGGTACAAGAGCTTTCCCGTTGGTCCTTCCCGCCCAACAAACCTGTGGTGGGAAGAAACCTCTTCACCTGGGAGGCGGGGCTCCCCGTAGCGGCCTTAAGGCGCAATCCCCACACGGTGGAGCCCTTCCAGCCGGAAATTTTTGGCCGGAAACACGAAATCGAACTGGGTAAGAAATGTGGCAAGGCCAACATTGAATGGAAGCTGGAGGAACTTGGCTTAAAAGTCCCAGATGCCTCAATAGTTGAGAGGTTGGTAGAACGGGTAAAAGAAGAAGCAGTTAAACTTAAGCGGAGCTTAGACGATGGAGAGTTTATAAAGCTATATAACGAAATAATGCAAGGTTAAAAGAAAAATACAAAATATAAGGTAAAAGGAGGTGAAGTGAGAAACAAAAGGGACAACAGCAGTTCCCTTAACACTTTAGATTTAATCTATCCCAGTATAGAAAGGAGGAGAACAGGTAGATGAAAGTTTTTCGGTATAAAAAAGGAATAGTATTGCTACTTATAGGGTTATTCCTTTTAGCTTTAGTACTTGCTGGCTGTAGTGGAAAACCTCAATCTCCATCCACTGGCCAGGGGGCTAAAGAAGAAAAGCCAACAGTTAAATTCCCTGAAAAACCCCTTACTTTGATTGTAGCCTACGGAGCTGGCGGGGGTACAGACATTACCGCCCGTCTCTTGGCTGCCCACTTGGAGAAAGAATTAGGACAACCTGTCAACGTCATTAATGTCACTGGTGGTGGGGGATGGAACGGCTGGAGCCAATTGGCCCATTCTAAACCGGATGGTTATACTATAGGCTATATTAATGTTCCCAACATATTTCCAGGATATCTAGATCCTAAAGTAAAAAGGCCGGAAAATCTAGAGAGCTTTGCCGTGATCATGAATCATGTAACAGATCCGTGCATCTGGGCTGTTAAAGGTGACAGCAAATATAAATCCCTGCAAGAACTCCTCGATGATGCCAAAAAGAATCCAGAAAAGATCAGCTTCGCTGCCCACGGAGTAGGTGGTGATGACCACTTAGCCTTGCTCCAAGTAGAAAAGGTTACTGGAGCTAAATTTAAGGTAGTACACAATGATAGTACCAGTATAAGCATTACCCAGGTATTAGGAGGTCATGTACAGGTCTTAGGGGCTAATGTAAGCGAGGTTTTTAACCAGCACAAGAAAGGCGAGCTGCGGGTGCTGGGAGTCATGGCTGAAAAAAGGTCAGAATTCTTGCCTGACGTTCCTACCTTTAAAGAACAAGGGTTAAATGTAATAATGTCAGTATCCCGTGGTATCGCAGCGCCGGCAGGAACACCTAAAGAGATCTTAGATATACTAACATCGGCCCTAGATAAAGCTACTAAAAACCCCGAACATATAGCCAAAGCTAAAGAACTAGGTTTGGCCTTGGACCCCATCAAAGGGGAAGATTATAAAAAGTTCCTTAAAGCAGAAGAGCAAAGGATTAAGGAGCTTATGGGTTGGTAAAATACGTAAGCATATATCAATTTCCCGGGGGCTCTTAGGTAGCCCCCGGGAGTTAAAAAAGTAGGTGATAACCAATATGAGTACTGACCGGATTATCGCTCTTGTACTTATTACCCTTAGCCTAGCTCTTTACCGGATAAGTCTTGGGTTTCCAGAAGGAGCAAATGTGTTTCCCCAATTCGCCCTAGGAGCCATTATCTTTTTAGCGGTAATAATGCTTATCATGGATCTAAGAAAGCGCGAACCTTTTAGACCCCAGAGTAAAAAGCCGGGATGGATACGACCTTATATTATCTATGTTTTAACTCTCTTATATATTGTAAGCATTACAGTCGTAGGCTTTTTTATAACTACTACTGCTTTCATAATAGGGGTAATGTTTTATCTCGGCCTCCGTAATGTATCTAGTTATGTTATCGCTTTAACAGTTATTATATCGTTCTATTACTTCCTTTTCGTAAGGGTACTCCATGTTCCCTTCCCTAAAGGATTAATATTCTAAGACTTCCAAGGAGGGAAAACCATCTTGGCCTCCTTATTCCTGACTGTCCTACTAAAAATGCTCACTCTAAAAAATCTATCAGTTATGGTACTCGGTATATTAGCCGGCCTGTTGGTGGGAGCCCTTCCTGGGTTTCAAGCTAACATGGGTCTAGCCCTTCTCCTCCCCCTTACCTATGCTTTAGAACCCGATACAGCCCTTATCATGTTAGTATCTCTCTTTGCTGCCGCTATCTATGGAGGAAGTATAACAGCTATCCTCTTTCATACCCCTGGTACAACCGCCTCAGCAGCAACGGCTATAGAAGGATTTGAGCTGACTAAACAGGGAAAGGCAGCCACAGCTTTACGTATAGCTACCTGGTGTTCGGCCATCGGGGGACTGGTAGGAGCTTTCCTACTTCTATTTATTTCGCCTCCTTTATCCCTTATTTCTTTAAAATTTGGGCCACCGGAATATTTTCTTATAGCCGTATTCGGTTTAATAACTATAGCTAGTATAGCTTCAGGGCCCCTCTTGGTTAAAGGGCTTATTGCTGGAGCCGCGGGTTTGCTTCTGGGTACGGTAGGGATGGATCTAGATTCCGGTTATCCCCGCTTCACCTTTGGCTTCTTCCCCTTACATTCAGGGATCCCCTTTGTCCCCGCCGTTATCGGGCTCTTCGCCCTCTCGCAAGTCCTGCTAATGGTAGAAGAAGGGTCTACTCGCATAGTCTCCGAAGTTGCTATTGAAGAAAAGTGGAAGTTCTTCCCCACCCTGGCCGAATTAAGAGAAGTAAAAAACGCCATCCTTAGAGCTCTAGGGATAGGGTTAGTGATAGGCATCTTACCTGGTGCAGGAGCCGACGTAGCTGCCTGGGTGAGCTACCATGAGGCCAAGCGCATCTCTAAGCATCCGGAAAAGTTCGGCCATGGAGCCCTCGATGGCATTGCGGCGGCCGAAGTAGCCAAAAACACAGAATGTGGGGGAGCGATGATACCTTTATTGACATTGGGTATCCCGGGAAGCACCTCTGCTGCCATCCTGCTGGGGGCCTTGATTATGCATGGGCTAGTACCCGGCCGAGAGTTATTCACCAAATACGGAGAAATCACCTATACAGTTATTCTGGGATTCATTTTTGCTAATTTCTGGATGGCAGTCATAGGTATGGCTGTATCCCGATATATAGCCAAGCTGACCAGCCTAAACACAGGAATACTAGCTCCCCTCATTATCACCCTAACGGTGGTAGGCTCCTACGCCCTAGGAAATAGTATGTATGATGTATGGGTTATGGTTATCTTTGGTCTTCTCGGTTATCTCATGAGAAAACATGGGTTCCACCCCGCAGCCATGGCTTTAGGCCTCATCCTAGGACCTATGGCTGAAAAAGGTTTCCGCCAATCCTTGATCTTATCCCAGGGCTCCCTAGCAGCCTATTACTTTACACGACCAATCAGTGTAATCTTGATAATTTTAATCGTCGCCACCTTGGTCGCTCCTTTTTTAATGAGCCGAAGGACTTCCAAGGTAAACCCGTCAGCGGAAGATTCTTAGAGTAAAGGGCCTTAAAGTTAAAAGCCTTATAACTTTCTTAAAAGAAAAGGCTAGGAAGAAAGGGTTATAGGATAAAATGGAACAAACGATTACAGAAAAGATCCTGGCCCGCGCTGCTGGGCAAGAAAAAGTGAGTCCAGGTCAAATAATTGAAGCACAGGTAGATCTGGTGATGATCCATGATCACCAAGGACCCCTAACCTTGCTTGAATTTGCTCGGTTGCCAGTAAAAAAAGTATGGGATCCAGAGAAGATCGTTATAGTGTTGGACCATCGCACTCCCTCCCAGACCCCCCAAGCAGCTAAAAACCACCGAGCCCTCCGTGATTTCGCTCGCAGCCAGGAAATAAAATACTTCTACGACATAGGTGAAGGTATATGTCACGATTTACTAGTAGAAAACGGCCATATTGTACCGGGGATGGTTTTGGTAGCTACAGATTCCCATACTATAACCGCCGGGGCTTTAGGTGCCTTTGCTACCGGAGTGGGCTCCAGTGAAATGGCCAGCATATTCGCACGGGGTAAGCTATGGTTTAGGGTTCCTGAAAGTGTAGAAATACAATTAGAAGGAGAACTCCCGCCAGGGGTTTACGGGAAAGATGTGGCTCTATATTTGCTAAAAACAGTAAAAGCTGGTGGTCTAGACTATAAAGCCTTGGAATTTCGAGGAAAGGGCGTAAAGAATTTAAGCTTAGATAGCCGGTTAACCTTATGTAATATGGCTCTAGAAATGGGGGCCAAAAACGCTATCTTTGAACCAGATGAAATAACCCTAGACTACCTAAGAAACAGGACGGCTAAAAAATTTTCCGTAATAAAGAGCGATCCCGGTGCCTGTTATACTTGTACTATAAAAATACACTTAAATACCCTTGAACCCCTGATAGCCGAACCCCATTCCCCTGACAATGTGCGCCCAGCTCAGGAAATAGAAAAGGAAAATATAAAGGTGGATCAGGCTGTTATCGGTACCTGTACAGGAGGTCGATACGAAGACTTAAATGTTGCCGCCTATATTCTTAAAGGTAAAAAGATTGCTCCTGGGGTACGGCTTTTAGTAGTCCCAGCTACCCGCTCCCTCTGGCTTAAAGCTTCCAAGGAAGGTTTACTTGATATCTTTATAGAAGCCGGGGCTATCGTTTCCTACCCTTGTTGCGGTCCTTGTGGCGCTTACGGCATGGGGGCCTTGGCTCCAGGCGAAACATGTATCACGACTGGTAGCCGTAACTTTATCGCCCGGCTGGGGAGCCCTGAAGGAAAAATCTACCTGGCTAATACGGCCACCGTGGCTGCTTCTGCTCTGGTAGGAAAGATCGTAGATCCCCGAAGTTATCTTTGATAAAGAGGGCTTAAAGAGGGCTTTAAGTAAAAAATTGAGATGGGAGGATAAATATAAAAGAATGGTTCCAATCTTCAGAGGTAAGGTATGGAAATTTGGCGATAACGTGGACACTGGACAGATCCTTCCAGGCCAGTACCTCACCCTGACCGACCCTCACGAACTGGCCCAACATGCTATGGAATCTATAAGGCCAGGCTTTGCCAGCCTAGTCCAGCCGGGTGATCTCATTGTAGCTGGCCACAATTTTGGCACCGGCTCTAGCCGTGAACATGCAGCTAAAGCCTTAAAATATGCAGGCATAGCTGCTGTACTAGCCGAATCCATAGCTCGTATTTTCTTCCGTAACGCCTTTAACATCGGTATGGCGGCCATACCAGTTAAAGGAATTAGCTCAATGGTAACTGAAGGAGATTGGCTCGAGATCGATCTCCACCAAGGAATAGTTATAAATCTCACCACAGGTAGATATATCTCCTTTGCTCCCCTACCTTCTGTTATGCTGGCCATCCTTGCCGAAGGTGGTATCATACCTTATACAACAAAACTCCTCACCCAGGAAAGGGGGATAAACGTCTGAAGCTTCTAAGCACCGATGTAGCCGTAATTGGTGGGGGCCTTGCAGGCTTAATGGCCGCTCGCTTTGCCGCCTTAGAAAAAGCTAAAGTGGTTGTACTTGACAAAGCTAGAGCAGCTACCAGTGGACCTTCTGCATTCGCGGCCGGGGATATTTTGTGCTGGCTACCAGGAGAAGAACCTTTAGAAGAATGGATAGAAGCCTATTTCCAGGTTGGAGCTGGCTTAAACTCCCGGGAATGGTTGGCCTCTTTATTAGATACCAATTACCGCTTGATTCTGGAGCTTGACCGCCAAGGCTTCCCTTTTGAAAAGGAAAATGGAAAATTCCTTCGGCGTTCGGGACGAGGCCCTTTAGTAAAATGTGTTTTGGCTCCAATGTATAAATTTCAAGAATTTAGCCGGGAGTTATGTCTAAAATTAGGGGTCACTTTCCTCGATCGAGTAGCAGTAACCAAAATTATATTTTCTGGTGGTCAACCTAATGGACTAATAGGCTTCCATGTGCGTACAGGTGATTTTATAGCTATACAAGCTAAAGCTATTATCCTGGCTACCGGTGGCTGTAGCTTTCGAGGACCCTTCTTTGGTCAAAATGTAGTAGCTGGCGAAGGGCTACGTTTGGGCCTAGAGGCCGGTGCTAAACTGGCTTACATGGAATACGGAAATCATTATAATGTTTCTCTGGCCGCCTTCAATACCTATGGACAATCAAAATTTATGGCCCATGGCGGTAAATACTTAAACAGCTTAGGGCAAGAGCTTCCTTTAAAAGGTGCTAGTGGAAACACTATTGTTAAAGCTTTGGTAGAAGAAGTTAAAGCTGGCCGTGGACCGATCTATATGGATCTTACAGGTTTCAGAGAGCGAGAACTGATAGAAAAATTGATGCCTAACCTGGCTCGCCTAATAGCCAGAAGCGGTATCGATTTTTATGGCATAAAGCATGAAGTATGGCCGGCCTTTACTGGCACGTCCAATGCGGCGGCAGCCGGTATCTGGATCGACCGAAAAGGCATGAGTACTGTACCGGGCCTCTTTGCAGCCGGTGATACAGCAGCTAAAGGATTAGTAGTAGGAGGGTGTATCGGACTTTCTGGCATCAGCCTAGCTTGGGCTCTTTATACTGGATTTTTGGCCGGAAAAAACGCTGCCCGATATGCTAAAGAAACTCCTCCTCTAAGAATTAGCGAAGAGCCTTCTCTCGAAGAAGAGCAGAATACCATTTTCACCCCTCTAAGGCATAAGGAAAAACAGTTTATAGCGCGTGACCTTTTAATCAAAACGAGTCAACTAATGAGCCGAGTGGATATAAGTTTAATTCGAAGTGAGGAAAGGATCCTTACGGCCCTCAAACAGATCAAGGAATCACAACAAAAACTAATAGAAAGTGCTGCTCGGGATCCCCACGAATTAATGATCTGGTATGAAACTTTAAGTACATTAACTGTAGCTGAGGCCATCCTCCTCAGCGCTTTACATCGAAAGGAAACTCGAGGAGATTTTTATCGCGAAGATTATCCTGAAGCAAATCCTGAGTTAGAAAGTGTATTGGGGGTAGGGAAAAGCGGAGATAGCTTAGTAGTGACTAAACTGGGAAAGCCAGAGGAGGGGTATCGGTGACTATAACTAATATAACTCTACAACACTGTACAGGCTGCTTACGCTGTATAGAAATTTGTCCCCTGGATGTTCTAAGGGAGGGTCCTAATGGACTACCGGAAATAAAATACCAGGAAGACTGCCAGTGTTGCTATCTCTGTGAATTACAGTGCCCTAGTGATGCCATTTATGTCCTACCAGACCGGGCTTATGAACCAGGTAATGTATACGGTAAATGGGGTATAAAGAAAGGGTGAACTTTGTTGGATTCCTCAACTAAAACTTGGCGTGTAGATCTTTCCCACCCCATAGCAGAAGGATATGGTAATCTACCTGGCCATCCGCCAACTAAACTGGTTCCTATTCATACTCATACCCAACATGGACGGTCAAATGCTTATTTGTCTATGAGTATTCATGTAGGCACCCATATTGATGCGCCTTATCATTTCTTCCCCCAAGGCTTTACCATAGATCAGGAGCCCTTAGATAAATTCTGTGGATTGGCTATCCTGCTTGACTTACAAAAGCGCTGCCAACCCAACTACGGGTTTAGCCGTGACGATCTTATAGAAGCTTTAGCTTCTATTGGTTCCCCCAATATATCTAGCCTAAGGGTGCTACTACACAGTGGATGGGGGAAAAAATATGGTTCTCTAGAATACTACCAAAACAATCCTTATCTTTCTATAGAAGCAGCCACATGGTTAGTAGAGCAGAAAGTAGCCTTGGTGGGATTAGATTTTCCACCCGATGCTAAAGGCGGCGCAGCCCCAGCACCTGTACACCAAGTCCTTCTACGTGAGAACATCTGTATCTTAGAAAACGTGGCCCATATGGAGCAAATACCAGAAACTATATTTGAATTAATTTGCTTACCTATCAAGTTAGCTCAAGCCGGTGGGGCACCGGCAAGGGTCTTGGCTAGGGCACTAAAGAACCTTTCTATAATGTAAATTCTGACACCCCGAAGGATAAAAACGTATTTGTAGGAGGAAGACTTAAATCCAATGGGTAACCTTCGAGTGGCCGCCTTACAAATGGGCCCCGCTACTGGAAGCCGTAAAGAGATCTTCAAGCGTATGCTAAATTTACTTGAAGAAGCCGCTAAAAAAGAAGCTCAAATTGTTTGCTTTCCGGAATTGGCCTTAACCCCCTATTTCCCGGCCAAGCCTTTATATCTTCAGGATAAGGAAAAATATTTCGAGGAATTACCTAACGCGCGAATACGACCCTTACTTGACTTAGCATGTGCTTATCGTTTAGGAATAATTTTACCATATGCTGAAAAAGCCGGGGAAAAGTTTTTTAACTCAGCCCTTGTCATTAACCAAGAAGGGAATATTATAGGTAAATATAGAAAAGTCCATATCCCTTTGAGCCACCCAGATAGCCAGGGAAGGATCCGAAACTACGAAGACCAGTACTTTTCGAGTGGTGACCTAGGTTTTCCTATTTTTCATCTCCTGGGGGTTAAAATAGGTATCCAAATATGTTATGACCGTCACTTCCCTGAAGGCTTCAGAGTGTTAGCTTTAAAAGGAGCAGAAATAGTCTTTTTACCCACTAACTCTCCCACTTATGGCCAAATAGAGCGTAAACGTCTATGGGAGGCTCTATTAACTGTACGAGCTTATGAAAATGGTTTCTTCTTAGTAGCCTCTGCTAAAGCTGGAGTGGAAGATGGTATAGAGTATATTGGAGGGAGCTGTATAGTTTCTCCTAAAGGTACTTTTCTAGCCCGAGCTACGACGCAAGATGATGAAGTAGTAATGGCTGAGATAAATACAAATTTGGTCTGGGAAGCAAGAAAAGATCTCCCCTTCCTTGCAGTGCGGCGCCAAGAACATTATTTACCTTTATGCTCATCATAACTTTACGTCCTTATTTTCCCACTTCGCTTAATCTTATGGAATGCAGCTTAAACAGAAGATGGATCCTACAGTTCCCTAATACCCCAACTCTTCTCCTACAAGGATTACATGAAAATCTGGGCTACCCTTAGGGCACATTTCTATTATAGTGGTTACCCGGCAGGATTTATCCTCTAAATTGCATTCGATGCAATAGCCAGCCTTGGCACAGGCTTTCCCCCAGTTACGCCGGTGAGAGTTTAGAGGGGTAGCCACATTTTTTATACGCTCTAGCCCAGCCTGGATATCCTTCACAATCTTATTAATACCTGCTACCATAATAATGCGCCGGGGTCCAAAGATCATAGCTGCCACCCGATTACCAGTAAAATCAGTATTTAGAAGCCTCCCATCTATGGTAATGGCGTTGCATCCGGTTAAGAAAACATCGCAGGTAAGCTGGCGCCGCCGTATTTCCCAGTCTTCTTCTGGGGTGATACCGGAAACCCAGTGATCATGGACTTCATGTCCCCTCGCCCTTAATTCCTCAACCAACCCCATCTCCCGAATGGTTACCGACCCTCCTACGCCTATACTAGCCCCGGCTGGAATAAGCTCTAATACGTTATTTTTGGCTTCTTGTGCGGTATTAAAATAATAGGCCTTAAACCCCCTCCTTTCTAGCGCTTTTTTTACCGTTTCCCCTAGTTGCTGTCTATACCAGGCCCTAGTTTTATTAAAATCCCCCACTTTGCCTTCCCCCTCTCTAAAAATACTCAAAAAACACTTAAGAATAGTTCGGCACCGGGCCGTGTAAAATTTCAGTAGGTAGCGGCAGGAGGATGGGGATGTAATAAAGAAAAAAGAGACCTCACCAGGGAAAAACACTGAAAGCAAAAGGAGCGTGAGGTCTCATGATAGATATTCGCCAAATAGTAGGGGGAGTCCTTCTATTTGCGAGTGGACTTGAGAAACTAATTGGGGAATGCAAGGATTTTTATGAGCTGGAGAAAGGGATACACGAACTAACGCAGAAGGTTTGTAGCCAGATGTTAACCTGGGCACTAGAACAGATAGATACACGGCTGATGAATGAACGTGACCGGAGCCTTTGGGAAGTGGTAGGATTTCGGGCCAAGACAGCTTTAAGCACCTTTGGGGAATTTATTTACAGGAGGCGCTTGTACAGGAACAAAGAGACTGGGGAGACCAAATTTTTCCTAGACGAAGTTTTAGGCTGGCCTTCTCGGGCGAAGGTTACTCCAAGGCTAAAGGAGCTATTTCTGAAACTGGGTAGTGAACTATCCTTTGGCCGGGCGGCGGAGATACTAGGGTATTTAGCACCTGGGGTAAGCGCCATGAAAGTATGGCAAGCCCTTCAAGAAGTGGGGGAGGCTTTAAAGCAGGAAGGGGAAGAGAAGAGGGCAATAGTTTTTGAGAATGGTGAAGTACCTGGAGGGGAAGAAGTGGCGCCGGAGCTATACATAGAAGCCGACGGGGTGATAATACGCCTGCAGAGGGAAAAGGAGAAGCGAGGGGAAATCAAGCATATAGTAGCCTATGAAGGGAAGGAAGAAGTAAGACGGGGACGCTTTAGTTTAAAGAACAAGCTGGTGATAAGCAGCTTAAGGGATGGGGAAGGAGCCTGGGAAGAAAGCTATGCTTTAATAGGGGAAAAATGGGACTTAAGCCAGACCAAGAAGATTTACATAGGCGGAGACGGGGCGGAGTGGCCTAAACAGGGGGTAGAATACTTTCCTGGTGCTGAATATCGCTTAGACCCTTATCACCTAAGCAAGCATTTAACCGAGGCTCTCTGGCATGATGAAGAAACCTTTAGTAAAGTAGGTTTAGCGATATCCCAGGGCAACTGGGAGGAAACCCGAAGAGTACTTGAGGAAGCGGAGAAGAAGAGCCGGGGTGACAGGAAGAAAA
Organism: Thermanaeromonas toyohensis ToBE; assembly: GCF_900176005.1. Taxonomy (NCBI): domain Bacteria; kingdom Bacillati; phylum Bacillota; class Clostridia; order Neomoorellales; family Neomoorellaceae; genus Thermanaeromonas; species Thermanaeromonas toyohensis. Next base: position 925,198 of record NZ_LT838272.1, on the reverse strand, counting down.
GGATCACCAAGCTATTGCAATACCTCAAAGAGAACTGGGCAGGGGTAATTAATTCACCTGGAGCGCAGCGACTAGGTGCTATAGAGGGGCAGATACAACACAACATAGCCCGGCGGATGAAACGTCTGGGGGCCAGGTGGACGACCTCAGGGGCAGACCGCATGGCTCGTGTATTAGCCGCCAAGGCCAACGGAGAGCTAGAACAGTACATATGGCGCTGGCCAGTGGAACAACAGAAACTGAAAGAGATAGTAAAGGCTAAAGCGAAAGAAGTAGATAGGCCCAAGGCGGAGGATATAGAGAAATGGTTACGGGTATCCTTACCGGCTCTAAGGGGTCCATATGCCGACCGGATATGGGTAAAGCACGTTTTACGGGAACTTACCCGGCCAAGTTTTTGGGCTCTTGTGGGGTAGTCGGATGTTTTTGAGCTTTAGAGGGCGAAAAGGTAGAACTAAAGCTAGTATAGCCTTTCAGAGGGAAGGGCTAGGAGGGGTGTCTTATTACCTTCTCTTACAGCTTTGCCAAGCCAATATCCAAGGCTTACCATAGGTAAGATAGCCGCCATGACCTGTACGGCAAAGCTATATTATCGAACGGTGGGGTCTCATCCGAGAAATTCTTTCTGAACGCGCCTACTATATCTTGACACGGACTCGGCACCGCTTTACCCTTGTGTTCATAAAATATGCTAAAATAATTTCAATAACAGCTATAGGCAGCTCCAATCTCGAAACGGCCGTTCCACATACTTTTATATTTCTTCGTTATCCTTATATTTCGTTATCCGCTAACTATTTCCTGCTCTAAAGGCAAGGAGTGGCAGGAAGTATGTATAATCTTTATACTTGGATCGCTGCTCCCTTGGCCGTCTTTACAGCTGGAGCTTTACAAGGTATAACCGGTTTTGGCTTTGCTTTAATAGCTGTACCTCTTTTATTATTGGTTTTCGATGCCCGCATGGCTATAGCCCTAAATCTTCTAATCTCTTTCTGTACTCAGTTGGCTTTAAGTTTTAGAGTCCGGCAAGGGATTATAAAGCCGCTTCTCATTAACCTTTTCCAGGGGAGCCTCTTGGGGCTGCCCCTAGGGTTGTATATATTTTTGCATTTTGATGTAAGGACACTTAAAATTATCATTAGCATCTTAACGATAGGCTTTGCCTTGCTTTTACTACAAAAAAATATTACATTAGCCTGCCCGGCCAGCCAGTGGGTGGAACGTCTTGTGGGTAGTCTTTCGGGTTTCTTAACTACTAGTGTAGGAATCCCAGGGCCACCAGTAATATTGTTTTTGAATACTCAAGGATTATCTAAAGACAAATTTCGCGCCACTTCCTCTGCCTACTTCACCCTCCTCTACCCTGTTAGCCTTGCCCTTTTAGCTAGCTTTGGAGGTCTTAATATAAATGCTGCCTTTACTGCCTTTATTCTCCTGCCCTTTGCCTTTCTAGGAAGCCACCTGGGAATTTTTCTTTTCCCTCGCATCCCTCAAAAATATTTCCGTCAAGGTGTCCCTTTGTTGGTTATAGCTACAGGGCTTTATTCCTTATTTAGCACTTTACTTTAGAAGGTTTCATACAAGCTGCTAGTATGGTAATATATTAGATAACATGGAGAACATAATTGCAGCGGTATTACAAACGATAACGGCGACAATTGCCGCCTTCGGGTATTGGGGTATAGGTGCAGGTATGGCTATTGAAAGCGCCTGTATCCCCCTGCCAAGTGAGGTTATCCTGCCCTTTGGTGGCTATCTTGTAAGTACCGGCCGTTTAGAATTTTGGGCTACTGTCCTGGCTGGTACTCTAGGAGGTACTTTAGGGTCCATTATAGCTTATCTGGTCGGTTTATGGGGTGGACGCCCCTTTCTTAAAAAATACGGCCGGTATGTTTTCTTCTCCGAAAAAGAATTCGCCGCAGCGGAAAGGTGGTTTAACCGCTACGGCGAATTTACTGTCTTCTTTACCCGCCTCTTACCAGTAATCCGCACCTTCATATCTCTACCGGCCGGCATCGCCAACATGCCCTTCTGGCGGTTTGTGGTTTATACCTTCCTCGGCTCCTTGCCCTGGTCTATAGCCCTGGTTTATGCCGGGCAAGTGCTAGGTAGTAACTGGGAAGCCCTTGCTCCCCTTTTTCACCGCTTCGATGCGGTAATAGGGGTGGCAATCTTAGCTTTACTCTTCTTTTACCTGTGGCACCGTCAACATCGATCTTAGTCTTGTAGCAGATCTCGAGGGTAGCTTGCAAAAAGCTCCCTAGCCTCAGCCAGCGTAGTATCTGGAGCAGGTAAGATAAGATCAGATTCTATTAGCTCTGTATCCGGTACCTTTTTACCATGGCCCCGTATCAAAGCTAGGACTTCCCGGAAGTATCTATTAAATCCTTCTTCGTCATTGTTGCTTATGGCGTCCAGGAGGTGGTTATCTAAGCGGTCAAGCTCATTTAAAGCTTCTCCCTCTACCCTGTACTGGCCTTCGGTGAGGACCCGGATGATCACTCCTTCCCCACCTCCTTCTTGAGTCTAGCTAGCTCTTCTTCTACTTTATTAGTAATGGAAGCGCGGCGTAGCTCCGCTTCCAAAGGATCTTGACCGGCCTCTAAAGCATCTTCCAAGACGCCTTTGGCCACCAGCTCGTCTATAGCCGCTGCACGAGCCCGCATGCTCTCTGTTTTCTCTTCCGCCCGCTGGATAGCCAAAGAAACATCGGCCAGTTCCTCGGACAAGCCAGTTACTGCTTCACTGATTTTAACCTGGGCCTGGGCAGCCGAATACTGTGCTTTGATAACTTCTTTCTTGGTGCGGAAGGCCTCCACTTTAGCCTGGAGGCGAGCCTCCACGGTAGCCAGCTTTTCCTGTTCCTGCTCTAAGCCTTTAATCTGCTCTTCCAACCCTTCTAATTGGCTGGCCAGGGACTGCTTGCGCTCTAAGGCGGCCTTAGCGAGATCCTCCCTCCCTAACTCTAAAGCTTCGCGGGCTTGCTTTTCTAGCTTATCCATATTTTCCTTTAAACGTACTACTTGTAGCTCCAGGCGCTTCTTAGAAGCCACCACATCAGCCAAATTACGTTTAACCTTCTGCAGAAGCTCCAATTGCCGCTGGTAAGAATACTCTAGTGTCTCATGGGGATCTTCAGCGGCATCGAGGAGCTTATTGATCTTAGCTTTAAAAATAGTGGACATGCGGGACAAAACACCCATGGCCTTCACTCTCCTTAACTTATTTTCCACCCCTATTGGGGGCATCCTCAGTTTAAGCACCTGATCCTATACAGGGTTATCCCACAAGGGATACCAGCGGCTCAAGTCCTTCTCCCAAGGGAGTTCCTTTTCTAAAAGGGCAAAAAGGCGCATTTCCCCCGCGTGATCCCTCTCCTTATCCTTCCTTGGATAGGGTAAGAAGGGATAGAAATTTCCCCGCTTATAGTTAAAGATTAAGTAAAGGATAGGAGCCGGAGCCCCCTCTTTTTCCAGTCTAAAAACAGCTGCCAGCAACCGGTCTCCAAAACCCTGTTCCATTAAAGTTTGCCCGGCCATGTGGGCTAAAGCCACCAGGTCTTCCCAATCTTGGTCTTTAAATACAAACCACAGGTAGCTATACTCATCCTTAAGTACCTCTATGTGACTACCCATCTCTTGGGCCGCAAGCTTAAGGAGTTTTTCGGCTTCCTCGGTCGCACCGGCAAAAGCGCTATCCTCTGCCGGTCGAAGAACTATACCAGCCCTTCCTGCAGGTTTCCAGCCTGTCTCAGCCTCTAAAGTAAAGCGGGCCGTGGTAAGGGCAAAAAGGGGCTCACTTCGCGGGGGAGGCACTTTAGCCCGCCCCAGTAAAGCATCCCAAAAGCCCACCTAGTGACCCTCCATCTCCCGTTCGAGCTCTCGGAGATACGCCAGGCGTCGTTCTAGGGAAGGATGGGTGGAGAAAAGCTCAAGTAAACTCTCCCCGCTTAGGGCAGGAACAATGAAGAAAGCATTCAAAGCTTCAGCTTGACGCAGGTCCCGGGTAGGGATCCTCTGCATCAGCCCGCTTATTTTTATAAGGGCTGAAGCAAGCTGCCCTGGAGCGCCCGTAAGTAGCGCCGAACCCCGGTCGGCAGCGAATTCACGATAGCGTGAGAGGGCATTAATCAGAAAATAGCTTAAAATCCAGACCACTAGAGAAACCAGGTATACTACCATGGCTCCCCCACGGTTATCTCGATCTTCCCGGTCACCGTAGCCCCAGAAACCCCAATAATAAAACTGCTGGACCAGGAAGGAAGCCACTGTAGCAAAGAAACTGGCAATGGTCATTACCGCCATATCGCGATGCCGGATATGGCTTAGCTCATGGGCTAGAACTGCCTCTAGCTCAGGCGGGTTGAGGCGTTCGAGCAGGCCAGTAGTAACGGCAACAACCGCATGGGACGGGCTACGCCCAGTAGCAAAGGCATTAGGTAAAGGTGTATCCACTATAGCTACCCGAGGTTTAGGCACATCTGCCAAAGCTGCTAGCCTCTCTACCAAAGCATGGAGCTCCGGTGCTTCTCGTGGACTGACTTCTTTTGCGCCCATGGACCACAGGACCAGCTGGTCGGAAAAATAGTATTGGGCTACCAGCATCAAACCCACAATAAGAGCCACACCCGTATACCCTACCCCGGCCTGCCAAAGGACCACCCCAAAGAAAAGGTATAGGGCCGCCAACAAAAACATGGTTAAAAACATCCGGGCCTGCAAACCTCTATCAGGTTTAAGCTGCCTACGCAAAATACCCTCCCCCCTTTAACTGATGATTAATACTATCTTACCTGTGACGTCAAGCACTCAAACTTATTCCTTTAACTCTTCTCGCATTCGTCGATATTCCTCCTCACTTATCTCCCCGCGGGCATAACGTTGTTTTAAGATGCGTAAAGGATCATCAGGGGCCAAAGGAGCAAGTAATTGGCCTCCTTTTCCGCGGGTAACAAGGGCCACCACGCCATAGAAGGCTAAGGCGAGGATGGCCACTACCATAAGGTACCACAGTAACATCCATAAATTCATGCCCCAATTCCAGTTCCAATAGTGCATCATAATTTTCTACTCTGCAAACCTCCTCTGGACTATCTCACGTTCATTCTAATGACCTGCTGGGAAGGATGTCAAGATAATTCACAAAAACTTCAAAAACACCTACGCATCTAGTATACGCCATAAGGCCCTTAAAAATAAACAAAAGGCCCTCCCTTTAAGGCCCCGTGGAAGAAAATAGCCTAAAGCAAGCATATATATTGGAAAAGCACCTTAAGAAGTTAAGGAAGGACGAAAATGAAGACTAAAACAAGTCACTCTCTGATTAAACCCCCGGCCTTGAAACCTGGCGATACCATCGGTATAGTAGCGCCAGCCAGCCCCTTAATTTCCCCCAGTTACCTAAAGCAAGGGATAAAACGCCTAGAGGATTGGGGATTTCGGGTGGCACTGGGCCGCTCGCTCCGCGCTTTTACTTCGGAAGAGGATAGTCAGTATCTGGCCGGCTCTGACGAGGAACGAAAGAAAGAACTAGAAACCATGTTCGCCTCCCCAGGGGTTAAAGCCCTTATTTGCCTGCGTGGTGGATACGGAAGCCTCCGCCTCCTCCCCCGCTTAAATTATGAGCTTTTGCAAGCTAACCCTAAAATCTTCGTCGGATATAGCGATGTTACTGCCCTGCACATAGCGCTCATCCAACGGGCGCGCTTGGTCACCTTCCATGGTCCTATGATTTACCCGGAACTGGGTGGTGAGCTCAGCCCCTTCACCGTTTCCTCCTTGCTGACTGTATTAACTGGTCCCCCACCCTCTTATACCTTATACCCCCTTCCCGGCGCCCCCGCCTTCAGCATCACACCCGGTCGAGCTAGCGGGCGGCTTATAGGGGGAAACCTCTCCCTGTTAGCTTCCACCCTAGGTACCCCTTTTGAGATAAAGACAGAAGGTTGCATCCTCTTTTGGGAAGAAGTAGATGAGCCTTTGTACCGCCTGGACCGCTTGCTTACCCAGCTTCTCCTTTCGGGTAAGCTCCAAGCAGCAGCCGGGATCGCCGTAGGAGAATGTGTGGGTTGTGGAAATCTTAAAGAGTTTAGGGAGCTCCTCGAGGATGTACTGCACCCCCTTGGGATCCCCTCCTTCTACGGTTTCCCTTGTGGCCATGGACCCCATCTTGCTACCCTACCTTTGGGAGTTCGGGTTACCCTAGATGCAAGCGAAGGGTGGTTACGGTTAGAGGAATCCCCCCTGTCCTAGGCCGGCTGCCACTAGAGCTTAAAATGTTCAGCGTTTGAAAATGCTTATGCCACTCGCTTTTCACTACTAGTTGCCTTAGCTCGTTCCTTAAGCTCCCGGTACCAACGTAAGTGGTGCTCCCGAGCAAAGGTTTCCGAGACCGAGCCCCAAATCATACCCTTTATGGCTTCGCGGCATTCGGGATGGCAGAGGGCCAGGTAAACATGGCCTACAAGCACAGCGCCCATCAAGAGAGCTCCAGCGGAATGCAGGGGATGGGCCCAAGCTACTACTTGGGCATCGAAACGATCGCGGAAGAGGAGTATCCAGCCGGTACCCATCATCCATAGGGAGCCGAAGATGGTCAAGAGGGAATTTAGCTTTTCTCCAGCGTTGAACTTGCCCTGCTCCGGCATTTTGGCCGGTAAACCGAAAAATTGACGGGGGAATAGCCGTAAGAACTGCCAATCTTCCCTACTCCAGGTAAAACACTCCTTAAGCCATTGGTATACACTCCGCGGCGTTCCTATGAGCAGAATGAGCACGGTCAAAAATGTAAAGGGATAAGCGAAGAAATGATGCAAAGTACGGGTTACCTTAAGGCCTTCCGGCCCCAGAAGGGTGCTAAAGCCCCGGAATACTAGTGCCGACCCTGTCACCAAGAGCACCACAAAGGTAATACCATGGCTCCAGTGTCCCAGACGCTCAGCCAGGTTAAAGCGCTCAATCCTCTTTTCCTGCACGATGGCCGCCTCCCTTGTTAAAGGTATTTATCAATAAGCTGGTCACCACAGCGGCTGCCGCCAGACCCATGGCTGCCTTCCCTGCCGGCCGAACCAGGTCCTGCCAGACCCGTACAGTACCGGGCTCTTTAAAGTCTGGGGGAAGGAGGGAACGGTCCATCGGCCAGTTGCGAGGCGGTACGTAGGCTAAACCTGTACCAGCTATCCTTATAGCCTTCCTGGCTCTGATAAGCTTATTGATTTCGCTTCCTGGATCCTCCAAATCCCCGAAGAACCTGGCGCCGGCCATGCAAGTTTCCACACAGGCAGGCTTTTTCCCCTTGTCTGTCCGGTGGTAGCAAAAGTAACATTTCTGGACTATGCTCCGCTCTCTGTTAAAACTTCGGGCACCATAAGGGCAGGCAGACTCGCAGTAGCGGCAACCGATACATTTCTTTTCGTCCACTATCACCAGGCCGTCCGGCCGCTTCTGGGTGGCCCCTGTAGGGCAAACCTTAGAGCAGGGGGGATCATCACAATGCATGCACTGGGTGAGGACCACCCCTCCCCGCACTTTAGGAAAACTTCCCACTTCATACCGATGCACCCGGGTGAAGTGCTGCTCGGGCAAAAGTTCCCACTCTGCCTGGCAGGCCACCGAACACCCGTGGCACCCCACGCAGCGATTGAGATCGATGAGCATCCCTAGGCGAGCCATATTTTATCCCACCTTTCGTACAGTAACCAAGGTTTCACACTGGGCAGCTGCTCCTGATATAGGAGCAGCCATAATGGGAATGAGCATGCTGTCGTTGGCTCCCCGATTGTAGGCCAGCCTTTTTACAGGGACAAGGCAGCCAAACCCGTGGGCGAGGAAGACGGCCTCGGGATGGATACCTTCCGTGACCCGGGCTTTAACCCTAACTTTACCCACCTCAGAAGCGACTTCCACCATATCCCCCGACTTAATACCCAGCTTTGCGGCCCGGCTGGGATGGATCCACAGCTCGTTCTCCGGCATCAGGGCCATAAGGTAAGCGTTGTTATCCGTAGTGGTATGGGTGTGCACAGGAACGTGGCCCTGGATAAAGCGGAAATTGTCCTCCTTAGGTTGCACCTTAGGCGGCTCCCAAGCCGGGGTCAAAGTGCTACCTACCTTCACGAAGGCCGGACAAGCTAGTTCAATTTTCCCGGAAGGAGTGTTAAGTTTGGTGTAGTCTGGTTTTTCAGCTAGCACCTCAGCTACCCCCTCCTGAGCCAGCTTCTCTTGGGTAAGCCCCAAGGGAGCGAGGAGGGCATTATTGTAATGCTCTAGCGTAAACCGGAAATATTCACCGAGGCCGCAAGCCTCCGCCAGGCCAGCAATTATTTCTTCTCCTCCTTTAGTGTCGAAAAGGGGCGGCACTGCTGGCTGGCGCAAGATAACTTTATTGCCCACAGTCATTATGGGATCGTAGCGCTCCAGGTAAGTGGACTCGGGTAAAATGTAATGGGCGTAGTAAGCTGTATCGTTCATCTGAATATCAATGGCTACCACCAGTTCCAGCTTCTTTAAGGCCTCAATAAAGGCTTGGGAATCGGGACAGGAACGCACAGGGTTGAGGTGGTTTATGATCACGGCCTTAATGGGGTAAGGATCGTTTTCCTTTACCCGCTGGGGGAAAAGCTGAATCATACCGTGGGCTTTAATGAGAGCCCATTTGCCTGCCCCGGCCCCGTCCCAGCGAGGAGCATTAATAGCTTGCGGTTTAGGTCCCATAAGGGGCGAAGGATCCCCCAACTTAATCTTGGGCGGGAAGGTAAGGCCCCCCTTGGCACCCAAGTTCCCTAAGAGAGCGTTGAGGGCTGCCACCGCCCGAGCCGTCTGTAGGCTATTAAAGTATTGAGATCCGGTCACCGCGTGCCAACCAGGATCCACCACTGCTGCCGGTTTAGCCGCCGCAAGCTCCCTGGCCAGGCGGGTAATGGTAGAAGCCTCGATCCCGGTGATCTGGGCGGCCCATTCCGGAGTATAGGTGGTAACACCTGCCTTGAGTTCCTCGAAACCAACAGTGCGCTCAGCTACAAAAGCAGCATCATAAAGGTTTTCGTTAATGATGACATGGATCATGGCCAAGATGAGGGCCAAATCCGTCCCTGGCCGGATGGGTATCCATTCATCAGCAAAGAAGGCGAATTCGCTAAGACGGGGATCTACGGCCACCAGCTTAGCACCCTTCTCCTTGGCCGCTACGATCTTCTGAATATCCGGGTTTTTGATACCTCCGGTAAGGTTCCGGCCTAAAGCAATGTAATACCGCACATTGGCATAGTCGGTGCCCGGTACCCCGCCGTACATCTGTTCAAAGGCTACATTGCGGCTGCTGTAACATGTCGGCGCATGACCGGTGTAATTGGGCGAACCGAAGGCGGCCATAAAATGTTTTTCCCATGGAGCGATAAGCTCTGGATGGGCCAGCCAAACCAAGGACTGGGGACCATAACGGTGTCTTAACTCCTTAAGTTTCTCGCCGATCTCTTTAAAGGCTTCCTCCCAGGTAATAGGTTGGAACTGTCCCTCGCCCGTCCGCTTAAGGGGGCTTTTTAAACGGTCAGGATCGTAGAGAGTTTTCATCCCCGCGTTACCCCGGGCACATAGGCGGCCATTGGCCTGGGGATCTTTAGGGTTGCCCTCGATCTTTACTACCCTGCCCTCCCTGACCCGCACCAAAATGCCGCACTTTACACCGCACATTTCGCATATACTGGGAACCACCTTTTCCTCAGTAGCTGCCTCTACTGGTCTTACCTTGGGAAGCACTGTAAATCCACTACCCAGCGTAGCCAGGGCTCCTGCCGCAGCCGAAGCTTTAAGGAAAGTACGCCGGGAAATTTTGGCGGCTAACATTAATCCCACCTCGCCCTGAAGTCTAAATCTTAAAGGCCAAAGAGTAATCGAACACTAAGCTGATAAACTGACATTGATATTCGTTAATGTTCTTACTTTATTTACTTCCCTTCCATTTAGAAGGATGTTACTATAAGCTTTAACTTTCACAAATTAAGTTAGCTGTAGGACCCCTTTATTCCTCTCGCCTCAAATAGGCGTTAAACAAAGAAGGGAAGCCCTTCCAGCTTCCCTTAATCCCTTGATTTTTCTTATCTTGAAGCCAGTGCTCCCAGCCATTTTTCTATCGAGGATTTCGATAGCCTTTCAAGCTTTCGATAGGTCCCCCACTAGAAAGCGTAGCAGAAGATGGATGCCTAGATAAGCACCTAATACTAACCCTAATCCAAATACAAATCCATGCAAGGATAACGAAGCTATCCCATTGAAAAAGCTACCTATGTTGCATCCCATACCTACCCGGGCACCATACCCCATAAGGAGGCCTCCGGCCAAGGACCAGGTTGCTCCCTGGAAACTTCTGGGAAAGCGCGCCCGGAATTCCGAAGCGAACAGGGCCGAAAGAAGGGAACCAGCTATTATACCTAGATTTAAAATAGTCCGGGGCTCACGAAAAAAAGGCGTTTTTAACGCCAGGGCATTCTCAGGCAGCATAAAATAATACCAGGATTCTGGAGCTCCACCCAGCAGACGGTAGATCTTTGCTCCCCAATAAGTAAAGGCAGTGGTTATACCCCAGGGGCTACCCCTAAACACCAAAAGTCCAGCATCTAGCAAAGCTATTAGCACCCCTCCTACCCAATAAGGCCAGGCGCGGGACCAGAAGGGTTGTTTACTTACCTCTTCGAGACCTTTTATTTGAATAGAGGAAGTACTGAGGGTGCCTGGGAAAGCCCTTCTTTCTAGGCGAAGTAGCCCTAAGTAAATCCCGCCCAAAAAAACTATCTGTAAAAAGAGGGCCCAGAACCAACCCGCCCAGTCCGGGAAAAAGATGAGGGGCGCCTCCTTAATAAAAACCTTATGCCACCATCCAAAATCATGGGCCCCCCATAGGGAACCAAGAATGAAGGCTATTAAAACCAGCCATTGGAGCACATGGCCTTCGCCCGCCCGAGTTAAGGTTCCGGTAGCGCAACCTCCGGCCAATACCATACCTATTCCAAAAATAAACCCTCCCAGCAGCATATGCCACCCGACCGGGTACACCTCGCCCGGACGGTCTAAATACAGGGAGGCCAAAGCAAAGGCCAGGGTAGCAATCATAAGGGAGAGCACCAGGGCCCGGCTTAAGGAAGTGTTCCCCGTGATCCAAGGGTCCCGGAAACAAGCCACAAAACAGAAACGGCTCCTCTGCAGGACGTAACCTAAGCTTAAGCCGAACAGCCAGGTCCCGGCTAGCAAAATATCCTGGCTTCTCAACCAGGCGGTTAACCCTAAGGCTAAAGCTAAAAAGATTAGAGCCTGGGGTAGTTGAGACTTCACCCCGGCCGGCACTCCTACCACCTCAGCAGGATTAAGCTCAGTATATGTAGAAAAAGGATAGCTAAGCACCTCCGCTTAAAAGCGAGGAGGGAAACTGATGAATCTGGCCCATATCCAAGCCTTCTGCACGGTAGCCCAGGTAAAGTCTATCTCCGAAGCCGCTCGTATCCTTCATATCTCCCAATCTTCCTTAAGCTATCAAATCCAGCTTCTAGAAAATAACCTGGACGCAGAGCTCCTTACCCGGACCAATAAAGGTGTAGAACTCACTGAAGTAGGGGAAATAGTCTATGAGTATGGTCAAACCCTCCTAAAGCTAGTAGAGAACATGAAGCGCGATATAGAAAGCTGGAAGAGCGGACATGAGCACTTAATTGTGGGAGCCAGTAGCAGCATCGGGAGTTACGCCCTCCCCTGCACCATTTACACCTTTAAAGAGAAATACCCGGGAGCTAACATCCGCCTCCTGGTGGCCAACCGTGAAGAAACCATCCAGCGGCTCCTGGAAAGGAGCATCGACCTGGGTCTAATCGAGGGACCAGTAGAGGTACCCGGGCTGGTAACCAGGGGCGTGGCCGAGGATGAATTGCTGCTCATCGTTAATCCCAGCTGGCAGGGCCCGGATACAGTTACCCTTAAGGAGCTACGTACTCTTCCCTTAATCATCCGGGAAGAAGGTTCCGGGACGCGCCAAACTATTGCCAGGGCTCTACAAGAACAAGGTCTTTCCCTTAAAGATTTGAACGTAGTCCTGGAACTCAACAGTAATGATGCTATAAAGTCGGCCGTAGCCGCCGGTCACGGGGTTTCTCTCCTTTCCCGGCTTACCGTCAAGGCCGAGCTGGGAAGCGGTACTTTAAAAGCTCTTAAGGTGGAAGGTATCTCCTTCCGCACCACCTTCAACATTGTCTACCACCGGGGAAAACCCATGAACAATCTTCAAAAACGGTTTTGCCGCTTCATCTTGTCGAACCCTAAAGCTTTCTGCTAGCGTCATGAGCTTTTTTCAATATGGATCTCCCAGAGGCCGTTTCCTACTACCCGAACCTGGGTGCGGTGCCCCATCTTCCTTACCACATCCACCAGGGCTTGGGTTGTGCAACTATGGTCGCTTTCCACAATAAGGATATCACCCTGGGCCAAACCTTTAAGCCGTAATTTGGTACGTATAATGGGCAGTGGGCACATCTCGCCGTAAACATTGAGCCTGTATACTGCCATATACTGCCACCTTCACCACCGCCGGCTCAAGTTTTTTACCATGTCAGCCCGGCCTTCTCCTGCCCCTCGCTGTCAATTCGCCATAACCCCTTTACTTTCCTGCTATGAGCAAGAAAGTTCATAGCTCCCATAAAAAGAAAAAGGCGCGCCTCTAGCCGCACCCGGAGCCAAAATCTTTAGCGCCCTATAAACAGTTGTACCCAATAATGGCCATAACTTCCGCCGCTCGCATAGCCTACCCCGAGTCTGGTAAAGGTTGGATTAAGAATGTTGCTTTTATGGCCTGGGCTGGCCATCCAAGCCGCTACTACCGCCTCCGGACTACGGTAGCCAGCAGCGATGTTTTCTCCAGCCGTCCGGTAAGGTATCCCGAAACGGCGTAGCATCTCTATAAAGGAACCATAGGTAGGGGAATTATGGCTAAAGTAGTTCTTATCCCGCATATCTTCAGCCTTAAGCCGGGCTACCCGGGAAAGATCAAGGTCTACTTGTAGAGGCGTAAGGCCAGCTTTAAGCCGCTCAGCATTTACCAATTCTACTACCCGTTGCTCATAAAGACTTAACTGGTAAGAAGCACTCCCAGACAAAGGAGTAGTAGGTGTAGGCTTTGGCGCGGGAATAAGGCTAGGTTTAGGGGCCGGAATAGGCTGAAACTGAGCAGAAGGTACTGTGGTAGGCTGAGATTGAGGGGTAGACGGTACTGGCCAGTGCTGGGAAACAGGTTGCGTTACCAGCTTAAAGCGGTAAAGCCACCCTGGCCAGGAAACAAACAAGCGCTGGGTATAATACCCTACCGGACTATAATATACCGCTCCTTCAGCAGCTGGTCCAAAGATAAAAAGTAGGGCTAACACAATGGGCAAAATTTTCTTGCCAGACAGAAGTCCGAGACGTCGCATTCTTCTTCTCTCCCCTCACAGCTTTCAAACTGTGCCCAGAAAAAAGTTAACATAAAATATGGTTCGCCAGGTAGATCAAAAATCCCTGCTAGCATTCCTCTGAAATCCCATCCGGCGAGAAATTTCTTTAGCCGCCTCGCGTACCAGGCTACCTAGCTCTGGAATCCTTTCCCAAGTCATATGAACTTCCGAACCTGAAAGGCTTAAGGCTGCTATTACCCTACCCCGATGATCTAAAATAGCAGCACCTACGCAGCGGATACCTTCCTCATTTTCTCCATCATCCACAGCATAACCCTGCTTGCGTACCTGTTCTAAGTGCTCTGCTAGTGTGCTCCAGTCAACGATGGTACGGGAAGTAAACCGGGGTAGCCCCTTATTGCTTAAAAGGCTCTCCACCTCCGGCCAAGGAAGACAAGCCAGGATGGCCTTACCCACAGCTGTAGAATGGAGCGGTACCCTCCGTCCGATCTGGGAGTACATGCGTATAGTACGGTTACCTTCGACCTTATCTACATAGACGGCTTCATCCCCGTCGGGAATTACCAGGTGAGCCACCTCCTGGGTCTGGGCAGCCAGTTGCTCAAGATAGGGCCGGGCAACTTTGCGCACATCAAGGCCCTCTAGAAGGCTTCCGCTTAGCTCCAGTATTTTAAATCCTAACGTATACTTCTTGTGTCCGTAAGTATTATCCTGATCCACATACCCATATTCTTTTAACGTCTGCAGCAGTCGGTAAGTTGTACTCTTATGCAACCCTACCCTCCGGGCAAGTTCATTAAGGCCCAGTCCTTCCCGTTCCCGGGCTAAGGCTTCTAAGATTTTAAGAGCCCTCTCTAACACCTGTACGCTCCCTGTTTCACCCACTTGTATCACCCCTTTAAATCTCCTTTTAAAACCTATATCAAAAAAGAGAGCCCTGGAGCTATTATAACAGTAGCCCCAGGGACTCTCTAATTTAGTAGAACTAATTAACCGAAAAATATTATTGATAATAGTTGATAATCGAGGCAACTTGATCCTTAACCTACCTCTGGACGCGTCCAGAAGCATCACCTTGCATAAGGGTCATTACTTCCTCCCGGGTGACATGGTTAAAGTCACCAGGTATGGTGTGCTTTAGACAAGAAGCAGCTACCGCAAATTCTAGAGCATCGCGTACGTGGAAACCTTCCATGAGGGCATAAATCAGCCCCCCAGCAAAGGCATCCCCGCCTCCTACCCGGTCCACGATATGGATCTGGTAGCGTCGGGAGCGGTAAAATTCTTTCCCATCGTAAAGGAGGGCCGACCAACCGTTATCAAAGGCCGAATAGCTCTCCCTTAAAGTAATGGCCACCATCTTCAAGTTAAACCTGCGGACAAGCTCTAAAGCCACCTGCCGGTACCCCTCTTCGTTAAGCTGACCTGTAGTCACATCCGAGGCTGCGGCTTTAATTCCAAAAACCTTCTCCGCATCCTCTTCATTGCCAATGGCAATGTCTACATATTGTATTAGCTTAGTCATAGTCTCCTGAGCCTTGGCGGGCGACCATAGGTTCTTACGGTAGTTAAGATCGCAGCTAACCGTAAGGCCCAGCTTCTTGGCCGCCTGCACGGCTTCCAGAGTCACCGCGGCCACATTATCCCCCAAGGCCGGTGTGATTCCAGTGAAGTGGAACCATTTAGCTCCCTGGAAGATCTCCTCCCAATTAAATTCGCCGGGTTGTACTTGAGAAATGCTGGAACCCTTACGATCATACACCACTTTAGAGGGCCGCTGGGAAGCGCCATGCTCCAGGAAGTAAATCCCCAGGCGTTCACCTCCCCGCAAAATATAGCGGGTATCTACTCCAAAACGGCGCAGATGATTAATGGCTGCCTGGCCTAAGGGATTAGCAGGCACCTTAGTTACAAAGGCTGCATCACCACCGTAATTGGCAATAGATACAGCTACATTGGCTTCCCCGCCGCCGTAGGTGACCTCTAGGTGGTCCGCCTGCACCAGCCGGGAATACCCTGGAGGTGAAAGCCTAAGCATTATCTCGCCGAAGGTTACTACTTTAGCCATGGAAAGTTCCTCCTCAAAAATTAATTCTACAAGCGCCTAACCCTCGATTAGCTCTCGGGCAATCCTAAGGTTCTTTTTAGCCCCAGTTTTCTTTACCTAAGTTCTTTACGCGCTAACTCCAGTACGTTCCTCCTTCTCTTTTACTTACGGGCAGCCCGAATGGCCTCCACAAATTTTTTCGCCGTTTCGGTTACCAGCTCATAATTGCCTGTTTTAGCCCCTTTAGTGAGCTCGCCGCCCACGCCTACTGCTTCGCATCCAGCCTTAATCCATTCGGCTACATTTTCTAGGCTTACCCCACCAGTAGGAACCAAAGGTGCATAAGGCAGAGGGCCTTTAATAGCCTTTACCATTTCCGGACCGAAAGCACTCCCCGGGAATAACTTTACAAAATCGCCGCCCGCTTCCATCACTTCCACCACTTCTTTTATGGACATAGCCCCAGGCATGCTGACCTTCTGGTAACGGTTACACATCTTGATCATATCCAAGTTCAAACAGGGGCTAACTAAAAATTCGGCTCCGGCAAGGATGGCTGCCCGCGCCGTCTCGGCATCCAGGACTGTTCCAGCTCCAATGAGTATCTCCCCATTACGGTAAGCCCGGGCAAGTTCCCGGATAACGTCTATGGCGCCGGGGACGGTAAGGGCGATCTCGATGGCCTCCACACCCCCAGCCTTGATGGCCTCCGCAATTTTAAGTGCCTGTTCCGGCCCTTCCGCCCGCACCACGGCTACAATACCGCAGTCAATAATACGCTGCATGGTTTTAAGCTTCTGCATGGGCCTCTTACCTCCGGTTTCATGTTTTGGGTTTATATTATATGGTTTATATTATGAAACTATGGTCCACTTTATGATAATATTCAACACAAAAAGATTTATCCCTTCCTTCAAGGAGAACATTTTTTAAAAAGGCTCGTATTATAACATGAAGTAATTGGTATTGATAAGAAATGGGGTTTAGCGCCATAATGGTAGTGGGTTAGGTATTGAGCGGGTACCAAAAGAAGCTTTTTAAGGAAGGTTTACCAAATAATGAAACTCAAGGTGATCCCTGAAGATTTTGTAGTAAAAGAGCTAGCCCATCTTCCCCTTAAGCCTTTAGGCCCTTACCGGTTATACCTTTTAGAAAAGAAAGGATGGAATACCGTCGATCTTTTATTAAGAATTGCCCGTAAGTATAATCTCCCCTATCGCCTATTCTCCTATGGAGGTAAAAAGGATAGGCACGCCCATACCTTCCAGTATGTAAGTGTTAAGTATCCGGCTGATTTAACAACTGTAGATAAAAATTTTTCTCTAAAAGCTATAGGCTATATGGACCGCCCCATGGGCCCTGACCTCATTAAAGGTAACGCTTTCACTATAACTTTGCGGGCCTTGGATAATGAAGAGCTCTCCCGCCTAAGCCACCAAGTTGATGAAGTAAAGGAATTTGGCTATCCCAATTATTTTGATGACCAGCGCTTTGGTAGTTTAGACCGGGAAAGGGGTTTCCTTGCCGAGAGGCTGCTTAAAAAGCACTACAAAGGTGCCCTGGAGATCTACCTTACCGCCATCTATAAAGAAGAAAAGAGAGAGGCCAAGCAGCGGAAGCGCTTTTTTCGCCAACACTGGGGGGATTGGGACGCTTGTTTGCTTCATGCTAAAACCGCTATGGAAAAGAAAATATTTTCTTTGCTTACCCAAAAACCTAAGGCCTTTTTAGAAGCCCTCCGTATGATTCCCGGGGAAGAGCTCTCCTTATTTTTCGCGGCTTATCAGAGTTTTCTTTGGAACGAATTGCTAAGAAGGATCTTGAGAGAGCTAAGGCTTGACTTGACAGCCGTGCCAGGGGTGGCTGGGCCCTATCTCTTCTACCGGCGCCTAGACACAAACATTCTCCTTTATCTTAAAAGCTTAGAGCTTCCTTTAGCTGCTAAACGTATGGAGTTCCCTGACGCCCAGAGTGAGCGATTATTTATAGGGATCCTAGAAGAGAAGGGATTAAAACCCAGCCATTTTAACCTCTCTAAGCTTAGGCAGGCTTTTTTCAAGTCCACCCCGCGGGAGGCCATTGTCATCCCCCATGACTTAAAAGTGGATCCACCGGAAGCTGATGAGCTATATCCGGGGAAACAAAAGATCCGCCTTTCCTTCCGCTTACCCCGGGGAAGCTATGGAACGATGCTTATAAAAAGGCTAACCATGCCGGAGCATTAACAGCGTACGCTTAAGGCCGATAGCAATAGAGAAAGCTAGAACCCTTCTTGAGGTATATCTAGCAAAGATGAAACCCTGTATCTCTTACCACATCTTCTTAGGCTGTAATCCTGCCAATGAATTAAGGCAGGATTACAGCCCCGGTCCAATGTTCTTATTACCTATTTTTTAGTTATGAGCTCTAGTGGCACAGGGATAAAAGATTCTACTTTCTCGCCTTTTATTATTTTCACTGCTGTTTCCACAGCGATCCGGCCCATATCCTTAGGTTTTTGGGCTATGGTAGCCGTCATAGTTCCTGCTTTTATAGCCTCTAGAGCATCTTTGGTACCATCAAAGCCTACCACTATAATATTCTCCCGCTTGGCTCCTTTGATGGCTTCTATAGCACCCAAAGCCATCTCGTCATTCTGAGCAAATACGGCATCTATTTTAGGTTGAGCCTGTAAAATATTCTCCATTACCTGCATACCTTTGGCCCGGTCAAAGTCGGCTGTCTGCTTGGCTATAATCTTCATATCTTTAGCTTTGCTTATCTCTTCTTCAAATCCTTTACCCCGATCGCGGGCCGCTGAAGTGCCAGGGATACCTTCTAGCTCTACTACTAGGCCCTTGCCACCTAGCTTGTCAATAAGAAACTTAGCTGCCATCTTGCCGCCTTGTACATTATCCGAAGCAATATGTGAAGCTACCTGGCCTCCCGCTGCAGCCCTATCTACCGTTATAACCGGTATTCCAGCTTTGTTGGCAGCCTCAATGGCGGGAACTATAGCATTACTGTCCGTAGGATTTATCAACAACACTTTAACCTTCTTGGTAATCAAATCTTCCACGCTAGAGAGCTGCTTGGAGGAATCGTTCTGACCATCAACTACGATTAGATCTACCCCTAGAAGACTAGCAGCCTGCTGGGCGCCGTCCCTCAAATCGACAAAGAAAGGATTGTTTAGAGTAGAAATAGCTAGCCCAATAGTTGCCTTCGAAGCTCCTCCTGTTTCCGCCTTTTTAGCTTGCTCAGGGGCCTTCTGGCCGCATCCCACAAGCAAACTTAGAGTCGCCATAATAATAACAACTATCAAGGTAAAGAATTTCGCCCTTTTCATTTTTAATTCTAACCTCCTTTTAAATTCCGCTTTAGGGTAGTCAGATTATCGCAAGCTTTAAAGCAAAAGTTAATCTAACATCAGCATCACCCCTCTCTTTTTTTTCTGCCTTGGTCACCCAATACAGCTAAAAGGATTACAGCTCCTTTAACCACTTGCTGATAAAAGGAAGATACATTGAGCAAGTTTAATCCGTTATTAAGAATTCCTATTATTAGAGCTCCAATTAAAGTCCCCGGGATCCCTCCCTGGCCTCCCGCTAAGCTTGTCCCTCCTAAGACAACGGCGGCAATGGCATCGAGCTCTAGGCCCAAACCTGCAGTGGGCTGGGCCGAATTTAGGCGAGAGGTTAAAATTATCCCGCTTAAGGCAGCGAGGGCTCCGCTTATTAAATACACTAGATTTTTGTACCGGCTGGTATCAATTCCCGAAAATCTAGCGGCTTCTTCATTGCTACCTATAGCATACACATAGCGGCCAAATTTGGTTTGGGTTAGCACAATATGGGATAACAGAAATACGCTCAACATGATGATGACCGGGAGGGGTACAGGACCTAAATACCCACCTCCTATCTGCAAAAATTCGCGGGGCAAGCCTGTAATCGGGCGGCCGTCGGTGTAAACTAGGGTCAAACCCCGGGCCATGGTCATCATGACCAGTGTGGCAATAAAAGGGGCCACCTTACCTCGGGTTACTATCAAGCCGTTGAAGTATCCTAGGACCATACCTAAGATAAGACCCGTAGCTATAGCCACGGAAATAGAGAAGCCTTGAGTCATCAACCCCGCCACAAGGCTCCCAGTTAAAGCCAAAACAGAGCCTACAGAAAGGTCAATACCCCCTGTAAGGATTACAAAAGTCATACCGCAAGCAACTATGCTGTCTACGGAAACTTGCCTGGCCACGTTAAAAAGATTATTAACAGTCAAGAAACGATCAGAAAGCAAAGAAAGAATGACCGTCAGCCCTAACAAACTAAAAAACGGACCTAAAGAATATATAAGTTCCAATCTGTTTTCGGCCTTATACCTCATATCAACTTTCCTCCTACAGCACAACCCATTATTTTCTCTTCCGTCACCTCTCCCCGCAGGAATTCGCCTACCACCCTTCCCTCATGGACAACGATAATGCGGTCAGACATACCCAATATTTCTGGCAGGTCAGAAGAGATCATGATAATAGCCACGCCCTCAGCCGCTAGAGCTTGGATAAGTTCATAAATCTCAGCCTTGGCGCCCACATCTATTCCCCGGGTAGGTTCATCTAAAATAAGGACTTTAGGCCTAGAAGCCAGCCATTTGGCCAAAACCACTTTCTGCTGATTACCACCGCTTAAGTTTTTAACTTTTTGCCGGCAGTCCCTCCCCTTAATCCGGAATTTGACCATGGCTTCTTCACAGGCCTTAATCTCTGCTTTCCGATCAATGAAGCCCCAGCGGGAAATATGGTCCAGTTGGGTAAGGGAAATATTCTCCTTTATGCTGGAGTTTAAAAGAAGGCCCTGGCCTTTTCTATCTTCAGGAACATAAGCCAGCCCCAGCCTTATAGCTTCCCACGGGAAGCTTATATTAACTTTCCTCCCGTCCAAGAATATTTCCCCGCTATCCTTGGGGTAAAGACCCATAATAGCTCTGGCTAGCTCGGTCCTGCCTGCCCCTACTAGTCCAGCTATGCCAAGTATCTCCCCATAGCGGACCCGCAAGTTAATATCATGTAATTTACCTTTTCGATTAAGCCCTTTTACTTCCAACGCTACTTGGCCGCTAAATTTAGGTGCTAATCTCCGAGGAAAACGCTCCTTAATATCCCGCCCCACCATTAACTTGATTACTTCTTCGGGAGTAACATCCTTGATATCCCGCGTAGCTATCCATTTCCCATCGCGTAGTATAGTAATTCGATCACATATTGCAAATATTTCTTCCAGCCGATGGGACACGTAAATTATGGAAACTCCTTTTTCTTTGATGGCTCTAATAATGTTGAATAATTTAGTGGACTCCTCACCTGTCAAAGTCGCGGTCGGCTCATCCATTATTAGGATGCGTGCCTGTAGAGAAAGGGCTTTTGCTATTTCTACCATCTGCTGCTCCGCAACACTCAAATGCTGTACTAAACGAGTAGGGTTAATCTTGACCCCTAATTGATCCAAAAGGGTGGTCGCTCGGGACCTAAGCTCCTGCCAGTGGATAAAGCCTAAAAAAGTTCTCGTTTGCTCATGGCCTAAGAAAATATTTTCTGCTACTGTCAAGTGGGGTACTAGATTAAACTCTTGATGGATAGTAACTATTCCTAAGTTTTGGGCCTGGCGAGGATCCTTAAGAGCGATCTCCTTCCCCTCTAGCCAAATACGCCCCTCATCAGGCTGGTAAATACCGCTTAAGATTTTAATCAAAGTAGATTTACCAGCTCCGTTTTCCCCCACCAGAGCATGAATTTCCCCCCGCTCAACCACTAGACTTACCTTTTCCAGAGCCCTAACTCCGGGAAATGATTTGCTAACATCTTCTACCTTTAAAATTACTTCCGGCATTTAAGGCATCCTCCTAGAAAACCACTCCTGCCTGCAAGATCACATTGGCATAAGGGGTAAATTCCCCTGTCCTCACCACCGCTACCGCTAAACTTGTGCGGGCTTTAAATTCTTCATGAGCAATTTCTTCCCAGCTTATGTCTCTATCTTTCAATAAAGAAGTTAGCTGTTGATAAAGGTCGGGGCTTTTAAGCCGCATCTCCAGGGCAAAAATAGCTCGCTCTACAGCTAGTTCTTCTAACACTACTTTTACAGTTTCCATAAATCCCGGCACATTTTTAGTTAGGGCTAAGTCAATGCGGCGGACCCCCTTAGGCACTGGTAATCCGCTATCAGCCACTACCAGCATATCAGTATGGCCCATGCTAGCGATAACCTCGGAAAGCGCTTGATTTAATAAGCTAGTTTTTTTCATTTTGTAAAATATCACCCCGCTTTTATTACTGCAGTAGTTATAAATTCCTCTACTTCCCCTCTAGCTGGCATAGAAGTCTGGGCTCCTATCCTTGTTACCGCCAGGGCACCTACAGCATTGGCAAAAATTATAGCTTCCTTTAAATCCTTTCCCTCCGCCAACGCTACGGCCAACCCGCCAGCAAAAGCATCTCCTGCAGCAGTGGTATCTAAGGCATTAACCTGGTAGGCGGGTGCGTAAAATCTCTCCTCCTCTGTAACAAGAAGCCCTCCCCGGGAACCTAACTTTAAGATAGCCTTTTTAACCCCTCGCTCTATTAAAGCTAAAGCAGCTAACTCCGCTTTCTCCAAGCTTTCGACCTGGTACCCAGTAAGGGTTTCAGCCTCCCTCTCGTTAGGTGTGATAATGTCCACTAGCTGGTATAATTCTTGAGGCAAGCTTTGAGCAGGAGCTGGATCTAGAATTACAGTTGCTCCATAACGGTGCGCCATGCTAGCTGCATAACACACGGTCTCCAACGGGATCTCTAATTGCAAGAGCAAAACCTTAGCTTTAGAAATAATCTCCTCCACCGCGTCAACATCTAATGGTGTGCAAAGCTTATTTGCTCCAGGAATGACTATAATAGTGTTCTCTCCAGTTTCATCTACAGTGATAAAGGCTGTACCGGTGCTAACGCCTTTGGTCACTTTTACGCCTCTAATATCCACTCCAGCTTGGAGCAGGCTATTACGTAATACCTGGGAGAACACATCATCCCCGATGCGACCCACCATGCTGACTTTCCCATTCAGTTTGCTCGCTGCCACCGCCTGGTTGGCCCCTTTACCGCCCGGAATTACCTCAAAGGAATAACCTGTTAAGGTTTCCCCCGGCAAGGGACGACGGGGTACTTTGACCACAAAATCAATATTGAGGCTTCCTACAACCACTATGTCTGCCATCTACCTCTTCCTCCACAAGACTCCCGTATTACTAGCGAAGGGGTAAGAATTACCTCTTTGGGCTCACCTGCTCTTTTCCCCTCAATCCGCTCAAGCAATATCTCCGCCGCTAAAGCTCCCATCTGGTAAGCAGGCTGGTTTACAGTAGTTAACGCCGGCTTTACAAGGGAAGCTAAAGGGATATCATCAAAACCCACCACAGCAATATCCTGGGGTATCCTTAAACCTTTTTCTTCAATAGCCCTCATAGCTCCTAAAGCCATAAGATCGTTAGCCGCTAGGATAGCTGTAACGCCGTATTCTAAAAGGTTTAAAGCTCCGGTATAACCGCTCTCATAGCGGAAATTACCTGGCTGGATTAGCTTTTCTTTCACCTCTATGCCGGCTTCCTTTAAGGCCCGGCAATAACCTTCTTGGCGTTCTAAAGCTGTGGTAACGTCCGGCCCGGCGATAAATCCTATATACTTATGTCCCAAGCCGATTAGATATTTGGTAGCCTCATAAGCCCCAGCCACATTGTCCACTAAAACTGCATCCAGGTTATTCCCTTCTACGCGCCGGTCTATTAATACTACTGGGATACCTACTTCCACCAGCTCCAGGACATGCTTATTATTCTTGCTACTGGCAGTAAATATAAGGCCATCCACTGCTTTTTCCCGCAAGGCCTTGGCATGAAGCGCCTCTTGCTGGCTATCCCCATCGGTATTGCATAATATTACATGGTATTCCTTGCGTTTGACTGCATCCTCTACCCCTCGGGCTATGGCGGGAAAGAAGGGGTTGGTTATATCAGGAAGAATTAAGGCTATGGTGCGCGTTTTCCCGCTGCTTAAGCTTTTAGCCAGGTAATTGGGCTCAAAATTGAGCTCCTCTATAGCTTTAAGTACGCGCTCGCGCGTCTTGGGACTTACATAACCGCTATTATTTAATACCCTAGAAACAGTAGATATCCCAACTTTAGCCCTTTTAGCCACATCCTTTATAGTGGGGGGGCATAGGTCCCTCCTGTATGCCTCCTATGTGGAAACGTTTCCACATCTCTGTATAATATATTCGCTTTAAGAACTAAAATTCCTGCTTGCTAATTTAAAAATTTCTTGGGAATAAGCTGCTCCATTTAATAAACACCACCAAAATACTAGTGACTCTAATGACTTAATTCTTTAAGCTTTCGCCACAAAGTAGAACGGCTTATACCCAGAAGCTTTGCTGCTTTGGTTTTATTTCCCCCTGTTTCGTTAAGGACCTTATAAATTATATTACGCTCTATTGAACGTTGATGTTTTTGTAAGGTAGAAGGCTCAAGGATTGTCTCAACTTCAATTTTAGAGGAGAAATCTAAATACTTCTGATCAGCTAAAGCCTGGTGAACAAGTTCCTTTATCATCTTTACAGATAATGATTGGCCTGCTGCTAATGCACTTATTCTTTCTAAGATATTTTCTAATTCCCTAACATTTCCTGGCCATGAATAACCAGGTAATTTTTCAATAATTTCTCGAGCGATAGTTCCCGCATAATGTACTAACCAACGGTGGTTTTTAAAAAGCATATCTCTTACTAAGGCCGGTATATCTTCTACGCGCTCCCTTAACGGGGGTAACCTGAGGGGCAAAACGTTTAAACGATAATATAAATCTCTACGAAAACGTCCTTCCTGAACTGCTTTCCACAAATCACAATTAGTAGCGGCTATTACGCGTACGTCAATAGGTATCACAGTTTGGCCACCAATCCGCATAACTTCTTTTTGTTGTAAAACACGCAGCAATTTAGCTTGGAGCGAGGGAGGCAAATCGCCGATTTCATCTAAAAAAATAGTTCCATTATGTGCTAGCTCAAATAGCCCAGGTTTGCCCGCTTTTTTGGCCCCTGTAAAAGCTCCCTCTTCATACCCAAAAAGTTCGCTCTCTAGCAAGTTTTCGGGTAGAGCGGCACAATTAATAGCCACAAAATGAGAATCCCTTCTAGGGCTAGCATTATGGATAGCCTGGGCAAAAAGCTCTTTCCCTGTCCCTGTCTCGCCCAAGATTAATACGGTAGCAGAGGTAGTCGCATACTTTTGGGCTTGACGGATGGTGTTAAGCATTACCTCTGAGTCTCCTACAATATCTTCAAAGGTAGCTCTAGCTTTAAGCCCCCCTGAAGCAAGTTTCCTTCGGATTTGATATTCGGCTTTCTGAATGGTGGCAATATCATGTAGAGTAGCTACTACCCCAACCGTCTCGCCCTTCACATTTACGGGTACTTTATTAACCATAATCTGCCTTTCTTTAACCTTAACTACATTATTAAAGGTAGGCTGGCTTTCCTGCTGCAAAACTTCTTCTAGCTTAAGCTGGGGCAATACATCTTGTACGCGTTTACCTAAGGCTTCTTCCACTTCTATGCCAGTGATTAGTTGAGCAGCAGGATTAAAAGCAGTAATTATCCCTTCTTGATCACACGCCACAATACCATCACATATAAAATCAAGAATAGCCTGTATTCTTTCGGTCTTAGCCATTTCTCGCCGTTTTACATTGGCCATTTCTACTGCTTGATTTAAAGCTTCTAATACTGCTTTCTTAGAATAGATATATACTGACTTAAAGCCATACTGGTTCGCCATTTCCCAGGCTAAACTGGCTCCGACAATGATTGCCCTTTGCCCTTGCTGCTGAAGCTGACGGAAAAATTGCACACCTTCGCTAGGATCGTTAAGAGCAATTTGATAGACAGGGAAAGGAAGGACTTCTTTTAAATCATTGAGTTCCTGAATAACATCGCCAAAGTGGACAATGTATACAGGCTCTCCCTCTACATGATGCTTTAAAATAGCCTTTATCATGTCATACCCGGAAATATTAATGGATACAACAGGAGTAGACAAATTAGCCCGGAGCATCCGGGCGTTTCCACCACCGCTTACAAATACATCTACTTTTCCACTACTTTCCAATTCACGCGCCAATTCTAAAGTGGCCCTTTGGTCAAACAATCCTTCTAAAATTTCTATTTTAGCCTCTCCTTTAACCAAATCTTTTACTTCCTGTACAATTTCCGTAAGCTTCCCCCAACTCACCACCACAATCCGTACGCTCATGCTGGCGCTCCCACCCCGTAAGGAAAAGTAGTTAATTTAGTTTTCTCTACTGCTTAGAAACTTTCCTGCTAGATAATCTTAAGGCTTTTTCACCTTCTTAGCCACGTAAGCCATAAGCCCACCCGCAGCTATAAGCTCCTGCATAAAGGGTGGAAAGGGAAGCATACGGTAGGTTTCGTTTTTGGTAATATTGGTGATTATACCTTGAGCAGGATCAATTAATACTTCGTCCCCGGCCTCTATCTTCTTGGCGGCCTCCGGCGCCTCAAAGATAGGAAGACCGATATTTATAGCGTTGCGGTAAAATATACGGGCAAAGGAGGAGGCTATAACCGCTGCTACTCCCGCCCCCTTTATGGCCAGCGGCGCATGTTCCCGGGAACTCCCGCACCCAAAGTTCTTTCCCGCTACTATTATATCCCCGGGCTTCACCTTCCTTGGAAAGCTAGGATCAGCGTCTTCCATACAGTGCTGGGCCAGCTCTTTTAAGTCGCTGGTGTTTAGATACCGGGCCGGGATTATGGCGTCGGTGTCTATGTCATCACCAAATTTGTGGCATCTGCCTTTAATGATCTCCATAATTTCCATCCTTATCCAGAGCACCTCCTCTCTATAGTACCTCCTCAGGCGCTGCTATTCTTCCTTTTATGGCGCTGGCTGCAGCCACGGCCGGCCCGGCTAGATATACTTCGCTTTCGGGGTGTCCCATACGGCCTACAAAATTGCGGTTAGTGGTGGCTACAGCTTTCTCTCCTTTCGCCAAAACCCCCATGTGTCCCCCCAAGCAAGGACCACAGGTAGGAGTTGAAATGGCTGCCCCGGCTTCGATAAATATGGTAATTAAACCTTCTTCTATAGCCTGGGCGTAAATCTTCTGCGTACCAGGTATTATGATGAGGCGCACTTCGGGGTGTACTTTTTTGCCTTTTAAGATCTTGGCTGCTATCCTTAGGTCTTCTAACCGGCCATTAGTGCAGGAGCCGATCACTACTTGGTCTATTTTTATTTCGCCTACTTCGCTTATGCCTTTGGTGTTCTCCGGCAGGTGGGGAAAGGCTACTTGAGGTTCTATCTTGCTTACGTCATATTCCCTTATCTCACTATACCTAGCATCGGGATCGCTTTGATATATCCGGTAGGGCCTCTTGGTCCGCCCTTCAAGATACCTTTCCGTCTTCTCATCTACTGGAAATATTCCATTTTTGGCCCCAGCTTCTATGGCCATGTTAGCCATGGTGAAGCGGCTATCTAGGGAGAGTTCCCCTATAGCCTCGCCGGTAAATTCTAGGGCTTTATAGCGGGCTCCATCTACCCCTAAATCCCCTATGGTGTAGAGGATGAGATCTTTGCCCCCTACCCAGGGCTTTAATCTCCCATAATAGTTTAACTTTATGCTCTCGGGCACTCTAAACCAACATTCACCGGTAGCCATGGCGGCTGCTAAGTCGGTAGAGCCTACCCCCGTGGCAAAGGCCCCCAGGGCCCCGTAGGTACAAGTGTGGGAATCAGCACCTATTATTAGGTCTCCAGGCACTACCAGCCCCTCTTCTGGCAAAAGGCAGTGCTCTATTCCCAGCCGACCTACTTCGTAGTAAATTACTCCTTGCTCCCGGGCAAACTCCCTCACAAGCTTAGCTTGCTCTGCGGATTTTATGTCCTTGTTGGGGGTAAAATGATCGGGTACCAGGACTATCCTCCCTGGGTCAAATACTTTTTCTATCCCTAGCTGTCGGAATTCTTTTATGGCCAGGGGAGCAGTTATATCGTTGCCCAGGGCCAGGTCTATACGGCAGGAGATAAGCTGCCCCGGCTCCACTTTTTCTAGCCCCGCATGGGCGGCCAGTATCTTTTCAGTCATGGTCATGCCCATTAATCTACACCTCTTAACTTGCTTTGCAGTTACCAGTAACAGCAAATTTTTGCTCGAGTTCTTTAATCTGGGGTAGTCCAATAAGCTTGTTAAATTCATGGAAAGGTAGCATATGCTTCATATATTCCCGCGTAGTCCCCGTTTTCTTAAGCTCTTCCATTAACGAGATTAAAGCTTTAGCAGTAGTATAAACTGAGGCGGTAGGGAAGATAACTAGTTTATATCCTAACTTTTCCAGTTCCTCTACTGTTAGAAGAGGGGTTCGCCCTCCTTCTACCATATTGGCTAAAACTGGAACCTTAAAGGACTGGCAAATGATTTTCATTTCTTCTACTGTTTCCGGTGATTCTATGAAAATAACGTCGGCCCCGGCTTCTTCATACGCCTTACCCCTAGCTATAGCCTCCTCCAGCCCTAAACTAGTCCGGGCATCTGTACGAGCAATAATCACCAGATCTGGGTCCCGCCGTGCTTCTATAGCGGCCCGGATCTTATTTACCATCTCTTCCGTGGGGATTAATTGCCTATCTAGCATGTGGCCGCATTTCTTAGGGGACACTTGATCTTCTAATTGAATAGCAGCTGCCCCGGCTTTTTCATATTCTCTAACTGTACGCATAGTGTTGATCGCGTTGCCGAATCCCGTATCAGCATCAGCGATAACAGGTATATCTACAGCTGAAGCCATGTTATTTAATCTCATAACCATCTCTGTCATAGTCAACAACCCTACATCAGGGCATCCCAAATGACTAGCAGCCTGACCATATCCAGTAAAATATACCGCTGGAAAACCAACCTGCTCAATAATCTTGGCCGTTAATACATCGTGAGCACCAGGTGCCACTAAGATGCCCGGCTGACTTAATAACTGGCGTAGTTTACTCGTGGGCCTCATCGCCCTCTTCCTCCCCCTCGAAGTTAAAGTAAGTTTTGGCTAGTCTCAAAGCCTGATAAGGATAAAGCTCTGATAATACTCCGATAGCATAAAGTAGATAATAACGATCTATTAGTATGCGGGGTTGTAAGGGTAATAAAGAAATCCCTGGTCGCGCTAAAGCCTTTTGGACAATGTTTACCCCTTCTTCTGGTGGGAGAGCAGTAAAAATACCTCCTACTGCAATTAAATATTTTACTGCCCTTAGATCCCTTCCCTGGGGAGTTCCCGGGGCCACCCCTAACAAGGGGTCATATTCTTGACTCAAAAAACCTGCGTGACGTTTGAGGGCAGTCTCTATAGCTGCTATAGCTAGCCCACGATCGAAGGATTTTTCCTCTTCATTACACGGTATATAGGAAGTAACAACTTCTACTTTCTTTGCATATTCTGTAAGCTTCGCTTCATATTTATCGTCTTCTGGTAGGCCTGCATATTTTAAGATCAAACGCGGGCCTACAGTTTCTAAAATGCCGCCGCAATTAACCCGGAGACCTAAATTGCCTTCCACCGTCCGGTAAGAAACGTGTTTCTCATTGGTCAAAATTAACCCCCGCTCTTCCAAGCTCAATTTTTCCAATTCAGGTATAACTGAGTGGACATCCGTGGTAGCACCCCCTAAATCAACTACTACCAGGCTACCAATACCTTTAGCTTCATAGTGGCCCCTAGCTAAAAGTTCAGCTCCTAAAAGTACAGCTCCCGGCGTCGGGATTACTTTGTGATTGCTTACTATACTTTCTAATTTGCTTAATCCCTTGGCACGGGTAATTTGCCGGATAAATTCTTGGTGGATGGCCTCGCGGGCTGGTTTAACTTTAAGTTCATGAATTGTAGGCATGACGTTGGGTACACGGCGAAAATTTACATTTGCCTCGCTTAAGATTAACGCCGCTTTGCTCTGGGCAGCAACGTTGCCAGCCAAGATAATTACCCCAGGTAACCGCATTTCCGCCAATAATTTGGCATTATCAATTAAAGACTCTTCGTCACCTCCATCAGTTCCGCCAGTCAAAAGTACAATATCAGGTTTTATCTCTTTAAGTACTTGACGTCTATATTCTGGAGGATCTTCCGCAGAAAGTACCTCTAGAACCCTTGCCCCAGCGCTCATAGCCACTTCTTTAGCCGCTTTAGCAGTAACCCTGGGCATATAGCCGATAGCTACCATGCGTAGGCCCCCCGCAGCGCTGCTGGAGGCAAGGACTGTCTTCCCAGCCAAGGAAGCAGGGCGACATTCTAGGGGCAGACCAGCTAAAGCCCCATTTATTCCTTCCATGATATCCTCAAGTGTAGTTGGGGCTTGGGACCGGGCTATCCACTGGAGAGAATTATCATCCTGCAAATGAAATAAATTTAACTTAGTGAAAGTGCTTCCTACGTCGAATACATATATCTCAGAAGGCATCAACCCTCACCTTTGCCTTTAAAGTAGCTTATCTTTTACTATATATACATAGCCGTCCATAATGCGTCGGGCTGTCCGGCCTACCGCTGCTCTAGTTACCTTAATCTCACCGTTCTTTAATTCTACCCCGACCTCTATATCTATGATCCCTGCCGGATGGCCTATACGGATATTCCCGCTATGACGGGCCGCCACTTCATATACAACTGTTCCTGGGATAGCAGCCGCTACTCCTGTACAAGTGGTTCCAGTGCCTGCATAAGTCTTGTGCATAACTTGCATAAACATAAGCCTAGAAAGGAAATCAATTTCTTCCGCCCTTACTTCTTCACCTGTAGTAAACTTCCGGTAAGAAGCTGGTGACGCCACAAAAGCAAGCATAGGGAAGGCGGGGCTACGCAAAGTAGCTTCTTCTGGTTCCTTGGCCAAGCCCATAACACAAGCAGCATAAGCCCTGATACTCTCTAAGGTTCGCAAAAGTTGAGGATTGTTATTTACTTCCTCTGGTGTCTCGGTACCCATAAGCCCTAAATCAGCTGCCCGCACAAAAACCATGGGGTTGGCTACATCTACCATAGAAACAGTGATCTTACCTACTCCTGGAATATCAAGGACATCCGTAGGGTTCCCGGTAGGCAATATCTTCCCCGTAACAGCGCCAGCTGTATCGGAAAAATCCAGCATAATCTTAGCTCCTGTTCCCGGTACTCCATCAATCTGATAATCTCCTGTAACTGCTGCTTTACCATTACGTACAGGGACTTCAGCTATAATGAGCTTACCTGTATTGGTATTGTGGATGCGCACTATAGTTACGGGTTCTACTGCTTTCACCAAACCCTCGTCAATGGCAAACGGCCCTACTCCAGCAGAGATATTACCACAGTTGCCAGAATAATCTATGAAAGCCTCTTTAATGCTCACCTGCCCAAAGGTATAGTCCACGTCAGCATCCGGCCGGGAAGAAGGTCCAATAATAGCTACTTTACTAGTAAGCGGGTCTGCCCCTCCCAAGCCATCTATCTGGCGGACATCAGGGCTGCCAAAAACTGCTAAAATAGTCTTGTCTCTTAAAACCGGATCTTGAGGGAGCTCATTTTCATGAAAGAACACCCCTTTACTAGTCCCGCCACGAATAATTGCGCATCTTAAACGCTTCATTTCACCCATAATCCCTACCTAACCTCCTTTAAGTGTTCACGTACCCAGGCTACTACGTCATCGGGATTGGTACCTGGGCCAAAGAAGGCATCCACTCCTAAAAATCCTGGGCCCTCCTCTTTAATCCGCGCCTCATAATAGGCATGTTCCTCTTCTTTTTCCGCAATCCTACCCCCCGCCAAGACCAATACCTTGTCCCTCAATCCCAATTCTTTTAACCGTTGACCCACCCGGGGAAATAAACTAAGGCCTAAGCCTAAAAGGTTGCTAACACCCACAACCTTAGCTCCACTTTCAGCTACGACTTCGGCCACTGTTTCTGGTAAATTCATCCCTGTAAGGTGAATCACTTCAAATCCAGCTTTCTGGAAAGCCTCTTTAATCATATTTATCCCTATTACATGGGCATCCGCACCTACAGTAGCCAGAACTATCTTTACGTCCTCAAGTACGGGAGTTGCGTCTTCTACAGTTACCTTTTCTTGGGTAAAGCAAAGATATTGAGGATCTACTCCTTTAGGTCCATAGCCAGGTATATACCGCCGGATACCGTCCTTATCCCGGTGGGTCCTAACCGCCCGTTTAAGGTCCCAACCGGCTGCGCGGGGAGCATCTAGGATACCTTTTTTCCCAGCATTAACTATCTTTTCTATTAATTCTTCTGGACCAAACTTCTGCCAGAAAGAAGGAGTTATTTCGTCCGGTGCCAACTGGCGTCCTGTTTCCAGGGCAGCGCTGAGTATAGCCATAGCTTCATTTAAGATCTCTTCCATTCTTTTATCTATAAAGGGATCGTTGATAGTAATGGCAGCCGTCTTTTCAAAAATATCCTGGGTGGCCCAGATAGCCCTTCCCATAGAATGCCCTGTGGGTATACCTACGGACTCCGCTGCTTTAGGTCGGTAAAAGTCAGCACCTCCTAGCTTGGCGCTAATCGCCATCCGGGCAAAATGCCCCTGTTCTGCAATAAGATCAGGAGGAGGATTTTGAAAAGTCTCGGGAACTACGATCAGCCATTCGCTCCACATAACCTTCCTGAAAGCCCTTATAAGGGCTAGATCAGCCAACAGATTTATCCCGGCCACATTTATCTGCAAGGCGCTAAGCTCGCGCGGTAAACCAGCTAAAATAGCTAACCCTTCAGCTAAAAGGCAACCTGCCAAACCTGCTCCATCTGTACCGCCGATATTATTAATGTGCTTGTGAGATTCTACTTGTACGAAGATATTATTTTCTGCGCATATCTGGAGAGCTTTAAACCCATTGGTTACTTTAGTCTTATAATCATGGATCCCTCGCCCGCCGAAATGTACGTGTATTACCGGGCCAATATCCGTGCCATCAAAACCTGCTATAAAGGCATTTAGAATGGAAAGATGAGGAGTATCGCCTGTAGCGTTAATACGAATAGGATGTACTGCTCCACCGCCCATCTGGACAAATTCTCTTTCACCAGCAGGAGTGATTCCACCTTTACCCCGGGATTGCTCAATAAGCTCGGCCCCATCTAAGGGATCGATATGCCTTGTGGCTTCCGAGTGGACGAAGTGAAATAAAGTAATACCCAATTTCTCGGCAATCTCGTACATCTCCCGGGACTGGGCCATGGTTTCTTCTGCTGTGTTACGTCCCAAGATAGGGTTCTGGACGGGAATACCAGTACTTCTTGCCTTCCTCCCTAACTCAGCTATACGGTATCCTCCACGTATTACTCCAGCCACTTCCCGGGGATAAGGGCGGGGAAGCCCCGTAATAGAACCGTCTTTGCCAACTTTAGGCATACTCACCCCAAATAATTTCTCGTAAGCTTTAATGCGCTCTCTATCTTCCCAGATAATAGCCTGTGTCTTTTCTTGCATAACCCTATCCCGCTCCTTTTTAAGGAACAATTTCTATCCCTAAGGAAGCTGCCATCTTCCGGGCCTCATCTAGGGAAGGGTAAGCGTCAACTAAGGCTAACCTTCCCCCTCCCCGGTTAAGGGCATGGACCATAGCATTTCTTTCTGTTGCCTCAATAGTTACCCTTTGTACCTGAGGTTCCTTAACTTCTAAGATCACTACCTCAATTCCCCGAGCTATTATTTCATCCATAATCCGGTTATAAGCTTCACTATTAGCTGTGGAGGCACCTAGTACTGCCCCCATCAATATGCCTGGTACGTTTATTGCTCGGCGAGCAAATAACTCCGGATAAAGCTCGATTTTTACCTTTTTTATTTCCCCTTTAGCTAGGGCATGGGCGATCCGCGCTGTATTAGTAGGCGATCCCACCGCCTGGCTGCTACCACCTACCACTACCTCCCCAAAAGGCCGGGTTATGGGGCTGGCTAATCTAGCTAATTCTTCGGCTTGTTTCCGGGCAAAATCCGCTGTCTCTTGCTGGCGCTTGTATTCTATTTCCTTTGTCTCTGGTAGTAAGTACTGATCCACCCTGGGATCACGTTTAAAATAGGGTTCCATATAACGTACAACAGCCGGGACTATACTAGTAGCTGAAATTTTATGCGCCTCAGCCGCCAAGGCTAACATTACATCTATAGGTACATTTACCGGCAGTGAGGTGGCCAGAGCCAGGCGAGCTGCTAAATACCCCAGGAGTACTGCCCCTCCAATATGGGTGGCACAGAGGCCAGGGACTAACACGCGCGGAGTACAGGGAACAGCAATCGTGGGGGAAAGCGCCAGCACCATGGCATGCTCTACTTGTCTAGGACTTCCCCCTTCAATTTCCGCCAACGCTGCTGCCGTGCCTGTAGCTCCTGCCCCTAATCCTTCCATATTGCATCCTGTGGTAACTTTCCCCGCCCGGAACATCACACCCGCTTTAAGCATAACGCCTACTGCTGGCCACACTTTTTCTTCCGGGTAATGATCTAGCAAAGCTTTTACTACCCCAGTAAATACGCAAGCATCCCCTGTGCCTGCACAAGGAGCAAGGCCTACTATGTGGTTACCTACCTGAGCTGCTAAAGTAAAGGTTATAGCCTGGTTTAAAAAGGTATCTTCTGTTATTTTGGCTTCTCCTTGGGCTAAATCAGCGCCTACTTTATTAAGGAGAAAACTCTGCGCTTCATATTGGCTGCCCAAAATAGCTGCCTTGAGATTATGCTCAAATGCTTTTTTAATCTCATGTAAAACTTCCTCTGGCTTCTTATTCTCGTAGCAAGCTACTTCACCCAATACAACTTCACTTACTTTAACCCCTAAATTTAGAGCTACTTCAACGGTCTCGCCTAGAGTAAGCTGCCTTTCTTTAGGGGCTTTGTTTTTTAAATAAGCGATCACCCTATCCATCTTTTCTAAGTTCAGCATACCGTACCTCCAAACCGGCCACTTCTTCCCACAGTTTGATAACGGCAGATATATCTTCTTGGCCCCATCCTTTTCCCCGGGCTAAAGTATAGACTTGGTAAGCTACCGAGCCTAGCAAGAGAGGTATATTACATTCCTTAGCAGTTTGCAAAGCTAGCTCAATATCTTTATGCTGGAGGTTGATGGAAAAGCCAGGTTTAAAATGACCTGATAATATAAAAGAGGGTACTTTAGAAGTGAAAGCGTAACTTTGGCCCGAGCTATTCTTTATTACTTCAAGTAATACTTCGGGCTTTAGCCCCGCCTTTACACCCAATGTCAACGCCTCAGCTACTCCGATCATATTGATACCTAAAAGGAGGTTGTTTACTAGCTTCACCGCATTTCCGCTACCTATATCCCCTACATGGTAGATTCTTTCTCCCATACACTGGAAGAGTGGCAAACATTGCTTGTAATCCTCTTCTTTGCCCCCTACCATGATAGTCAACTTTCCTGCTTCTGCCCCGGCTACCCCCCCGGAAACCGGAGCATCTAAATAACGCAAACCTCTGGCCATAGCCTCCTGTGCTAGACGCTGCGTATCGCTTGGAGCCACAGTACTCATGTCTACGATAAGCAGCCCCTTACGCGCACCAGCAAAAACCCCTTCTTCGCCTTCCAACACCGAAGATACGGCCTTAGCATCAGGAAGCATGGTGATCACTATATCTACCCTACCTGCCAATTCTTTGGGCGAGGAAGCCCCTTGAGCTCCCTGGTCTATTAGGTGAGACATAGCGGTAGGTACTATATCATAGACAATAAGAGGAAACCCTTTCTGCAAAATGTTCTTAGCCATGGGGCGCCCCATATTACCCAGGCCGATGAAACCTACCCGCACCCCGTCCGCCTCCTTAAATCCTGGTGCTAAGATTAAAAGGGTGGGGCCTCCCCCACCCCAAACCACACTTTTTATCTTAAGCCATCTTCCCCTTTTACTTCTTCCTTCTTCAATCCACCAACCCGGGGTAAAGGACGGCCCGAATCAGTAACTACTGCGGCCACTAAAATTTCATCTGCCCGCGGTGCATCCGGTATACGAACTTCCATGGCGTCATAATGGGATCTCACGAAAGCGGCATTTTTAAAGTGCAAGGGAACATCTATGGGCGTACCCATACCTCCAATCTTTTTGGCTGAAGGAATTATAGCTTTTCCCTCCTGTACAGCCTCCCGGAAGGGTTTGCCAAACTTCGGATGCAAAATAGCTGCTGCATGTTCGAGTTCGCCTTTCTCTCCTACAATAGCTGCTTTACCGTAACTTTCTACAGCCTCTTTAGGAATACCCAAAGCAGCCACAGCCCTCTCGCCTAGTAACTTGCCAAGCTGTTCCCCATAATCCATAAGTTCACTTAGGTCTTCTTGATACTTACCTGCGAAGGGGTTTTTTATGACCGCGATAGCTGCCGCTTTCCGCACTGGTTTGTCTAATTTCTTCTCCCCCTCCATGTGGGTTTCTTCTACAATAGTTACTAACTTCCTGATCTCCATAAAGTTCCAAACCTCCCCTTAAACTTTTAAAAAATCTTTTTAAGCTAAAATGCTATTCTCATTTATCCTGTGAGCTACCCCTTCGGGCAACTGCCGGACAATACCTTTCAATATTAACACGGCACCCTTTAACAAACTTTTGTGGTATAGTTCTATTGCCTTCTGGTACCCTTTTTCGAGGGCCTCTTCTACTATGGATAAGGGTAGATTTCCCACCCATGTTGTTACGGGTAGAGAACCCAAGTCACTAGCTGGATCTAACTCCCGCGCCGGCTTTCTTTTTATTTCCGGGTGTTCTGCATTAACTGCATTCCCTAAAATAGTAGCCAGGGCATCTGCTAAGGGCGCTGTAGAGGCAATAGCTACTGCTGCGTCTGCAATACCTAAAGTAAAACTCCGACCCCCGAACCCGCTGGTCGCTATCCCTCCTATCCCATCGCTATCTTTAACCTCAATATAATGGGTTGGCTTAAGACCTAAGCGAGGGACAATCCCTACCCTGGTACTTTCCCCTTGGGCCAGATACAGGGCAATATCTCCCCCGTTATTTATCAACACCTTGGTAGCTCCTTCTTCTACTAAAAACTCCCGGACTACCCAAGCAAAAGAGCCTGCTACCGCTGCCATAGAAGTTAGAGTAGGATCTCCTGTAGCTCTTACAGCCTCGAACATTATCTGTAAAATCTTGGGCCACTTTCTCTGAGGCTGCGCTTTAGGCCATGGCTTCCGTGCTTCCGGTAAATAATGTTTTAAACTGGCCAGACACCTTTTTATCCGTCCTTCAACCTCATCCCATAAATTGGGGGATAATGGCCTGCCCTGGCGTTCAGCTAAAACAGACATCTGGACGGGCCCACAATCTATAAAACAGCGATAAGTATCGATATGCCTCCACATTGGCTCTTCTTAACTGCCTCTTGGGTACATCTCCCAAATTTCTTCCACAGGGCGTAAATACTCAACGTGGCCGCCAATACGTTCGTATACTTTCTTTTCCATGGTATATTCTATTGGAGCTACTGTGGCTGGTGTGGGTACCCAATAGAAGGCCTTGGGTACCACTTTCTCCACATCCACCATAAAGTTAATGCCGCCACCCGGTAGGATAAAGGTTGGGGCTCCGCCCACGGTCAAAGTAATCTCGCCTCTATGCACAGCTTTAGTTAACTCTAACGGTAAAGTAGTTACTCCTGCCCTTGCTGAACCACCCACCCCTCCAATATAGAGGGCCGAAACACGGGATTCTTCGCAGGTATTAGCAATTAACTCGATCACCTTAGCCACTTCCGGCGTAACCGGGATCTCTTTAACCTCCCCATCAGGCAACACTTCGAACAAGGCTGCTCTGCGGGCTGTAGTCTCCGTTACTAAAATCCGCATCCCTGGCCGAGCAATTTTCATATTAATTTCCTTAATGGCATCACGGGGATTACTTATAGAAGTGCCACCCCATCCATCACCCGGCTCGCCAAAGTACCTCCCCCGGGTACTTTTACGCCCATTGGGTATAACCCCGCTATATTTCATGCCCACCTCTTGACCGGCTGGATGTTCAGAGAAGAGCCCTATGATATGGTGATCAAGTATAATAGCTTCATCTACCACCCCTTTAAGATGGCGGGCAAATAGTCCTATAGTAGCGCTACCGCATCCCACCCGCATAGTAGTATCTTCTTGTCCATTAATGACCGGATGACACCCCACCTGGATCTCTAACTTAGCCCCTTTGTCTACTTTGAGCTCTACCCGTTCTCCATTAGCAATATCCACGATAGTTCTTGCTACCATAAATCCTGATTTGCCGGTGAGTAGATTCGGTCCGCCTATGCTTAACATCTTAGCCCCGTATTCTTCCGTGTCCACCATGCCTACTACCTGGCCATCCCGCCGTACTTTAGCACCTTCTTCACCTATATAAAAGTTGGTATCTATCTTTACTTTGATCCCGCTATAGCTTAAAGGAGCTTCGGTAACTACAGTAACTATTTCTATATCCCCCCGCCTCCCTTGCACTATATAAGGTGCCGGCCGGGGGCAAGGGTAATTGGTACCTGCTCCCACTCCAGTAATTAAAGGCCACTCTAATTCATGGGGCCTTGCAGGAGGCTCCTCCACTTTAGCCACTAGGGGACGGTTACGCAGTAGCCGACCCCCTACATTGGTATAGCGTTGGCAGGCTCCGGTATATCCTTCCTGTATCTGGCACTGAACCGGGCAGGAAGTACAAGTTACAGTATTGGGGAAGCTCTCCTCTAACCTCTGAGCCGCTCCCGAAGGGCATACGCGAGCGCAAACCCCACAGGAGGAACAACCTGGCCCAATAATAGCTATCTTTTCGGAAATAGTGATACAATTTAACGGGCACTCCCGCGCACAACGCCCACAGCCTGTACACAAGGAGGTCTCAATTTTAATCATGAAGAAGCCCAACCCCCATAAAATTCTAACCTACCTTTTAACTACTGCTTTGCGAATGGTAGGAGGAGTATTCCTGCTTTTTTCTACTTTTATTTCCCCATCGATAATTACCATGGCAATCCCCGGGATATCTCCTGCCTCTAAGGCCTCTAGGGCATTCTCTCCTACTGAACCCATGGGAGCATCCATCAGCACCAGGTCAGCTTCCTTCCCTGGGGCAATGACGCCTGTATTAAGGCCGAATACCCTGGCTGTATTGCCCGTAGCAGTAGCGATGGCTTCGGCTGCTGTCAGCCCGGCCATGGAAGCCAGGAAGGCGATATTACGCAACATCCCTAACGGAATAACACCAGTTCCTGAAGGGGCATCATTACCCTGGATAAGCCGCCTTAATTCCCCTCTCTCTTTGAGTGTCTTAGCTATCATTTGGGCCATCTTAGGATTCCCACATTGAACAATTTCCACGGCTAAGTTAGTCTCCTCTAAGATCTTCTTGGCCTCTTCAGGAGGAATAGCTGTGGGTCCACCATTAAGATGAGAAACCACATCGGGCTTGATAGCCATTACCTGTTCGGCTGTGACGGTGGAGCTTCCAGGAATAGAGGTTCCCCCTGTATGCATCATCACTTTAAACCCATATTTGTGGGCCCACTCCACCATAGGCGCTGCCTCTTCAGGGCTTCTTACCCCTCCTAAACCGATCTCACCTACAAGCCACACCCCCGCTTCAGCTAACTCAGCAAAATCCTTCTCTGTCAGCCCAGGCTCTAGAATCAAGGCTCCTCCGTGTACTTTAACTCCGCTAGGGCGGGCATTATAAAAGGATTTACAAGCTAAGATAGCCAGGGCTTTGACGCCTGCGGGATCTTTGGGACGTCCAGGCGTATGCGCTTCTCCAGCTGATATCATAGTTGTTACTCCACCATGGAGAGAGCTGTTAATAAAGTCCAGCATCCTCTGCCGGGGAGTAAAATCTCCTAGAACAGGATGTACGTGGGAGTCAATTAATCCAGGAGTAACTGTCATCCCTCCTGCATCTATTACCAAATCTACTGTTTCCCCTTTTAGCACCTCTTCGCTTCCCACCGCCTGGATCAGGCCTTCTTTAATAAGAATGGTATTACCCTCTACCAGAGGCCGGTCTATGTCACCAGTTACTATCTGCCCAATATTCACTATGGCCATATTTTTCATTTTGAACCCCTCCCGCGCAAAACTCTAGGAAAAGAACTTAAGGTTTTTGATAATGATACGCTTCTACTATTTTCTCTAAAGTTATAGGTAACTCGTAAAATCTAATATCCAAGGCATCAGCCAGCGCATTAGCGATGGCTGGTGCTGTAGGTATCAGCGCAGGTTCTCCTACTCCTTTAGCCCCAAAAGGCCCGGTAGTCTCTGGGTCCTCCACGATTATGGGATAAATCTGGGGTATATCTAAAGCAGTAGGGATAAAATATTCAGCTAAAGAAGGATTAAGGATTCTACCCTCTTTAAGCTTTACTTCTTCCATTAAGGCATAACCGATCCCCATTACGCACCCGCCTTCTATTTGTCCTTCTACTGCCGCAGGATTCATAGCTTTACCCACATCATGCGCTGCTACAATGCGCTTAACTTCCACTTTACCTGTTTCCGTATCCACTTCTACCTCTACAATGTGGGTAGCGAAGGCATAGGTAGCATACGGGACTCCTTCGCCTGTAACGGGATCCATAGCAGTAGTCTCCGGGTTAAACCAGCCATGACCTAAAGTCAATATCCCCCGGCTTCGGCAATATCCAACCACTTCTTTTAGAGTAAGATGGGTTTCTTCCCCTTCTAAAATTATCTTTCCTTTTTCTATGGAAAGATCAGATATAGGCACATTTCCGAGCATCTCTGCCGCCGCCATAAGCACATTCCGCTTAGCCTCTAAGCTGGCAGCAAGAACAGCGTTACCAGAAATATAAGTCTGGCGAGAAGCGGAGGTAGCGCCCGCTTCAGGCGTAACCCCAGTATCTGCGCTAACTACTACAATATCTTCATAGCTAATTCCTAAAGCTTCGGCTGCAATTTGAGCCAATATAGTACTTGAACCCTGGCCGATATCGGCACAACCTGTTAACACTATGGCGCTTCCATCGTCTAAAAGCTCAACAAAGGCTGAGGCAGGATTAGGCATCCCCGTGTTGCCTATCCCGTACCACATGCAGGCCATCCCTATGCCTCGCTTTTTAGCCATGTCCCTACCTTCCCCTCTGGCATAACTTCTTTGGCCTTTTCCCAAGCTTTAAGAAGGGTTTCTTTTATACCTACACTTCCTTTTAATTCCTGTCCTGTAGCTGTAATTGAACCTACCTTAAAGGCATTGCGCAATCTGATCTCTAAAGGGCTTAAACCTAGTTCCCTGGCTAAAATATCCATTTGCGATTCATGGGCAAAGGCAATTTGAGGGACACCGAATCCCCGCATGGCTCCAGCTTTAGGATTATTGGTATATACACAATAGGCTTCAATATCTACATTAGGTACCTCATAGGGTCCTGTAGCATGAACAGCAGCT
This sequence comes from Thermanaeromonas toyohensis ToBE, assembly GCF_900176005.1. Taxonomy (NCBI): domain Bacteria; kingdom Bacillati; phylum Bacillota; class Clostridia; order Neomoorellales; family Neomoorellaceae; genus Thermanaeromonas; species Thermanaeromonas toyohensis. Next base: position 884,233 of record NZ_LT838272.1, on the reverse strand, counting down.
CTCTTTAAAGTAGCGGGCCCATATGAAGCATAAGCCCCTGTATCCCCGATTATTTGTATCCGAACCCCTAGTAGTTTTCCTGTCCTATCTGCCGCTGTAGTATAATGCATGATAAAAGGATGTCTCTTAGGAGTAGCTATAAAGGACTCTTGCCGGTCGTATACCATTTTTACAGGCTTCTTAAGCTTATAAAGGGCAAGCCCTAGATAGCACTGTACAGAAACGTCCAGCTTTCCTCCAAATCCTCCTCCTGTATAAGCTTGAATCACCCTTACTTTATTCAAAGGTAGACCTAGCACCCTGGCTATTTCTTTCCGGTCATAGTGAGGGTTTTGAGTGGAAACCATCACTACTATTGTGTCTCCCTCTATCCAACCGACCCCTGCTTCTGGCTCGATATAACAATGTTCTAGCATAGGTGTTTTATACGTCCTTGTTATTACTATATCTGCCTCTTTTAAGGCTTTATCTATATCTCCTCTTTTTATCCGCGTAACAGTTAAGACATTGCCTTTTTCGTGGATCTTTGGGGCCCCTTCGCGCATAGCCTCCAGGGGATCAAATACTGGGGGTAGTTCTTCATACTCTACCTTTACTAATTCAGCCGCTTTTCGAGCAGCTTTTTCGTTTTCAGCCACGATTAATGCTATAGGATCCCCAATCTGACGCACTTTATCGTGAGCTAGAACGCACTCATCTTTAACAATAATTCCTACTTGGTTAATGCCAGGAATATCCTTGGCGGTAAAAACTGCTACTACCCCTGGTACCTCATAAGCTGCTTGGGTGTCTATCCGTTTTATCAGCGCATGAGGCACATTGCTTCTTGCTACTTTTAGCCATAGCATGCCTGGTAAATACTTATCTCCAGCATAAATCGCCTGGCCTAAGGCCTTACTATAAGCATCTACACGTGTGACTCGTTGCCCAATAACCGAAGGCAAAGATTCTCCCCTCCATAAAACCCTGTTTACTTTAACAAGCTTCCTGTACTTTTTCTTCTCTAAGCCTACGGGCAGCTAGTTCAATAGCCTCTATAATTTTCACATACCCTGTACACCGGCAAAGATTTCCAGAAATAGCTAAAGCTATCTCCTCCCGCGTAGGGCAGGGATTACTATCTAAAAGCGCCTTAGCCGCTAATATCATACCTGGGGTACAAAAGCCGCACTGGATCGCTCCTGCCTCGGCAAAGGATTTCTGTAAAATATGAAGTTCTCCCTGGGCAGCTAAACCTTCAATAGTAATAACTTCTTTACCATGAGCTTGAGGCGCCAGTATCAAACAGGAATTTACCAATTTCCCATCCAACAAAACACTACAGGCACCGCATTCCCCTTCGCCGCAACCTTCTTTAGTACCTGTAAGCCGGAGTTCATCGCGCAGTACATCGATAAGCCGTAAAGTAGGCGGTATATCTAAAGAAACAAGCTGTCCATTAACCTTCATCTCTAGGCGGAATGTGTTTAGAGAAGTATTCATGAAGCTTTAACCTCCACAGGTTTTAAAAGTTTCTGGAGCAACTCTCTTATAACCCCTTTGACCGCCTGTTTCTTGTAAGGAGCCGTAGGCCTAGAACCTAATCTCTTTTCTACAACTTGCGAGGCTAAAGCAGCTGCTTCCTCAATCAAGCTAGAAGAAACTTCCGCCCCTACCAATAATCTTTCTATTTCCTCGCTTCTAAAGGGATTAGGGGCTACAGCGCCTAAAGCGACTTTGGCTTGGGCAATTTTATTTTTAGAAGGGTCCAAAGTAATAACTGCTGCCACGCTCAAGCGCGCAATAGCCAGAGCATTACGCCTTCCTAACTTTAAAAATCCACTTTTGGTATTGGGTGGTGGTAACGAGAAAAATATGCTTTCTATCAATTCGCCCGGGGTTAGACAGGTCTTCCCTGCTCCACAGAGTATCTCTTCTACTTTTAGAAACCTCTCGCCTTGCTGAGAACAAATCTTTGCTTCTGCTTCCAAAGCTACTAGAGCAGGGACCGAATCAGCCGCCGGCGAAGCATTAACGATATTTCCCCCCACCGTCCCCAAATTTCGGATTTGCGGCGAACCCACTGAAGAAGCTGCTTCAGATAAAACAGGCGCATATTGTCGTATAAGGGGAGAAGAAGACAATTCGCTAAAGGTTACTAGGCTTCCTATCCGGACCCTTTCTCCTACCTTTTCTATTCCCTTTAACTCTTTAAGGCAAGATATATCCACTAAGCCATCTAGTTCCAGCTCACCTCTCCGTAAGGCTGGAACAATATCAGTACCACCAGCTAAAGGCCGGACTTTACCAGGTAAAGTTGCTAAAAGTTCTAGCGCCTCACCCAAAGTCTGGGGTTGGTAATAAAACTTAAAATCTAACATTTTTATAGCGATCTCCTTCTTAGGCTTTCTTTTTTAGGATAGGGTGGGTAACAAATATGAATGTTACCCACCCGTTCCCCCAACTTTTATACCCGCGCCAGCTCCTCTAAACTCTTACCCTTAGTTTCGATACCCAAAATCAGCATGGCCAAAGCGGTGAGCACACAAACAACCCCGATCAAGGCGAATACTACTGGATAAGCTGCTTGTTGCCCTAGGGAAGCCACAATTTTACCTACCGCCATCGGTGCTATAATGGCACCGATGCGGCCACAGAAGGAAGCCCAGCCAGCACCAGTAGCCCTCAAGTGGGTGGGATACATCTCAGGCGTATAGGCGTACAGCACACCCCAGGCACCTAGGTTGAAGAAGTAAATAGCCGAACCCCATCCAATAACCTGACCTACAGTAGTTGAGGAAGAGAACATGTAGGCTGCCACACCGCTTAACAATAAGTAGACAGTCAAGGTAGGTTTCCTTCCAATTTTATCAACTAAATAGGCAGCGCTAAAGTAGCCTGGGATCTGGGCTATACACATAATAAGCACATACTCAAAACTCTTTACAATCCCAAATCCCTTGCCTACCATAAGGGTGGGTAGCCAAATCACAATGCCATAGTAAGCGATATTAATGCCAAACCAGAGTATCCAGAGGCAAAGGGTACGACGCACATAGCCACCTCTCCAGAGCTCAGAGAACCTAGCTTTTTTAGGTGCCTCACTTGTCTCTGCGGCAGCACTTACTTGAACATACTCTTCAGTTGTCCCTGGGACTACGCCGCACGCCCTTTCCACTTGGGCTACCACTTCTTCTGCTTCTACCCTTTTACCTATTTTTTCTAAATACCTAGGAGATTCGGGCAGCGTACGGCGCAATACCGCCGAGTAAAGAGCAGGGAGGCTACCTATATAGAAAGCCACGCGCCATCCCCACTGGGGAACTACTAAATATCCAATGAGTGCTGCAGCAAGCCATCCAAAAGCCCAAAAGCTCTCCAGTAAAACGGTCATGCGCCCCCGGTGGCCAGCAGGAGAAAACTCGCTAGCTAAGGTGAAAGCAACGGGTATCTCGGCTCCTAAACCTAGCCCCACAATAAACCGCCAAAACATTAACATAGCATAACTGGTAGATAAACCGCATAAAAAGGTGGCTATTCCATAAATTATCAAGGTAATAGTAAAAACGCGCTTACGGCCATAGATATCTCCTAGCGTCCCGCCAATAACGGCTCCCAAACCTAAACCTACCATGCCGATGCTTCCCAGGGCACCTATCTGGGTGGCCGTCAGATTCCAAAACTTGGCAACTGCAGGTAAAACAAAAGATATAAGACCAACATCCATAGCATCAAATAGCCAGCCCAGACCGCATATAAGAAGTAACTTGTAATGAAAAGAACTTAAAGGCAACCTCTCTAACCTCGCTGCTACGCTCAAACTTTTTCGCCTCCTTTTAAAAAGTCTTCCTTACTTAAAATTTATTTTTTACCCTTTCTCCCTCCTTCCTCTTAACTATATAGCAAAAATGATGCCAGGCCTTGTACTTAAATGATAAGCATATATTTTTATTTTAGTTATGTTGCGAAAAAGTTTCATCTAAAATGCATTGTACTGTTTATGAAACATATATAAAACAGCCGTACTTATCTTGTTCCTCAAAGAAGCGATCTGACATATCGTAATCCTCTTATTGCCGCCTCTTCTGGGGAAGGACAGGGTAGGCATTCCAAGGCGATATAACCTTGATACCCGATATCCTTTAAAGCAGTAATTATCTTTTTAAAATCGATATGCCCTCCGCCAGGGTAAAGCCTGTTGCTATCAGCAAAGTGGATATGGCCTAAGTTTTCCCCTGCCATTTTTATACTTTGGAGTGGATCGGCTTCCTCAATATTCATGTGAAAGGTATCCAGGTGGAGTTTAAAATAAGGAGATAAATCGGGGGCAAACCTGGCGAGGAATCCTAAGGCTTCTGCGGCCGTGTTAATAAAATTGGTCTCATAGCGGTTAATAGCCTCAAGAAAAAGGGTCACCCCGAGCTTTTTAGCTCTCTCCAGGCAAAAGACCAAACCTTCCTCCGCGTACCTTTCGTACTTTTTTGCCTCTTGTCTATCAGTTATGCTCCCTCGAAGGGAACCGATGATGACTCCCGCCCCTAGGTAAGAAGCCACTTCTATATGCTGGAGGAGCCGGTTTACCGCTTGTTCCCTTATTTTAGGCTCCGGATGGGTAAGGCTAAGTTTGTCTACTACGTAACCCAGGCCTGTTCCCAAGGTAGAAACGGCTACCCCTTCTTCCCGGCAGGCCTTTAAAATTTGGTCCACATCAAGTTCCCGGGGATCCCGGACATGGATTTCTACGGCCTCATAGCCCAAGGCAGCCGCTTTCTTGATGCTTGTAATATAAGGCCCCCTTAGCAGGAAGGGGGCAGAATCGCTAGCTTCCCATACTATAGATATACTCAATTTCATTTCTTAAGGACCTCCATCAACCGAAGCCTAGCACATCCAAGGCTTCACTTTTTTAGGGCTTAAGTTTGGCCATGACTGTATTCAGTTGGCTTTTCTGGGCTTTAAGGTAGCGGGTGGTCTAGACACGCTCTATAGGTACAGGCCTCCCTTCGACCAAGGACCTCTTAGCGGCGAGGCCAATAAGCACCGGTTCTAATCCATCTATCCCGGTAACGGGAGGTTCTTTATCCTGTAGGATGCTCTCGACGAAGGCTTTTATTTCTTCTATATACGCTTGCCTATACCTTTCCATAAAAAAGTGCTGGAGCCGGTCGCTTAAAAATCCTTCGGCCGTACTTAGTACAGTATGTGTTAGCTTATCGTTGCCTACCATAATACATCCTTGTGACCCGAAGACCTCTACCCGCTGGTCGTACCCGTAAACAGACCGGCGGCTGTTATCTATCACTCCCAAGGCACCATTAGCGAATTTTAAAGTGACAATAGCGGTATCTATATCGCCCGCTTCGCCAATGGCTTCATCCACCAGCACACCACCTAAGGCGTAAACTTCCGTGACCTCGCTCCTAGACAAATACCTCGCCATGTCGAAATCATGGATGGTCATATCCAGGAAAAGCCCCCCGGATACCTTTATATAGTCCAGCGGGGGAGGCTGGGGATCCCGCGAGGTAATTTTGATCAAGTGAATATCCCCTATTTTACCCTGCCCGATAAGTTCGTACGCCTTCCTGAAACTCGGATCAAAGCGGCGCTGGAACCCGACCTGCAGTTTAACCCCGGCCTTTTCTACCTCCTTAAGGGCCTCTCGTATCTTGGTCAGGTCAAAATCTATAGGTTTTTCACAGAAAATATGTTTACCCGCCCGGGCCGCCTCAACTATCAAGGAAGAATGAGTATCAGTAGAAGAACAGATGAGGACTGCATCGATATCTTCGTCTTCCATAATTTTACTGCTGTCGCTAAATACATTTTTAATCCCTAAGCTTAAGGCCCAATCCTTTATCTTATCATTATACAGATCGGCGACGGCCACCACTTCCGCTTCAGGAACACTAAAGCGTATATTTTCAGCATGCACCCTCCCGATCCGGCCTGCACCTATTAAACCTATCCTTAGTTTCTTGCTCATAGTTTTTCCCCCTAAGTTGTACTGCTTAGCAAGGTTACGTACCCGCTCCTTTAAAGGAAGCTTTGTTCTATTTCTACTGCGGTAAAGGAGCGGGTACCGCTTATCCTTTGAGCACACTTACAGCTTATGGAAAGGCCCTATCAGGGGTAGTTCATACACTGACTTCCAGCCTTCACTTAAAGGTTCTTTTAAGAAGGGCCGCATCTCTTCTTCCGTCCTTAAGGTAACCTTCTCTACCGGCGGTACAGTACCAGGCGGGAAGGCCTCTAAGATCTGGTCATGGAGCAAGGTGAGATACTTTAAGATAGCAGCCACAGGCCGCTTGGCTTTTCTAGCAGAAGCCAGGCTGGGCTTACCTACTACTCCCTGGGGAGTGGCAGCCCGTTCAATGGCCATATGGCCCTCCCCTTCTGACCACCGGTGGGGGCGCCTGAAGGGGTCCACCGCCGTATCGAAATGGCCTACAGGCAAGAAGCTTTCCCCTTCAGCATCTTCCACCACGCTCATATCTATCATTCCTGGGAACAGAAGGAGGGCTATGGAAGTCTCCGCCTCATCAGCGTGGACGAAATGGGTCTGTAAGCTATCTTCCCGATCTACAGGGAAGAAAAATTCCCGCACAGCCCGGTGCCAGTCAACCACCTGGAAAATTCCTGGTAACTGGAACCTCTTCATGAACTCGTGGATAGCGGATTCTAACATCCACAGGTGGCCGTGGTTGTTTACTAGGATTATTTTCCGAAAGCCATCATTCCAGAGCCCGAGCATAGTATAGATAATGGTCTCCTCCACCACTTCCTTGGGCATAATGATGGTGCCCGGCATACCTACATGATGGTAGGGATGCCCGCCGTAGTTTAGGGGCGGGAAGGCTAGGCTTACCTCCCGGCCTTGCTTGGCCGTATAGCGGCGCACGCCTTCCAAAATTTGGGTTACCATGAAGGTATCTAAACCGCTGTTAGCGTGAAGGCCGTGGTTTTCTGTACAGCCTATAGGTACAAACACGATATCATTCTTCTTCCGTTTTTCTATCACTTTAGCCCTAGGAGTGTTCTGGATATAAGTGCCGGGCTTGCCCAGTTCGGGTTCCGAAGGGATCTCATATTCCTTTAAGATAGCGTCGATCTCTTCTTCTGAGGCCTCCCAAATTTGTTTCTTTAGCCGGCCTACTGTGTTATCTTCAAAGATGATGGCTGGGTGGTCAGTTAAAAGCCAACCTTTGGATATCCTCTGCTCCATCCTGTTATTCCTCCTTTATCTAAATCAGTTATTATCGGGGTTGCTGGCCTATAAACCAACAACCCCGGTTCCCCCCTTTCCGTAACCTAACCCATACCTAGTCTAAACGCTTAGTCCATGACGCAAGTAATCTTGCCTTCCTTCCTATCGGTTCTAAGCAACACAAGGTTCTCCGGCACTTCCTCTAACCTTATCTTCTTGGTAATCATGGGTGTCATATCCATACCAGCAGCCATACTCTCTATAACCCGCGGGAAAGTACCGTGGCCGGAGTGGCCCTGGGCACCTATGATCTGGGCCCTCCTCACCTGGAGTACTTCGCCGGTGACCGGCATCTTGGCATCCGCCCTAGCTACCACAATCACCCTGGCGTTTAGGGTCCTACCTTCCCAAATCACCTGCTCAATCTGAGGATATACTATTGTTGGCAGTCCAGTGGCCTCCAAATAAAGGGCGGCACCATAACCGTCAGTTAGCTCCAGTACCCTTTGCACAAAATCTTCTTTAAGGGGATTAATCACATAATCAGCGCCCATCTTTAATCCCAGTTCCGCCCGGGCTGGCTCAGGCTCCGACAAGATAACCCTGGCCGCGCCTTGCCGTTTAAGGATGGCGCAGGCCGCTAAACCTACCGGACCACCACCGCAGATGACCACATTATCCCCAGGCCTTATACCGCCGCCACTACGCTCGATCACTGCGTTATAAGCCACTGAAGTGGGCTCTACCAAGCTTCCCGCCAGGAAAAGATCCAACCCCTTGTACCGGGATTTCAAGGGCTCCAGGCTCCAGACCAGGCGGGCAGGTACCTTCACATATTTGGCGAATCCCCCGTCTACATTGAATCCCAGCTCATCCAGCCGCTCGCAATGATTGGGGTACCCATCGGCGCAAGGCTGGCAGGAACCGCACCATACCATTTCCTCGGTGCATACTTCTTCCCCGCCTTTAAAAGGCTTGTTGGTCCGCTTATCTAAAGCGCCCGGCCCTGCCTCCACGACTACACCTGCAATCTCGTGCCCCAGGACTACCGGGAAACCGGTCAACCCGGGATAAAGGATATACCCCTCATCGTCCGGCTGGGCCATATGCACATCGCTGCCACATATACCGCAAGCCTTTACCTCGATCACCACCTCACCCGGGCCCGGCTTGGGTATTTCCTTCTCTTCAATAACTACCCTGGGGTTCCTCCACACTCGGCTACCTAGGTAAGTCTGCTTCCCCTCAATGTCTTTAGCCCCCAATTTAAAGCCTGGCCGGGGATCCCAGTCGGCATGGAGAACTACGCAACGCATGGTGGACATGAAAGTAACTACCTCCTTTGGATTGTTTAGGGCTTAGTGTTCAGCCTTTTGGTAAGCGCTTTCAAAAGAATTGTTGAAAACCGCCACAATCCTGGAAAGATCCAGGACTGTGGCAGTAATCCGCTAAACTCTCTTTTTATTTCTTGCCCAAAATCTTGGCCAACTTGTCCATCTCTTCCTGGACATTTTCTTTAGTTATAACCTTAGTACCCGTATCGATCCTCTTATCTACACTTTCTCCTTTAACAGCCTTTACTGCAGCCTCTACACCCATATAGCCAATATTATACGGGTTTTGCGCTATGGAAGCGGTAAGTTTACCTTCTTTAATGGATTTCAAGGCATCAGGTGAACCGTCAAAACCTACCACTATGATGTTCTTATGGGCCGCCTCAATAGCCCTTAAGGCACCTAAAGCCATTTCATCATTGGTAGCAAATACGCCTTGGATATCCGGATGGGCCTGGAGGATATTCTCCATTACTGACATACCCATCTGGCGTTCGCTATTGGCCGGCTGGATGGTGACCACTTCTAATCCTTGCGCTTTAAGAACTTCTACTGCACCGTTGGCCCGCTCGTCATGAGTCGGGTCGCCCAAAGCGCCGCGCAGGATAGCTATTTTAGCGCCTTTGCCCAACTTTTTGGCCAAAAACTCACCCGCTTGCTTACCACCTACGTAGTTACCAGTACCTACAAAGGAAACCTTATCCTGCCAAGGAGCATCGGTATCTATTAAAACTACTGGTATCTTTTGTGCCTTAGCCCGCTCAAAGGCAGGTATAGCCGAGCTGGGCTGGCTGGGAGCTACAGCTAGAGCAGATACTTTCTTGGTAATCTGGTCCTCAATCATAGATACCTGTTCGGTTACTTGGGTTTCCGCAGCAGGCCCTAACACGGTGACATCTACCCCTAATTTAGCCCCTGCATCTTTAGCCCCAGCCTCTACCAAATGCCAGTAATCGCTATTTAAGGCTTTTACTATAACAGCTACTCGAATCTTGCCGCTAGCCTGCGTCTCCTGTTTAGCCGTCTCCTTCCCGGCACTTTGAGAACTCTGACCTTTGCTACCGCCACAGCCAGCCAACGCGAAGGCCATGGCTACTACTAGAATGATAATAGTCAACAACTTTTTGCCCATCAAACAGACCTCCTTTTAAAATTTTTAATGAAAGTTAAGCTGGGAGAAAAATTGATTTAAGGACTTTAGGCTCTGGGATTATTCTCTCTCACCTCCTCCCTTTATTTATTGCCCGCTGGCGCAATACATCAACGTAGACAGCGCCGATAATAACAGCACCTATAGCCACAGTCTGGAGATCAGCAGAAACCCCCAAAAGATTTAACCCGTTGCGCAGAACTGCCATGATAAGGGCTCCCACCAGAGTACCCCATACAGTACCTACCCCTCCGAAGAAACTGGCCCCGCCAATAATCACTGCTGCAATAGCATCTAGCTCATACCCCAAACCAGCCAGGGGATAAGCCGCATTTACCCGGCCTATCAGTACCAACCCGGCCACAGCTGCCATAAAACCGCTTAAAGTATAGACTATCACCAAAATCCTCTCTACCGGGACACCTGATAACCTTGCTGCTTCAGGATTACCACCTACAGCGTAAATGTAGCGGCCAGTAGTGGTACGTGTAAGGAAGAGATGAAAGATGATGAATACTATGAGGACCAGGATAAAGCTAACTGGGATAGGTCCCCAAAAGGCAGCTCCCAGGAACTGAACAGAAAAGGGAAAACCTGATATAGGAGTAGCACCAGTAACAATTAACGCTAATCCCCGGGCAATATTCATGGTGCCCAAGGTAGAGATAAAGGGATGGGGAAGATGTAATTTAGTAAGTAAAATGCCATTCATAAAGCCTAAAAAAGCACCCAAGCATAAGCCCGCCAGTACTCCTATGAAAGGGCTTACATGTAACTTTATAATAAGGATAGCCATTACCACAGTGGACAAGGCCAGAACCGAACCTACAGAAAGGTCTATCCCTGCTGTCAAAATTGTAAGGAGCATGCCTACAGAGATAAGACTGTTTATAGCCGACTGACGGGCAATGTTCATCAGGTTGTTAAGAGTTAAAAAGTCAGGTGATAATATGGTCAATACAACACTTAAAAGGATCAACCCCAATAAGGCACCCAGACTATACAGTAAGTCCTTCCAGTTGATCTTGCCTTCTACCTGGATATCTGGCTCCTTAGCCGCTTTTTCGCTAACTGTTTTAAGCATCTTTAATAACCTCCCGTTGCTGCCTTCATTATCTTTTCTTGTGTGGCTTCTTCCCTTAAAAACTCCCCGGTAATCCGCCCTTCACTCATCACCAGAATGCGGTCGCTCATGCCTAGTATTTCAGGCAATTCAGAGGAAATCATTATAACGGCTGCGCCATTTTGGAGCAGCTGGTTTATGAGGTTGTACACCTCTACTTTAGCCCCTACATCAATACCCCGTGTAGGCTCATCGAAGATGAAGATTTTAGCCCGGGTACATAACCACTTAGCCAGGACCACTTTTTGCTGGTTGCCCCCGCTTAACTCTCGCGCTTTTCGCCGTATATCTAGGGGCTTTACTTTAAGATCCCGGGCTAGCTGTTCAGCAGCCTTAAATTGCCGTCTTATATCTAGGAAGCCCCACCGCCTAAACTGCTTAATTCCTGCCAAGGTAATATTGAAGGCCAAACTTTCTCCCAGGATAAGGCCTTGTGTCTTCCTGTCCTCCGTTAAAAAGGCTAGTCCAGCACGAATAGCATCCTCCGGGCATTTTATATCTACCCTTTGCCCGTAAATGAAGATACTGCCTTTACGTAAAGGGTCAGCTCCAAAAATAGCCCGCGCGAGTTCCGTCCTTCCCGCTCCCACGAGCCCAGCAATCCCTAATACTTCACCTTCATAGGCTGAAAAGCTAACCCCCTTTAGTCCTGTATCTGTCCATATATCTTCTACACGCAAGGCTTCTCGGCCGCGCTGGACGCTAATCTTGGGAAACTTCTCCTTCAGGGTCCTACCCACCATCAACTTTATTAACTCTTCAATGTCAAACTCTCCTCGAGCTAAAGTGGCCACTTTCCGGCCGTCCCTTAAGACTGTAACCCGGTCAGCGATTTGGCGTATCTCCTCTAGCTTGTGGGATACAAAGATTATGGCTATGCCCTTTTCTTTTAACTGCCTGACTACCCGGAAAAGCTCGGCTACTTCCTTCTCGCTTAAGCTCGAGGTAGGCTCGTCCATGATAACTAGCCGGGCATTTAAAGAAAGGGCTTTGGCTATCTCTACCATTTGCTGCTTGCCCAGGCCCAAATCCTTAACCTTAACCCCAGGAGAAACTGCACACCCTAGTTCCTTTAACAAAGCCGCACTCCGTTTATAGCGCTCTTTTAAATCTATAACTCCTAAGGCAGGAAATACTTGGGGTTCCCTCCCCAAAAAAATATTTTCGGCTACGCTTAAATGAGGGATTAAATTTAATTCTTGGTAAATGCAAGAAATACCTAGTTGTAATGCTTCTCGCGGTGTTCTAATCTGAACTTCTTTTCCATCAATGATGATCTCCCCAGCATCCTTTTGATAGGCGCCGGTTAATATTTTAATAAGAGTAGACTTTCCAGCTCCATTTTCCCCTAATAAGACATGGATCTCTCCAGAATATACATCGAGATCCACATTATCCAAAGCCACAACACCAGGAAAGCGCTTACAGATTCCTCTAAGCTTTAGGAGAGGCTGCTGCACTTTTACCCACTCCCATCCCCACCTTACTTAACTGCAAGCCTTAGTAGAAGCCCTAATCACCAGTTTAGTTGGTAATACCAACCTTCTACACTTTTCTTCTTTATTACGGATCCTGCTTATCAACCTTGTCATAGCCATTTTCCCCATCTGGCGCATGGGCTGGGCCACGCTACTTAGAGGGGGTTCAGCTATGGAAGCAAAAATAGTATCGTCAAAGCCCAAGACCGAGACATCTCCAGGTATGCTCAAACCTAGCTCCTTTAAGGCCCTTATAGCACCAATAGCTAAAACATCATTGGCAGCAAAGACCGCCGTGGGTCGTGCCTTAGGGTAAAATAAGCGCATTCTATGATAGGCTTCTTCTAAACTCTTTAGCCCTGTAACGATTAGCTCCGCTTCTACTGGGATCCCCGCTTCTTGCAAGGCTTTTTCGTATCCTGCCTGTCGCTCGCGTGTGGATTTAATATTTAACGATTCGCCCAGGAACGCGATGCGGTGATGCCCCAGGCTGATTAAATATTTCACCCCTTCATAGGCGCCTTGAAAGTTATCTGCCAAAACTACATCTACTTCTATCCCCTCTACTTCCCTGGCAATCAATACTAGCGGAAATTGTCTTTCTTTGAGCATTAAAATGTTTTGGTTAGCAATTTCCGAGGTGGCAAAAATTAAGCCATCGACGCTTTTTTGTAAGAGGAGGTTTACATATTTTGTTTCCTTTTCCGGATCATTATCTGTATTGCAAATTATAATGTTAAACCCGAATTTATTGGCGGCATCCTCTACCCCCCGGGTGATCTCGGCAAAAAAGGGGTTAGAAATATCAGGAATAAGCAAACCTACAGTATAGGTATTCTTTTTCATCAAGGCTGCCGCCAGTAAATTCGGAGAATAATTTAACTCTTGCATGGCACGCAGGACTTTCTCCCGCGTCTTTTCCGCTACAAAAGGATAACCGTTTAGAACCCGCGAAACTGTAGCAATAGATACCCCCGCCGCTTTAGCTACATCATAAATAGTAGGCAAACCTCGTCACTCCATAAAATGGCAGACATCTCTATTTGCTGCACTTGGAAGCGCTTTCAACAATCTTCGATGTAATATATTCGCTGTCTGAAGATAAAATCCTGCTGGTTAAATAAGTTCTTTTTTTCACTTTTCTATCAAAATCTTTTCTCTACCTTTTACCCTTCCAGACCGGCAGCTACTTGCGGGCTAAGGGCTAAGGAAGCAGGAAAATGTTTGATGTTAGAAGTAACCACTTTCATCCCTCGTACCGAAGCAGTAGCAGCAATAAGGCTGTCGGCCATGCTCATGGCCTTCCCCTCCTCGGCCCATTCCCGCCTCAACGCCGCGGCGGCAGCAGCGATTTCACGGTCGACTGGGATGATTTCCCAGTTTTCGAGCAAGACTTCAATCGCTTCTTGGGCTTTAACGGTCCGTGCCCCAGTTAAAAGTTCATGATACACTACCACGTTTGTAAATGCGTTCCCCGATGATATCGTCGCTTCCAGCCAGGTAGTGACTGCTGGTGAAAGTCTTCCAGTAAGATGATCGATTAACACGCAAGTGTCTATCAAATATCCCATGAGGAGGTCACCCTGTCCTTGCCGCGCAGTTTTTCAACCCATTCCGTCGCTGAGGTTGCGGCCCATTCAGGTGCATCTTCAGGAGTTAGTACTCCTTGCGTTTCTTTAAATGATTTTACTCGCATTTCGCGGCGCAGTTTTTCAGCTACAGCATCGACAATAAAACGGTTGCGGTTGACACCGCGGGTTTTAAGATACGCGGTCATTTGATCCACTATTTTTGCTGGAAATCTGATATGGAGCATTTTTGTTTCAGACATAGTATAACACCTCCTGTTATAAAATAATATAACAAATGCCTGTTCAAAATACAACTATGCTTTGTGGAACGCCCGTGTCAAAATCGCTGGGCGACATCTTAAACTACATTTAACTCCTTTTTTCCCTATCCCTCCGCTTCCTCTCCGTTTCTACTCCGTTTTCGTTCTAAAGTTCACAATTAAGTATAGGTAAAAAAGGCTGCTGACCTTTCCTTTCGGCCAACAGCCCTACAAATTAAGATTAGTTTCCTTATTTGCCCTTCATGTTCTTGTTGTTTAAGGCCATTTACTACTATGAAGCTACTTGCCTGATGCCGGCCATAAGAAGCCCTAAAGCGCGTTCGTCGGCTTCCTCCGCATCCATGACCCTCATGATTTGCCCTTCATATATTACGGCAATACGGTCGGATAAGGTCATAATTTCTTCCAGGTCCTCTGAGATTAGGAGTACTCCCATACCCTTGTCCCTGGCTTCCATGAGCTTCAAGTGAACATATTCAGTAGCTCCTATATCTAATCCCCGAGCGGGATAGGCCGCTACCAGGACCGAGGGATTGCGTGTAATTTCCCTGGCCAGGATCACCCGCTGGATGTTGCCGCCGGAAAGGCGACCGGTGGGGGTATCTAAGTTCGGGGTTTTAACTCCAAAGCTTTCTACTAAGGAGGTAGCCCGCGATCTTATGCCCGGGTTATGGAGGAATATACCCTTGGCATAAGGCGGAAGATAATGGTCTTTAAGTATAAGGTTTTCCCAAACGGTAAAGGACGGTATAATACCTACATGGAGCCTATCCTCAGGGATATATCCCAGCCCTTGTTTAATAATCTTCTCTGGAGGCCAATTGGTGATATCCTTTCCCTCTAAAAGGATCTGGCCTCTAGTTACTTTTCTAAGCCCGCTTATAACCTCAGCCAGCTCCTTTTGCCCGTTACCGGAGACCCCTGCTATGCCGAGGATTTCCCCTTGCTTAACTTCTAAGGATATTCCCCTAAGGGCCGGAGTCCCTTTGTCACTAGGAGCCCAGACTTCCTTAAGCTCCAGGACAGGTTTTCCTGGAGAGCGTTGCCTTTTTGTTACCCGCGGGGCCATCTCCCTCCCCACCATAAGCCTGGCCAGCTCCTGGGGTGAGGTTTCAGAAGTTTTTAGGGTAGCTACCACCCTGCCATCCCGCAGGACTGTTACCCTATCGCTCACTGCCATAACTTCGTTTAATTTATGGCTGATAAATACTATGGGCCTGCCCTGCCTAGCCATACTTTTAAGCAGGGCGATTAACTCATTAGCTTCTTGTGGAGTAAGAACAGCAGTGGGTTCATCCAATATGAGTAGGCTAGCCCCTCTATAAAGGGCCTTGACTATTTCTACCCGCTGCTGTTCGCCTACACTGAGCTGCCAGACATAAGAATCTGGATTTACGGCCAGGCCATAAGCGTTGGAAATCTCTTTGATCTTCTGGCTGACCGCCTTAAGATCCAGTAAAGGCCCCTTAGGAGAAGGTAGGCCTAGGGCCACATTTTCGGCTACAGTTAAAGTGGGCACCAGCATGAAATGCTGGTGCACCATTCCGATACCGAGTTCTAGGGCTACCCGGGGAGAAGTTATCTTTACCGGTTGCCCGTTTATTAAAATTTCTCCCTCATCCGGCTGGTAAAGGCCGTAAAGGATGCTCATCAAAGTGCTTTTACCAGCGCCATTCTCTCCTAAAAGGGCCAGTACCTCGCCAGCTCTGATCTCCAGATCAACATGGTCATTAGCCAATACTCCAGGGAATCTTTTAGTGATCCCCCGCATTTCAACATGCCTAATTTCGTGAGCCATCAGACTACCATTTCTCCTTTTTATCCTTTTTAGTTTACTACTCCCTATTTTTTAGGTTGCTCCTTAGGAAGTTCTATCTTTAGGCTGCCACTTACAATCTGCTGCCGGGCTTTTTCCACGGCATCTTTGGCTTCCTGGGGTATTTTGTCAGCTAGCTTGGGATTATATTTTAGCTCCAAGGTGCCATCAGCAAAGGAGAGCATCAGGTGTTGGCCGCCGAGTACCCCTTGTTTCCTCAAGCTTATCATTTTTTCAACCACTTTTTCCCAATGATAAACCTGGGAAGCTAGGACTGTATTAGGCGCTATACTGCTTTGATCCATATCAGTGGATAGCCAGTATTTACCGCTGCGCTCGGCCACCGCACGTATAGCGCCCACAGCTTGCTGGGAAGAACCCGTAAGGATATCAGCGCCCGCATCCATATGAACTTTGGCCAGCTCTCCTGCTCCTACGATATTGTTAAAGGAACCTGTATAGGCAATACGAACCTTTACATCGGATTTAGTAGCAGCTACTCCTTGCTGGAAACCGTTATTATATTTAATGGCATCACCAGATTCTACAGGGCCTACTATACCTACTATACCAGACTTGGTCATCTTAGCCGCCAGTATACCTAAAAGATACCCACCTTCTTGGGCCTGGGGATCATAGGCGAAGATGTTAGGTGCTGTCTGGAATCCGGTCCCATAAGCAAAGGTGGTCTTGGGAAAATCAGCGGCAATCTCCCGGAGTACGCTCTGATACTGGGCGCCATGGGCTATCACAATATCATACCCCTGGCTGGCATACTGCCTAATGGCTGCTCCAGCATTGACAGCATCGCCCAACCTTTCGCTCACAGCAATCTCTACCTTATCTTTACCCATTTTCTCTTGTACAGCTTTAAGACCTTCATACATGGACTGGCTCCAGGCCATATCATCTACAGTACTGGGAAGGACCAAGGCAATACGTATCTTTTCCGGCTGTTTGGTCTCCCCTCCCTTCTTGGTGTCGGTAGCAGGTTTGCCGCCACAGGCAGCTAGCGTGGCTAAAA
Organism: Thermanaeromonas toyohensis ToBE; assembly: GCF_900176005.1. NCBI lineage: Bacteria > Bacillati > Bacillota > Clostridia > Neomoorellales > Neomoorellaceae > Thermanaeromonas > Thermanaeromonas toyohensis. The sequence continues at coordinate 867,270 of NZ_LT838272.1, read as the reverse complement.
ACGTGACAGCCACCAGGATAGTTAAAATTTTCTTCCATTCTTTCATACCTTAATTGGGTCCTCCTTTCATTCCAAATATTAAAATTATTGCTTTTACCCTCGGGTTCCACGTTCGTAAGGCCTACCCAATGCTGCAGGCGCCCAAACGCGGCCGAAGGATACAGCCAGTGCCACTATAGTGATTACATACGGCAGGATTACTGCTAGCTCATAGGGCACGCTAATACCCAGTACTTGAACCCATAGCTGGAAAGAGTCCGCCATACTGAAGAGTAGCGATCCTGCAAGGATCCCCAGAGGGCTCCAGCGGCCGAAGTAAACCAGGGCCACAGCAATAAACCCTCTACCAGCAGTTATATAGTCCGCATACATGTTGGCCTGTCCTACTGTGAGATAGGCCCCTGCCAAACCTGCTAACATGCTTCCCAGGATCAAACATTGGTAACGGATACCATCTACACTTACGCCTAAGGTGTCGGCTGCTTCCGGTGTAGTACCTACCGCCCTGACCTTAAGCCCCCAGGTAGTTTTATAAAGAATAACCCAGGTTATAGGGACCAAAATATAAGCTAGATACACGAGCCAGTTGTGAGAAAAAAATATTGTTCCAATATATGGAATATCGCTTAAACCAGGTATTCTTAAAGGACGCAAGCCTTCTATGGCGGTTATGGCCCCCACATAAAGCCGAAAGAGCAGCCCGGATAGGCCCCAGCCAAACATATATAAGCCAATTCCACTTATACCCTGTTCGGCCTTAAAGGTTATACTAACTATGCCCATAAGTAAACCCATTAAGGCCCCAACGATTAAGCTTACAAGGATGCCCAGATAAGGATTTCCGCTCCGCCAGGTTACGAAAAACCCCATAAAGGCTCCCATGAGCATAATGCCCTCAATACCGAGGTTATACACTCCTGAGCGCTGGGTAAACATTTCGCCCAAGGCTGCCAATAAAAAGGGAGTAGCTAAACGGATTCCCGTAGCCAATATTCCGACTATTAGACCCTGACTGATTACGTCTTCCATTATACTCCAGTTCCTGCCTCCTTTGTTTGTTTAATACGAGTAAAAATATACCTGGTAAAAATCCGTGTTAACAATTCGGGTTTTCGGAGCAGCAGATCGCTAGATACTACAAATAGGATAACGAGGCCTTGGATAGCCATAACTATAGCCGCCGGTACGTTAACAGCCCGCTGCATCATATCTGCCCCTAAAATAAGGGCTCCTAACAGTATAGCTGCTGGTATGGTGCCCAGAGGATGGAGACGACCGAAAAGGGCTGCTACTATCCCGCTAAACCCGTATCCAGCCGAAAGAGACTCCAAGGCGCGATGGTGAACCCCTAGTACTTCTACCGCCCCCGCCAGACCGGCAAAAGCGCCAGCCAGGGCGATAGCTAAGATAAGGTAAAATTCAACCCTAATTCCTCCATAACGCGAGGCCTCTGGTCCCGCACCCACGGCCCGCATACGGTAGCCAATGGTAGTACGCCATAAGAATATATATACCACGATAGCTAAAATAAGCGCTAAGATAAAGCCTGTATGCAGGCGCATACCTGGTACCAAACGGGTTAGCCAAACCTGCTCAGGAACCATGGCTGTCTGAGGTACCCCGGTACCATAGGCTACCTCTTGGGGGTCGATCAATGGGCCCCTTATTAAATAAAGATAAAACTGAAGGGCGATCTGATTTAGCATGACGGTGCTTAAAATCTCGTTAACCGACAGACGGGCTTTTAGCCAGCCAGCGATACCACCCCATATGCCTCCGGCGACACAGCTAGCTAACAAGACTAGAGGTAAGAGTATAACCTTAGGCCACCCGGGAAGGGAGAGGGCTACAGCCGAGGCTGTTATAGCTCCCATGAGTATTTGCCCTTCCCCACCTATGTTCAGGATACCACTGCGGAAGGATATAACTATTCCAAGCCCTACTAAAAGCAACGGAGTAGCACGTACCAAGGTTTCTGTGAGGCCGAATTCGCTCCCTATAGGGCCTGTAAACATGACACTATAAGCTTTTATGGGGTCGGAGCCAGCTAAGATCAAAAGGATAGCACCTATCAATAAAGCCCCTACTAAAGCCCCCAGGAGAATTAATACTTGAACAAACCAAGATTTAGCTATTTGGTTATTCACACATTCACTCCCCATCAAGATAATTATTTTAGTGCTAATTTATTCGACATAACTATTTTTATTCCTGCTAAATTAAAGACCTTCTAGAGGACTTTTAAAAAACTACCTTACGTTAAAGGTCTAAACTTACTTAAGGCCGGACAGGCTCCCTTATCTCTAACTTCATTTCTTCTCCAGAGCGTGTAATTACAATGTATTTTTGCCACTCCGGGTCCCGGCGGGGTAAAGGATAGGGGAATCCCAGGTAGCAAAACGCAAATGAGGGCCCCGGCTTTCGTCCCTTAAGAGGGCACTTCGCACGATCATCTCGGCCACCAAAAGCATTTTTTCGTTTTCCAGGGCGTAGGCTAGACCATGGTCATCGGCTCTTAATTTTACTTTTTTAAGCTCCTTAAGTTCCTCTAAAGCCCGGCCTAAGCCCTCTTCAGTACGGATCACGCTAGCCGCCCGGTCATAAGATCTTGAAGCCTCTGCCTGAAAGGACCTGCCCCAATATCGCCTCCAGATTTAAGCTCCTTAAGGTGCTCCCCTAAAAAGTGGGTTGTTAAATCTGGTAGTCAATAATACAATACAATCTAGAGACTGAATGCTATAGTCGCCATGAGTTTCAGAGCTTGATGGAGGCATATGCTGAAGTATCCTAAATATATATAGAGTATTACAACCGGGAAAGGAGGCATGGTAGCTTGGGATAATATATGGCTCCTGAGGAGTTTCATAAAGCATTTATGAGGCAAATTAATGAAAGCGGAATCTTCTGTGGTATAATCTCCATAATCAGGGGGCCAGCCCGAATTTAGTTAATAAAATTTCGCTCCCACCTTCTCTTTTCCGCTCCTTTCGCCCTACCAAAACATATCCACGATCTCTAGATTGTAAAATACTATACCCACAGTTGTAACCCAAACCTTCTATCGTAGTTTCCCACACCGGATCACCACTTTTATTCGTTCTAACCACATAAACCGCATAGCCACCCTGGGCAGTCTCTTTTTTTCCCGTCAAAACATAACCTCCACCTTTTACCGGAGAAATAGCATAAAACGAACTGGTTTTATTGCCATAAGTTTTTTCCCAAAGCACCTTTCCCTCAGGATCAACTTTGAACAAGTAAGCTGCCAGAATATTACCCTGGTCACTAACTATCTCCTTTTCTCCAGCTATTACATATCCACCATCAGAGGTTAACGTCAAAGACCATCCGTAATCAGAACCTTGGCCGCCGTATGTTTTTTGCCAGATGATTTGTCCGTTTACGTCTGTCTTAATCAGATACACGTCTGGATAACCTGCACTAAAAGACTCGGAGTTTCCAGCAATGAGATAGCCTCCATCATCAAGCTCCTGCACGGCATACCCACAATCAGAACCTTTACCGCCATAGGTTCTTTCCCAGAGTTTATTACCGGCAGCATCTAACTTAATGAGGTAGATATCATATAGGCCGGCGCCAAAGGATTCCGTACCCCCGGCAAAGATGAAACCTCCGTCCCTTGTCTGCTGCACAGACCAGGCGTAATCGCAATATTGACCACCGAAGTTCCTCTCCCATAGGGGTTCCCCTTTTTCATCGGTCCTCACTACATAAACATCATGATCATACCCGTCCTTAGATTTCGTATCACCAACAATGATAAAACCACCTTCGCGGACTTCTTTTACTGAATAGCCACAGCTATGCCCGTTGCCTTTGAACGTTTTCGACCATAATATATTCCCCTTTTCATTACATCTAACTAAAAAAACTTCCGAACCCTCTTGCCCGGAATTTGTCCACCCAGTTAAAACATATCCTCCATCCTTCGTTTGCACTACACAGCGGGCTTCTCCTATACCTAAGGTATGGGACCACTCTAACACCGGAGCATAACTGGGAGTTGCTTTCGCCCGTCCGGGGCCGAACATCCGTTCTACAATAAGCAAGAACAATAACGCACCAAGAAGCAGCCACTGTGCTTTCTTCTTATTATTAATCCCCAACATCCTGGTCCCCCTATAACTCTTCCAAATACTGAACATCTATCTTTTTACGAAAGTACTCTAAAATCTTCAAAGTTTGGTGACCGAGAATGGCACAACAAAGTAGATTGCCAATGGCCCGTAGCGAATCGAAGCTAAAGCCTGCCACCCAGACAAGAAAATAAGTTTTTATAGTCAGGGGCCGCATAAAGACGCTCCACTGCCAGATATCCATAAAGGCCCCGTAAAGATAGCCCCAGAGAAAGCAAATCACGGTTAAAGTTTTGTTTCCTGCGGTGGGGAATAAGGCTTTAAGTACTGCTCCGGAAACACCCACCATCCCCCAACAAAGCATCTGCCAGGGTGTCCAGGGACCTTGACCCATAAAAAAGTTAGAAATTAGGGGTGTCATAGCGCCTACAAAGAAACCAACGCACGCCCCGTATACAAACCCCGTTATTTCCACTAAAAACATAGTGGGCTGCAGAAAAAGCAAACCGGTACCCGTTACCGCTCTACCCGCCGCACATAAGGTGGTCAGCACAGCAATAAGGGATACTTGTCGTGGAGTAAATCCCCCTCTCTTTTCCGCAACCCATATAAGTAGCCCTACGGAAAAAAATCCAATTAAGGTAGTATAAAGGCTCCAGTTCGCTTTCATAGTTTTCTCCCCTATAAGCTTAAATTACCTCTAATCGCTTAGCTAGCAGGGGAAGTATTTTTTCTCTTGCTTCAGCAAAAGTTAATACTCCTTCACAAAGGTCACGGCACAGTTTGCCTATCTGGGGGGAATAAAATATAGATTTGCCCAGTACCGCGTGTTTTTCTCCATCACAGACTATTCTTCCAGCAAACATCAGCATCACTTTTGTCGCAAATTCGGCAGCAAACTCTACATCATGAGTCACTAGAATTACCGTGTTGCCCTTTTCTATTTCTTTTCGTAAAAGTTCACCCAGTTTTTCTTTCAAGCGAAAATCAATTCCCCTGGTAGGTTCGTCCAAAACGATTAGCCTGGGCTTGGTAACCAGGACCGAAGCCAGAGCAACCCTTTGCCTTTCTCCTGTACTCAAATCCCGGGGGTTTGTCTTACGGTACCTTTGAAGGTCAAGCTTTTCCAACATTTCATCGATCAGGCCAATATCTTTCAAACCAAAATTTCTCAAGGTGAAAAGCAATTCATCTTCTACCGTGTCCTGGAAGAGGTAATCATTGGGATTTTGGGAGAGATATGCAGTAAACTTTCTGATTTCTTTAAACCCTTTATCACCTACCTCTTTGCCCTGTACATAAACCTTACCTCTACTTGGTTTAAGCAACCCCATTATGACTTTAAGGAGGGTCGATTTGCCCGCACCGTTTTCACCTATAATGGCCACAAATTCCCCTTCATGTACATCAAAACTAATGTCTTTTAAAACCTCCTGCCCTCCTGGATAACTAAACCACACATTTTGTACGCTAACGATATTCCTTTTTTTACTTGCCTCCCTGACCTGAGCGCTTTTATTCTCTGAATCTGAATCAGATAGTTTCTTACCGTGCAGGTTTTCTTTCTTAATGTAAGAGCATAAAAGTTTTCTTCCCTCCTTTACTGTAAGGGGAATAAAGGGAACCGGGAGGCTAGCAAAAAATCTGGTTACCGGCGGCACAAAAGGTAAGCCCTTTTTTATAGCTTCACGGGCTTCCTCTGGCGCCTTCCCCTGGCAGACAATCTCTCCTCCTTCCATAAGCACCACCCGATCCGCTAAATGAAAACATCTCTCCAGACGTTGCTCGATCAAGATCACCGTAAAGCTCATCTCTTCATTAAGGCGTTTAATTAAGTTTAAAATATCTTCTCCCGAAACAGGATCCAGTTGGGAGGTGGGTTCATCAAGGATAAGCACGCGGGGCTGCATGGCTAGAACGGAAGCCAGAGCCAGCTTCTGTTTCTGCCCACCGGAAAGATTGGCTGTAAAAGCTTCCTTAATTGAGGTTAACCCCATGAAGCTCATAATTTCGGCAACCCGCCATAACATCTCTTTAGGGGGTAATCCTAGATTCTCCAGGCCAAAAGCGATCTCTGCTTCCACACAGGTCTGCACTATTTGCTTTTCTGGATCTTGGAAAACTATGCCCACTTCCCGGGCCAGTTTCCGGCGATCTAGGGTTCTTAACTCTTTACCTTGGAAAAAAACCCTTCCCCCAATTTTACCTCCATAAAAATCGGGGATCAGGCCCGCTAGTACCCTAGCCAGAGAGGACTTACCTGAACCGGAACCTCCTGTAATAAGGATAAATTCCCCTTCTTCGATTTCTAAATTTATGCCTCTCAAGGCAGGTTTTTCTGTTCCAGGATAATAATAGGTTAAATTTTCGATTTTAAAAAGCGGCAATACTTCCACCCCTTGCTTAAAATAAGCGGCACAGATAAGTAAAAAAACACGATAAACAAGACAACAACTGTGGCCCTATCTTTGATTAAAAAGTCTGCCTCCGGGTAAAACGTATACCGGCCGTACCCATAATACAAACCCCAAATGCCAGCAATCAGGGCCAGCAAAACGCTCCCTATACAAAGGGTATCCCTGGGCCGGATCAAGTTCCGGCTGTAAACAGAACGCTTACCACTACCAAAGGCTCTAGCCTGCATAGATGCAGCAATCTCTATGGCATCTTCCAGGGAAGAGAAAAGCAACACATTATAAAGGTAAGAGTATTTCTTTACTCTCTCCCACAAACTTCCCGTATCGAAATCAATACCGCGCAGCTGGTATACTTCTTTTATCCTTTCCAAATTCCTGACCATAGTAGGAAACATACATGTAGCCAGGGTAATTACCAAAACCGATTTGCCGGCTATGCGGGAAAAAAGATTTAAAACTTTATCCGGGTTTATCATCAGGTTATAAAGACAGAAAATGCTAATGATGACCAAAAGCCTAATGCTGGAAGCAACTCCATAATACAGCGCTTCTAGAGAGATGTTAACTCTTCCTAAACAGGGCACCTCCGGACCGTACCAGATGATGGTATGGCCAGTCCTGATTACCAAAGGGTTTACAATCATTACCACAAGCATTAAAAAGATGCCTGCCTTTAAAAACCCCTCCCACGCCTCCACTCCATCTACTTCTTTTATTAAAAGGGCAAGGAGAAAAAATAAGGCTAAAAGATAGAGGGGATTTTCATAGGCTAAACTGAACAAAAGGAGTACAAAGAGATATATCAGGACTGTAACCGGGTGAAAGCTCTGCAAAAAGAGACCCTTATCGTGGTAAAAAAGCTTATTGAACACCCCGACACCCCTTTATTCTTTCTGGATCAAGTCTTCCCACCGGGGAGGAGGTTGGTCCATACTTTTGCTATACCACCAGATCACTTTATCTCCCGTTTTTACTGGATGCTTGCTGGCCATATGCATAGGAACCTCACCGTTTACTGAGTACATCCATCCAGCCATTGCACTGTTGGCCTGCCCAGCGATAGAATCCACAAAGTCAGGCCAGGCGGGTTTAGTGGCATAAGGAAGACCAGTGGCATCCAGAGCACCCAGGGCAGTAATCCCCCATTTGTTATCCTTTTTTATAACAACTTGAGCCGGTTTAAAAAGAAATACACCATCTTTCCCCACAACGGCTATCCATACTCTACACCCGTTTTCACTTGACGTAACCTCCGATGCACTGCTTACTGTCTGCGGAGGGACCATGTTCCCCTTGGAAGGAGGGTTTGGCGTAGAAGTTTTCTGACCTAGTGTCGGGGCAACCGTTTTTACCTCGGTTGTACTTTGTTTAGGCTGATCTTTATTTGCTTCAGAAGAAGGTTGGCCCATAGTGGGAGCAGCACGAGTCTGTCCACTAGCATTGCTCTGCTCCGATGTGCTGTACCTAATTATTTCGCCGCTCTCCGCCTGCCTATATTGCTGTTGGGAATCGAAAACTTTGTGCATATAAAGGGCTGGTCCCACCGCCCCGGCCAGAAGTATTAGCATAGAAATAAGGTAAAACAGCCTTCGTTTCATCAAATCCCCCCATCAGGATATACCTTTAAGAGAGGATAGGCAAAGCCTATCCTCTCTTAAGCACCTCCAACATTCTTCTTAAAATGACTATCGCCTCTGCCCTCGTGGCCTCATCCTGGGGAGCCAACGAGTTCCCCGGCCTCCCTTTAATCAGTCCCAGCTCTGCACAGGCCGCGAGTACATCTTTTGCCCAGCCCGAAACGTGATCGCTATCCGTGTATTTACTATATACCTCTTTTTTCTGTTGCTCTGTTAATTTTATTTCAAACCCTTTCTTGCTCAGGGCCCTGGCAATCATAGCTGCCATCTCTTCCCGGGTAATACTCCTTTCCGGCTCGTATTTCCCGTTGCCAACGCCCCTCACCAGCCCTTCCTTATATGCTGCCTGTATTGCGCCATAAGCCCAGTAGCCCGCCGGCACATCACTAAATACCTCTGCTCCAGATTTCTGTTCATCTATGTTCAACGACCTGATAAGGAAGGCAACAAACTGTGCCCTTGTTATGCTAGCATCAGGAGCAAAAAGGTCTCTGCTTATGCCTCGGGCAATAAGCCTTTTAGCCATAAATTCAATATCATTTTTTGCCCAGTGAGAAGAGATATCATTAAAGGTTACGACGGAAGGGTCAATGTAAAACTGAGTGTTTAATAGATTATAGGCACTAAGGGCCCAGGTGGCGTCCATAGCGTTCTGGGACGTCCCAAAGCTCCCGTCTGGATTAAGGGCCTTATTCATCAGGTAGTCGATGGCTGTTTTTCCCGTACTGCTCTTCCATTCAGCAGGATCCAATCCCAACACCTTTAGGGTCACAATTACTTCTGCAGTATCGATCACTGGATCATCCATGCCAGCCACAAAGCTGCCGTCGTCCTTTTGCTGGTTCTTCATCCAGTTAAGCCCGTTATTAATAGCGGTTTGGATCTGGCTATCTTGTCCTGCTGGATCCAGATAATGGAGTGCCCTTACTGCCTGGGCCGTGGTCATGAAATCAGCATAGAAGTTACCCTCCCAAGTGAACCCCCAGGCTCCGTAACCACGATCGCCAACTTTTGTGTTCTGGGTTCCCAAGATATAGTCTTTGGCATACACTTTATTAATCACCGAAATTAATCCTGCTCGGCCTAAAAGGTCGAAGGCTGGCATGTTGCTAAAAATACTGTAATCCCCAGTGTCGAATCCATAACCTGTCTGTCTGGCTTTTAATATCTGGACCAAACTATCTACCAGATCGTTTCGCCCCAACGACTGTGCGGCCACCAAATCCTGGGCCAAAACCTTAGCTCTGATTTGACTACTGTTGGAAATATCACTGTAGACTGCGTTTGTTACAGCGTCTTTAAGGCTTTCCCCATTGTATACCCAGCCGCTGACGTCAACACCAGCTTGAGTTAGAATATAGAAACCATAGGAACCTACCCCAGCATCATGATTCTGGAAGCCATTTTTTGTATACTCATCTCGTAGAAACTTAATAGCATAGTCGGCCGGTGAAGATACTTCACTCGTCCAACCTTTAGCTATAGGCAGAGAAAGAATTAGAGACGTCAAGATAATCCAAATCAAGCTCATCTTTTTCCACTTATTTCTATAAGCAGACAATCTTTATTCCCCCATTCCTTTAAATTTGCCCTCTGCTTTCCCCAGACGAGGCTTTAGTAGTCTATAAAGAAGCGATACGTAAAATAAATAATCACCTCCCTATCCGCGTAGGTCGGTTAAGTTTACGGTAACGGGCAGGTTTCCTGGCTCAGGTTCATCGGTTCCCTACGTCTTCCCAGGGCTTAAAAGCCCCAGTGACCTATATGTAGGGTTCCTCCCCCTCACAGTGGCGGGACCGCGCCGGATTCCCACCGGCTTCCCTTTTAACTTTTACCCCTTCCGGGTAAAAGCACCCGTACCTGGATAAACCTTTAATTTTTGATTTTTACTCGTGATTTTTACTCGACTGTGTTACTTACTATTCGCTGTCACTTCATTTTTTTCCTGCTGGTTAGTGTCAAAATTGACTAACTGTTTGCTTCTTACGAGCGCGATGTCCCAAAAATCAATGTTTAGCCTAAGATAGCCCTTGATCTTTAACAGCGTTAATATAAGCCTCACTCTGTCTCAAGGCCTCAGTTAAAACGTCCTCTACTTGCTGCTCTCGAGCTGCCTCCTTAAGGTATTCTAAATCAATCTCGCCAGCATGAAGTGCAAGAAGCTTGGCTGCCCACTGAGCATCCGCTTGGCTCTTCCAAAACTTCGCTGCAGCCAACCTGTCTACTACCAGATCCTCAATCCCAATTATAAAAGCTTCCATACCGTTTATTTCTACGGTAACCACTTTTTCTAGGGAACCTGCTAAAAACTCATCGGGTATTTCTATAGCCAGGTCAAGCTCTTCATGATACCAGTGCCGTTCACCAGGCCGGCGTAAGAAGCCCATTTCTTCCAAAATAAGTTTAGCCTGCTCTCTTCCGTTAACTACCAGGTCTATATCTTTTGTGGCATATCCACCTAAGGTATAAAACTCTAGAGCCCGGCCTCCTACTAAAATAGGTCTAATCCCCTTAGGTTTAAGGGCCTCGGTTAATACCGCTAGTACCCCCAAAGCCTTTCTAAGCGAGTCCTTTTCTTGGGTCAAGCTAGTAAGAATATCTCCTAACCGCTCGTTCATTTCATACGATACCTCCGGGGACCGACCTTTTCTATACTACCATTAACTAAACTCTTCTGCCATCGCTTATAGTCCAACAAAAACAAGACAATATCTTCTTCCATAGCTCGGTGCCTGCCAGAACGTGGACTCTTACCCAGATGAGCCACCCAGGCGGTATAAAAATGCGATGATTTCTTTTTTAGTCGGCTAATGTACTCATCATAATTTACCCTGACCATCTTTTGGTTTCCCTACCTTTTTCTACCTGTTAGTTTCTACCTGTCACATATATTATACCTAACAGCACCAAGGAAAGCACTGCAAAAACGAAAAAGCCGCGCTAGCCACATACCCGCTCAGTAAGTTTACCCAGCACGGCCTTTTTCTTCCCCCGCGGCACGCCCACACCATCAGTAGGCTGCTGCAGCCAGAAACGTTCCACCAAACCCATCCCTGGCCGTTTACTGCCTCATCCGGTGGTTCAACGTCCATGCCAAGGACATAATTTAAGGCACCCTGACAGAGACAAATTATAAGCGGGCAGGCGGCTGGAGCCGGTGTACCGGTTGCCCAGGGGCCTCCTGCCCGCCATTATTTTTTGAGGCGGCCTCTCGGCGCAACAAGGATTAAGAGCTTCAAAGCATCGTCCAAAGCGCTCTTGTCTGCCAAAGTTATTTCCTGCTCAGTTCCTTCAGAGCTGGTAGATACTGTTCAATTATTTCCCGGGCAACTTCTAGGGCCTTCTTTGGATTTCCTGTCCTCCTCAGGTGCTCCACTGTGCACCTAAGGCCGTGCACACGGGCAAAGTAGTAGAGATAATATTCCGAAGCCAGCTTGCTCACTCCATAGGGCGATAGCGGCCCCTTGGGGTGTTCCTCCTTCACCGGAAGCTCATCCGGCTCGCCGTACACTACCCCGCCCGAAGAAGCAAAAATAAACCCCTTTACCCCATAGCGCAGGCAATTGGATAAGAGGTTTAACAGCCCTTGGATGTTTACCCGGGCGTCTTCTTCCGGGCTGGCCACGGAACGGCGCACATCAATTTGAGCTGCATGGTGGTTCACCAGCTCTATCCTTTCTTCCCGGAAGACCCTTTCCAATTCCGGCGAACAAATGTCCATCCGGTAAAACCGGCAGGCAGGATTAAGGTTTTCTTCCTTACCGCTGCTCAAGTCATCGACTACTACTACCTCGTGCCCTTCTTCTAGCAAAGCGTCCACCACATGGGAGCCGATAAAGCCGGCCCCGCCGGTCACCAGTATGTGCAAAGGATAGCCTCCTCCAAGCAAAAAGTTAGTACATATTGTGCTCACATTTTTAGCTCAATTAATTAGCCTACGTCACAAGATAGCGCCTTTAGCAAAGGCTTTTTCAATGCTCCATGCCCAGGAATTTCCTTAGGTCACTTTCACTGGTCACCTCAAATATCTTCTCCGCCAGCTCATCAAGCTCCTTCAAGGAAAGAGACTTTATCCTCTCCTCTACCTCAGGGGGAAGAAAACCTAAACGCTTCTTTAACTGCTTTAGCAGAATTTCTTTCCGGCCTTCTTCAAGGCCTGCTTCCAGGCCTTTTTGCCATCCTTCTTGCCATCCCTTTGTATGCCACGAAGTCCTAAGTTCCATTACCTTCTTAACCTCCTCCGCACTTAATTCCCTATGTAACATCTCCTCTACTTCCTTCTCCTCTTCCGGGCTTAAACCTAAGTAAGTATCAAATATCGCAGTTATAAGCCCCAGCTTCGCGGGGTCCAGTTGCATCCTGGTTATCATCCTTAAGAATTCCAGCTTCAACTTAAGCCTCTCCTTAGGGCTATAGTCCATCTTACTTAAAAGCGCCGCCGCAACTGGATTGTTGCTCCTTATGTACTTCCTCCAGGGCAGCTTCTTTAGCTGCACTTTGTAAAAGTTAAACTCTAGCACCTTAAGAAAAGGAAAGGTTACTTCGTGTCTGTCTAGCTTTTCTACCTTGCTGTCATAGGAAAATACAGCTATAGGCAATACCTTCTTCTTATGCTTTTCGTAAAGCCGGCTAAAGTATATAAACATGCGCCGGGCAAAGTCTGCTTCCTTATAAGCTTGGGGTTCTACATGGATAAGGACGTAACCTTCTTCTCTTTTTATTTTAACACTGGCCAGGATATCTACGTAATGTTTTTCTCCGGCTGTAATGTCGGTAATGATCTCCTGGGCTAAGAAGGTTAGCTCGGAATAATCTATTAGGGCGTGGGCTTCGGGGAAGAAGAGCTCCATGAATTCTTTAAAGAAGTTGGTAATGAGCTCTTTAAATATGGCGTCGTGGTCTATAGGCATGTCCAGCTTCTCCTATTTCTTTTGTTTAGTTTGGCGTGTCGGGCATAAGCCTACCAAGGTGACATGCGTAAGCTCATTGTAACCGGCATAGCCGTCAACGTGTTTCTGGGTCATGATGTAGCTCAGGAGCGAGGAAGAGAGTGGGCATTTTTATCCACCAACCCACACTATTTTCGCTCCTAAGCTCTCGGCTATAGCCTTAATCTCGGGGTCGCCAGTAACTACAGGTGCCTTAAGTTCCACAGCCAGCCCTAAGACAAAAGCATCAGCGTACGAAAGCCCTCCTTTAGCCTTAATGCGGGCTGCTTCCCGAGCCCTTGGCCAAGAAACTTCTACTATAGCTACCGTCTCCTCCTCCATAATGGCTCGCACAACCTCTTCAGCCGCCCGTTCTCCTTGTTTTCGTGAAATAATGTAGTAGACCTCTCCCAAATTGACCACGCTGAGGTACAGCTCAGTGTCCTCGTCAGAAAGAATATCTGCGACTACCTGCGCACCCGGCTCATCCTCTACCAGTGCGAGAATAGCGTAGCTGTCCAAAACAAATTTTTTGTGTCTCAAGTTGACTCCCTCTCCCTGTCCGCGGCACGTTCCTTAAGAAGAAGATCTGTCAGTTTTTCCCCTTCTCCCCCTTTTAATTTGCCTCTAAGGGCCAACAGAGGGTGTCGCGGCAAAGGGCGTATAACAATGGCCCCCTCTATTTCTTCGAGGACTAATTTATCTCCTTTTTTCAACCCATACCGCCTGCGCAAGGCAACAGGAATAGAAATTTGGCCCTTTTCTGAAATAGTAACTTTATACACAGAAACTTACCTCCGATTATAAATCTTACTTTAAGCAGAATATACTACAAGGAACCGAAAGTAGTAAAGATGATTCCCAGTAAGAGGTTGGTACGCAGTATCCACCTAAAGACGCCGAAAAAGTTTCTGGCAAATTCTCCACAAATAGAGCTTCCGAAGCCATTTGCTGTAGCAAGGCTTGGTGCCAGTTTTCTCCCAATGGCTTGCTCTGGTCAACAGCATCGGCAATCATCTTTTGGCTAAAGAAATAAGAAAGGCTGTTATGTACCCCTAAATACACAAAGCCGTTTGGCTTCGATGGTCTCCATTCGCTATGCTCTCCAAGGAAAGGGACTTCAATGGAACTCCAAATACTTCACGTATTTTCTGCCCTGCGATGGCGCTAACAAGCTTTTCATCAGCCGTCCAGTACTCGCACTGAAAGCCGCATCATACAGCCCTATTCTTTTGGGACGGAAAGGGCAGAAGTTAACGTTGGATTTCTTGTAAGAAGTCTCTAAAGAGGCAAGGGGCTTTCTCTTTTAATCCTGCTTCTAAGATCCGAAGACCAGAGGCTTCTTGAGGGAAGATTTCGGCTAGGTTTTTCCAGCGAGACTTTAAAGCGTCTAGCCTTGTTATAAATAAGGGAGCATGTTTAAGTAAAAGGTCTTTTCTTCTTTCGTAGACCACCGCAATGTCTATTATATCCCTCGCCTTCAAACTCTCAGCCCTGTAAAAAAGCTTCTTAAGCACAATCTCTTCCGGCGTCTCCACGCGTATGTTCTTCCCCCCAAATCGTTCTAGCCTAAAATAATTTGCGGTAAGATGAGGTGCTATTATAAAATCCACGTCGCCTCCTGGAAACTTTAGCTTAAGGAAGTTTGAGCTTTCTACATAATCGCCTGTCATATCTTGGGCAATAGGGTTTAATCGGGGGGTAAGAATGGTGAGATATTGAGCATCGGTTAAGAAAATATCTATATCTCGGCTTTCCCGATGCCGGAAATAAAAGGCAAGGGCGGTACCCCCGCCCCACGTCCATTCTTCTTTGGGGATGTTTGAACCTTCAAGAAGATGAATGGCCTTTGCCAAAAGTTCTTCCCACATGTTCTAGCATCTCCTCAAGTTCTACATTGCGATAAAATTCCTGGACGTAGGTTTTGTAATACTCTAGCAAGGTGGCCTCCGGGATGTTATGCTTAGCTATGAATTTGGCTATGTCCTGGAGGGGCACATCGGTGAAAAAGTTAAAAATATGGACCATATATTTGGGGCTAAACTCCATATTTTTTAACATCCGGGCTAACTTTTCCTCCGGCAAATAGTCGGCTGTCTGGGCATTAATTGTTGCCTCGATCATAGTTATCACCTTTTTCATTGTAACACCCATTTATGGAAAAAACAACAAACGTTTTAGGGCCTGATAGGCCAGTTTTTAAGAAGGTAGCTCTCGAAGCGTATTCCCGAAAGATTACAAACAAGTACCTGGCCCCAATTAAATCTTACTTAACTGGAAAATAATAACCATTTCCGCTTTTACTCCACTTCCACTCCGCTTATTCAACCATTTGCCCATAAAGTAATATTTAAACCCGAGGCCATGGGTTATCCCTGCGGCTGGGCATTTGTTTCCTGTTTAGAATAAACCCACCAATTTCTTATTAGGCCTGCAAAGACTTCACCCTTGCCTTAAGCTAACGACTACTGCTACCTTCGCCGTTCGGGACTTCCACCCGTAAGCCTTCGCCCATGCCGGGCGCACAAAATTTAAGGCACCCCTCACATTCAGGGATGCCTCTTATAAGCGCTGCTCCCACATACCAGCTTAATCCTTTCCTTCCTGGACGGCAAATACACGGAGACTTCCCTCCGCGCATTCCTTATATTTTTGTTCACTGTTATTTATTGCTCTCTATTTCCACTTTTATCCACCGCTGTGCAAAATTGCGATTGGTCTAGCAACACCGCTACTATTACTGGTTCATAGGAAATTTTCCAACATTGGAGGTTATCTTCCAGCTTGCACAACACTGCGGCGGATACAATATTATGGCCGTAAAATGAGACGCTTAAGGGAATATAGCTCACTGAGTGAGACATAACTCCACTCAGTGAGCCATAACTCCGTAAGATCAACTGTAATCCAAAAAATAGAACCCTTGAGCAAACCTGTAAGCCGAGTTACAGATTATTCTGATAACTTTTTCGGCATCCTTGTCTCTCAACGGTTTGCAGGTTATGAATTTCTCAAAGCGACATAACTTCTATTTTAACTGGGCCAGTACTGCTCAGTAAGCCAGATCTCCATTCTTTTATCTTTTGACCCTTTCAATTAACACAGCTCCGCTTTCACCCGGCAACGACCCAGGAATCTTATGCTATAACCTTACGCCAGTTTTATGAATCCATGGTGCACCAGTTCGGTTATGAACCTCTCTTGGCGGAGATCAAGGCTTCAAACATTGCCCGTTTTATAGCCGAACTCCAGCATGGGGGTGCCGGTATCACTGAAAGGACGGCCATGCGCAAACTGGCCACCCTCAAGTCCCTGTTTAAGTTTCTGCGGATGCGGGGCTTTATCCAGGTATCTCCCGCCCATGAGATAAAAACAAGAGCATTGCAACAACTTCTCCCGGTAGCCCTCACTCCCAAGGAAGCCCTGCAACTGATTGAGATCGCCGGTCGCACCAGGAATGGCGAGCGTGACCAGGCCATGATCGCCACCATGCTCTATACCGGATGCCGTGTGAGTGAGCTGGTGGCCCTCAAGGTTGGGGATATAAACTTTAGACAGGGCACCATCCGCTTTTACGGCAAAGGTAGCAAGGAACGGGAGGTTCCCATCCACCGGGAGCTCTACCCTTACCTGGTACGCTACCTGCGAAAATATGGCCTTAAAGATTGTCCCGAAAAATTGCTCTTCAATGTGGGGGTAAGGAGAGTCCAGCAATTGGTGGAGAGCTTGATAAATAAACTCGGTATCGCCGTACCTGGAAATAAAAATGTTACCCCCCATGTCCTGCGCCATACCTTTGCCGTTACCTGCCTCCTTAACGGCATTGGTATAGAAGTGATCCGCCAGTTGCTCGGCCATGAATTCCTGACCACAACCCAGGTCTACACCCGCCTAAACCTGAAACAAAAGCAGGATATTCTTAGCAAGCACTTTACCTTTGAGATACCGGAATCAGAGGTTACAAAGGAGGCATTACCATGACGGATTTGGACATCATGGCCAATGAAGAGTGCCGATACTTTTTCCAGCACTATAAGATGGCCGCCAGCACCGCCAGGTATTATGCCATTACCCTGCGCAAACTCTTCCGCTTTATCGGGGAACATCCTGCTAAAGTTTCTTTCCGCAACTTCTATGAAAACTATAATGAGCGGGGTGAGTTCTTGAGCGTATCCCCGGTAGATACTGCCTTTATCGAGGAGTTCCTCAAGACCATACCCCAGCCCTACTACAAGAGGCAAGTCTTAAGCCAACTACGAACCTTTTTCCGGGTGCTTTGCAGCAGTGGTGGCCCCCTGGAGGGCTTACCCAACCCGGCTGAAGGTATACAGGTCAAGGTGCCTGAGCGAATAGTTGTGAGAGACGTAATAACCCCCGATGAGTTCTCTAAAATGATTGCTTGTGCCGGAGCTTCGGAGCATCCACAGCTTTCCCGGGCGGTGGTAACTACACTCTACGGGACGGGCCTCCGGATAAGCGAGCTTATCAATCTGCCCCTTGTGGAAGATGTGGAACACTTGCGGGCCTTGCTGGTACCCTCGCCTAAGACCAGGAAGGAGTACCTCTTACCCCTACTTCCCCAGGTTATGGACAGTATCTTAACGTATATAAGGGGCGAAAGGAGGCTGGTACCTGCGAGGCCGGAAACAGAGTCTTTATTGTTCCTTACGCCTAAAGGCAGGAAACTTAGCGGGCAGTGGGTGAATAAGCTGTTAAAGTCTTTATGTGCGAAGGCAGGAATACAAAAAAGGATCACCTCCCACTGCCTGCGGCACAGCTTCGCCACCAACCTCTGGAAAAACGGTGCCGATATAGCCGAGATCAAGGAACTCCTTAACCATGCCTCCATCACTACCACACAACTTTACGTGCACACGTTGCCGCGGCGAGATCTACGGAAGGTGATCTATGACAACCCGCTGGCAAAAATCGTGGGGAATTTCTGGAGCAGGCAATTCATGACGGCAGATAATAGAAAGAAATTATAAGCGGGCAGATAGCTGGGTCCAATAGCAGTTTACCCATTGGGCTCCTGCCCGCCATTATTTCCCGCAATTGTTTTTTGAGGCGGCCTCTTGGCGCAAAAGGATTAAGAGAGCTTCAAAACACCGATGGAAGCACTTTTGTCTGCCAAAAGTTATTTCTTGCTAAGTTCCTCTAATGCCGGTAGGTATCCTTCGATTATTTCCCGAGCAAGTTTCAGGTCTTCCTTCGAATCTCCGGCCTTTCTCAGATGCTCCACCGTTCGCTTCAGCCCTTCCTCCAAGCTCACTTGCGGTTGCCAGCCCAGCTCCCGCGCCGCCTTCCCTGCGTCAAGATATATCTTCCTTAATTCTCCTGCACGCTCTGGCCCATATACCGCCTCACCTTTATAGCTGGTCGCTTCCATAAGCAGCCGGAAGAGCTCGTTCACGGAAGTGCCCCGGCCCGTACCTATGTTGTACGCCAGGGTGTCAATGCTGCTTACGGCAGAGAGGTCTAGGCCCTTTAGTAGCTTCTTCATGGCCAAAAGATTAGCCCGCACCACATCTCCCACGTAGACATAATCCCGCAGTTGCTCCCCATCGCCGTAGATGGTGGGAACGCCTCCCTTTAGCATTTTCTGCCCGAAGATGGCCACCACCCCGGCCTCACCATGCGGGTCCTGCCGGGGGCCGTACACGTTGCCGTACCGCAGGGCTATGTAAGGCAGGCCGTGCACCCGGGCAAAGTAGTAGAGGTAATATTCTGAGGCCAGCTTGCTCACCCCATAGGGCGATAGCGGCCCCTTGGGGTGTTCCTCCTTCACCGGAAGCTCATCCGGCTCGCCGTACACTACCCCGCCCGAAGAAGCAAAAATAAACCCCTTTACCCCATAGCGCAGGCAATTGGATAAGAGGTTTAACAGCCCTTGGATGTTTACCCGGGCGTCTTCTTCCGGGCTGGCCACGGAACGGCGCACATCAATTTGAGCTGCATGGTGGTTCACCAGCTCTATCCTTTCTTCCCGGAAGACCCTTTCCAATTCCGGCGAACAAATGTCCATCCGGTAAAACCGGCAGGCAGGATTAAGGTTTTCTTCCTTACCGCTGCTCAAGTCGTCGACTACTATTACCTCGTGCCCTTCTTCTAGCAAAGCGTCCACCACATGGGGGCCGATAAAGCCGGCCCCGCCGGTCACGAGTATGCGCAAAGGATAGCCTCCTCCAAGCAAAAAGTTAGTACATATTGTGCTCACATTTTTAGCTCAATTAATTAGCTTACGTCACAAGATAGCGCCTTTAGCAAAGGCTTTTTCAATGCTCCATGCCCAGGAATTTCCTTAGGTCACTTTCACTGGTCACCTCAAATATCTTCTCCGCCAGCTCATCAAGCTCCTTCAAGGAAAGAGACTTTATCCTCTCCTCTACCTCAGGGGGAAGAAAACCTAAACGCTTATTTAATAACCTTAGCACCAACTCTTGTGCCTTTTCTCTCCGCCCTTCCTCTAGGCCTTCTTGCCATCCCTTTATATGCCACGAAGTCCTAAGTTCCATTACCTTCTTTACCTCCTCCGCGCTTAATTCCCTATGTAGCATCTCCTCTACTTCCCTCTCCTCTTCCGGGCTTAAACCTAAATAGGTCTCAAATATCGCTGTTATAAGCCCTAGCTTAGCCGGATCCAGCTGCATCCGCGTTATCATTCTCAAAAATTCTATCTTTAGCTGCCGTCTCTCCTTAGGGCTGTAGTCCATTTTACTAAGAAGAGCTGCCGCAACTGGATTGTCACTATTTATGTACTTCCTCCAGGGCAGTTTCTTAAGCTGCACCTTGTAAAAGTTAAACTCTAGCACTTTAAAGAAGGGGAAAGCTACTTCGTGCTTGTCTGGCTCTTCTGCTTTGCTGTCATAGGAGAATATAGCTATAGGCAATACCTTCTTCTTATGCTTCTCGTAAAGCCTGCTAAAGTATATGAACATGCGCCGGGCAAAGTCTGCTTCTTTATAAGCCTGAGGTTCTATGTGAATAAGGACATAGCCCTCTTCTCCTTTTATTTTAACACTGGCCAGTATATCTACGTAGTGTTTTTCTCCGGCGGTGATGTCGGTGATGATCTCTTGGGATAAGAAGGTTAGTTCGGAATAATCGATTAGGGCGTGGGCTTCGGGGAAGAAGAGCTCCATGAATTCTTTAAAGAAGTTGGTGATGAGCTCTTTAAATATAGCGTCGTGGTCTATGGGCACCTTCGGTTTCTCCTGTTTTTCGTTATTTAGCTTAATTTTACTTTATCTTCATAACCAGAGCAATACTTAAGCATCTTTTCGGTGAAATCCTTTACTGAAAATGTTGGCATGATAAAACCGCAACCCTGGCGAATTAATCTAATTAGGGTGGGATACAAGCAAAGGTGGGGCGCAGGCAAGGGCGGCCGTCTACTGAAATGGGCGATAAAAGCCCGAGAAAATGTTTGGCCGCCCCTCGACCCGCCCAAGTGGGCTAGAAAGCCCGGATAGGTGAGTGTCGCGCTTACCTTTGCTCGCCCCACAAAATGGAGGTGCACCAGGATTGCGGTACTTTGGCCTTGACGTGCACAAGTCTTACTGTGAGGGAGCAGAACTGTTATCGGATAACACCGTCAGGCGGTTCCGTTTCTCCAACGAGAAGAAGGAATGGAAGCGGTTCGCCAAGGAACTTGACGGCAACTGCAAGGTGGCCCTTGAAGCCACCGGCAATGCTTCCATGATTTATGATATCTTAACAGCGCGCGGGGCACAAGTGGTGGTCGTCAACCCCATAAGGACCAGAGCTATCGCCGAGGCCAGGATCAAGACGGACAAGGTAGATGCCGAGATTTTGGTCAGGCTCTTGGCCGCGGACTTTGTCTGTGCCTCGTGGGTGGCCTCCAAGGAAGAGCGAGAGCTAAGAACTCTACTCCACCACCGGGCGGCCTTAAAGAAGGAGGTCGTGGGCGTTAAAAATAGGATCCACGCGGTTTTAGCCAGTCACGCCATAAAGGTGCCGGTAAGCGACTTGTTCGGAGTAAAGGGCAGGCAGTTCCTCCGGGAACTCGAGGAACTTCCTGGGGTGGAGAAAATAGTCCTCACCTCGAACCTTAAAATCCTTGAAGCCCTGGAGGAGGAAATCGCGGCCATTGAGAAAGAGTTGAACCTAAGGGCTATTGACCTGCCCGGGGTGGAGACCTTTTTGGGCATACCCGGGATAGACGTTTTGGCCGCCCTGACCATATTGGCCGAGATCGGCGATATCAAGCGCTTTGCCTCGGCGAAGAAGCTTGCCAGTTTCTCCGGCCTGGTTCCTTCGGTGCACCAGTCGGGCAAGACCAGGTACACCGGGCACATCACCAAGGCGGGCCGGAGCATGCTGCGCTGGATCCTCATTCAGGTTGCCCAGGTGGCGGTGAGGCAGCCCGGCGCTCTGCGAGACTTCTACTTAAGGCTCAAAAAGCGCAAAGGCCATAAGATTGCTATCGTAGCAGCGGCAAGGAAGCTACTCACCATCATCTGGGCCATGCTGACGAAGAACACGGAGTATCGCTACCTCAAGGAGGACTTGCGGCAAAAGAAAATACGCCGCATGCACAAAAGAGCGCTGCCGTACAAAGTTGACAACGATTTGCCGCAAAAAATTACGTCTCTCATAGGAGAAGAGCAAACGATGACAGAAATACCCTCTCCTGCAGCCTAAATCATCTAAAATCAGGGTTGCGGTTTTTCATAGGTGTCGGTATGAGCAAGGAGAGGATCACTTTGTCAGAGACGGAACCAAACCGCATCTAAGTCTCAGAACAGGCTCTAGAAGGGCTAAATTACCACCAGGTAAATCGTCACTAAAGAAAATCTGGGCACCACTTTAATCCGTAGGCCCGCTCAAGACCATCCATGGCGTAAGCCACGGAAACCCCGCAGGCCTAATTATACTACTTCTACCCTGACAGAATGACAGACGAGTTTTCCCTGACATTTTCAGTGACGCTTGACAACTGCAGGCTGGCAGTGTGCCTTATCTAACGCGGTGCTCGAAGCACAACCCTTCTATGAACCGCAGTCTGCAAATATCTTATCCAGGGAAGATGGTTGTTTCCCAAGCAGTCGAACTGCCAGGAGGTGAAATCCTTTCCCGATAACCTTCAAACTTTAATTTGACAAACTTAGTGGTTTCCTCCACCTAAATTGAGTTTAACAGATAAGGGGTGACTGACAATGCGAGGACCGAAAGTGGTAAAACTGGATATGCTACACGAGAGCTTACAACAAGCACAGGAAGAGGGCGGGTCAGCGGCAGAAGTCGTCTGCCATCTTGAAAGGATAGGGATTCTGTAGAAGTGCCCTCCCGGCGTCGACGAGGGCTCGTACCGTTACGACTGTGAATGGTTAGGGTTCGTGGAGTACCAGCCAACCGCCAGCACTTACCCGATATACACCACAGGCATAACCATGTCCTTACCTTTCATAGCCGCCAAAACTAGTAATCTTAACACATTTAAGGTATGTTTTCTATATATTGGATTACGACCCTCTTTTTACCACCACGCTTGCCCTCTAAGAGAAGTCGGTCAGAAAGGCCAATCAGCTGCTCCAAATCGCGCCCATCTCTTATTAAAAAGCAGCTGGTAACCGTTCCACCCATGCTGAGAGAAACACCTACTTCTAATTCGGGAAGAGAGCCCAGCGTAGCACAGAGGGAGGAAAAAATCCGGCGGGCAAGAGCTTCAAATTCTTCTGGCCGACTGAGGAAAAAGGAAAGTACAAACTCGTCACCCCCGTACCGCCCCACAAGATCACCCTTCCTCACCTGGTGCCTCAGTAACTCCCCTACCTTCTTCAAAACCATGTCGCCTGCCAGGTGTCCGTAAGTGTCATTTATGGTCTTGAAATTATCCACGTCCATCATCAAAATGCCTACATAAGGAAATTCTCCCCTTACTTGTCTAAGCAAATACAAGCACCGTTCCATAAACGACCGCCGGTTTAAAACGCCCGTAAGGGCATCGTGGCTGGCAAGCCATTCCAAACGCTGTCGGGCCTGGTGGAGAAGCTTATTCTTTTCCTCCAGTTCTTTTACCTTCTGCTCCAGCTCGGACAGAGCTTCGCGCACCCGCAAAACCATCTTACCAAATGAAGAGGCAATCTCAGCCAGTTCGCGTACCCCGTAAGAGTCTCTGGAACACAAATCTACACCATTTGCAGGGTCGAAGCCGGATAAGCGCTCAGCTAGGTCTTTTAAAGGATACACTACCTGCCTTGCAGCAAGGGAGTAAAGAACGACTGACAGCAAGGCAACCAGGATGAGCGTACCACCTAAAGGAACACACAATTGTTGCAAGGGTTCCCTCACAATCCCCCCTGCCGAGGCACGAACCTTTACCTTGAGATCGGTTTCAGGCACCGGCGCGCTAACCTCAATGCTTTCTTTCAACCCAAAGGCCTTGAGTAAAAACGTTTCCCTGGCAGAAATTTTTTCTTCTCTCCCGGCCAGATAAAGAGTATTTCCATAACTATCTTCCAGACAAATAAACGGCTTTTCCCTGATTTTTAGTCTGGGCTGGTAGCCAAAGCCAAAAAGAAGCTTAGGAGCAAAAATTTGCGCCGGCTCGGGTTCCACAGTCCACACCGGCACAAGCCGGGACAGGTCTATTTCCCTTACCAGTCCGTTCTGGGCTGCTATAATCGCGTTCCCCTGAATTGAGAAGAAAAATCTGCCGTCCCCAAGGGTATCCTTCAAGTAAAGAGAAATAACCCTGCTCTCGTCAAAAGCCACCTGAGTCAGGTACCTGTTTGCCCAGGCAACGGTTTGTATGGCCAGGTACTTGGCCGTAGCATAAATAACCAGAAGAGTAGGAACCAAAGCAAGGCCAAAAAACCACAGGGTAAATATTTCAATTATACTGCGCGTCCTTTTGTCTCCTGGCATCTAATTCTCTTCACCCCCAGGCAAGGAAGAAAAGCCCGCGCTTTCTGAAACAGAGAGGTGTCCAGCTTTTTGCCTCCCATATCTGCCATTACCTTAAGGGCTTCCCCTAAACTTAGAGAAGGGCGGTAGGGCCGGGGAGAGGTCAGGGCGTCAAATATATCGGCCAGGGCCAAAATCCTTGCCTCCAGGGGGATACCGTTACCTTCCAGTCCCTCGGGATAGCCTGTGCCATCCCAGGACTCATGATGCGCTTTAACTGCGGCCAGGATATTCTCCAGGCCCCGCATTTTATAACACCTGCTCTCTACCAGTTCAAAGCTCCACAATGGGTGTTGCCTGATTATCTCCCATTCGCTTTCCAGCAAAGGGCCGGGTTTTTCTAAAACATGACGCGGCACCAAAAGTTTGCCCACGTCATGTAAGGCACCAGCCCAAAAAAGAAGCCGGGGCTTGCCGAATCCAAGGAAGCTACTCAACTGAAAGGCATACTTTGCCGTACGCACGCTGTGCTCAAGTAATTCCGGGAAAGCGGAAAGTTCGGGAAAATACCGTTTCAGAAAAGAGCAGGCTAGGGGTAAAAGAGTGGCTTTGCTGGCCACAAAAACACCCATATGTAAATTCCTCCAAAGACAATTTGGGCCACGAAGGCTCCCCTTCATGAGGCTGGAGAGCTAACCTTCGTGGCCTTTTTCCTAATTACCGCTTGCAAAACCCTTTTTCTCTCCGAGGTACGGGGGCACAGGGCAGATACAGCAAAACCCTTTACTTCCACACTAAGCACCACAACCTGGAAAGAGCTTCGCTGGAAACCTATTTACGACAGCCTTACAACCCGCTCTCCAGTCACCAATAATGTCCGCAACAGCCTTTTAAAGTCATTCCCGCTTTTCTTCTTTTCCGTCCATGGAGAAAGACGAAGCTACCCTACGGGTTCCTGCCAAAGCCCACCCCAGAAAGTACACAACTCCAAAAACTAAAACAGTACCAATTATGCCAGCAATAGATGTGGCCAGGCCTTCGTTAGAAATCCCCGGAAACTTGTAGTCGGGTATCGGAACGTGAATTAGTTCCTTACCCTCCGCTAGGTCAAGAAACCCCTTATCCTCAGCTACCCTCTCCAGCCCGTCAGGATAAGGACAGGCAAATGGTGAAAGTAATGCCGCCACCACAAGAGCAATTAGAAGCCCCAGAAGAATACCCATTCTCATTTTTTCTCACCCGCCAAGAAATGCACCTGTCCAGGCTGCTCCACCCCAAGGGGCCGGAACACAAAGGAAACCGCCATACCGGTAATTACCCCCTCACCAATACCAATAAGTGCATGCCAGCCCATCATGGCCGGCAGGACTACTCCCAAGGGCACCGTGCCGGAAAGAGCAAGCTCCAAGCTGCATCCCAGCGCTGCGGCTACCACCGAAACCCAAGAGGCCAAGAAAATAGCCACCACGCGACTGGCATTTCCCCCGAAAAGGCCCGTAATTAAGCGGTAAACACCATAAGCCACCCACGGCGCGATGACGGCCATGTTTAGCACGTTGGCCCCCAGGGCGGTGAGGCCGCCGTCATAAAAGAAGAGCATCTGGATGACCAGCACAGCAGTCATGATAAGCATGGCGCTCCATGGACCCAACAACAGAGCCGCCAAAGCTGCCCCCAGGAGATGGCCTGAAGTGCCCCCGGCCACGGGGAAGTTAACCATTTGGGCTGCAAAAATGAAAGCACCCATCATCCCCAACAGCGGTACCTGGCGCTCCTCCAGCGCCTTCCTGGTCTGGGCCAGCGCCCCGGCCAGCGCACCAGCACTTACCGCGCTGGCACCTACCCATACCTTCGGATCTAAAAAGCCATCGGGTATATGCACCAAAACCGCCCCCTTTTGGAATTTGTGTGAGGTCGAGGAAATTAAAAGTGACCACTTCGGCCCGCTTAACTGGAGACCTCCGTGGTCACCGCTGTCCGTTAAAATATGAAACCGTTGTCTGACAGCCAGGTGCAAAAGCACCCGTGTGCCTTTCTGGCACCACTCCTGTTTACTTTTACATTATGTATATTACCCCAAAATTCTACCAAAATCAATAATAATGTTTATCCTGGGTCCGTGTTAAGATTTAGTAGGCTCTATGTCAATAGTTATGGGATCAGATTTTGGGGGCAACATCCTAGGAACATTTTTTGGCCGGATATACTTGTCCACTAATCTTATAACCCTAGAAGGAGTAAGGTTCAATATTTGGGCCGCGAGCTTAAGCTCATCCTCTGGGTATAATAAACTACTGTCTGCACACCTAATTTTGTAAATCTGGCCCAGGGACTAGTACCCGGAGGACGAAGGGTATAAGTCTTGTGACAACGGTAACCCATTTGGCCATTGTCCTGGCTTTATGTGCCTGCCGGCAGGGTTACCGTGTACGCTTTTATACTGCCCCCAGCCTGGTTACAGAACTCTTAGCAGCTGCCCGGGAACATAAATTACTTTCTTTGGAAAAGCAGTGGCTAAAGCAAGACCTGGTAGTGGTAGACGAGCTGGGTTATGTACCCTACACCACTGAAGGACCCCAGCTCCTCTTCCTCTTCTTGGCTGGCCGGTATGAAAGGGGGAGTTGTGCTCATTACCTCTAATCTCGAATTCAGCGAATGGGTACAAGTATTTGGAGATGAAAGGATGACCGCTGCCCTCCTGGACAGGCTCACCCATCATGCCCATATCCTGGTCATGAACGGGGAAAGCTATCGCTTCCGTCAGAGTTTAAGGCGACGCCAAGAGGAAGGATTGGTTAGCTCTGTCTCTGCATAGTAGTTAAAAGCATTTCACTTGTTAGTAAGCTAGACGGCGTCCCGACCACAGCCCGGCCAACCTTGGTTAACATTACCCGACCAACAAACTAATCAAGCAAAACCAGGAGATGGTTCCCGTTCTAAAATAAACCAACATAGCCGTAGCGAAACTAAACTATACAGGTGGTCAACTTTTAAGAGATCAAGTGGTCAACTTTTCGATTGACAAATACATATATCTCAGGGGACAACGTAAAGGTCGGTTTTAAGTTAGGGTTCTTGTTCTCCTTCCGGTTTTCCGTTTTGCCCGCCGGTGGTGCGGTAGCAGCGATATCATCCTTAACTTTTGGCCTTACATCTATCATATCAAAACGTTCCCTTACCACTTCTTTCATGATTTCGGAATCTGCTCGCTTATAGCCTACCGTGGTTTCCGGCCGCTTATGGCCCAGGATTCCCTGTACGACCCTGGTATTGCATCCCGGCTTCTGGGATATCTCGGTAGCCACCGTGGTCCGCATATCATGGGAATTGTATTCTTTAACTGGGAAACTGCCCTTGAGCAGCCTGGCTACTATAGCCTTCCTACGGGCTACACTAATAGGCTCGCTTTGGCGGCTGCGAAATACATATATTTGGCCTCCCTAACCCCCCTCCTTAAATTCCTTTAAAAGTTCCAGCAGTTCATCGGAAATGGGCCCCCCGCCGCTGCCGCTGTTCTTAACCTTAGGGAAGCGGATTGTCCTGTTGGCAAAGTCAATATCCGTCCAGCGTAATAAACGAAGCTGAGAGGGCCATATTCTCTAAAACCCATCTTCCAGGCATCCCTGGCCAACCTTTCCCTTACTTCGAGAGGAATCGTCCTCGAAACACGTATAACCTTTCTGCCAGCCCGGGGAAGTCTGATCTCCTGGGTCGGGTCAGAGGGGATATAACCTTTCCTGGAGCTTCTTAAAATCGCTACGGTAATTACCTACGGTTTCCTGGCTTCCGCCTCTGTCCGCCAGGTGATGTCGGGCCCACAGCTCAAAGCCGTCCCAGATAGTGAACTCCTCCCGGGCTTTTGTAAGTCTAAAAGCTACAGGATTGTATTCGTCCCGCCTTTTTCTATCCATAAGTTAAGTCCCTCCACCGCCTTTTGACTGAAGTAGTTAAAAACGGCTAAGTTATGCCTGTAGGCATAAACCAAAATTTAAGGCACCCCTTTGGCTTTCGGGGTGCCTTTCTGTAGAGAGCCCATCTTATGGGCTTTATTCCCATGTGATCTTCTAACCTAGCTTCCCTTTTCTCCTTAAGGAACTGCCAGCGCAAGGCGAACATCCCTCGGCATAGCTTTTTGTCTTATATATTTCCCCTTTTAGCCCCGGCTTTATTCATCCAGGCTTAACCATCCAGGCGTAAACTTGCGATCCGGAAAGGAAAATTGGGGTATCAATTATCCCATGGGGAAGTACTGTCAACTCAAATATATTCTCAGGCTTGCATAACGGGATAACCTAAAATACTATGGCATTAAAATGGGTCCTATAATGAGTACAGCCCACTGAGTGAGACATAACTCCACTCAGTGAGCCATAACTCCGTAAGATCAACTGTAATCCAAAAAATAGAACCCTTGAGCAAACCTGTAAGCCGAGTTCTGTCGAGGATGGTCATCTATCTAGGGTACCAGTTGCCTAGTACCTCCAGCGACCTTACCCGGGGACGGAGCGGGCCACTCCATTGTCCCCCTATTCGGTCTTGCTCCGGGTGGGGTTTACCTAGCCGGTTAGTCACCTAACCGCTGGTGAGCTCTTACCTCACCTTTCCACCCTTGCCCGGCGTAATGTAGGGCCGGAGCCTTCGCCTGCCTTGGCAGGACTATCCTCCGCGCCCCTATAAGGCCGGGCGGTCTGTTTCTGTGGCACTTTCCTTGGGGTCGCCCCCACTGGGTGTTACCCAGCACCCTGCCCTGTGGAGCTCGGACTTTCCTCAGGAGAGATTCTTCTCCCGCGACCATCCAGTTTACTCAAGGGCTTCTATTTATTTAGGTCTGCATATTTTATCTTACCACAAACAATGACATATTACAATAGCCACCACGGTTCCCTTTCCTTTTGGGCTGCCAGGACCATAACTTCGCGACTTTTAAGTTCTTCTTGCAGGTACTCTACTAACGCAGGTACAATAACCCTTTCGGTGGCAAAATGGCCGGCATCAATAATAGCCAGACCTTCCTCTAAGGCCCTACGCGCTTCATGATACTTGAGATCTCCAGTTACCAATACATCAGCTCCTTGGTTTTTGGCCTGGTCCATAATACTGCTGCCGGCACCACCACATACAGCCACCCGTTTTATTTTCCGTTCCTTGTCCCCTACTACAGTTACTTTTTCAGCACCCAATTCCTTCTTAACCATGAAAGCAAACTCCTGAAGAGTCGATGGCTGGGAAAGGCTACCTATTCTTCCAGCCCCATGATTCTGACCTTCGTTAGCCAAGGGATAAATATCGTAGGCCACCTCTTCGTAAGGATGTGCTTGGAGAAGAGCTTTTAAAACTTCCGGTAGCCGTTCCTGAGGAACAATTGTTTCTAACCGGTATTCTTTAACTTCCTCTAATTTACCTTCTTCGCCAATGTAAGGACTGGTACCAGCGAGGGGAAGGAACGTTCCTATGCCCTGGGTACGGAAAGTGCAATGGGAATAGTTGCCAATCCAACCCGCACCAGCCTCACATATGGCCTCCCGGACCTTAGCCTCTGCCTCCTCGGGGACAAAAGTGATCAGTTTATAATATTTTTCCTGATAAGTAGGCACCAGAACTTCAATATCCTCTAACCCCAGTTTAATAGCTAAGTGATAGCTAATTCCTAAAGTAGCATAGTCCAAATTAGTATGAGCGCTATACACCATGATATCTTCCTGCACCAAACGACGGACTAAAGCCCCCTGCCCGCGGTCAAACCGGAGATGCTTCCAGGGGCGTAAGAACAGAGGATGGTGGCTGATTATAAGACCTGCTCCCCGAGCTACAGCCTCTTCTACTACCTCAGGGGTGATATCCAGGCTAACCAGGATCCGCCGCACTTCCTTTTCCGGGTCACCCAGAAGCAGCCCTACGTTATCCCAATCAGCCGCCAGTTTAGAGGGTGCGAGGGTCTCCATAATGTTCATGATCTCCCGGCATTTGGCAGGCATGCCAATACCTCCTGTATAGCTTGCCTCTCCAGGTTTAGTTTTCGAAGGCGGGCCAGTGCTTCTGGCCTCCGGCTTCTAGCCAAACCCTGTTGGATACGCTCTAGCTTTTTTAGTCTTTTCTTCAGGTATCCACCTAATAAAGGGTGTCGTCTTTGTAGGAGCAAAGGACCAAACTCCCACTCCCACACACTATATTCAGGGTTAGACCCGCGCTCCCAGGCATAGATAAG
Source organism: Thermanaeromonas toyohensis ToBE (assembly GCF_900176005.1). Classification (NCBI taxonomy): domain Bacteria; kingdom Bacillati; phylum Bacillota; class Clostridia; order Neomoorellales; family Neomoorellaceae; genus Thermanaeromonas; species Thermanaeromonas toyohensis. The sequence goes on along the minus strand of NZ_LT838272.1, from coordinate 837,117 downwards.
GTAATACTGCTCCTTCTCGCAAACCAGCTCCTCTTGCCCCAGGCGCCAACCAGAACTTGCTAGCCAGCGCCGCAAAAGAACTTCCGCCCCTTGGGGTTGTAACACTAGGCACTCTATATTTTCTAGTATTTCCGGCGAAGCAGAAAGTATATCCTGAATAGTCTTCCCGCCAAGACCAGCAATAGTGACTACTCCCACCTCACCTGGCCGCAGAGGCTTAAGCCCCCAACCTAGACGGATATCAATGAGGTGGCTTAAGCCCGCAGCAGCCACGTTGGCGCGGGCTCTCCGCCAAGGTTCCTCCTGCGCTTCTATCCCTATCGCCCGCGGAATCCACCCCTGTCCTACCAGGTAAATGGGTAGATAAGCGTGGTCGGTACCTATATCAGCCAAGGTTTTCCCACGAGAAACCATGTTTGCTACGGCCTGTAGGCGGAGCGACAAGCGCAAGCGTGAAACAGGCTCCACCACTAATTCCTCCAGAAATGTATCCTGCGGATTGGTATATGCCGTTTTATGCTACTTGGTACACAATTATTATCGGGACAGGAAAGCCCCCCTCTTTTCATAATAGCAGGGAAGGCTTCTGCCGTCTACTAGGAAAAAATAAGCGAAGCCCGGGAAAAGAAAGGAGCAGAAGTCATCAATACAGGCCAGGCGCGGAGGATTGGGGCGCACGACCCTTCAACTTCAATAACGACGCCCAGGCTAGTGTTAAGTACTTGCCCGGTGAGGCGATATTTTTTCGCCAAGTAATAAATGAAGGGGGCGAAAGCCAACCCCCTGCATTGTTCCCTTAGCTAAAAGCCGGCGCCAATTCTCTATGGGCATGAGCTTGGCACCTCAACCACTCATACCACGCTCCCATCCCCTCACCCGTACGGGCTGATAGAGGAAAAACTTTAAGGGCGGGGTTAATCTGAGCGATTTCCTTAAGAACTCCATCTAGGTCGAAGTCGGTGTAGGGAAGGAGGTCCAGCTTGGTGAGGACGCAGGCCTTGGCTTGTTGGAAAACGAGCGGGTATTTGGCCGGCTTATCGCTCCCTTCGGTTACGCTGAAGACAGCTACCTTAATATCTTCACCTAAGTCAAACTCCGCTGGGCAGACTAGGTTCCCCACGTTCTCCACTATTATAAGATCCAGTTCTGCCAGTGAAAGCTCGCGCAATACTCTGCCGACCATGGCCGCATCTAGGTGGCAGGCTCCACCAGTGTTGATCTGAATCACCTCTACGCCAAGTCTTGCAAGCCTCTCAGCATCCCGGCTAGTACAAATATCTCCTTCAATAATACCAAAACGTAAGCGATTACTTAGGGCAGTAACGGTTTTTTCCAAAAGGGTAGTCTTACCTGCCCCTGGTCCCCCGATAAGGTTTAAGGCTATCAGGCCATACTGTTTTAAAAGGCTGCGGTTTTCTCTAGCCATCTCTTCGTTGGCCGCCAGCAAATCTTTAACTAGGAAAACCTTCACCCTTCGCCCTCCCCCTCGAAATATTCAAGATAAAGTTCCCGTCCTTGAATAAATTGGTATGCCACATGGCCGCAGCGAAGGCACGTAAAGTATGGCAGTTCCGGGACGAATTCTAATTCACAGTTGGGGCAACGTAGCCGCACTTCTCGTTGTTCAATTTCGAGTTTAGCGCTCTGAGCCACGGTACCGCGGCTCAGAGCGCTAAAGGCCATTTCCAGCGCCTCAGGGAAGGCCATAGTCATCTTCCCTACTACTAATTTAATCTTGGTGACCTTCACTAGGCCGTAGGCCTTAGCTTTTTCTTCTACTAGGTTAATTACCGATTGCATTAAACTAAGCTCGTGCACCGCCTAACCATCCCTTCAGCCTTTTCTTTCCTGTACAGGTCGCCCTGTTTTCCACCATTACATATATCCTCAATTTCTTGTAAGACGAGTCCCTCTAATAGGGGAAGTTGGGCGGCCACCGATGGGCTTAAGTTCATCCCCCAGTCAAGCCGTTCTATTTGTATCCCGAAAATCACTGTTTGGGGAAGAAGACCGGTTAGCTTGGCCAGAGCCAGGAGGTCCCCCAAGCCTGTTTGGTGAAAAGAAAGTTTAATATTTCCGTAGCCAATACCCTCAGGTGAAAGGCGGCAGATTGTTCCTGGACGTAGCCCGGCGTCCAGGGCGTCGATCACCAATAAATGCGAATAACCCTCCAGATACCCCAGTAAATACAGGCCACCGGTGCCGCCGTCCAGGAAATCCACATCACTACGGCAGATCCGTTGGGATAGGTTCTGTACTACCCTAGGACCAATACCATCATCACCAAGAAGTAAATTACCTATTCCCAAAACCAATATCCTGGGCACCTTTTACCTCTCCAAACTTCTTCGTTATACCTAACAGCATGGTAATCAGGTGTTCCCGCGATTCGCTCAAGGCCAAATATATGTGTATCACCAGAAAAGCGAGTATAAGCCAGGTTCCTGCATAATGGAGACTGCGAACTAGTAGTAAGCTTTCGTTTTGCGCAAAAGTAGCAGGCCAAGCCAACTTTAAACCATACCAGCTTTGTACTACCACGAGGAAAACAACAATTAATAGATAAGTCAATTTCTGCAATGGATTATAAGTCCCCTCCGGTGGAGAGCAGCCCCCGGGGAGGAAGAAATAGTATTTTACGGTACACAGCAGCCTCCGCCAATCGTCTTTACTAAGGATAAATTCACGCCAATCACGTTGGGGTCCGACAAAGGCATAATAGATGCGCGGGATCAAGCCTACCAAATTTGCTATACCTACGGTAACATGTAAAAAGCGGATAGGAGACAGGTTAACCCCCGCTGGCGGCCAGTGGAGTATGAAGCCGGTGATAATTAAGAAGACCATACTCCAGGCGTGTAGTAGATGGAAAATAGACCGCGGACCTTGAAACCTTTTTGTGGCCTCCATCTTTATTTACCCCCTTTACATGATGGAAATTAGCCCTTCGCGACCGGAACTTGGCTCAACCACGTGAACGGCGCAAGCAAGGCACGGGTCGAAGGAGCGGATTACCCTGACAATATTAATAGGGTTCTCGGGATCGGGCACCGGCGTCCCCACAAGGGCGTGCTCGATGGGGCCCCGCTGGCCCTGCTCATCCCGGGGCGAAGCATTCCACGTTGTCGGCACTATAATCTGGTAGTGCTCTACTTTCCGGTTTGCCACTCGCACCCAGTGGCCCAGGGCACCCCGCGGTGCTTCGTTTAAGCCCATACCTTCTCCCCTTTCTGGCGGCTCCCAGTGCTCTGCATCGTGGATGCGAGCCGAACCATTATCGTGGAATGCTTTACCACTATCTAGCACTTTAATCAGTTCTTCCAGCCAGACCGGCATAGCATCAGCAATAAGAAGGGTTTCTAGAGCCCGTGCCACGTGCCTGGCTACCGCTCCTGGGCGAATATTATATTTGGCCATAACCTGTAGCAGCGGGGCATGTTGCTTGACCAGCATCCTGGCGAGTGGCCCTACTTCCATGGGGCGGCCGGCATAACGCGGTGCTTTGATGAAGCTATAAGCCCCTGATTTATCTAAGTCCACCTCTGTGACCGCCTTCCCCGGATACCCTCCTGTTCCTTCTTTATACCAGGAGTGAGTTACTGCTTCGGTTATTTGCTCATGATCTAAGGGATGTACCTGATTGAGGTTATTATCCAGAATAACCCCGCCTTCAAACAATTTTTTGTTGCCGGCATCGTCCAGGGGGAAGGCGCCATAGGCCAGATAATTACCCGGGCCAGCACCTAAGCTTGCCTGTGCTAGGGGTAAAAGGGGGCCGGTGGCAAAGGCTAGCACATCGGGTACATAAACATTTTTGACAAAATCTATGACTTCTTGTAAAAGTTCTTCAAACTGGCGCAATTGTTCCAGATTAGGATAACTAGTCACCCCTCCTACTATGATGCTGGACTGATGGGGCTGTTTCCCTCCCAAAATAGCCGACATTTTCTTAGCTTTGGCCTGGATCTCCAAAGCCTTAAGATAGTGAGCCACAGCGGTAGTTACGATTTCCGGATCCTTGACCGAGTATTCATCGGGTTCATACCGTGGTAGCAAAGGATAAGCATCTCCCGCTTCCACTAGAGCCATTACCTTTGCTTTTACATGCTGTAATCCCGGATCATTCCCTTGGTATTTCCCTATAGCAGTAATATCCAAATAATCCAAGGCTGAAAGATGATAGAAATGAAGCGGATGATCGTGGAGCCAAAGGGATCCTACTAGAAGATTCCGGATCAAACGTCCGGCTGTAGGTACTTGCGCGCCAAAAGCCTTTTCTACGGCCAGGGCAGCCGTCCAGCCATGCGATCCCATACATACACCACAAATACGCTCGGCAACGTAGGTGGCGTCGCGCGGGTCTTTACCACGTATTATCTCCTCAAAGCCACGGAACATGGTCCCCATGCACCAGGCATCTACTACCCGGCCGCCGTCGACTTCGACCTCTACCCTTAAATGCCCCTCAATGCGGGTGACCGGGTCCACAACTACCCGCTGGCTCACTTTTTAACCTCCTTTCCTTCTTGTTGCCTTCCGGCTATAAAGCGAGCGGCAGCATGGGCAGCTACGCCCACAGCAGCTAGGCCGGTTATACCTTTTGCTGCGGTAGTGATGCTGAGACCAAATACATTGGGTTCCGGTATAATTTCTTGTTTAGCATATAACGGAGTTAATTTAGCGTAAAACTCCGGCTGGGTACAACCGGAACAGGGAGAGCCCGCCCGGATGCAATAGTTAGCCCCATCGTTCCACCAAATACGAGGACAGTCAGTGTAAGTAAGGGGTCCTTTGCAGCCCTTGTATAACAAGCACCAATCCACGGTCTTGGGATCGTTCCAATCCTTTAAAAATTCCCCTCTCTCATAGTGGCCCCTACGCGGGCAACTGTCGTGTTGCAGAAATCTCTGGTAATAAGGTATCGGGCGCCCGAAATCGTCCAACGGAGGAGCTTCCCTGAAGGAGAGGTAATAGAGCAGGGTACCTAACAAGCGGCTGGGCTTCGCTGGGCAGCTGGGCAGGTTGATTACAGTCTTATCTTTTACTACTGCTTGTGCCCCTGCGGCTTGAGTTGGGCCAGCAGCAGGAATGCCGCCGTAAGATGCACAGGAGCCAGCCGCTACGACTACCTCTGCCCTTTTGGCCGCTTCGATAAAAAGTTCGCTAAAAGGTCGACCTTCGACCAAACAGAAGCGGGGATCTGCCAAAGGGATAGCCCCTTCCAGTACCAGGATGTAGCCACCCTGGCGTACGGCTTCTTCCCAGGCTCGCTGGGCTACTTTACCCGCACCCGCCATAATAGTCGGGTGGTAACGCACCGATAAGAGATCAAGGACGATAGCAGCAGGATCGGGATCAAGGGAGGAAAGAAGAGACTCGCTGCACCCGGTACAGCCCTGTCCCTGCATCCACACCACTGGCTTCTTGCTTATAGCTGCTGCTGCCACCCGCGCCATGCGCCGCCCGACTTTAAAATCTAGGCCCATGGCCAGAGCGGTTGCCGAACACAGCTTAAGAAAACTACGGCGTGATATGCCTCGCCTAGCTAAAGAAGCGAGGCCTTCTGCTATATCCTCCATTACCATTTAAACCGCTCCTTTCTTTAGCTTACTCTGTCTAAGTTTTGCAGCTCTCCCTTCTTCATCCAAGTTTCACCCAAATTCTCCCGTCAGCAATCTTGACCGGCAGAGGTTCCAAGCCTGGCCCACCATCTTCGTTCTGCCCTGTTAACGTACTATATTGGCTTGAACACCACGCACAGGACAACATATCACCCCGAGCCCACTGCAGTGGACCCCTATCTTTAGGGCAAAGGGCAACATAAGTCCAAACTTTATCTTCTCGCTGCGTTACTAGGATGTAAGTACCCCTTATGGCAGTCAGGCGTGGCTTGGGAAAGTCCTTTACTGTACCCAAGCTCTCCCATCCACCTTCTTCTGCCTCTACCAGCACCTTAAACAGAACCAGGCCAGTTTGCAGAAACGATCGCCACGTAAAGTTTAAGAATTGTCCTCTAGTCATAGAAGGGCTTTCTTCTTTTTCCTTAGGCAGAGCTTATCACCTCCTAACCTAAAGACCTACTCACTCGCTATCGACCGCCTCACCTCCTTTGTTGGCCTGTACATTCCGAATTATATGGGTGGCACAGCTAAGGCACGGGTCAAAGGCCCGCACAGCGTTCTCAGCCCGGAAAATAGCTTGCTGTTCGCCTCCAGAGGCCAAAGCTTCCCTGGCTGCAGCGGTGGCCGCCTGGTCAATGGCTCGGAGGTTAACTGCCGTAGGAGTTATGATGCGTACCTGTTGCACTATACCCGAATCATCAACTTCGTATCTGTGTAAAAGGAGACCTCGGGGAGCCTCTACCACCCCCAAGCCACTGCCACCACGGGCGGCAGGAAGGAGTACCCTCATTTCTTCAGCATCGGGTTGGTCTTTCGCGGTCAGTTCTAACGCCCTCTCTGCCGCGTAAATTACCTCCACTAAGCGGGCCCAGTGATAAGCGATCTCGCCCCGTATAGGCTTTGGACCAAGGGTCCTGAGCATTTCTTCGTAAGCCTTTGCTGCCTTGGGGGTGCTAAAGCCATGGGCTGCGTTGGCCCTGGCTAAAGGACCCACCTGAACGAGAATCCTCTGTCCGTCACGGCCAAGGAAGGAAAAGGACTCCGCATAATTTCCTGCTTCACGCCCGCCCTCCAGGCGTTCAGCGTACTCCGCTTCAGTAAGACGTTCCACGGGGTAACCCTCCGGGCTGACTAGGACTAGCTCTCCTTCATATAGGTTAGGGCAGCCCTCTAGCACGCGAGCTAAATAATAAGTTTTAAAATCAGATGCCGCATTCGCAGATACCACATCAGGGGATTTGTTTAGCACCCTTTCCCGAAAAAGGTCCAAGGTATACAATCCAAAAGAAAGCAGGGAGCGAAGTATGGCCTGCACCTTGTACAACTCTGCCGCGGGTAGAGCGCTGGAAACTCCCCCGGGTACGGCGAATTCGGGGTGTATTCCCTTTCCGCCCAATAGAGCGAGAATTTTCCCGGGATAGCTGCGCTGCTCTAGAATATAACGGCTAGCCTCCGGCCCCAGCTCCTCCATCACCCGGAAGAAGTTGCGCTCAGTCGGTTCAGACCGATAAATAAGTTCCGGCAGGGCCAGCAAATAAAAATGGGTTAGGTGGCTTTGTATCAGCTGAAGGCACAGGGCCAATTCTCTAAGCCGATGAGCTAAAGATGGGGGCTCTATCTCAAAGATATCGTCTGCGGCCTTGGCCGCAGCAACATGGTGGGCCGCGGGGCACATCCCACAGATGCGCGACACAAGGCGCGGCATTTCTTCAATGGGGCGTCCCACGCATATCTTTTCAAAGCCTCGCAGCTCCGTAGCCATCAAGCGAACGGTAACGTTATGTCCGCCGCTAAAATCTATTTCGAGTACGCCGTGACCCTCGATTTGGGTTACAGGATCCAAGACCACGCGGTGCAAGGTTATCGCCCCTGTCACTGGGCAAAAGTTGCTGCCCAGGTGTAGCGATACAAGGTACCTATAGCATCTAGAAGGGATGCGTCCTGATATGTCTCAGCAACCTCTAGGGCAGCAAGGGCACCAATAAGCCTTGCCCCCTGATCGTTTACTTCCGCAGGCGGACCATAACATCCACGGCAAGGGAGCCCCACTTTAGGGCAGCGAGCACCGCAACCTCCGCGGGTGGCTGGGCCGCTACAAATCAAGCCCAGAGTTAAAAAGCAGCGGTCATTTACTGTTATCTCTTGGTAACGGTACCAGCGCCTAGGCCCCTCTTCACCCCTTGAGCGAGGGCAAGAAGAGCAAACAGCTGGTTCAAGCTGCTTGAAATCTGCCTGTAGTTCCTGCCCGCCAATTAAGGCCAGAAGAGTGGTGCCCAGCTGGTCCGGCTTCGGCGGACAGCCTGGAATAGGATAGACCCCTTTGATTAGTTTGGTAAGGGGGAACAGCCTGGGCAGGAGCGGTGGTAACGGCGGTTGCGCCTGTACCTGGGAACAACCGGCCGGGGGTAAGTCAGCAAGGGCGGCAATTCCTCCCCAGAGGGCACAGGAGCCCACGGCAACAAGGGAGCGACATTTGGCAGCCAAAAGCAAGGCAACCCGGTAATCGAGTTCTGTCCTTACCCCTCCACAGAGAACACCAAGTTCTACGCTGTTATCTGGTAAGCCAGCAAGGTCATCCAGGCGGCTATCCGTAATGAGGGGCCAAAATGATACCTCTACGTGACGAAAAAGTGTCATAAAAGCTTCGGGGTTCTCCAAAAGCGATAGTTCACAGCCCCCGCAACCTGCTGCACCGTAAACGGCCAGCCTTACCTTAGACACAAATCTTTCCTCCTTAGATACCAGTCTCTTTCAAAGAGGCCACCATTTCCCAGGTTATCTCTAAAAGACGGTCTGCCTCCTGGGGACCGATAAGTTCTAGGCGGAAGCGCCGCTCCCAGTTAAGCTCACGCAAAAGAGACTTCAGCAGGGCAGCCCGCTTTTCGGCCTGGCGATTACCATTACCATAATGGCAATCCCCTCTGGGGCAGCCCACCACCAGGACTCCAGCAGCTCCTTGGCGTAATGCAGAGAGGATCAGTTCGGGTTCTACCCTGCCGCTACAGGGTACGGGTATTATAACAAGCTCCTTAGGTAAGGCCCGACGGCTCATGGCCACCAGATCGGCGGCTGTGCACCCACACCAACGGCAGAAAAAACCTATGAGCGGCTTGCCCACGATACCTCCTCCTGCAACACAGCACTTACTTGCGCTAGCAGGGCCTTGCTTTCACTGCCGAAAAGCCCCAAAGCACCGGTAGGGCAGGCAGCTACGCAGTTACCACACCCTCGGCACGCAGGCTCATGTACTAAAACTTTTTGGCCCGCTGGAAGGAGTGCTTCGGCAGGGCAAACCTTCACGCAGAGGTGGCAGCCGGAACAGCGTTCCTCCATCACATAGGCCATTTCAGGGGAGAGAAGTTGTCCCCCAGAAGCTAAACGAGTAAGGGCTTCCGCGGCTGCCGCCCCGGCATGGGCAAGGGTCTCCGTAATATCCTTTGGTCCCTGACACCCGCCGGCCAAGAATATACCCGGATTACCCGACTCTACAGGGGCCATTTTAGGATGAACTTCCAGGAAGAACCCATCAGCATCTCGCTGAATACCAAATAGCCGAGCTACCTCTCCAGCATCCGCACGCGGCTCAAAAGCTGTGGCTAATATCACCATATCTACTTCTAGCTCCCGTATCGCCCCTAAAAGAGTATCCTCTACCCTCAATACCAATCGATTTCCTTTTTGGTGGACTCCTTGTAAGCGGCCGCGAAGAAAGATAACTCCTTCTTGGCGAACTCTCCGAAGAAAATTCTCATGCCCTTTTCCTGTCGTGCATAAATCCACGTATAGCTCAAACACCTTTGCTTTGGTCCTTTCCCTTAATGTTTGGGCAAACTTCAAAGCCGCCATACAGCATACCCGGGAACAATAAGAATTGTAACGGCGATCGCGGCTTCCCACACAGTGAATAATGGCTACTGCCTCTGGTTCGTAACCTTCGCAAGTTATGATGCGGCCTCCGGTGGGCCCTAGGGGGCTGGAAAGGCGCTCAAACTCTAAACCAGTAAGAATATTGGGGTAAATCCCATAGCCAAAAGCTGGCTCTTTCGCAGGGTCAAAGGTTTGGTAACCCGTAGCCAGAATAATGGCTCCAACCTCAAAGTTAAAGAACCGCGCTGGTTCCCCTAGATCAACAGCACCTACCGGGCAGGCTTCAGCACAGAGGCCACACAGGGCGCAACCCCCGCAATGGCGACAACGAAGGGCTTCCTGGAGGAGAGGATCAACTGCCGCATCAAAGTTATCTCTTTCTCCGGTGTCAAAGGGTTGCACTCTATAAGCGCACTGTTTTTGTTCGGGTTCAGTAGCTGCCAGGCTGGCTTCCCTTTCTGCTCGACCATTAAACTGCCACCGGACTTCTGGGGCTGTACGCAAAAAGCGGTGCACCGCTTCGGCTACTCGGCCACCTGCAGCAAGGGCAGCAGGAACGCTGCCGCAATTTCCCACAACATCCCCGGCAGCAAAAACACCAGGATATGACGTACGCCCGAAATTATCGACCACGAGATATCCTGCTTCATCTACCATTAGCCCTTGCGACCGCAGATGTTGATATTCCACATCCTGACCGGCAGCGATAATTACTAAATCGACTTCTACCTCCTGCGGCCCTTTGACGATTATTGCGCCTTGTTTCTTGGTAAAACCAGTAACTCGGAATTGCCAATAAAAGTAAATAGGAACCGCAACGGGTACTGGAGGCCACCGGAAGCCAGGGGGCTCCTCCCGTTGCTCCATTACCACTATCAAGGAGGCTCCCTCCCGGGCGGCCAGCAAAGCTAATTCTTTTCCCGTATCTCCGGCACCAACTATGCCAACGCGCTGTTTTTGTAAGCAGATCTTCTCCTCGCATATTGCCTCCAAGAAAGATAGGGCCGGCCAAATACCTTCCATTCCCTCACCCGGGACACCTAAAGAACGGGGATGCCACGCTCCTTGAGCCACAATGATGGCATCATATTCTCGAGCCAAACGCTTAAGGGATAGACTACCATCATCCACCTCTACATTGGTGATTATCTCCACCCCCAGTTCTTGTAAATGGTGGATCTCCTGTTCAAGGGCAGCAAACGAGGGTGGGTTAAGGACTTTCGCTAACAGCAACATACCGCCAGGTTCAGATCGTCGCTCCAGTATGGTCACGCTATACCCATAAGTTGCCAGGCGGTAAGCAGCCGCTAGGCCGGTAGGTCCTGAGCCAATTACAGCTACTCGTAGGGCGGGCCCGGAGCGAAGGCCCTCTCTTTTCAGCCTCTTTACCTCCCTCTCCTGGGCCAACGACTTTTCTATCAAAGGAAGGTTAATCCCTGTTTCCCCCGTATGCTCCCCACAGGCAAGGCGACAGGGGGCGCGGCAAAAAGCTGCCGTTAAAGAGGGCAGTACAAGTGCTTTTTCTAGTAACTCCTGGGCCTTATCTCGCCGCCCGGCACGGATTAAAGCAAGAAGCCCCGGAATATTGACCCCTGCCGGGCATACCTTTTGGCAGGGGGCCTCACCCCTGTGGGAAACGTAAAACGTTGGAGGTACAGCATAAGCAAACGGTCTTGTTATAGCCTTGGTGGTGCTAAGACCTTCGTTATAGGGATCTGGTACCTTTACCGGACACACCTGCTCACAATCGCCGCAGCCAGTACATCCATCCTTTACACGTCGCGGTTTTTGTTTCACTTCTACCCGAAAGGCGCCAAAATGCCCCTCTACTTTCGTTACTTCACTGAGGGTTAGGAGATGGACATTGGGATTGGCAGCTACCCTCGCCATGAGCGCACTTAAGGTACATGCAGCGCAGTCCATGGTGGGGAAAGTCCGGTCAAACCGTGCCATATTGCCACCTAGGCTTGGTTCCCGTTCCACCAGATATACCTTGTGGCCCGCTTCTGCCAGCTTAAGGGTAGCCTGTATTCCGGCAATCCCCCCACCTACCACTAATACCTCCTGATTAACTTTTAGCGTGCGCGGCTTAGGAGGACAGAGCCACTTTACCTTGGCCAGGGCCCCGGCCAGAATAGCCTTGGCCTTAGCGAGGGCGTCCCGTGGATCAGGCGTTAACCATGCGCAACCCTCACGAATATTGGCTATTTCTAGCAAGAATGGATTCAGGCCCGCCTTATCAAGAGCGCGGCGGAAAGTGGCTTCGTGCAAGCGAGGAGAGCAAGCGGCTATGACTATGCGCTCAAGATGCTCGTCCCTTATATCTCTGGTCAGTAGTTCCTGCCCCGCTACTGAACAAAGGTGGCTTGTTTGCCTGACTACCTTGACCTGTGGCTGTTCTTTTGCCCAGCGCGTCAAGGCAGCCATATCTATCTGACCGGCAATATTGTTGCCACAATGGCAAAGGTACAAGCCTACGGTAGGGCTAAAGCCATCTCCCATTTGAGGTTCCTTCATGACACCATTACCCCAAGAGCTTCTGCTAAGATCTCACTGAAATAAGAAACTTGCAAGGAGTTAGGCCCAGGAAACCTATTCCACGCTTCGGTAAGTGTCAAATAACATAGGGAGCAAACCGCTACCAAGTGACTGGCCTGGCGAGCTAAAGCTTCTTTAAAAAGGTCAAAGGCGGCCTGAAGGTTTCTCCCGGTAGCACCCGCATGACTACCGCAGCAGCGATTCTTTTGGTCAAAGGGTAAAACTGTTGCTCCTGCCATAAATAGCAGAGATTCCAGAGACCCGTCTCTTACTTGGCAACCGTAATAAACTGCTAACCGCATACCCCGAAAGAAAGTCTTACGTGATTGCCGCCGGAAACGGGCGATGGCCAAAGGGGCAGTGAACATTTCCACAATATGGTGGACCTTGGCTTTACCTGTATAGGAACGCCCGGCCCTAGCCAAAACTTCGCTTATTGCTGACTGCCATGTCCTGCGGGTCAGGTACGCGTTATAGCTCCGGCGCAAAGCTGCCAGGCAGGTACCACAAGCCACTAAAAGCTCCAGGCCTTTTTCTTCTGCTAGGGCCAGGTTGCGCAAGGGTAAGGCTAACGAAAGCAGGTGGTTAGCCGTAGGTAAGGAAAGAGCCCCACAGCAGTTCCATGCCTCCAAAGGTGCTAACTGGCAATCAACGTTTTCAGCCACCAGACGATTGGCAGTATCGTAGTGGGGAAATATTGAACTTAAAGTGCATCCGGCGTAGTAAGCATAAGTATTCACCTTTCACCAAGCTCCATAGAGGCATGATAAATTACCCGTACTTCTTCTAGCGTGACTTGCCTTTCGGAGGAAATCCTGACCTCCTTCCCCTCCACCATGGAAAGGGCCAAAGGACCAAACGCCAATAGAGCAATAGGCTCCTTTTGCAATAAGACCTCAAGGTTTTGGGTACCGGTCTTCTCCACCATCAACCTGGCCAATTGACCAAAGCAGTCCTGGAAGAAAGAGGCTCGATCTGCCCGGCTGGCGAGGCTCAGCCGCTTTAGAGCATATACAATTTCTGCTACCTCAATATTTTCCGGGCAAACCTCAGAACAACGGCCGCAAACGGAGCAAGCCTGTACTAGCTCAGAGTTTAAAACCCAGGCCCTTAACCCACTGTTTACGGCCTGGAGCACCTGGCGAACAGTGCCAGGATAACCTACCTGCGGGCATACTGAGGAACAAGCACCGCACTGCTGACAGGTTGCTGCTGAAACGTTACCCGCCAAGCACTCTACAATTTTAGAAAACCCATATTCTGCTTCCATAACGCCCCCAATTATTTGGGTATAGCAAGATGTGTGCCAGTAAAAAAGTAACTAAAAAACCGCCCTACTGGCGGCTTTTTTAACCCAATTTCTGTTTAGAAACGTCGGACGGCCGACACCTAATATGTCCAAAACTCGACACTTCAGTAGCCTAGTTTATAGGTCTTCAGTTTTTCATAGAGGCTCGACCGCGGCATACCAAGTAGCCTGGCTGCGCGGGCTTTATTCCCTCCTGTTGACCGTAAGGCCTGCTGGATCATATCACGTTCCATCATGGCCAATTGCTGACTAAGGCTTGGTCTGTCGGCTGTAACTTCCCATGGTCCCACAGGCAAGAAAGCTGCCAGATGATGGGGCAAAATGGTTTCTCCTTCTACTAAAGCAAAAAGCCGCTGTAACACATTTTCCAACTCGCGGACGTTGCCGGGCCAAACATAGCTTTGTAGCATGACCATAGTTTCCGGGGAAATTTGTTTTTTCAGGTGGGGATACTTGCGATTAAGTTTTTCCATTATGGCTGCTGCAATAGCGGGTATATCTTCGGCACGTTCTCGCAAGGGGGGTATTGCTAAACGAACTACATTCAGGCGATAGAACAAGTCTTCCCGGAAAAGCCCTTCGGCTACCATGGCCTCTAGGGGCCTGTTGGAGGCGGCGATAACTCTTACATCTACTTTAGTCCGGGAAATACCGCCAACTTTCTCTATATCGCCATACTGCAGGAAGCGTAACAGCTTGGCCTGTAGCGGCGGGGGCAAACAGCTAATCTCATCTAAAAACACAGTTCCGCCATGGGCGAGTTCGAACTTACCCGGCTTACCGCTTTTGCGAGCACCAGTAAAAGCACCTGCTTCATACCCAAAAAGCTCAGATTCCATTAAAGCCTCCGGGATAGCTGCACAATTTAGTGTCAAAAATGGCCCTTGTGCCCTGGGGCTCAAATTATGAATGGCATGGGCAAATAACTCCTTGCCAGTTCCACTTTCCCCTTCAAGGAGAACAGGGAAATCTGTTTGGGCTACGCGCTTGGCCATTTCTTTTAAATGGGTGATGGCAGGCGAAGACCCCCGAATATCTTCCAGAGTAAATTGAGCTCTTAGGCTCGAGCCTGACATGAGCAGCCCCCCAATAATTCTAAAAAAATTTGGGAATGCTCCTCTCTTATGGCGTGGGCCTTTTTCTTATATTTAATTTTTTTGATATAACTAAAACTATTTTCTCCTCTTTTGCCTCTTCTCTCGACAAATTTCCTACCTTTTTCACCGGCCTTTTCGTGTATTTTGACTTCTAGTATAACCTTTTCATAGTTGATTTCCTACTACCTGGTGTTTAATCTCAGTTTTTTAAATACTAGGTACAATAATTTATTCCTGCTTCGTGAAATAATTAATTTTGCGCCTCTACTCTCATAAGGCTTCGCTCTTACTTTCGTTTTTTGTAACGGCCAACGGAAATGATATGTTACCCTTGGCTACGGACAAAGCCAGGGTGCTTAAGGAAGCTTTCCGGGTACTTAAACCCGTCGGCCGCTTAGGAATTTCTGATATGGTATTTCTCCACTTCCACTCCCCTTCTGCTCCCAGTCGTAGCGAAAAATATCTTCGTAGATACTATATAATTTCAGAACTTGCCAGGGAGCGCCGCACGGAGCTTTCACCCCTTGTAATTTTTTATCGTAAGGCTTCCAGTATGGTCTCCCATTGACAGTACTTTTCTACATTTTCTAGGGCTATCCGGATCCCAACGGTATCATCGGGCCTTAAACGGCGAGATAAATGGCTAACCTTTTCCACTGTAGTATAGGTATCATATTGAACAAGGATTAAGGGAACCCCCTTTTCCTGGGCCCGGGAAATGACCCGCAAGTCTGGGTATAAGCCACCAGTCAGGATAAGTACTGAAGTGCTCGTTTCTAAGGCAGCCAGGGCTACATCTGTTCGGTCACCCCCTAAGATCACTGCCTTGTCAGCTGAGCGTCGGAAATAGGTAAGGGCGCTTTCTGCCGTCATGGCTCCTACCATAACTTCCTCTACCAGCCGACCTAGATTATCTTTACCAGCTAGTATTTCTCCTCCCAAAGCTTCATAGTATTCCTTAGCAGTAGGAGAAGCTATCTCCGGTCGGCGGGGTATTAACCCTAAGGTGCGGTACCCATTTTCTTCTAGGATGGGTCTATAAATACCTTCAGCTTTAGCTAAGAGGGAACGCGGGATATTGTTAAAAATATTTCCTAACAGGGTTAACCCGGCGCTGCTCAGACTCCGGTTAAAGAAAAGAGTCTGATCCAAGCTAAAATCGCTTTCCAGGGTCACTACTAATATAACTAGTGCACCCCATTCTTTAGCTAGGGCGATGTCATCCAGGCCACAAGAAGTATAGGCATAGGGGTAAAGGGCTCCGCCGATGAGAAGTACATCCACGTTTTGGGTAATCTCATGGTAAGCACGGCGGATCCGGGATAATGCTCCCGGACACCGTTCACCAGAAAGGTAAGAAGGCCCGATCATACAGGGGACTACTACCTCTAAAGGTACTTCCATCCCTAAAACTTCCCGCATCAAAACAGCATCCTCATCAGATTGTTCCCCACCCCGGGAGGGAGTCCCGATGGGCTTAAAATAGGCCACCTTGAAGCCTTCCTTCTGGAGTTTCTGCGCAAGCCCCAGGGCCAAGGCCGTTTTACCACTGGCCGGGGTTCCTATGATATATAAACTTTTCACGCCTTGGTCACCTCACGATATAGTTATTTTAATATCCAGAGCGCTTAACCCTTCAGGGTATACAAATACCGGATTAATATCTAGTTCGACTATCTCAGGAAAATCTAAACATAAGCGAGCGGTCCGCCCGATAGCTTCGATCAATGCAGGTATATCAGCCGGCGGGCTTCCCCGATAACCGCGGAGCAAGGTATAAGCTTTGGTTTCTGCCAGCATAGCTTCTATTTCCTTATAGGTTAGACCATGGGCAAGGCGGAAGGAAACATCCTTGATAAGGTTAACGTAAATACCTCCCAGACCGCAGGCGATTAAAGGCCCAAACTGCACGTCTCGGGTCATGCCAATGATCATTTCTATCCCTTTAGGCATCATCTTCTGGACTTCAACACCATAGATTTCCGCTTGAGGTAGTAACCGGTAGACATTCTCCATTATTTCAATAAAGGCCTTGTGAACCTTTTCCGGTAAATCCAACCCCACC
Source organism: Thermanaeromonas toyohensis ToBE (assembly GCF_900176005.1). NCBI lineage: Bacteria > Bacillati > Bacillota > Clostridia > Neomoorellales > Neomoorellaceae > Thermanaeromonas > Thermanaeromonas toyohensis. Next base: position 820,620 of record NZ_LT838272.1, on the reverse strand, counting down.
CTGACGCCACCTAGATCAGTCTTATGTAATATCTTGGGAGAAGCCACCTTAAGGACTACCGGATAACCTATTTTTTGAGCTATTTCCACTGCTTCCTCAGGGCTAGTAGCTAGGTATATGGGAGCTACAGAAATGCCATAAGCCTGGGCCACTGCGGCCGCTTCACTACCTAATAATACCAAACGTTTATCCCGTAACACGTCGTAAAAAATGGCCTTGACCGTTTTCTTGTCCAAGTTAGGGTAATTTAAATCGAGATCTTCTTTAGGCATCTCCCGGTACTCTCTATAAGTGGATAACCCTCTTAATGCTTCAATAGCCGGCTCTGGAAAAGTAAAGCAGGGTATCCCCGCCTCGGTTAAAAGCCGAGCTCCTTCAGCCAAGGATTCTCCTCCTAAAAAAACCCCTAGCACCGGCTTTTGGGGATATTGCTTATGCAGTTCGATAACCGCCTGGGCTGTTTCAATGGGTTCTGCCATGGCCGTAGCACACATTATAAACACTATACTATCTACGTTGGGGTCCGCCAAAATCTTTTCTAAGGCTAACCGGTACCGCGAGCCCCTGGCATCCCCTAACACATCTACAGGATTATACAAAGCTGCCTCAACGGGAAGTCCAGCCCGTAATTCTTCAATAGTCTCTTTGGTAAACCTTGCCATATGTAAAGCTTTAGCTTCCACTGCATCTGTAGCTACAATCCCCGGCCCCCCGGCATTGGTAACGATGGCCACTCGCTTTCCAGCAGGGAGCGGACACCGGGAAAAAGTGATGGCCAGGTCAAAAAGTTCGGTCATGGTACGAGCCCGGATGACTCCGCATTGCCGGAAGGCGATCTCGTAAGCTAAATCGCTTCCGGCAAGGGCACCTGTATGAGAAGAAGCAGCTCGTGCACCAGCCTGGCTAGTCCCTGATTTTAAAATAATAACAGGCTTTTTACGCGTGGCCTCACGGACTACCTTTAGAAAGCGTTCACCGTCCACTACATCCTCCAAATAACAAGCGATGACCCGGGTATAGGGATCTTCAGCCGCCTCGGCAATAAAATCAATCTCAGAAAGGAGGGCTTTGTTCCCCAAGCTTACCATCTTACTAAACCCAATACCGGCCGACAAACTCCAATCTAGAATGGCTATAAGGGTGGCCCCACTCTGAGATAAAAAAGCTATATCCCCTTTCAGGGGAAAATTCTTAGTAAAAGAGGCATTAATGGGAGTGTGGGTATCCATCATGCCTACGCAATTAGGGCCTAAAAGGCGTATGCCATAATGCTTACAAGTATGTATTAATCTTTTTTCTAGGTCTAATCCCTCCTTACCAGTTTCTTTAAAGCCAGCACTTACTACGATGAGGTTTTCTACACCCTTCTTTCCGCACTCCTCGGCCACTGCCGGCACCCCTGCCGCCGGAATAGCCACGATGGCCATCTCTACTTTTTCGGGGATATCCAGGACAGAAGGATAGGCTTTCAGTCCTTCAATTTCCTTTTCCTTAGGATTTACGGGATATATACGGCCTGGATAACCCGAATTTAAAAGGTTTTTTACCAGGGAATGGCCTACTTTGCCCGGTGTTTTCGATGCTCCGATAACGGCTACTGAGGAGGGGTCATAAAAATTCCCCAACAGTCCCATCCTTATCTCTCCTTATCCACGGACATGGTAGGCAGAAAAATCAATTTTCCGGTAAGATAACCCAGTCGCTACCTCTAAGGCTTAAAACTTTTACCAAAAGCTCTATCCGTTCATAAGGTTTGTAAGCCAGCTAAACCTTTAAACACTGAGTAAGCCTCTCCCTCATCTCTATCCATCGATTAAGCTCACCATTTAGCTTTCCCTTAAAGCCAATCTTTTTCTTCATAACATTTTTCTTCATAATTTCGCTAATCTCCTTCCATGAAATTCTAAAATATAAAACCGGCAGTTAAAGATGGCTATGCCGGTTCCTCAATTACGCTAAGTCTTCCAGGGTTTACTGGGCTGCACTATTGGCCCGCTTGAAAAGGAAAATTTCTTCCAGGGCCTAGCTTAAGTCTGCTTGATTTAAGACGGCTACCCTAGGGTTAAGTTTAGCAATTTTGGGCATAATAAAACCCCCCTGTCAGCACTAACAGACACTTTTTTGGGGGGCTAATCTGGAAGAAAGCTAAATTTTTCAAGGGTGGTGGGCCCACTAGGATTCGAACCTAGAACCAACGGATTATGAGTCCGCTGCTCTACCGTTGAGCTATGGGCCCTTTATTGGCTCCCCGGGCAGGACTCGAACCTGCAACCACCCGGTTAACAGCCGGGCGCTCTACCATTGAGCTACCGAGGAAAGCCACTACTGATATTATACGCAATAGGGTTGGATCGGTCAACCCCTCCTAAATACCATGCCCGATTTAGGCCTTGATTTATTCCAAGTAATCTTTAAGTTTTTTACTACGGCTAGGATGGCGCAACTTACGCAAGGCCTTAGCTTCGATCTGGCGGATGCGCTCCCGCGTAACCCCAAACTCTTGGCCTACTTCTTCTAAAGTACGAGAACGTCCATCATCGAGGCCAAAGCGTAGGCGGAGAACCTTCCTTTCTCGCGGGGTCAAAGAATCCAGTACCTCTTCTAATTGCTCCCGTAAAAGCATATAAGAGGCAGCATCCGCCGGAGCGAGGGCATCCTCATCCTCAATGAAGTCACCCAAGTGGCTATCCTCTTCCTCGCCTATGGGCGTCTCTAAGGAGACAGGCTCTTGGGCTATCTTCATAATTTCCCGGACCCGTTCTACAGGAATATCCATCTCCTTGGCAATCTCCTCTGGAGTAGGTTCCCGGCCTAGCTCCTGGAGGAGATTACGCGAAACGCGGATAAGCTTGTTGATGGTCTCCACCATGTGTACAGGTATCCGGATGGTGCGCGCCTGGTCAGCAATGGCGCGGGTGATGGCCTGCCGGATCCACCAGGTAGCATAAGTGCTAAACTTGTACCCTTTACGGTAATCGAATTTTTCTACAGCCTTGATCAGTCCTAAATTTCCTTCCTGGATCAGATCCAAAAAAAGCATACCCCGGCCAACATAGCGTTTAGCAATGCTAACTACCAGGCGTAGATTAGCCTCGATCAGCCTGCGCTTGGCCTCCTCGTCCCCTTGCTCCATGCGTTTAGCAAGCTCAATCTCTTCTTCAGGCGTAAGAAGTGGAATCCGGCCGATCTCTTTTAGATACATGCGCACCGGATCATCGATTCCCACGCCTTCCGGAATCGAGAGATCGAGATCTTCTTCTGCGGGAGCGCCGTTTTCCCTTTCCAAAGCCTCAAGCTCTGCCACTTCAGGTATAATCTCAATACCCATCTGATGAAGCTGTTCATAAATATCATCGATCTGTTCGGGGGTGAGTTCCACTGACTGCAAGGTATCCATTATTTCCTGATAGGTCAGGGAACCGCGCTTCTTTCCCTTTTCGATGAGTTCTTTCACCAAATCCTGGTACTTGTGTACTTCTTCTTTCATCAAGTTTCCCCCCTTCCTGCCTTTAAATTTTTTATATTCCTAGCTAGGTCTAAAATTCTTGTTTGCAGGGCTTTCACTTCATCCTCCCGCCCGGCTGCTTCAGCTAAGCTTAAACTTCGCCGGCAAGCTTGCATTTCGTCCTCCCATTTTTTAAGCTGTATGGATTTTATAGCCTGTTCAAGGGCCTTAGGCTCTAAGGGTTCCTGGCCCTCTTTTAGGGCTACCCGAGCGAGCAAAGGAAGAGCGTCCGGTGGAAGTTTTTTGCTTAGCTTATCCTGAAAATCTTCTCCTTCTAAGCCTGGGTATTCCTCCCTCAACTCCTTAGCTGCTGAAGCTATAATACCCGCTTGGGGTAAACTCCAAAAGGCTGGCCCTAAAGAAGCTTCGATCCGGTCAGCCCACTCTTCACTGGCCAAATAAGCACATAAAAGATATACTTCCGGACCCTGAAAAGTGGTCACTGCCGTACCCTGACTATCCCGAATATCCCCATCCAATATTAGCCGCCTGGGTCTTCCCATTTGCCGGGCTCGGAATTTGTGCAATTCTTCGTAGATGGCTGTTTCTAATTGGCCAGTGCGTCTACTTAAGATACGAACGTAATTATCCCGTTCCACAGCGTCCTCTATTTTGGCCAAATAGGGTATTATTTTCTGGATCGCCTTTACACACTCGCTAGGATCGGCTAGATTATAGGACTGGGCGACCTGTTCAATTATATACACTAGCCAGGGTGGAGCCTCTTCTACTAATTTCTGGAATGCTTGGCCTCCCTGCCTCTGTAAAAATTCATCGGGGTCCTTTCCTTCTGGTAAGAGTAATACACGGACCCTTAACCCCATATCTGCCAGGACACCAAGGACGCGTAAAGCTGCCGCCCTTCCAGCCGCATCTGCATCGTAAGCGATAATAACCTCTTCCGTATATCGTTTGAGCGCTCGGGCCTGTTCTATGGTTAAAGCAGTACCTAGAGTAGCTACCACATTATCCACACCATGTTGCCAGGCAGAAATAGCATCCAGGTACCCTTCCACTACCACCGCCTTACCGCGGCGTCTTATCCCAGCTACGGCCAGGTGCAACCCATAAAGATGATGCCCTTTGCGGAAGAGTGGTGTTTCTGGGGTGTTTAGATATTTAGGTTCGCTATTGTCCAGAGCTCGGCCGCCAAAGCCAATCACCTTACCCGCTGGATCCTTCACCGGGAACATTAGCCGTCGACGAAAGCGATCAAAGCTACCTTCCGGGGCTCTAGAAGCCGCCAACCCTGCCAAAGCAATCTCCCGGGGATGAAATCCATGGCGCTTAAGATAATCCACTAAAGCCCTAGGGCTGTCCGGAGCATATCCAAGTTCAAACTTTCTTACGGCTTCCAGGCTTACCCGGCGGCGCTGGAGGTATTCCCTGGCCTGCGCTGCAGTAGGATGCCGGAGCAGGATAAGATGATAAAATCTCGCTGCTAGGGCACCGATCTGATATAGTCTCTCCTTTTCCCGGCGGAGCTTAAAGATCCCTGCCCCTTCCCCTTCTTCTAAGTTTATTCCTACCCGCTCAGCTAGCCGTGTCAAGGCCTCACTAAAGTTTAATCCCTCACGCTTCATTAAAAAGGTGAAGGCATCGCCCCCCACCCCGCATCCAAAACAATAAAACAGTTGCTTACTTGGGCTAACAGTAAAGGAAGGGGTTTTCTCAGTATGAAAAGGGCATAGACCTACATAATTCTGGCCCCGCCTCTTTAAAGGGACATATTCACTTATCAAGTCTATAATATCCACCCTAGTCTTAATCTCCTCGATCAAGTTCTCCCGAAAGGCGGCCAGCAAGAAGGGTGCCCCCTTATAATCTTTCGGCCCAAATGTTTTTATTGTATTCGCCATTGAAGGCAAATATCCTCTTTTTTTAGGGGAATATTGGCCTAATCTATTATTTGTAACTATTTACCATAATATACCTCGCTCTTAAGTTTAGCTTCCTGTACGGCTGGCCATAATAAAAACGGGGTGACCTACATGGGAAAATTCATTGCCTTTTTGTTAATAGCGCTGCTCGGTGGAAGTACCCTTTATGTTTTATATAAGGGGGTTATCCTCCCCCTCTTTGAACCTTATTTTAAAACCCGCCAGTAAAAAACTTAGTTTAGTATAAAATATGGGATTCATGGTTATAATAAGCTTGGAAGGTACCCAAGGGAAATCCTGCCGGCGCCTTCGTCAAGCGCCGGATAGCCTGACGAGCGAAGAGATTTTCCAGGTACCTTCCCATTATTCCTCTTTTTATTTTATTTACAGTGGAAAACCGGTAGGTACAAATAGCTTTTGGTATTGTAAGATGGCGAAGCGGTCTGTCATGCCTGCTATATAATCACATACGCGCCGGGGCAAATCATCTTCCGGTCTTTTAGCTGGGGGAAGGAGTTCGGGGTGTTCCAGGTAAAAATAATAGAGATCCTTTAGCATCCTCTTAGCCTTGCCCTCCTCCGCCTTAGCCCGCGAGCCTATATATACATGTTTAAAAAGAAAAGCTCGCAAAGTATCTGTAGCTTCCTGAACTCGCGAGCTCATGGTGATATGATCTTTCCCCCAACTGTTTTGAATGATATCCAAAACCATGGTATTAATGCGCTGACGATGCTCATAACCTAGAACTTCCAGACAATCTTGAGGTAAATCTTCTAAAGTAATTATCCCAGCGCGCAAAGCATCATCTATATCGTGGTTGATATAGGCAATACGATCAGCATAGCAGATCACTTGCCCTTCCAAGGTCTGGGGCTTAACAGGCCCAGTATGGTGGGCAATACCGTCCCGTACTTCCCAAGTGAGATTAAGCCCCCCTTCGCCTTCCAATACCTCCACTACCCGCAAGCTCTGCTCATTATGTTTAAAACCCCCAGGTACCACTTCATTTAAGGCTTCTTCGCCTGCGTGCCCAAAAGGAGTATGCCCCAGATCATGCCCCAGGGCTATAGCTTCAGTTAAGTCTTCATTGAGACGTAGAGCGCGGGCGATGGTACGCGCTATTTGAGCTACTTCTAAGGTGTGGGTGAGACGGGTACGATAATGATCGCCCTCAGGAGCTATGAAGACCTGGGTTTTATGTTTTAGGCGTCGAAAGGCTTTAGAATGGATAATTCTATCCCTATCCCTTTGAAATTCGGTACGTACTCGGCAGGGCTCTTCCGGCCGGTCCCGGCCTCGAGTACGGCTGCTTAAAGAGGCAAAAGGAGATAACAATTCCTCCTCCAAACGTTCAGCTTCTTCCCGCAGAAGTAACTTCATCCAAATCCTTGCCCTCCGGTTTGCTTCTTTATAAGTCCCTCCGACGAAGGGACATAGTAGCAGCAGCTACCTCAGCCAACCGCAAGCCTAAAATCCTTACTCGCTGCCGGGCAAATTCATCCTCCTCAGCAGGGGCCTGGCTACAACCTCCGTGATGACCACAATCATAATCCTGGTATCCATCCCCGATTATCATCATACCCTGAACCAACATCATATCAAAAAGGGCCTTCAAAGTAGTCTCCTGCCCGCCGAAGCGGCTGCCACCTACAGCTAGGGCAGCCCCAACTACATTTAACAAAGCTTTCTCTTTACGTAAAATACGGCTTTTATCCCAGAAAGCTTTGAGCTGGGCAGAAACGCTCCCGAAGTACACCGGGCTACCTAAAAGTATACCGTCGGCCCGGCGCAATAAGTCGTAAGCTTCCCCTAACCGGTTACCCCGGGAACAGGAACCCTGGCAGGGAGAGCTACACTGGTTGCAAAAAGGATGTTTTTGGTCAGCTAGGACATCCGTCACGTGAATAAGCACAGTTTGTGCACCGGTCGAGGCAGCCGCCTTTAATCCCTCCTGGATTAGATATGCTGTATTACCTGTTCTGTTAGGGCTTCCATTGATACCTATGATCAGCATTAAGGCCACCCTTCATCTTCTACTTTCGGGAAAAGGTTCGACACCGGGGAGCTTTTTCCTGCTGGCACTTATCATATCTATACCTAAAATGTTCTTTAGGCTTATTCTCCCTTGAGAAGTCTAGAAATGGCCGCCCGGGCTAACGCATCACACCGGTTATTCTCTTCGTCATCACTATGGCCAGTTACTTTCACCCATTCCACCTGGTGTTGGGAAGCCACCCGTACCAGCTCTTGCCATAAGTCTTGGTTTTCCACCGGTTCCTTTTTAGCTGTCCGCCAACCGTTTTCTTGCCACCGCTTAATCCACCCTTCCCGGAAGGCGTTCACTAGATAAGCACTATCACTGTAAAGTTTTACTCGGCACGGCTCCTTCAGGGCCCTCAAAGCTTCCAGGGCAGCTGTAAGCTCCATGCGCTGATTTGTCGTATCTGGCACAGCCCCGGAAAGTTCCTTTCGGTGACTGCCGTAAAGGAGGATAGCAGCCCAACCTCCCGGTCCAGGGTTTCCGCTACAAGCCCCATCAGTATAAATGGTTACTTCTTTAAGCGGCTTCATAAAGAATAGCACCGCCTTACTTCCGCCCCCGGTTAAACCAGGCTACAAAGCGATCTATGCTGCGGTCATAGGTCCGTTCTACTTCTGGTGGGAACAAACACCCTGGTAGCTCGCCATGCCTCCTATGGTAAAGAAGGCAAGCACAACAGTTACCCTTTCTAGGACAAGGTTCATACGTACAAGTACACATCTTTTTATTTTCAGCTATATTAACGCACTGAGCCATAATAGTATATGCCTCCCTCCGACAATTGGATTCGCCCTAGGAAAGTAGATTCGGTCATACTTGTTAGGAGTAGTGCTTAAAGATAAAATTAAGGAAAACACTTTTTAGTTAAAGTGGGGATATATTTATGGAAAACCGACCCCCTATTCTTGTAAGCGCTTGCCTGGCAGGATATCACTGTAAGTATAATGGGGGCTCTAATCTGGTACCAGAAATTAAAGAACTTGTGACCCGGCGCCAGGCTATACCTGTATGTCCGGAAAAATTAGGGGGGCTATCCATACCTCGTCCGCCAGCGGAAATACAGGGTGGCGACGGCTTTGACGTCCTGGAAGGCCGGGCGCGGGTTGTAGATAAAGAGGGCCGCGATGTCACAGCCGCCTTTCTACAAGGAGCCAGGGCCACAGCAGAGTTAGCCCGTGCCCTGGGCACTAGGGTAGCCATCCTTAAAGAAAGAAGCCCCTCCTGCGGAATCCGGGCCATCTATAACGGTACCTTCAGCGGCTGCACTAGGACCGGCTGCGGGGTCACCGCTGCCCTGCTGTTAAGGCAAGGCCTTCAGCTTTTCAGCGAGGAAACTTGGAAAGAATGAGAAATAGGGATGCCGTTCCTGGCTGACCGCCTAGATCCGGCATCCCCCTTAAAACCTAGGCTCTTAACCTTCCCTACCTCTTTATACATCGCGCTCAAAAACTTGCGCCTTTCTCTCCTTCAGGGCAGCTTGAGCAGCGGCTAGACGGGCCACAGGTACACGGAAGGGTGAGCAGCTTACATAATCCAACCCTATCTGGTGGCAGAATTCCACAGAACTCGGCTCACCACCGTGTTCACCGCAGATACCTATCTCTAAAGTAGGCCTGGTCTTGCGGCCCAATTCTACACCCATCCGCATGAACTTGCCTACCCCAGCTCTATCGAGAACAATAAAGGGGTTATCTTTTAGAATCTTTTCTTCCAAGTACTGAGGTAGGAATTTAGCTTCCGCATCATCACGGCTGAAGCCAAAGGTAGTCTGGGTAAGATCGTTGGTGCCGAAGGAGAAGAATTCCGCCTCTTCGGCTATCTCATCCGCGGTAGCACAAGCCCGTGGCATTTCTATCATAGTACCAACCTTATATTCGAAGTCGACACCGGTCTCCTTCTTAACCTGTTCTGCTACTTCTTCCACTAGCTGCCGCAGGCGGCGCAACTCATTAACATGTATTACCAGTGGGATCTCTACCTCAGGTAACACATTGATACCTTCTTTTTTAAGCTGGGCTACGGCTTGGAAAATCGCCCGGGCCTGCATAGCGTAGACTTCAGGATAGGTGATACCTAAACGGCACCCACGATGGCCCAGCATAGGATTGAACTCCTCCCGGGCCCGGACCTCCCGCAAGAGGGCCCGTTTGGCTTCTATCTCCGCTTTATCTCCATTAGTAGCTTCTAGCCTGGTGATCTCCACCAACAGCTCCTCCGAGCTAGGCAGGAATTCGTGCAAAGGCGGATCCAGCAACCGGATAGTAACCGGCAATCCTTCCATTACCTTTAAGATCTCGTAGAAATCGCCCTGCTGCATGGGCAAGAGCTTAGCTAAAGCCTCTTCCCGTTCCTCCTTGGTCTTGGCCAGAATCATCTGCTGAACCACCGGGAGACGATCCACGGCCATAAACATATGCTCTGTACGGCAAAGGCCTATACCTTCGGCACCGAATTCCCGGGCACGCCGCGCATCTTCAGGAGTGTCGGCATTGGCACGCACCTTCAGGCGCCGGACTTCATCAGCCCACTGGAGTAAGGTCTTAAACTCGCCAGTAAGTTGGGGTTCTATCAGGGGTACTTCACCCAGCATAACGTTCCCCGTGGCCCCGTCGATGGAGATAATATCCCCTTCTTTAACCTCCAGGTCGCCCACGAAGAACCTCTTACCACCTACATCGATCTTAATGTCCCCGCAGCCGACCACAGCCGGCTTACCCATGCCTCGGGCCACTACTGCCGCATGGCTGGTCATACCTCCCCTGGCTGTCAGCACTCCTTGGGCCTGGACAATGCCGTGGATATCGTCAGGGGTGGTCTCGTTACGAACTAAAATTACCTTTTCGCCTTCAAGACCCAATCTTTCGGCCTCATCAGCATCGAAGACAACCTTCCCGCAAGCTGCACCGGGAGAAGCTGGGAGCCCTTTAGCGATGACCTCTACCTTCGCTTTAGGATCCACACGGCGGTGCAGAAGCTGGACCACCTGATCCGGGTCCACCCGCAAGATAGCTTCCTCTTTGGTAATAAGACCTTCCTGTACCATATCTACAGCTATCTTAACCGCGGCTGCTGCAGTGCGTTTCCCGGCACGGGTCTGTAGGATGTAAAGCTTGCCCCTTTCAATGGTAAACTCAATATCCTGCATATCCCGATAATGCTTCTCCAAAAGCTCGCAGATCTCCTCGAACTGCCGGTAAGTTTCGGGCATCTCTTCTTTGAGTTGGGCCAGGGGTTTGGGCGTCCGGATACCGGCCACCACGTCTTCGCCCTGGGCATTGAGGAGATACTCACCATAGAGACCCTTTTCTCCAGTAGAGGGATTCCGGGTAAAAGCTACACCTGTGCCACTGGTGGAACCCATGTTCCCAAAAACCATGGTCTGGATATTCACAGCGGTACCTAGGTCATCGGGAATCTTGTTGATCTTACGGTATACAATAGCCCGCGGGTTATTCCAGGAATCGAAGACCGCCCGTATAGCCATCCGGAGCTGTTCTTGGGGTTCCTGGGGAAACTCGCGACCTGTCTCGGTTTTTACCAGATCCTTATATTCCGCTATAACTTCTTTAAGTGCCGCCGGAGTAAGCTCGTGATCGAACTTCACTCCAAGGCGCTCTTTATGCTTCTCTAGGATGGCTTCGAATTTATGGTGATCTATCCCTAAAACAACATCCCCGAACATTTGTATAAAGCGCCGATAGCAGTCCAGGGCAAACCGCTCATCCCCTGTATTGGCTGCTAAACCTTGAACAGACTGGTCGTTTAAGCCCAAGTTTAGGATGGTATCCATCATCCCGGGCATAGATACAGGAGCGCCGGAGCGGACGGAAACCAGCAAGGGATTCTGGGGATCTCCTAACTTTTTCCCGTTAATCCTTTCCAGGTCCTTAAGACGCTCTTCGAGTTCTTCTTCTAAACCCGGAGGAAACTCTTTCCCCAGCCGGTTGTACTCATTACAAGCTTCACAGGTAATGGTAATACCTGGCGGTACGGGGAGACCTATGTTAGTCATCTCAGCGAGATTGGCTCCTTTGCCGCCTAGTAAGTTCCGCATATCAGCTCGACCTTCAGAAAACATGTAGATGTACTTTTTACCTGCCATCCTTCTCCCTCCGATTATAAATTTGTAATATCTTTATAGCCGTGTCTTCCACGGCCTTATTGGTAACGTCGATTACAGGACAGCCTAAACGATGCATAACTTCTTCAGCATAGGCCAGTTCCTGCTTGATACGGGTTAAAGTGGCATAATCGGCAGGCCCAGAAAAACCCATGGTTTTAAGGCGCTCCTGGCGTATTTGGTAAAGTTTGTCAGCAGAGATGGTCAGCCCAATTATCCTTTCCCGGGGAACGGCCAAGAGCTCCTCAGGAAGGGGTACTTCCGGCACCAAAGCCAAGTTGGCAGCTCGTATACGCTTGTGGGCCAGATACATGCATACAGGAGTCTTGGAAGTACGAGAAACTCCTATAAGGATAAGATCAGCATATAAGAGCCCTCGGGGATCTTTCCCATTATCGTATTTAACAGCAAACTCGATGGCTTCCATCTTGCGGAAATAATCCTCATCCAGGCGTCTTATAAGACCTGGCTCCAGGCGGGGAGACTTGCCAGTAACTGTAGCAATGGCTTCTAGCATAGGCCCAAGTAAGTCCACCGCCGGCACTTTATATTCACCAGCCAGCTCAAGAAGCCTTCTTTTAAGTTCCGGAAGCACTAAGGTGAAGGCAATGATCCCTTTTTCCTGGGCTGCGGCGTTCACTATTTCTTCTAAGTGCTCTAGCTCAGTTACATAAGGGATCCGGCGGATGTCGAAGTCACTCCCGTCAAACTGACTGGCTGCCGCCCGGGCCACATATTCGGCGGTTTCACCTAAGGAGTCGGAAACAACATATATGACTCCGATGGTGGAGCCCCCCTTTCTACCTGTCGGCCGTGCCCAGTTCTACAAATAGGCGAGTGATGGTGGTTTTAGTGATCCGGCCGATAACCTCCAATTTTTTTTCTTTACCCGCCACTGGGCGCACTACCGGCAGGGCATCTACTTCATGCTCAATTATTTTTTGGGCTGCAGTCAGGACGCTTTCTTCAGGGGTGGTGCAGATAATGTTAGGCATACGGGTCATAACTACAGAAACCGGCATGGTCTGTAGATTGGCAGTGCCACCTATTGCCGCCTTAAGTAAGTCCTTACGAGATACTACCCCCTCTAGATGGCCCTCGCTATCTACCACCATAAGCGTCCCTACATCTTCCAAAAATAAGGTCACTATGGCATCATATACTGAAGCATCGTATCTTATGACTTTAGGTAACCCCTTTACATCTCCCACTTTTATTTTTTTTAGTTCCTCGGCTACCAGGGCCCGGGCGGGTCTCCCCTGGTAAAAATATCCCACTCGAGGCCGGGCTTCTAGTATACCTGACATGGTCAAGATAGCCAAATCAGGCCGCAAGGCTGCCCTAGTCAAATTAAGCATTTCCGCAATCTGGTGGCTGGTAATAGGGCCATGGCGCTTGACAATCTCCACAATCTTTTCCTGCCGCGGCGAAAGTTGCACGGCGTCACCACCCTCAAATCACCCGCCGGCACAGTTGTATACATGATAACGTATACAACATTACCAGCCTTTTTCCTTCTTAAGGATCGAAAAATTTCACTATGCAGGAACCAGGCGGGAAAAATCAGCCACCTGCAACACAAGGTTCGTTACCCCTTGCAGCAGAGCTAACCGGTTGCGCCGTACCTCAGGATCCGGGGCCATAACAAGAACCTTATCAAAGAAGACATCAATAGGTTCCCGTAAAGAGGTTAAAATTTGTAGGGCCTTAAGGTAATCCCCTTGAGCCAAATAAGGGAGAACCTTTGCCCTAGCTTCCTGTAAGGCCAAGTATAATCTTCGTTCAGCTTCTTCCGTCAAGCAGCTTTCTTCGAGCACTTCTGCCTTCTCAGGAGCCTGGCGGGCTAGGTTAAAGGCCCGGGTAAAGGCAGTATGAAGACCGGCGAAATCACCCTCCTGGCGAAAAGTTTCCAGATCGCGGGCCCGAGCATAAGAATCCGCTAAATCATCCCAACCTACGGCCAGTACAGCATCTGCCACATCATAGCGTACTCCTTTTTCGCTTAAGATATATTCCATCCTTCCCCGGAAAAACTGCATGAGTTCTTCTTTAACCTCTTCTAAGGACCGGGGGAGCACAATGCGTTCGTTCATATAGGTCTTATATGCAGTAGAAATGGCCTCTGTTAGGGAAAATTTTAATCCCAATTCCACGGCCATGATCACCATCCCTAGGGCTTGACGGCGCAACCCGTAGGGATCCTGGGAACCTGTAGGAATAAGGCCACAAGCAAAGCAACCCACCAACGTATCCAATCGATCGGCCAGGCCTACAACCATGCCTGTAAGGGACTCTGGTATGCGGTCCCCAGAAAAACGGGGCCAATAATGCTGCCTTATCCCTTCACAAACTTCCCTTTCCTCCCCATCTGCTGTAGCGTAGTAGTATCCCATAATACCCTGGAGCTCCGGAAATTCATAGACCATATTGGTAACTAAATCGGCTTTGGCCAGCTCAGCAGTACGTTCTATGTAAGGGTAAATTTTATCCGGTAGATCTAAAACCCGAGCTAAGTATAAAGAAAGTTGTTTTATCCGCCGGGTCTTGTCCAACATGGTACCCAAGTTCTCCTGGAAAAGTATCTCCTTAAGCTTAGCCACTTTACTGGCCAAGGGGCTTTTGCGATCTTCCTGGTAGAAGAAAGCTGCATCGGCCAGGCGGGCTTTGAGGACCTTCTCGTACCCCGGCCGTATGTTATCAACGTAGGTTTTTGTACCATTGTGGACAGCAATAAAGAGGGGTAAAAGCTTCCCCTGGCCATCCCGTACAGGAAAATAGCGCTGGTGTCCGCGCATGGGGGTGGTAACTACTTCCTCAGGAAGATTGAGGTATTTTTCTTCTATCCTGCCGAGTAAAGCTGTGGGATACTCTACTAGGAAGGTTATCTCCTCTAGAAGTTCAGGATCTTCTTCCACCCGCCCATTAGCTTCTTGAGCCAGGTTCTGCACTTGCTGCCATATGAGTTGCCGCCGGCGCCGGTGATCCACTATTACATAGTTCTTCTCCAGTACTTGGAAATAAGCCTGGGGAGAAGGTACCGGGTGCGGTCCCGGAGCTAAAAATCGGTGACCGTAAGTAAACCGATCAGCTTTGAGCCCCGCCAATTCCCAAGGAACAACTTCGCTACCAAAGAGGGCCAGAAGCCACCTTACCGGTCGAATGAACCGCCAGTCCAGATCACCCCAGCGCATAGGGCGGGGAAAATTTAGACCTTCTACTAATTTGGTCAAGATACCAGGCAAGGCCTCTAAAGTCGGCCGGCCAACTTCCTTCTTAATAGCAAACACATAATCTCCCCCGGGTAAAGAACGGATCACCAACTCTTCTACTGCCACACCTTGGCTTTGGGCGAAGCCCAAAGCCGCCCGGGTAGGCTGGCCCTCGGGAGTAAAGGCTGTCCTTACCGGCGGACCTTTTACTTCTTTCACCAGCTCCTCTTGTTCCTCAGCCAGTCCGGTTACATATAAAACCAGGCGTCGTGGAGTAGCGTAGGCTACCAAATTTTGATATACCAAACGCTCTTCTCGGAAGAGGTTGGAAGCCAGTTCTTCCAATTGCTCTAAGGTAGAAGGTATCACTCGTGCTGGCATCTCTTCCGTACCTATTTCCAAGATAAAGTCCCGGGCCACGTTCTACCCCTCCTTGATGTCGAGGCTATCTTTAAGGTCTTGCCGGGTGCCGTAGGCTCCTTCTTTAGTTCCTCTCACGGGGACCTTCATATGAACTGCTCCTTCTCCCGGTCCCGGAAGCCTTGGAGAGCATTTCTTAAGGAGGGGATAACCCAACCTCTCCCTCTGCTCGAGATACGCGGTCGCGCAAAGGCGGGCTAGGTGACGAACCCTGCTTATATAGGCTGTCCTCTCTGTAACGCTTATGGCCCCCCGGGCGTCAAGCAAATTAAAGGTGTGGGAACATTTAAGGACATAATCGTAGGCAGGCTGAACCAGCCCTTGCTCAATCACCCGTTTGGCTTCCGCTTCATAAGCATTGAAAAGGGAAAACAACATAGAGATATCAGCCGCGGTAAAATTATAGTGGGAGTAATCTACCTCTCCTTGGTGGTGAATATCTCCATAAGTGATACCATCTACCCACTCAATGTCAAAAATGCTATCCACCTGCTGAATATACATGGCCAGACGTTCCAGGCCGTAGGTAATCTCTGCGCTCACTGGCTTTAAGTCATAACCTCCGCATTGTTGGAAATAAGTAAATTGAGTGATCTCCATGCCATCCAACCATACCTCCCAGCCCAGCCCCCAGGCCCCCAAGGTAGGTGATTCCCAGTTATCCTCTACAAACCGGATATCATGCTCCAGTGGATTTATACCTATGTATTCCAAGCTTTTTAGATAAATATCCTGAACGTCTGGGGGAGAAGGTTTAAGTATAACCTGGAACTGGTAGTAATGCTGAAGGCGGTTGGGATTCTCTCCGTAACGTCCGTCAGTAGGCCGGCGAGATGGTTCCACGTAAGCCACGCGCCAGGGCTCAGGTCCCAAAACGCGCAAGAAAGTGGCCGGGTGCATAGTCCCCGCCCCTTTTTCTAAATCATAAGGCTGCTGGATAACACAGCCTTGCCGGGCCCAAAATTCCTGGAGGGCAAGGATCAACTCCTGGAAATTCACGTGCTTCGGGCACTCCTTCACTATAAAGATAATTGGGTACCGTCCTACATAAAAAACCCGCCCCACCAGGGACGGGAGCCTTCCTCCGCTTGATAATTTATCAAAGGAGGTGGAGATTGTCAACTTCTACCCATTTCCTGCTCTTTATCCCTTAAATCGAGGGCGTGCTCTTCTACCTGCCCGCCTGGACGCTCTATTTCCAAGGTATAGCGGTTAAAGAGGGCTGCCACTGTACTGATCCCGGCCAGGATAGCTAGCTCCGTACTGGCTAAGACCCCCAGTACACCCAAGGCACCAGCCGTGGCCGGTATCTCTGCTACTGTTTTTCCATCCTTTTTAATCTTAATTTTAGTAGCCTGACCTTTTTGCAATATTTCCTTAATCCGGGCCAAAATTTTGCTGCTCCAGGTTTCTATTTGTTCAACTACTTCGGATTTCTTCCCCTCCTCATACCTGATCAAGGCTTCGATAACATCCCCTCCTGCCTCGTCTAGGGCTTTCTTAGCTTCACGATAAGTCAGCCCCAAGCGCTTCCGGAGGATATCGATTTTATCCAATTCAGTGCTCATGTCCATCCTCCTCAAGGTGGAGTAGTCTCCGGGATTTTAGCTTTCTTTCTAGATAGTATTCCAAATAGGCAGGCAAAACTTCCTCTAATTCTCCCCGACATCGGGCGGAAAGTTTTAAACAATGGAGGTTTTTCCCCCTTAAATCGCTTAAACGTTGCCAGGCACCCAAACTCTCCCGCGAAAGGTAATATTCTGGGCCATAACCTCCCTGGCAGGAAGGACATAAAGCACCCCCCGCAGCCGGGGATACCGCTACCGGTCCTCGTGAACTTAAAGTTCCTCCACAGGCAGCGCAAGAACCCAACCGGGGAGCTAATCCTAGGAGACTAATGGTCCTGGCTTCAAAAGTACGGGCTACCAGAAACGGATCTTCTCTAGTAAGAAGGGTTAAACTTCCCTTAAGGAGCCCAAACATACCGGAACTAGGCTGTCCAGGTACCGTAACCGCTTCAGCTATCTCCGCCAAATAACAAGCTGTTAAAAGCCTTTCCAGGCTTTCCCTCACAGGGCCAAAAAAATCTTCCACCTGGCACTGGGTAACTATGGCCAGGCTTTTACCTTCATAAAGGAGAAACCGAGCCAAACACAACCGCTGGGTGCCGCTGCGTAAGCTGCTTGTGGCCTTGCGTACCCCTTTGGCTATAGCTGTGATTTTACCTTTGCTTGGAGTTAAGATATTTAATATCCGATCGTTTTCCTGAAAATCCCGGGTGGATAAGACTATACCTCTTACCTGATAAAGTTTGCCCATGTCTTAACCTGTAATAGAGCTAGGCTGCTCTATAAAAACCTCCCCTTGGGTTTCTTGCCCGCAAGCCCTTAATTCATAATCTCGTTGCCGTTTATACAACAAGTAAATTCCTATATGACCTGTTGCGGCAAAAATTTGCCATAAAGCGTCGCTGGGTCGCACAGGGGTTTCTCCTCCTCTTAAAGGCGAAAGCCTCTTCCTTATAATTCTGACCCAAAATCATCAGCCTATACTGGTCTCCTTCTACCAACCTCATAGCCCAGCTGTCGCAAGGCTCCTTCCTGCCGCCGCCAATCTTTTTTCACCCGCACCCGGAGATCCAAATAAATTTTATTACCTAGAAGGGCTTCTATCTCTTGGCGTGCTAGGATTCCAATTTCTTTAAGCATACGACCTCCCTTCCCGATAAGAATCCCCTTTTGGGAATCCCTTTCTACATAAATAGTAGCCGGTACGTAAAGGATCCCTCCAGGTCTTTCCAGCATATCTTCCACTACCACAGCTACCGCGTGGGGCACCTCTTCCTCAGTTAAAAGGAGGATCTTCTCCCGGATGAGTTCAGCTATGATGAGTCTGGCAGGTTGGTCGGTAATCTGTTCTGGCGGGTAGTACTGTGGTCCTGGAGGAAGATGTTGAATTATCAAAGGTGGTAGCTGCTCGACGTTAGTACCCTGTAAGGCAGAAAGGGCCACCATCCCAGCCGGTTCGAACCGGCTTTGGAAAAACTGTTGCACCCTAAGGAGTTGCTCTTCAGAAATTAAATCTATTTTATTTAAAACAAGGATCACGGGTGTGGAAATACCCTTCAGGGAGTTAAGTATATATTCTTCCCCTGCCCCCGGTTCCACGGCAGCATCTACCACATATACGACTACGTCTACTTCCTTTAAGGTTTGTTGGGCTACTTGAACCATATATTCCCCTAGACGGTGCCGTGGTTTATGAATACCAGGGGTGTCTAAAAAAATAATCTGGGCTTGCTCATCAGTGTAAACCCCCAAAATCTTATTACGGGTAGTCTGAGGTTTATCTGATATGATGGCCACCTTGCGGCCCACCAAGGTATTGAGTAGAGTAGATTTGCCTGCATTGGGCCGGCCAATTAAACCTGCGAAACCCGAACGGTAGGAGGGGGTTTCCAGCATAGACATTACGTCTCCTTGAAAGTAAAGGTTTCCGGTAAAAGATCCTTAAGCTTGCGAGTAAGATATCTTTGTCCAGGCTGGCCGGTAATGATCTCCAAGTTAGGTGCGAATTCTGCTAAAACCTGCCGACAAGCACCGCAAGGGAAACAAGCCGCAAGTTCCCCACCTACCACAGCCAAGGCCACAAACTCGCGTTCACCTTCAGAAATAGCCTTCCATAGGGCCACCCTCTCGGCGCACACAGTTAGCCCGTAAGAAGCATTTTCTATATTACAACCCTGATAAATGCGACCCGAGGTAGCCAGCAAGGCAGCTCCCACCGGGAAATGGGAGTAGGGAGCATAAGCCTTCGCTTTGGCTTCGTAAGCTAAATATAAAAGTCTCTCTCTAATTTTATTATACCCCCATTCTCTTCCTGGTACTTGTCAAGGATATTTTCCAGTTGGTATCATTGTACCATACTCGGAATAAAAGGTGAATTGTCTAGCCTACCTAAAAGAAAACTTAGGAGGGGAATAAACAGGTGTCGCGTACCTACCCAAGCCAGCCTCTAGTGGGTGTGGGAGCCGTTATTATAAGGGAAGAAAAGCTACTCCTTGTACTCCGCGGACAACCCCCCGCCCAAGGCTTATGGAGTATTCCAGGAGGCCGGGTAGAAGCAGGGGAAACCTTAAGCCAAGCTCTAGAAAGGGAAGTGGCTGAGGAATGCGGTATCGTTATCCAAGTTGGGCCACCAATAGCGGTATTAGACAGCATTTACCTGGATGAACTGGGCCGGGTTAAGTACCACTTTGTCCTTGTAGATTTTTGGGCTCGATACGTTTCCGGGGAGCTGAGGCCGGCTTCGGACGTAGCAGAAGCTCGCTGGATTGCCCTAAAGGAAATTCGGAAGTATGAACTTACCTCCGGAACCTTAGATCTCCTCCAGCACTTGGGACTGTTGTCCGGTAAACCCCTGGACGAACCCCCCCGGCTTTTTTACCGTACTATCCGGCGAAGGGACTTAGTCGCCACCCAATTAAAAGGCTCTGAGAAACTTAGGTAAAAAAATGAGGATACCAGCTATTACAGCTCCTAAAGCGGTAACCAAGACAGCTCCGGCGGCCACGTCTTTGGCCTTCTGCGCCAGAGGGTGATAATGGGGGCAAGATAAATTTACGGCTAGCTCCAGGGCTGTATTAAAGGTTTCCGCAGCAAGCACTAAAGTTACTGTTAGAATTAAGACACCCCATTCCCAGCCCTCCAGCTGGAAATAGTAGCCTAGTAAAAATACAGCTACAGCCGCTCCCAAGTGAATGGCCATATTAACCTGAGTACGTAAGGTATACAAAAGGCCAGCCAGGGCCGCCTCGAACTTTTTAATCATCCCCTAGCCCCACCCTACTTAACAGCTCCTGCTGCCGACGGAACATTGTTTCTTCTGCCTCCGGAGTGTCATGGTCGTAACCTAGAAGATGTAAAAAACCATGTATGGTAAGCAACCCTATTTCTCTTTCCAGGGAATGACCGTAAGCTTTAGCCTGACGACGGGCTGTATCTAAGGAGATAAAGATATCCCCAAGGAGCAGCTCACCCTCCCCTCCCTGGATCTCTGGTTCTCCAGGAACTTTCTCCTGCAAAGCAAAGGAAAGGACATCGGTGGGAGCATCTATCCCTCGAAAATTACGATTCAGGCGGCGCATCTCCTCATCATCCACCAAAGTCAAGCTTACCTCAGCCTCTTCCGGTACCCCCTCAAGCCGGGCCGCCTCTTCGAGGAGTACCCTTATCATCTTTTCTAAGTTAGGATCTAGCTCACTAGCCAGCTGATTGTTTATGAAGCATTCCATTGCGGTTCTTTCTCCTTTCCATTTCCCGCAAAACAGCTTCTGGATATTCTACCCGGGAATGATAAATGCCATTTAGCACCCTTAAAAAAGCATCCCCTATTATGGCCAGATCCCGGAAAGTTAAATCGCTGTTTTCCAGCTGGCCGTCTTCCAGTTTTTCCTTTATAATCTTACGTACGAAACTTTCCATACGGCTCGGCGTAAGCTTGGGTAAGGATCGGATACCCGCCTCCACGCTATCGGCCAACATGACAATGGCGGCCTCTTTACTTTGGGGTTTGGGTGTTTCGTACCGGAACTCTCCTTCATCTACCTCTAAGCCCCGGCTCTTTTCACAAGCCTTATGGTAAAAGAAGGACATGAGGGTTGTCCCGTGGTGCTGAGCGATAATATCTTGTACTACAGAGGGGAGCCCAAATTCACGGGCCAGCTCTAGCCCATCCTTGACATGGCAAGAAATGATCAAACTACTCAAGGAAGGAGACAATTTATCGTGGGGATTCTCTGTGCCCACTTGATTTTCAATAAAAAAGTAAGGTCGCTTGAGCTTACCAATATCATGGTAATAAGCTCCGATACGTGCAAGTAAGGAATCCGCTCCTATAGCATCGGCTGCTGCTTCAGCTAAATTAGCCACCAATAAACTATGGTGATAAGTGCCCGGTGCTTCCAATAAAAGCCTTTTTAAGAGAGGATGGTTGGGGTTAGATAGTTCTAGGAGCTTGACTGCGGTAGTAATACCGAAGGTACTTTCTAAGAAGGGTAAAAAACCAATGGTTAAAACTGCCGAGAGCACCCCGTTGGCCAGGGCCAAACCTAAACCCAAACTTATCTCCAATAAGGAGTGCCCTAAAAGTAAGCCTAAAGCCAGGACGGCCAACATGTTAGCCAAAGTAAGGAAAAGGCTGGAACGAGCCAAGCTAGAACGTTGGTCGAGATGGGTTACACAATATACACCAGTTAATCCGCTTACAATTCCAGCGGCTACTAGCTGGAAATAATTTCCTCCGAGGATACCTGCCTCCAGGGCTAGAAAAACTGTAAAAATTAACGCCACCTGGCCATCGAGAAGAATAGCTGTAAGCATGGATCCAGCAGCTACAGGGATGAGATACCCTACTAGCCTGGACATCTCAGGGCGATTCCCCAGGCTGATGGCGGTTACTCCCCGGGAGAAAAGAAGGAAAACCACCCAGAGGAGTCCCAAAAGCAAAAGAAGACGATCGCTGGCATAAATCTGCTTTTTAAAAGTACGCAAGTAAAAAAGTACTAAAAATACCAAAACCCCTTGGAGCAAAATTAAACCTACCAGACTTCTCCAAGGTGTTCCCGGACGTAACAAACCCAACTTTTGTAAAGCCTCGATATCTTCTTCAGTAACGATCTCCCCGTCCCCTACAATTTTCTCTCCCTGACGGATAGTCACTTGTACGGGAACCACCTCAGCCCGGGCCTTTTCCCGGCGCTGCAGGGTAGCGGCGACATCATATACTAGGGTGGGCTTAAGCTCTAATTTCCGGATAATAGCAGCCAGGAAAGGTTTATATTTAGCCTCTACATTTAACGTCCCTACCTCGGTGAGCATTTTCTCGCGGGTAGTTTCCAGGGCTTCCCGGGATATAGCACCCTGCATATGCCGGCGTATAACTTGAACGAGCTGTTCTTCCAAGGTGTTTAAGCTGTTCTGATCGACCGAGGCTAAAGCCTTCCTGGTGGAGGCATCTAGTTCCCAACCTACCAAGGCAGCCGCTAGTTTTTCTTCCCGCGCCCCCCCCTCCGGGGTTTGAAGGAGGATCTGGCGCACATTCCGAAAGGGAACCCGAGCCTCCTCTACCAGCTTCTCAGCCACCGTATTATCAATTCTATAAACAGGCTCCACCTTGCGTTCCGCTTCCTCGCGGGCTCGAGCAGTTAATACCTCGCTTTCGTAAACGATACCTTGGGGAGCCTTGATATCCCTGGGGCTCGGCTGACCCACTTTGAGATCGAGCTTTTGAGGCAAGAAATCCGCCGCAATAATAGCTACAGCCAGGAAAAATAAAATCCCTCCCCAGAGGGTTCGCCTGTTTAACAGACCTATCTGCCCCCCACGGGCCCATAGCAAGCGTAGCTGGCCTACGAGCCATTGCCACGCCAAGCCCGTTCACTCCTTTCGTAGGCCTTGATAATCTTCTGTACAAGAGGATGCCGTACTACGTCAGCTTCAGTCAGGTATTCAAAGGCTATCCCTTCTATACCTTGGAGGATACGCTGGGCCTCTACTAGGCCAGAAGGGACATCACGAGGTAAATCTATCTGGGTTATATCTCCAGTTATTACCGCCCGGGAACCGAAACCGAGACGCGTCAAAAACATCTTCATCTGTTCAGAAGTGGTATTCTGGGCCTCATCTAAAATTATAAAGGCATCATCCAAGGTGCGCCCCCGCATGTAAGCCAAGGGCGCTATTTCTATAATATTTTTTTCCATATACTTTTGTGCTATTTCCATTCCCAATACATCGTATAGTCCGTCGTAAAGGGGACGGAGATAAGGGTTAACCTTTTCCTGGAGGTCACCAGGCAAAAACCCTAGCTTTTCACCCGCCTCCACAGCCGGCCGGGCCAAGATTATTCTTTCTACGCTTCGGGAACGTAAAGCGTTAACCGCCATAACCACCGCTAAATAGGTCTTACCTGTCCCCGCAGGCCCTATACCGAAGACTATATCATATTGGCGTATAGCCTGAACATAACGCAACTGCCCTAAAGTTTTGGGCCGTATGTGCTTTCCACGGGGTGTTACATAAAGCACTTCTCCCAGCGCCTCAGCTAAGTCAGGGGATGAAGTATCCTTTTCCTTTTTTCGCTGGCGTACTTGATTCCAGGCATAGTTAATGGTGGTAGTGTTAATACTAGAACCCACCCTTACCAAGCCCAGGAGTTGATGAAAAAGCTCCTCCAGTTCTTCAACTTCTTGTTTTTCTCCCGAAATATAAACCTCATTCCCTCTAGCTACAATACGAGCACCCGCTTGGCTTTCAATATATTTTAGGTTTTCATCATGGAGGCCAAAAAGGTTAGCCGCCTCCCCATTATTACCTACAACTACTTTAACCTCCAGATGTTCGGCCAAACTTAATAATCAACCTCCCATTATATACTTGTGCGACAATTTATTATACTCCATTCTCCTGGGAGAGTAAAGCCGGAACCAAACCTAGCACTTAATAGCACTAGAGCTCAAGCTTTAGCGGAAATCCCATCCAAGCTAACAATTAACGCTCCTTAAGGTTGATTGTCTGTCCTATATCTTCCTCAGCTTCTAGGAGGACCTTAACCCGTACTAGGCCAGGCTCCTCCGTAACCCTGATGACCCTCTCGCTTAAAACTTTGCTCCGGGCCGGGAGGCCCTGCCGCAAGGTTGATAAAGCCTCTTGTTTAGCTTTATTTATCGCCTCTTCCTGGCTGAGCCATCTCCGCTCCACCGAGGTTTCAAAATAAGTCACAATAATCAGTTCGACAGGGAGAGTAAAATTCCTCCACGTAGGGGCTTTCATAACCCTACTTTCCTGCCGAAAGGTTGAATAAGGGGGCTCCAGGGAGCCTTTAAGTACATATTCCCGGCCGGGGGTACGCAATATAAGGGCTGTACTGCGCTGTCCAGTAAGGGCTTCCTTTATTTCCTCCCTAAGAGCTGTTCCTTCGGCCTCGTACCAAACCCGCGCCCGGACGATCCCCTTGGCCCGGACCAATCGAGGTAGTACAGGGAGCTTGGGTTGCTCTTCCGGTCCGGGAGGCTTTTCCTGGAGTGGTAGAATGAGACCAGAAATAAGGATATCTCCCTGGCGCACAGTATCGCCTACGCTGACCCGGGCCTGGCCGGCCAGGACAAGAATTTCGGATATTATACCATTTTTAGTGGCTATTATATGGGCAGGCGCAGATCCCATCTCATCCTGCGAAGGAAAGATTTTCTCTACCACTTTAATATGCGCCCGGGTACCCTGGAAGTTCACCCCCACCCAGGCGAGTTCTGGCACTTTAAGGAGTATCTTATGTTCTAGAGTACGTACATCTAATTTCCCTTTCCAAGTACCTGGTTTTAAACCCGCTTCCGCAGCCACGGCCTTTACCCGGCTGGGATCCACCCTCATAAGCTCTCCTTGTGGCAGCACCTCCACTGCCCAAACAAAATTAGAAAGGAGAAAAAGCCCTAATAGAAAAAGAACAGCCCCTACCAAAAACATCTCCCGGCTTTTAAGACGCCGCCACCAGAAGAGAGGACCCCGCTTGTCCAAAAGGCGAACGCGGCAACGGGTTCTCCTGGCTACCGGCCGGAGTTGGGCAAAGGAAGCCACCGGTATTTTGGCCCTAAATTTTTTAGAGCCTGGGCTTTGAATTATATCCCAAAAAACAAGGCCCTGGAGTAAGGCAACATTCAAGAATTCTTCCCTATTCTTTCCCTCTACTTCAATTTCCACATAGTTTCTAAAAAGAGCTTGCCACTCCCAACCCATTACCAGCTCCTTCCTCCTTTTAGCCATGGCCTACTTGTCCCCTTAGTTTCTTACATTTGTGCTGTCTTAGCAAAACTGTATCGATTTTATGGCCCCTTCTACAGCGATGGCGTCAGGCCGGACGACCTTAAGTCTTAAATCTTGCCCGGTTATTTCCAATTGCCCTAAGGTTATATTTACTCGCACCAGATCGTTTTCATAAATAATTACCCCACGGTGGTTTTCTAATAGTAAGCGGCTGTTTCCGATCAAGGTTAGACGAGGCCAATCACAGACTACTTCCTGGGGCAGATCTAAAAAGCTGGCCATATGGGCTTTCGCTCCCGGCGCCTGTGCTCTCAAAGTCTTTACTTGCGTAGACTGGGTTACCTTCCAACCCTTTTTGCGCCGCTTCGGCATAATTAAATCCGCCCCCTCTTACTCAATCTATGCCTTTCATTATGGAAAAAGACCCCTTTAAGGCCTCCTAAAAATAATAGAAAAGCCCGGCCGTAAAGTAGCCGGGCAGGTTATTCTTTATTTAAAAGCAGTCGCCTTACCGGATAGTATAGAGTCTTATCCCTTCGCCGGGAGGAAGGGCTAAAAGCTTTAACGCCAGCGCCGCTTCCTGGCGGCCTGGGACTTCTTCTTTCGCCTCACACTAGGCTTTTCATAATGCTCGCGCTTGCGCATCTCTGCCATCAGTCCAGCCTTCTGGCAAAGGCGCTTGAAACGCCGCAGAGCACTATCCAGGCTCTCATCTTTACCCACGCGTACTTCGCTCATCCACTATCTCCCTCCCCCCGTAACCGGTGGCAACTGCTATACCCTTACTTAAGGGCAGGTTCCTTTCCCTCTTTTTCCATACTACAGTTCCCGCACAAAATAGCTCCTGCTTCTACCGCTAGTTCGCCTACTTTAACATCACCATAAATAGCCCCCTTAGCCAGTATTTCCAACTTGCCTGTAGTATGTACATTACCCTTCAATTTTCCCACCACTACTAAGTTACGTGCTTTAACTGTGGCTACTACTTCCCCCGTCTCTCCTATAATGAGGTCTCCGGAAGCATCTATCTCCCCTTCTAGAAAGCCATCTATACGAAGGGAGTCTGAGGTAACAAGTGTCCCTTTAATCCGGGTCCCCTGCCCGATGACTGTGCTTACTGGGCTATTTTCCTGCAAGGAGACTGTTTTGCGTCCCAGCATCCTTTACCTCCTAGGGTAAAAATGGCCTCGGATCTACCGCTTGGCCATCAACTTCTATTCGAAAGTGTAGATGAGGCCCGGTGCTCCGGCCTGTGCTACCTACCCGGGCAATAGGCTGCCCCTTAGCTACCCTGTCCCCCTCCTTTACTAGGAGGGAAGAATTGTGACCATAAAAAGTACGATAACTATACCCGTGGTCTATAATTACTACTAACCCGTAAACCCCCATCCACCCGGCGTAAACTACCTGCCCGCCGCCAGCTGCCCTTACGGGCGTGCCAGGAGGGGCCGCAATATCCAGGCCATCATGAAACTCCCACCGCCAGCGGTTAGTGGGGGAACGACGGTAACCGAAGGGCGATGTTACTTCCCCTTCCACCGGCCACAAAGAGGGACGAGCTTGAAGATAAGCTAGATGCTCTGCTATCTGCTGGTCCAGATCCTGAAGACGCCTTGCTATTTCAGGGAGCCTATCTTTTAATTGGGCTATCCTGGTAGAAACTACCACCAGCTCCGGTAAAAGTTCTTGTGGGGCGGCGTCCCTGCGACTTGCGTGAGAACCCCGAGAGCTTAAAGTAGAGCGCTGGCGTTCCACTCCTAATATCTGCCGCACTTTATTCTCTAGGGCCTCTACTTCATTTATTTTATCCTCCAGGGCCTGGGTATCAGCTCGGAGCCTAGCTATTTCCTGGGCTTGCTTTAAGTTTTCAAACTCCAAATGCCGCAAATTTTGAGCCTGCCGAGCTAGCCTAAAGGAAAGATACCCCAGGAAGGTAGTAGCTACCAAAATAAAAATGATTAAGATAACGGCTAATTTTAAACCCCACCAGGGTAGCCGCAGGTAAAGAGTTTTTGAACCCCCTTCAGGCACCAGCAGCAGGGTGAAGTAGCGGTTGGTACGCTTCCTCATAAATATATGTATTCCACATCTACTGCCGTTTTCCTTTTTGATCATCTGGCTATATCATCCGGATAGCGAACTGGGGGCAAACTTCAGTACAGTAGCCGCAGAGTATGCACTTTTCGGGAGAGCAGCTAATGCCAGTTTCACGAAGGCCCCCGTTCAACTAGGCACGGGCTAGGTTGATAACGGCTTATCCCTAAATCTTTGCGGATAACCCTCCCGTCTGGATACTCAATGGTTATCCAGGAGTGTACTGTTACACCATCCTGCCCGGGGAAGACCACCCTTTCGGTACCTGGTGGCAGAGCAGGATTATTCCTGTATTCTGTCCAGGTTTTCTTTTTCTCCAGGGTTTCATGGTGCCAGGTTACCTTAGGTGGTTTTTCCCGGCCGTAAAAGGCTATATATAGAGTATCATTATAAGTATCAGCCCATATGACAATAGGGCTAGAAGTATTATTGCGAAAGCGAAAATCATATTTACCATAAACTACCGTGGCATCCTGGCCTGGCGGGACGTAAGGCACCGTTAGGGAATGAGGGTGGCGCTCGATAATCTCTAGGTTAGCTAGTATAGCCACATTGTAAAGTACCGAAGCCACTTTGCAGACTCCGCCACCCTCGCTAGGGATTATCTTGTTACCCGCATACATTGGACCTTCCCGGTAGCCGCGCTCTTTGGTATAGGGGCCTAAAAGTCTATTCTGGGAAAATATTTCCCCAGGCTGGACCACAGTACCGGCTAACCTATCAGCAGCTAAAGCCACGTTGTAGGCTTCCCAAAGGATGGGATCAGGCAAACTGGCGTGGTAGGAAGCTAATAAAACAGGCGTATTGTATTTCCTTAAAAATTCCTCTAGATCCCTGTTCCCCGCCCAGGGCAATGCTTCCTCGGCCGAGGAGCTTTCTTCTAACTTATCTCGGGAAGGACCTGAAGGGAGAGAGAAGGCCTGCCCTCCTTTAGGATGCTCCCACCACAGCCAGCCTAAGAGGAGACAGGCCAATAGAAAGGCTAATATATGGATAAGGCGCAAAGGGTTACACCCCTTTAGCTAAGCCTTCCTTGTTTGATATAACGCGCCTCATCGGGCCCAGTTTTAAGCTTATACATCTTTCAGCAAGACCTTTACTTTCCGGCCAATCCTACTAGAAATACGCCCAAGCAAATAAGCAAACCTCCTAACGCTTTATTCCAGCTAATCTTTTCAGAAAAGAGAAGGCCAGAAAAAATAAGGGTAATGAAGGGTGCAGACGATATAATAAGATTCACTTCCGCTGGGTGTCCATATTTTAAAGCTTTATAGTAAGCTAGGTCACCAGCTACTGCAGTAAAAAAAGCTTCTACAGCAAGCAAAAACCAAGCTTTAGGAGGGATAGACAAAAAATATCCCAGGCCGCCCTGATAAATTACCCAGGGAGCTACCAAGCCTCCAGCCAGAAAGGTACGGGCTACCAATACTGTTGTAGCCGAAACTTCTAGAAGAGCGAGCTTGGCAAATAGGGGGGCTATACCCCAGCAAAAGGCTCCCAGGAGGGCGAAGCCCAGGGTTCTCATCTCCTCACCCCCATAGGAAAGATTATTCACTTGGCCAGGGAATAAGAACTAAATAAAAAAGGGGCTTTAACATAAGTTCCTCATCTGCCGCCCACCCAAGAGGTGGTAATGGAGATGGTAGATTACCTGGCCGCCTTCTTGCTTGCAATTGTTAACTAGACGGAAACCCCGGTCAGCTAGACCTTGCTCCTGGGCCACTTTGACAGCTACCAGGTGCAGATACCCAATAAGTTCGGCATCCTCCTCGGTAATGGCCGTAAGGTCAGGGATGTGCTTACGGGGGATAATAAGGATATGTATTGGCGCCACAGGGCGTATATCTTTGAAAGCTACCACACGGTCATCTTGATAAACTATCTCTGAAGGGAGATCTCCCGCGGCTATTTTGCAAAAAATGCAATCGGACATCGATAAGGTTTTCCTCCTTTCAAAAAAGTATTCAAAAGTCCAGTACATGTTTACTTTCGACTTGTCTTTTAGAAAATCCTGCCCCTCTACCTTTACTCCTCCAAAAATCCATTGGCCAGGATTTTTATGTTCAAAAAATCCGACCCCACAGCCTTCCTTCCCGGTACTCCAATATCTTTATAGGCACCAATTGACCTGTTAAGGGCTCCTGGGCTGGGAAGGATACTAACAGGTAATTTTCAGTATGACCCTCCCAGAGACCAGGTTTTTCAATCATTTCCTGCTCAACCAATACTTCTAAAGTCTCACCTAAAAATCCTTTAGCATACTCTTCTGCGAGTCCGCGGGCTAGGGACAAAAGCCTATCTACCCTATCCTTTTTAACTTCAGCAGTCACCTGCTCAGGCATTAAAGCTGCTGGAGTATGCGCCCGGGGTGAAAAGGGAAAAACATGGACACGGGAAAACTTAACCTGTTTAACTATACTTAAGGTGTGCTGGAAATGTTCTTCTTTTTCCCCGGGAAACCCTACTATAATATCTGTGGTAATAGCCGCCCGAGGTCGACCAGCGCGGAGGCTGGCAATCAAATCCAGGTATTGTTGAACGGTATAGCGTCGACCCATACGCCTTAAAATCCAGTCGTCACCGCTCTGCAAAGGTACATGATAATGAGGACAGATCTTTTCTGAACCCGTCAAAGTGGCGACAAGCCCTGGTGTAAAATCTGGGGGATCGATGGAGCTAACCCGTACCCGGCCTAGGTCGGGAATAGACACTACAAGCTTTAAAAGTCGCTCCAGATCTATATTCCCTAGATCCCGGCCGTAGGCTCCTATGTGGACTCCTGTGAGGACTATCTCCTGATATCCGGCAGCAACTAACTTTTTAATCTCAGCGATAATGGCTTCTGGCGAGCGACTACGTAAAGGCCCCCGAGCGTAAGGTACGATACAATATGTACAATATTCCTCGCAACCTTCCTGGATCTTAACGAAAGCGCGGACCCGTGAGACCTGAGTAAGGGGTAGCTCTTCAAAGGGTTCACCTTTTTCGTGCGGACGTACAGCATTTATGACTTGACCAGTACGCCGCGCCTCTTCCACAAGTTCTACCAGCCGGGCACGGTCGCGGGTACCTACCACTACATCTACACCAGGGATCTTTAAAACTTCCTCCGGAGCCACCTGGGAATAACAGCCCGTCACCGCCACCACAGCCTCCGGGTTTTGGCGGGTGGCTCGGCGGACTAACTTGCGCGATTTTCGATCGCTTAAGTGGGTAACTGTACAAGTGTGAATAACATATACATCAGCAGTCTCTTCAAAGGGCACTATTTCATACCCAGCCTGCCGGAACAGGCCCTTAAGGGCTTCCAATTCGTTTTGGTTAACCTTGCACCCTAGGCTGGTAAGGGCCACCCGCCGGGAAGCCACGGTTTCACCTCCGAAGGTCAACAATTTCTTGGCTTTCGCCTTGCTTTGGCCGCTTAAGGATATTCGATTCCCCCACCTAAGTCCCCTAATTCGTACATGAGAATAGCGAGACAGGCTAAACCAGCTGTCTCCGTGCGTAAAATCCGTGGACCCAAACCCACCGGTATCCCCCCCGCCTGGCAAGCCAACTTTACTTCCTCCTGGCTTAAACCGCCCTCCGGCCCGACGACTAAAGCCACGGGCTGACCAGGGGATGCTCGGGCCAATACTTTCTTAAGCCCCAGGCTCCTTTCCCCTTCCCAAAGGACCAAGAGTAAAGTGTCCGCAGGGAGTCCGGCCAAAGCCGCCCTTAGCGTCTGGGGTAGCTCAACTACTGGTATGCGAGAACGTCGGCTCTGTTGTGCCGCCGCCCGGGCCACCCTTTGCCACCGTTCCCTTTTATGGTGAGCAACCTGCTCATCCACACGGACTATTACCCTCTCTGTCAACAGGGGTACTATCCGCTTTACCCCTAATTCTGTACATTTTTCGATGATTAAATCCATCTTCTCGCCTTTCGGCAACCCTTGTAGCAAAGTGACGGCCAAAGGCGGCTCCAGCGACGGCAAATCTTCCAAGAGCTCCGCCTCCACCTCTCCTTCTAGAACCGCTGTGACCCTACCCCGGAAACAAGCTCCCCGTTCGTCGGCTAAGGTGATCTCTTCTCCAGCTTTAAGGCGCAAAACGCGGGCAGCATGGTGTCCAGTTTCCCCTGTAAGCATTACTTTGCCGCCTTTAAAATGTTGGCCGGGTATAAAAAAATGGTGGGCCAATCCGCCTCACCCTTTCCTTGCCCCTAAGGTTACCCACTCACCCTGGCTGTCTTCTTTTACCAATTGGAAGCCATGGATATCTAGCGCTCCCAGCAATTCGGCCCGGCGCGGGGCGAGGATACCGCCTAAAATAACATAGCCCCCTGGTCTTAAGATCCCGGCAACCTGGGGGATAAGCCGGAGGAGTACGCTAGCCACAATATTAGCTACTACCAGATCCGCCTTCTGAGTAAATCCCTGGAGTAAGTCCCCTTCTTCCACGCGTACTATGTTCCCAACCCGATTCCGTTCTATATTCTCTTGGGCAACCTGTAGGGCTACTAAATCCTTGTCGATGGCTATAACCTCACTGGCCCCCAGCAAAGCAGCCGCGATGGCTAAGATGCCGGAACCCGTACCCACATCATAAACTATAAAGCCCGGCTTTAAGAATTCTTCCAGGAACTTAAGGGCCATAATGGTGGTGGCGTGGGTACCAGTTCCGAAAGCCATCCCGGGATCCAGTTCAATTATTATTTCCCCTGGCCGGGCAGAATACTCCTCCCAGCTGGGCTTCACCACTAAGCGTTCGGTTACCTTGGTCGGTTTATAATAGGCTTTCCAGGAGGTAGCCCAATCTTCTTCCTGCAGCCACCTGGTAGAGAAGTGAACATAGAAGCCAGGAAAAAAATACTTAAGCTTTTCTACCTGCTCCCTTAATCTCTCGACTCGTAAGATAAGCAAAGGATCCTCCGGAAGATAACCCCGGAGGATAATCTGATCCTTTGCCTCTTCTACAACGAGCCCCTGGGCGCCTGCTTCATAAAACAGGTGGGCCACTGCTTCCGCCGCACACCTCTGGGTAGCAACAGTTATCTCCTGCCACTTCATAACTTCATATCCCAGATAATCATTTTAAGCGTTATCCCCTTAAATTGAAAATCTAAACTTTATCCTATAAAAGCATCCCTTACCTTTTTAAAAAAACCCTTATCCTGTTCTTTTTCGCGTTCAGAAGGCTCCCACCCGTAGGAGCGGGCAAATTCCCTTAAGATTTCCTTCTGCTTTTCTGTTAGATTTCTAGGAGTAAGCACACGAACCACTACATGCTGGTCACCCCGCCCAGCTCCGTTCAGGCGAGGTATACCTTTCCCTTTCAATCGGAAGGAGGTACCACTCTGGGTTCCCTCGGGTACTTTCAGGCGTACTTTACCATCCAATGTGGGTACCTCGATCTCATCACCTAGGGCTGCTTGGACCATAGAGATAGGTATCTCACAAATTACGTCAAAGCCTTCCCGTCGGAATATGGGGTGAGGCTGCACGTTGATATATACATAAAGATCGCCCGGCGGACCACCTCGCTCGCCCGCCTCGCCTTCTCCTGCTAGGCGCAAGCGAGCTCCAGTATCCACCCCTGGTGGTATCTTAACCTTAATTTTCCTTGTCCGCTGGACCTGACCTCGGCCACGGCAGGTTTTACATGGGTTGGTAATAATAGTACCTGCTCCGCGGCACTGGTGGCAGGTCCGTATGGTCTGGAAATGCCCTAAGGGAGTACGCTGGGAGATCCGTATCTGACCTGTACCGTGACAGGCCGGGCAGGTAACAGGATAGGTCCCCGCTGCGGCCCCTGAGCCGCCACAGTCCGGGCACCTCTCCAACCGAGGTACCCCCACTTCTTTCTCTGTTCCAAAGGCCGCTTCCTCAAAGGAAATATCCAGGTCCAGCCGCACGTCAGCTCCCCGCTGGGGTCCGGCGCGGCGCCGAGTCCCGAAAGGATCTCCAAAGAACATATCGAACAGGTCGCCGAAAGTGCTAAAATCAGCGGAAGCTGTACCGAAATCGAAACCGCCAAAGTCAGGACCCGGTCCGGCGCCGTCTGCACCTAAGCCTGCATGACCGAACTGGTCATACCGGGCCCTCTTTTCCGGGTCGCTTAAGACCTCGTAGGCTTCCTGAACTTCCTTAAACTTTTCTTCTGCTTCCTTGTTGCCCGGGTTAAGGTCCGGGTGGTACTGACGTGCTAAGCGCCGGTAAGCCTTTTTTATTTCCTCTGGGGAAGCATCCCGGCTTACACCCAAGACCTCATAATAGTCACGCTTGGGCATAACCCATCACCAGTATTTTATTTCTTATCGTCATCCATAACTTTATACTCAGCATCTACTACGTTATCGCGACCTGAAGAGGGCCCTTCAGTACCTGTGGCCTGCCAGGCTTGGCCGCCCGCTTGCTGACCTGCTTGCTGGTATACTTTGGTGGTCAGGGCGAAGATAGCCTGGGAGAGAGCCTCCATCTTTTCCTTGATCTTAGCTACATCCTTACCAGCCAAGGCATCCTGCAGATCCTTCTTAGCCTGCTCGATCCGGTCTACATCGCTCTTATCGGCTTTTTCTTTGAACTCTTTAAGGGTACGCTCAGCTTGGTAAATGAGAGAATCCGCCTGGTTCCGGGTTTCCGCTTCCTCCTTACGCCGCCGATCAGCCTCAGCGTACATTTCAGCTTCCTTGATCATGCGCTGGATCTCTTCTTCCGTCAGACCACTAGAAGATTTAATGGTAATGGCCTGCTGTTTCCCAGTAGCCAGGTCCTTAGCTGACACATGTACAATGCCGTTG
This sequence comes from Thermanaeromonas toyohensis ToBE, assembly GCF_900176005.1. NCBI lineage: Bacteria > Bacillati > Bacillota > Clostridia > Neomoorellales > Neomoorellaceae > Thermanaeromonas > Thermanaeromonas toyohensis. Next base: position 786,753 of record NZ_LT838272.1, on the reverse strand, counting down.
GCGTCGATGTCGAATTTGACCTCGATCTGAGGTACTCCCCGCGGCGCAGGCGGGATACCGGTAAGCTGGAAGCGGCCCAAACTCTTGTTATCCGCCGCCATGGGACGCTCGCCCTGGAGGACGTGAATCTCCACTGTAGTTTGGTTATCAGCCGCAGTAGTAAAGATCTGGCTCTTGGACGTAGGGATAGTGGTGTTCCGCTCAATAATCTTGGTGAACACACCACCCATGGTCTCTACGCCCAAGGATAATGGCGTTACATCTAACAACAGAATATCTTTAACTTCTCCAGCCAGCACGGCACCCTGGATGGCAGCTCCCATAGCCACGCATTCATCCGGGTTAATACCCTTATGGGGTTCTTTACCCAGTACCCTGCGTACTGTCTCTTGTACCAAAGGTACCCGGGTAGAACCGCCTACGAGCAGGACTTTATCTATATCTTCGGGTTTGAGCCCTGCATCGGCCATAGCTTGCCGTATAGGCTCCACCGTTTTTTCTACCAGGTCAGCGATAAGTTCTTCAAATTTGGCCCGAGTCAAAGTGACATCCAAGTGTACTGGGCCGCTAGAAGTGACTGCGATAAAGGGAAGATTGATATTGGTACTGGTAACGCTGGAAAGCTCGATCTTAGCCCTTTCAGCCGCTTCCTTTAGTCGCTGCATGGCCATACGATCTTGCCGGAGATCCACGCCGTATTCGCGCCGGCAAATATCGATAAGCCAATTCATTATCCTCTCATCAAAGTCGTCGCCACCTAGGCGATTGTTACCGCTGGTAGCTTTAACTTCAAAGACGCCATCACCTAGCTCTAAAATAGATACATCGAAGGTACCGCCGCCCAGATCGTACACCAGAATAGTTTGATTCTCGCCCTTGTCCAGGCCGTAAGCTAAAGATGCGGCTGTGGGTTCGTTGATGATGCGCAACACCTCGAGCCCAGCTATACGGCCAGCATCCCTGGTGGCCTGCCGCTGGCTATCGGTAAAGTAAGCCGGAACCGTGATGACAGCCTGGGTAATCTTCTCGCCCAGATAAGCCTCGGCATCCGCCTTAAGCTTCTGAAGGATCATAGCCGAGATCTCCTGGGGAGTGTATTCTTTATCATCTATCCTTACCTTATAATTCGTTCCCATGTGCCGTTTAATAGAAAGAATAGTACGCTCGGGGTTGGTAATGGCCTGGCGCTTAGCGGCTAGACCTACCAGGCGTTCACCATCTTTAGTAAAGGCTACTACCGAAGGTGTGGTTCTACCGCCTTCGGCGTTGGGTATTACGACTGCTTCACCGCCTTCCATTATAGCCATACAGGAGTTAGTAGTTCCCAAATCGATACCCAGAACTTTGCCTTTCTTAGCCATACTTAAGAAGCACCTCCTGGTAAGGCTTTGGTAAGGAATTTGTTAAAGCTAGTTTTCTTTAGTTTCTTGGTCGCACGATTGGTTTCCAAGTTCTTCTCGAACTTTTGTTTCTTCTGGTTTTACTTCTTCGGATTCTGTTTGCTTAGTTTCTTCTTCCCTCTTCTGTTCTGGTTTAGAAGCAGTTGCTGGCGGAGGAGCAGGGGGTACAGCCACCTTTACTAAAGCAGGCCGTAAAAGCCGCCCCCGCAAAAGATAACCCTTACGAAGCTCTGCAGTTATCATATTATACTGGCTAGCTTCCGAAGCTTCTTCCGTGGCTACCGCCTCGTGATGGAAAGGATCAAAAGGTCGACCCACTGCTTCTATGGGAGTAAGTCCCTCCCGGCTTAAAACATTAAGAAGCTGGCGCCAAACCATTTCTATACCGGATACCAACGCTTCATTTTTCCCCTCTGCCTTAGCTGCTGTTAAAGCCAACTCCAGGTTATCTAGCACTGGCAACAATTCTTTAATAAGGCTAGCCGCTGCTGTTTCCTTTATCTCTTGCTGTTCCCGACGGACACGCTTGCGGTAGTTATCAAAGTCAGCATGCAAGCGTATGAGCTGGGAGCGCAAGGATTCTACTTGCTCTTTTAAGGAAGCTATCTCCGCCTCCCTGGTATCCCTTTCCTCCTCAACTTCGCCTTCTTCCGCTGCCTCTACTTCCTCTTTAGCAGCTTCTGCAGTTGCTTTTTCCGGCTCTGGTGCTCCCCCTTTATTAGAAGCCTCCCCTGTTCCTCCATTGGGCTGCTCTACTTCTCTCCCTTCTGGTTCTAATTTTACTCCTTGCGCTTCTTGGGTTTTAATTTTAGGCTCTTCCTGAACCATATCAGACCTTTCCTCCATTTCCTTCCGGAAAAAAGGCCAGCGCCATATGCACCGGCCTTTGGGTCCCTCTATACTTTCCCTAACCTATCCACAAAGTTTTTCTAAGGCCCGCGATAGATTTTGGGCCACGTACTCTAAAACAGAAATTGTGCGGGAGTAATCCATACGGGTGGGCCCTAAAACCCCCACATTCCCAATAACCTCGCCATTTATTTCATAGGTAACGGTCAAGACACTACAATTACTTACGCCTTGATATTTGTTTTCCCGGCCGATCTTAATGGTCAGACCAGCTGGTGGCCCCTGGGCAAAAAGTTCCCGTAAGGTCTCAGCCTGCCCTAAGATGGATAGCAACCCTTTTACCTTGTTGATATCCCTAAATTCAGGTTGCTCGAAGAGGTTAAGGGTGCCCTCCAGGAAAATTCTCTCTTCCTTTTCTAGCTTGCTCAACCTTTCCAGGAGCTCTATCAACAAGGAACAAAGCTCACGGTGCTCGGCTACTAAATCCCGATAAATATCATTCAACACACCAGTCCTAAGGTCTTCCAGCATTATACCCTGAAGGCGCTTATTTAAAAAGCGAGAAAGGCGCTCTAACTCAAACTGGCTAACCCCCCGGGGTACGGTGAAGAAATGGTGTTCTACCAAACCGTTGCTAGTAACTACCACCAGCAGGGCCCGGCCATAGGAGATGTGGAAAAGCTGGACCTGCCTAATATAAGCCCGGCCCTGATAAGGTCCTAAGCCTACAGCAGCAAGATTAGTCATCTCGGCCAGGAGGCGGGTAGCCTCGGCCAGCACCTGTTCAATTTCCCCTAGTTTTTGCTCAAACCGGCTACGAATGTAATCCTTTTCGGCCTGGGAAAGCTCGTGCCGCTCCATAAGGCAATCTACATAATACCGATAGCCCAGGTCAGAAGGAACTCGGCCAGCCGAAGTATGGGGCTGCTCAAGTAAGCCAAGCTCCTCCAGATCGGCCATTTCGTTGCGGATGGTGGCCGGACTTACCCCCAAATTATAACGCCGGGCAATGGTACGCGATCCCACCGGTTCGCCGGTGGCGATATAATCCAATATTATGGCTTCCAAAATTTTTCTCTTCCGTCCCTCCACCCGCATATGGCCTCACCTTATCTTTAACTTAGCACTCTAAATTATAGAGTGCTAAACTTTCATTAACAACATAGCATCGGTACTTTGATTTGTCAAGCAAATTCAGGAGGTCATACGAAAGCCAGGAAGACCTCATTGGCTAAGGGTAAACCTTTTTCCGTTATCACCAAACGTTCCCCCTTGATCTCTACTAGGCCTAAGCTAACAAGGCGCTCTATTTCTGCTCCGTACATAGTCAGGAGTTCCTCACCAAACCGGGCTTTAAATTCTTTAAGGCTTACCCCCTTACGTAGGCGCAATCCCAAGAAAAGGGTCTCCTCCATGCTACGCCGCTGGTCTAGTTCTTCTTCTTCGGCCACTGAAAGCCTACCCTCTTCTAGAGTTCGGCAGTAATCTTCTAATATAGCTTTATTTTGCCATCTCCTACCCTTCCAATGGGAAGCGGCAGCTGCACCTAACCCCAAGTAATCCCTATTCTCCCAATAACTTAAATTATGGCGGCACTGGAAGCCCGCCCGGGCGAAGTTGGAGATCTCGTAGTGCTCGAAGCCCGCTTCCTTAAGTTTCTGGCGAGCCAGCTCATACATAGATAGAACTTCTTCCTCCCTGGGCAGAAGCAATTCACCCAGCTTTTGCTTTCGTCCCCAAGGAGAATCTAAAGATAGCTCCAGGGCGTAAGTAGAAAGGTGCTCGGGATAAAGCTCTAAAGCCCGGTCGAGGGTATCTTCCCACTGGGAGAGGGTTTGGCCAGGTAACCCGTAAATTAAGTCTAGACCGATATTGTTAAAACCGGCCTCCCGGGCCCAACGGAAAGCCTGGTAGATATCTTCGACCCGGTGAACCCTCCCCATTACCTTAAGCAACCCATCATCAAAGCTTTGCGCCCCCAGGGATAAACGATTAACACCGGCCAACCGTAGAAGCTCAAGTTTCTTAGGGGTTAGGGTACCAGGATTAGCTTCCACAGTAATCTCAGCTTCTTCCTCCATACCAAAAATATTCCTGATCCCCTGAATTATACCAAACAGCTCCTCCCCAGAAAGATAAGTGGGAGTCCCTCCGCCCAAGTAAAGGGTGGAAATCTTTCCCGGCCGGAAACGGGCGGCTACCAGCTCACTTTCCTTGGCCAAGGCGGCCAAGTACCGGCGCACCTCCCTGGGAGGAATCCCGGCGTAGGATATAAAATCACAATAGTTGCACTTCTTAAGACAAAAAGGGATATGAATATAAAGGTGCATCTTAATCTATCCTTAGAACAGCCATAAAAGCTTCCTGGGGGATTTCTACCTTCCCTAGTCTTTTAAGCCTCTTCTTCCCTTCTTTTTGCTTTTCTAGAAGTTTACGCTTCCGGGTAACGTCACCGCCATAGCACTTGGCCAGGACGTTCTTGCGTAAGGCCCGGATGGTCTCCCGGGCGATAACCCGGCTCCCGATAGCGGCCTGTATAGGCACATCGAAGAGCTGCCGGGGAATAAGCTCCTTTAATCGTTCGACCAGGGCTCTACCTCGCTGGTAGGCCCGGTCCCGATGGACGATCACTGACAGGGCATCTACTACTTCATTGTTGATTAAAATATCTAGCTTTACTAAATCGGAAGCCCGGTAACCTATGAGTTCATAATCTAGGGAGGCGTACCCTCGGGTCCTGGACTTAAGCTGGTCAAAGAAATCATATATAATTTCCGCCAAGGGTAGCTCATAAGTCAGTACCACCCTTTTTTCCGAAAGATAGTCCATGGACACAAACTCACCACGCCTCTCCTGGCAGAGCTCCATAACCGGGCCCATGTATTCTGCCGGAAGCATCAGGGTAGCCTTAACATAAGGTTCTTCTATGGTAGTTATACTTCCCGGCGGTGGAAGGCGAGTGGGGTTGTCTATATGGAGAATCTCCCCATTAGTCCGGGTAACCCGGTAGACTACGCTAGGTGCCGTGGTAATAAGTTCCAAGCCATATTCCCTCTCCAACCGTTCTTGGACGATCTCCATGTGTAAAAGGCCTAGAAAACCACAGCGGAAACCAAAACCAAGGGCTGCTGAAGTCTCCGGTTCGAAGACTAGGGCAGCGTCATTAAGCTGGAGTTTTTCCAGGGCTTCCTTGAGGTCGTCATATTTCTCCGAATCCACCGGGTAAAGCCCGCAGTAAACCATAGGGGTTACGCGCCGGTACCCAGGCAGAGGATGAACGGCCGGCCTTTCCGCCGAGGTTATTGTATCCCCAACCCGGGTATCCCGCACGTTTTTGATGCTGGCCGCCAGGTACCCCACCTCTCCAGCTTCCAAAACTTCCACCGGCCGCGGCCAGGGAGTAAACACCCCTACTTCAGTAACCTCAAATTCCTTACCTGTGGACATCATGCGGATGACCATCCCCTTGGTCAAACGACCATTGGCAACCCGCACGTAAGGAATAGCTCCGCGGTAAGAATCGAAATGGGAATCGAAAATGAGGGCCTGTAGGGGTGCGTGTGAGTCCCCTTGGGGTGGGGGGATCCGCTGGACAATGGCTTCTAAGATCTCTTCTGTCCCGTATCCTGTCTTGGCTGAGGCCAGTATAGCCTGGCTTCCATCCAAGCCTAAGATCTCCTCTAGCTCGCGGCGCACCCGCTCGGGCTCTGCATTGGGAAGATCGATTTTATTGATAATAGGTATAATCTCTAAGTTATGCTCTAAGGCTAGGTATAAGTTAGCCAAGGTTTGAGCTTCTACTCCCTGGGTAGCATCCACCACCAATAGGGCCCCTTCGCAGGCAGCCAAACTACGGGATACTTCATACGTGAAATCCACATGTCCAGGAGTGTCGATGAGATTAAGGATATACTCCTGGCCGTCGCGAGCCCGGTAAGTTAACCGCACAGCCTGAAGTTTAATAGTGATACCCCTCTCGCGTTCCAGCTCCATGGTATCCAACACCTGGTCTACCATTTCGCGAGGGCTGAGGGCACCAGTATACTCTAGCAAACGATCAGCTAAGGTAGATTTACCATGATCTATATGGGCTATAATACAAAAATTCCGGATACGCTCTTGCCTGGTCAAGTTAACCTGGACCTCCTGGCCCTGATTATAGCAAAAAGCAGGCCCGGCTTAAAGCCGGGCCCACCGGTACATCTTTAGCAACCTGCGTCAATAGTTCCTGCTGGTACATCCCAGCCCTTTAACCTTTAACGCAGCTCTGTGGGTACGAAGGCATCAATAACACCGATCACCAGAGCAGCGAGCAGGGCTCCCAAAACATTTACTTGTAAAAATCTAGGGATAAGAAATTGAGCTAGATAAATTACTACCGCTGCCACTAAAAAACCTACAATACCGCGTGCGTGGGGTGAAATGCGCTTGCCCAAAAGGGTTTCTATTACCCAACCTAGAACAGCTATGACCACTGCTGCCACAAGAGCCCCGGTAAAGCCTGCTACCCTGATACCCGGCAGCAAGTAAGCGACTAGCATTAATACCAGAGCCGATACAATAAACCTGACCACTGTCCCTAGCCAGTTTTGCATTTACTCCACCTCCTTTCCCATTCCTCCCATAGCTTTACCCAAAAGGAGGTGGATTATACTATTCCTTACCTTTTCCGCCGGGTAATAGCCGTAGCCAAGGCTGCCGCACCAAAGCCGTTATCAATATTGACTACACCCACACCTATAGCGCAACTGTTAAGCATGGTTAAAAGGGCAGCTAACCCCCCGAAGCTAGCCCCGTATCCCACGCTCGTAGGTACCGCAATGACCGGCTGGGAAACCATACCCGCCACCACACTAGCTAGGGCTCCCTCCATCCCCGCCACTACGATAATCACGTCGGCTTCCCGCACTTTATCCATCTGGTCCAGCAACCGGTGGAGACCTGCTACTCCTACATCATAAATTCTTTCCACCTCGTTACCCATGACTTCTGCCGTAACTGCTGCCTCTTCAGCTACTGGCAGATCCGCTGTACCCGCGCTTAAAACAGTCACTTTACCTCCTGTAGGAGGAATCTCTCCGGCAGGTATGACTATAGTTCGGGCCAAGGGGTTAAACTGAGCCGAAGGTAGTTCAGCGCAGATGGCCTGGAAAACCTCTTCCGTGGTTCTGGTTACTAATACTGTACTCCCTGCTGCATAAAGCCGACGACATATAGTTAAAATTTGATCCTTGGTTTTTCCAGGCCCAAAAATAACCTCAGGAAAACCCTGGCGCAAGGCCCGGTGATGGTCGATCTTGGCGAATCCTAATTCTTCATAACTTAACTTTTTTATCTGGTTTAGAGCCTCCTCAGGACTTATCTTCCTTGCGTATACACCTTCAAGGAGTTCTTTAAGCTTATTTTCTGTCAAAGAAACTCCCTCCTTAAAAATCTTAGGCTTCAACACTATATTTTCCCTTCCAAGCTTTAATTCCTTGTCATCCAACCTGGTCTAAAAAGGATGGGGGAGGAATAAAATGGGTGTAGCGAGGGGGGATAAGCCCTTGAAAAGAAATCTCTTTCGGATTTTAGTTGTTTTTTTATTGGTTATACTTGGGGCGCGCTCCTTAAATCTTCTTAAGATCCCACAAACCTTAGCCACCTTTTCCTTCTCCCTACCTTCTTCTTTTTGGGAAAGGGTTCTCTACGCCGGTCTACCCACCCTTGTGCTGAGGGCTTCCCAACCTCCTCGTCCTGAGGAAGGGAATTTATGGCCTTTTTACCTTCAAGCCCTAGCCCCGGGCCTAGTCAAGATGTTAACTGCCGAGGAAGAAGAGTATCCTTCCCCGGGCATACTGGAAAGTCCCCCGCCTCCTCCACCCATAGATATTACTCAGCTAGAAGAGGGCCGCAAGCACCCCCTCGTAGCTATTTATAACACCCATAACGCAGAATCCTACGCACCCAGCCAGGGAGCTGAAAAGCTTCCTGGTCAAAACGGTGGTGTGGTCCAGGTGGCGGCTGTCCTGGCCGAAACCCTAACGCAGGATTATGGCATTCCCGTAGTACGCTCAGAAACCATCCACGATTATCCTGATTTTACCCTTTCCTACGCTAATTCGGAAAAAACGGTCCGCCGGATGTTAGCCGAAAATCCTTCCATTCAAATTGTGCTAGATATCCACCGGGATGCTGGCCTTAAACAGCCACCGGTGGCTTATATCAATAATCAAGAAGTAGCTCAAATATTGATCATCGTAGGTAGCAACGCCCGGCTGGAACATCCTAACTGGCGCCAAAACGAAGTCTTTGCCCAAAAATTAGCCGCCAAAATGGACAAACTCTATCCTGGGCTATCCCGAGGTATCCGTGTACAGCAAGGTCGATATAACCAGCACCTCCATCCCCGGGCCCTTCTTTTAGAAATAGGAAGCAGCAATAATACTTTAGATCAAGCGGAAAGATCAGCTAAGCTCTTGGCTCGTGTCATAGCCGAGGTCCTTCAGGACTTAAAACACGAGAACCCTTTAAAACAGCCGGAATCTTAAGATCCTGGCCTCGGGTTTTAATCTTAAGTTCCCATCCGTTGCTAAAAAAGGTAATAGCACCCTGCTGATCAGTACGCAAAATAGGTATTCCCTTGGATTGCCAGTAGTCAATGCTCTCGTGGCTTGGATGACCAAAGCTATTCTTCACTCCCACAGAGATGACCACCAGGGCGGGCCCTACTTCCTCCAAAAACTTTTCATGTAACCCGAAGCGACTCCCGTGATGGGGAACCTGAAAAACTGTGCTGGCCATGTCTAACCCACTCTTTAGTATATCCTCCATGGCCTCAGCCTCTATATCCCCGCTGAACAAAAATCCGATATGGCCATATTGAAAACGGGTAACTAAAGAATAATTATTATCTGAGGATCTGGTTTCTGGTATAACACCTGCAGGATTAAAAAAAATAACCTCTACAGAATCATCAAGGCGAAGCCTGTCCCCGCGGACCGCCTCAGACCAAGGAATATTGTTAGCTCGTAATCTTTCTAACAAGGGCGCATATTCGTATAGAAACTTTCCCTTTAAGGGTGGTACTACCACTAAGGAAACAGGTATCTTATTCACCACCGCTAGTAACCCTCCCATGTGATCAGCATCAGGATGGGTACTAATTATAACATCTAGCTTCCTTATACCCTGGTGCCGCAAAAAGGGGATCACTACCTTTTCTCCTACTTCTTTACCCATATCCTCCTCTGGTCGACCCCCTCCATCTATGAGCACATGCTTACCAGCTGGTGTGCGGATATATATGGCGTCGCCCTGGCCTACATCAAGGAAGGTAACCTGGAGCTCTCGATCTTGGGAGGGACTCCAAAAGAAAAAAATACTACCCGTTATCAAAACTAGAAACCCGATGATCTTGGGCAAGGCCTTAGCCTTTAAATAGCGCGTGCGCCACCATAGGAGGCGCGGGTGTTCCCACCTTACATAAATTTCCCGTAGCAAGATCAAGACCGTATAGTAGCCAACTATCCAGGCTAAGGAGGGAGTAGGGACCGGGAGGGCAGCGCCAGGCAAGGAGCCTAGCTTATAAAGTACATATAGAAGTAAGGCTAGCAAAGGTTCGGTGGTGGCAGCCAAGGCTTGACCAGCCACTAAGGAAACTTGAGCGGCGAGGAAACTAGCCAGACCCAAAAGGGTAACCACTCCAGTTAAAGCTACCGTTATTAAGTTAGCTGGTAAGCTCAAAAGAGGGAGAAGGTTAAAATAATAAGCGGTCAAAGGCAGTACAGCGATCTGGGCAGCCAAGGGTACTATCAAGTAGCGCCGCCAGGAAGGTAGCCAGCCTAGTAAACCATCGCCTAAGGGATAAAAGTAAACAAGACCCCACGTGGCCAGAAAGGATAGTTGAAAGCCAGTATCGTATAAGGAGCGTGGCTGAAAAAGTAGGATAAGGAAAGCCGCTAAAGAGAGGGAAGTGTAAAAGTAAAACTTTTGACGTTTTAAGTAAGCGTATAACCCCAGATTTCCCATGATTACTGCTCGGGTGATAGAGGGACTAAAGCCGGCTAGTGCTGCATAAAAAAGAAGGCCAGCTATGCTTATCGTTACTGCCGTTCCCAAGTGTAATCCCATAAACCCTGCCAAGCCCATGAGAAAAAGCAGCACAAAGCCTACATGGAGGCCGGAGACAGCGAAGACATGCATTACCCCTAAAGTTTTAAAAACATCTACATCTCCCTGTTCCAATTTTTCTTTATCTCCGAAGAGGAGGGCTAGGAGAAGACCGCTAAAGCGGGGAGGAAGGGCCGAAGTTATAGCTGTCCGGGCCCGTTCCTTCGCCTTTAAAGCAAGACGCCACCAGGGGTAGCCACTAACTTCTCCTATTTTGGTTATATTATTGGGATTATCCACAATCACTTGGGTATATATGTAACGGCGGGCTAGGTAAGCCCGGTAATCAAATTCTCCTGGATTGCGGGCAGTAGTAGGAAGTTCCAAGCGACCCTGTACCTTTAAAACATCACCATACCTATAGCAAGGTGGGGCTTTCCCCCTCTGAAAATACTGGACGACTTCCACCTTTTCCTTTACTTTCCGTTGGTCATCCTTCTGTTTTATTTCCCAGGCTTCCAAAAGGTAAACCACCCGGCGGGGGTATATTTTAGGCTCCTCCATCACTACACCCCGAAGTTCGAGAAAGGTATTTAATTTGCTCGCGAGTTGGGTAGAACGGTAAGTATAATCCCAGTTAGCTTTAGCATAACCGCCGCTTAAAAGGGCGAGGAGAAAAACAACCATCCTAGTACGGGGCCGCAGGTTAAAAAAGGATAATAGAACCAATGCTCCCAAAGCTATAATTAAGGCCGGGATCACAGGGAGGACTACCCAGCGGGCTAGCCAAAGTCCAATTATAAAGGCGAGGGTCCCGGTAATGATAAAATATTGTCCCATTAGAAAATAGATCATACTCCGCTTAAGCTTAGGTTCCTGCTGATATGTTCCCCATTTTTTAAGCTGGGTAGCTTGTATTGCGTTCGCGAAAGTCCGCTTTATAATTGCTATAATAATGGTAAGGCGTTTAATACCTCTATACTAGAAACTGGGGAGTTTAGAATGACCTGGCAAGAATTCCAAAAAGAGCTGGCCACCGGTTTTGTAGCTCCGGTTTACCTCTTTTACGGCCAGGAAAAATATCTTATAGCCCGGGCGGTTGAAGCCCTAAAAAATAAATTGCTCGGCCCGGGAGCCGAGCTTTTTGATTATCAGGAGTTTGAAGGGGAAGAAGTAACTCACGAAAGCCTCTTATCTGCCACGCGAACACCGCCGGTACTATCTATCAGGCGCCTGATCGTGGTTAAGGATGCGCCTTTAAATGAAGAAGCCCTGCTCGCCGCCCTATCCCCATATTGCCCCACCACCTGCCTAGTACTTATAGCCGGGGAAGAGATAGATAAAAGAAAAAAGCTCGTGAAAGCTGTTCAACAAGCAGGGCGGATAGTGGAATTAAAGGGTCTACCACCAACCGATCTGGCCCAGTGGTTTAAGGAAGAAGCCCGAAAACAGGGCCGTGCTATGGAAGAAGAGGCGGCTCAAGCTCTAGCCGAAACTGTTATAGGCCTCGAGCAGGGGCTAAAGGAACTAGCAAAACTAGATCTATACCTCCCGCCTGGAACCCCTATTACCCTACGTGATGTGGAAGCCTTGATCCCTACCTCTTTAAACTCTAAGGCTATCTTCCAGCTCCTGGACGCCTTGACAGAAGGAGATCGTTCAACAGCTATAGACCTATGTCGAAGGCTCCTAGCTTCCGGCGAAGCTCCCTTGGCCATCCTGGGCATGATAGCCCGCCAGTTTCGTCTTATACTTTTAGCCCATATACATGGGCTACATTCTCCTTTAACGGAAGTCCTGGGTCTCCATCCTTGGGCGGCTAAAAAGATAGCCCGCCTTGCCCAGAAGTATTCCCTAGCTTCTGCCGCTTCAGCCCTGGAGAAAATCCTTAAAGCAGACGTGGCTTTAAAAACAGGAGCAACCGAGCCTCGCCTGATTTTAGAACAACTTATATGGACCCTTACCCGGCCACGGCCCGGTTAAAGCGCTGCTGCAGCCGCGATTTTTTCCTAGCCGCAGTATTGCGGTGTAACACTCCTTTGGTAACTGCCTTATCTATAATACGCAGTGCTTGCCGCAAGTTCTCCTTGGCTTCTTCCAAGGCTCCGCCTGCCAACGCCTTCTCAAACTTCTTGATGGCGTTCTTAACCCTGGATTTAATGGCCTTATTCCGCAAAGTACGTTTCTCAATGATCTTTATCCGTTTTTTGGCCGATTTAGTATGGGCCACCTATCCCTCACCTCCCGTGGTATTTTATCACAGCAAGGAATCCCTGTGCAACTTAAATTAGCTAAAAACACCCCACTTTTAAACAGAAACCTCTTGGCTTTCGCTCGCGAAAGTTTCCCCCGCAGGCAGGACTTAGGTTTGCCTTAAAGGTAATTTTCTTTACTTTCTCCAGGCTAGTACTAAAAGTATGATGCCAGCTAAAAGGAGACGGTACCAGGCGAAAACCCCGAAACTACCCCGGCGTAAGTACCTAAGGAGAAACTTGATGGCCAAAAATCCTAGAAGGGCCGAAGTGAAGACGCCTCCAGCAAAGGCAAGATCTATATGTCGCCATGATATATGGCGTAATTCCCAGAAGGCGGCACCAGCTATGATGGGAACTGAAAGCAAAAAAGAGAAACGGGCCGCAGCTTCCCTGGTTAATCCCCCTAACAAACCGGCAGTCATAGTTATACCTGAACGGGATACCCCAGGTATGATGGCCAAAGCCTGGGAAAAACCTACTAGAAAGGTATCCCATATATTTATCTCTTTAAGCCCCCTCTTTTTACGCCCCCATCGGTCGGAAGCCCAGAGGCCGATACCCATCAGTGTAAGGGTAGCGGCAATTAAAGCAGGCGTTCTAAAGACAGTCTGGGCCTGTTCCTCCAAAGTTACCCCAAATAACCCACCAGGTATGGACGCCGCAATAATATACCAGAAGAGGCGCCCTTCCTGGCTGCGGGGCTGGGTAAAGCCAGCCAAAAGTAGGCTAGTCAATTCAGACCAAAAGTAGGTTACCACACCAACCAAAGTCCCTACATGAAGGGCCACATCGAAGGCCAAACCCGGGTCTGGCCAACCGAAAAAAAAGCGGGTCAAGATAAGATGGGCCGAACTGGAGATGGGCAAAAATTCAGCTATCCCCTGGATAGCTCCCAGGACTAAGGCTTGAAATACAGTCATCTAATCGAACCTTCCTTCGCCTTAATATTTTACTAAAATAAGCTCTTCTACTTGCTTAACTAGCCTACTTAACGCACAGTAATTAAATCCTTAAGATTCTCCCAGCGTTTGGCCCCGATACCAGGCACGTTCTGCAGGTCTTCGATGTTCTGGAAGGGGCCATGCTGTTGGCGGTATTCGATGATCCTTTGGGCCAGGCTGGGCCCTAACCCCGGAAGGCTATCCAGCTCTTCTAGGCCAGCAGTGTTTATATTTACCTTCCCTTGCAGTTTACTGCTCCCTGAACCAACAGGTCCGGAAGGAATAACCTTACCTTCCTCACCCATCCGCGGTACAATAATTTGCTGACCGTCGGCTAAAGGTGCGGCTAAATTAAGGGCATGGGGATCTGCTTCAGGAAGAAGCCCTGCCAGTTTCAGGGCTTCATTTACTCGGGCACCTGTAGGCAACTGGTATACCCCCGGCCGTTCTACGGCTCCCGCTACGTGGATCTTAATGAACTCCTCCCCTTTTGAAACAGGAGGCTGCCTATCCTCTCCCTCGCGTGGCCTATCCTTTAAAGCTGGCGAACCTACTACCCCTCGTTCCACAGCAGGCCCAGCCATTTCCCCAGCCTGCCTCCACTTCCCATATTGTACCCCAGCGCCAAACAGGAGGGCCGCGATGATAAGGATTAGTACCCAACGCGCCCGGCTATCCCACTCCCACATTTTTTTCACCCCAGAGGTGGTAACGCTATAACACAAATATAATCAAATAGTAAATAGTTAGGATTATAAGCCCCAGAGGTACGCCCAGGGCTGCCCACTCCCTGCTAGTAATCTTCAACCTACCCGCAGACACTATATTAGGAATATTACCAGGGATGAGCATACCTCCACTTATAAGCAGGCCCATAAGGATAGCCTCGATCTGGGTAGAGGTCATCTTGGGGCTTATCTCGGCAGCCGCCAAGGTAGCATTATCCAGGATGGCGGAAATGATATTTATCCAGTACAAGAGGCGGCTGTCCAGGGGAATAATATAAGTGTCAATAACCGGCTTAAACCCAGCGCCCAGCAATTCTAAAGCCAGAACGAATAGAAAAACCTTTAGGGCCCTTATAATTACTCCAGCGTAGGTCTCTTCCTCCTGTTCAGCCACCAGTGTTTCACTCCTCCCCTGGGTGCGGAGGAGGTAAGTCTCTAGGAGGCCCAAGGCTACGATACCTGGAATAATAAGATCCCCTATTTCCCGCATAAGGTACCAAAAGTCGACATCCAGTTTGGAAGTAGCAATGGTGGAAAGGGGTTCACCAATGGGGGTCAGGGCCGCCCCCAAGCCTATGGAGAAGCAAGCTATAATATCTAACCGTATCTTATTACGTCGGTCCAGGGGCAGGTTGTTTATGATTTCCACCAATACTAGGGAAGCGATGATGGCCGTAATAATACTACTAAGAAGGCCTAAAAGGATTATAATCAATGCCAAAAACACTTTTAAGGGGAGGAACTTTAATATCCCATTGATAGCGCCCTTAACCCTCTTCTGGAGTATCTTAAAGAGGATGCCGGCTAGCAGCACTGCTAGCGTGATCATATAAAGCAGGTGGTTCTCTAAAATCTCTACCACCAGCTCCTTCCTTAACACGCCGGCGACTATGGTGGCCAGCAAACCCATAAAAAAGAGGAAGGGCTCTAAGTTATGCTCTACAGGCTTAACTAAGAAAGGTAAAGTTAATACTAGAATGAGGATAATAATCAGCCCTAAGATCAATGGGCCATCCCCTTTGACTAGAAAGTTGGGCAGCAAAGGTGGCACCGTAAAAATACGTAAAAACACACAGGTTAATTGTATACAACACATGTAAGTCAAATTCCTGCTTGGCCTTTACCCTTCCTTAAGCTTCTTTCGCACGGATTCTAGCTTGCCTTCCATGGTAAGCTCCTTATCCTTCCGATCGTCTATGCTAATGGAAGTTATCACCCTTAAGGCGCCTTTCTTAAAGGGGAGCTCGTGCATCCGCCGGAAAACCTGGAAAAGGATATCCAGGTCCCCTTCCACTACTGTAGCCATGGGCGTAAGCTGGAACTTGATCCCCGGTGTCTCTCCTAGAAGCCGCTGCAGCTCCGCTACATAAGAGCTTATACTGGGTGAGCCTGGACCCCCTAAGGGAATAACTGTTATCTGGGCCACCGGCATAATTTCTTCCCCCCTTAGCCAGCTTTACGCACCACCAGATTAACCAGTTTATCCGGTACCACAATAACTTTAAGTAGCTGCTGCCCTTTTAACCAATTAGCCACCTTCTCCCGGGAAAGGACAACTTCCCGGAGCTCCTCCTCCTTTAGACCAGCCGGTACCTGAATACGGTCGCGGACCTTACCGTTGATCTGGACCACCACCGTAACCTCATCGGCCACAAGAGCCTCGGGGTCATACTCCGGCCAACTCTCCAAATGGACGCTTTTCTCTTTACCTATCCCCTGCCAGAGCTCCTCCGCTATATGGGGCGCAAAGGGCGCCAGAAGGACGATTAATTTGCTCAAAGCTTCTTTTACTAAAAGTAAATTTTGCTCCTCAGGAACAACCTGCTCCTGGTAATCGTAGAGCCCATTGACCAGCTCCATGATGGCGCTTATGGCCGTATTAAAGTTAAAACGTTCCTCTATATCCTCCGTTACTTTTTTGATGGTAGCATGGAGCAAGCGGTACAGCTCCTTGTCAGCTTTTTTCAGGAGTCTAATGCCTTTATTCTCCTCTATCCCCCGTACTCTGCTGCTATAATTATAGACCAACCTCCAGACACGGTTTAAAAAACGATAGCAACCTTCTACCCCCTGGTCGCTCCACTCCAGATCCCGTTCTGGAGGAGCAGCAAATAAGATAAAGAGGCGGGCAGTATCTGCGCCATAGCGGTCGATGATCTCCTCCGGGCTTACAACATTTCCCTTGGATTTGGACATCTTACCCCCATCTTTAAGAACCATACCTTGGGTAAGTAGATTCTTAAAGGGTTCCTCCACCCCCACCAATCCGAAATCGTACAGGGCTTTAGTAAAGAAACGGGCATACATGAGATGGAGGATGGCATGCTCCACGCCCCCGATATATTGATCTACGTTCATCCAGTAATCTACCTTTTCCCGCTCGAAAGGTACTTCCTGGCTATGGGGGCTGGTATAACGCAGGAAGTACCAGGAAGAACAGACAAAGGTATCCATGGTGTCCGTCTCTCGCCGGGCCGGCGACCCGCAGGCTGGGCAAGTAGTATTCACAAACTCCGGGCATTCCTTAAGAGGAGATTCTCCTGTAGGTTTAAACTCTACCCCCTCCGGCAGGATAACCGGCAAATCCTCTTCTGGCACAGGTACAATACCGCAACGGTCGCAGTAGATTATGGGGATGGGAGCCCCCCAGTACCGCTGTCGGGAAATGAGCCAATCCCGTAGCTTATAATTAACTTTCCGTCTTCCCAACCCTCTTTCTTCCAGGTAAGCTATTACCTTGTCTTTACCCTCTTCGCTGGGCAATCCAGTAAAGGGGCCGGAATCCACCATTATACCCGGATCTACATAGGCCTGCTCCATAGTGGAGGGATTCAGTTCTTGGTCGGGAGGCTGGATAACCACCTTTATAGGTAACCCATATTTCCGGGCGAACTCGAAGTCCCGCTGGTCGTGGGCTGGTACACCCATGACTGCCCCCGTACCGTATTCCATGAGCACATAGTTGGCGATCCAGACAGGGATCTTTTCCCCATTGACGGGATTTACAGCATAAGCGCCAATGAACATGCCTTCCTTTTCTTTCTCTGTGGCAGTACGGTCCAAGGTGCTTAAATGGCGGGCAGCCTCTACAAACCTATGCACTTCCTCTTCATAGGGCGTACCGCGCGTAAGCTTTTCCACTAGGGGATGCTCCGGAGCTAACACCATATAAGTTACCCCGAAAAGGGTATCGGGACGGGTAGTAAAAACAGGAATCTCCTCCTCGCTCCCCTCCAAGCGAAAGACCACCTCGGCACCGAAGCTCTTACCGATCCAGTTTTCTTGCATCACCTTGACCTTTTCCGGCCAACCAGGGAGCTTCTTTAAATCCTCTAGTAAACGGTCCGCGTACTTTGTAATACGGAAGAACCACTGCTCCAAGTCCCGGCGAGTTACAGGGGTACCACAGCGTTCACAAGCCCCTCCTACTACCTGCTCATTGGCCAGCACTGTGGCACAAGAAGGGCACCAGTTCACGGCAGCCTTTTTGCGGTAGGCCAATCCATGTTTATACATTTGGAGGAACAGCCACTGGGTCCATCTGTAATAGCTGGGATGGCAGGTGGCAATCTCCCGGTCCCAGTCATAACTTATACCCATAGACTTTAGCTGCCGGCGCATGTTGGCAATGTTCTTCCAAGTCCACTCCGCCGGATGTATCCCGTGCTTGATGGCAGCATTTTCTGCTGGCAGGCCGAAGGCATCCCAGCCCATAGGGTGCAGGACATTAAACCCACGCATACGCTTGAAGCGGGCTACCACGTCTCCAATGGTATAGTTACGCACATGTCCCATGTGGAGGTTGCCTGAAGGATAGGGAAACATCTCCAGGCAATAAAACTTAGGACGCGGGTCATCCTCCCGTACTTTGTAAAGTTCGTTAGCCTCCCACCGACGCTGCCATTTGGGCTCTATCTCTTTAAAGTTATATCTAGCCTCCAAGATTCTTTTTCACTCCCTTCCAGCTACCCTTTAAAAACCATTATCTTCTATCACCTCGGCATCCCCCCACAGGCGTTCCAGATCATAAAACTTGCGCTCTTCCTCCATAAACACATGGACTACCACGGCCCCAAAATCGAGGAGGATCCACCGGGCAGAATCAAAACCCTCCCTCCGCAAAAGCCTTTCTCCCAAGGCCGTGACCTTCTCCTCCACTTCTCGGGCAATAGCCTGCACCTGGGGGATGGAGGTACCATGGGTTATAACGAAGTAGTCAGCTATTAGTGAAATCTTGCGTATGTCTAATATAACAACTTGTTGCCCCTTTTTATCACGAGCGGCCCGAGCGGCTACCTGGGCCACCCGCAAAGCATCTACCAAGCAAGCAAAACCCCCTTAAAATTAAGATTACCCCACATACCTTCCTGGAATTTAACTATTCCCCTTTAACAACAGGTAATTCCTGGCCTCCACTGTAGCCGGGTGTAATAGTTGGCCTTTTTTAAGGACATAAGTTATGCTGCTCTCCAGGGCTTTTAGTAAGGCTTTATCCAGATCCTCCTCCACCAAGCTACGAAGAAACTCCACCCCCGGATAATGTCGACCAGGTTCTAAAGCATCCGCCAGGTAGATTATTTTATCTAGGAGGGTCATATCTGCCGAGCCTACAGTATGACGGCTGATGGCCTGCAAGATCTCCTCGTCATCTAGGCCCAGCTCCCTCCGTATAAGGTAAGCTCCCACCGGCCCGTGTAATAGTATAGGTAATTTTCTCTCTACTTCGCAGGTTATCAGACCAGCTTTTTCGGCTAAGGCTAATATCTCTTCATCCGGCAGGTCCCGGGCATAATCATGTAACAACCCAGCGAGTCTAGCCTTTCCTATTTCTGCCCTGTACTTGAGGGCCAACTCCGCAGCGTAAGAAGCTACCCCCTGGCTATGACGGTAGCGTGCAGGGGATAGCTTCTGAGCTAAGAGTTTATCATAATGCGTTTCCTTCATTCTCGATATAGCCCTTGCTCCCTTATATACTCTTCTACAGGTTCGGGCAAAAGGTATTTGATACTCTTACCCTCCCTCACACGCCGCCGAATGTCTGTGGAAGAAATAGCCAAAGCTGGTACCTCTAAAAGATGAATACGCTGTTCCGCGTCCTGGGGCAGACGAGGTTTAACTTCTTCCAGCCTAGCCAAGGGAAAACCAGGCCGGGTAGCTGCTATAAAATGGCACCTGGTTAAAAGTATATCTACATCCTTCCAGTGGAGAATCTCCAGGATAGCATCAGCCCCCGTTATAAAGTAAATTTCTGGCTCAGGCCCCCATAGCCTGCGGTATTCGCTTACCGTATCCACGGTATAGGAAAGACCTGGGCGATCTATTTCTATCCGCGAAACCTCAAAGTACGGATTGCTAGCGGTGGCCAGCACAGTCATGCGGTAACGGTGCTCGGCTGACGTAACCTCATAATCCTTCTTATGGGGCGGCTGCCCCGAAGGAATAAAGATAACTTTGTCCAAGTTAAACTCGCAGCGAGCAGCCTCGGCAGTAACTAAGTGGCCATAGTGAATGGGGTCGAAGGTGCCCCCCATCAAACCGACGCGTTTAAAGGTATCAGCTAAGGCCATATTATCCTCCGGGGCCTTTAGTTCAAGAGTATTTTAGCAATTATTGCCGGATCTGTCCACTGCCGAAGACAATATACTTAAAAGTTGTCAACTGTTCGGGACCCATGGGCCCCCTGGCATGAAGTTTCTGGGTGCTAATACCAATTTCGGCGCCAAAACCATACTGGAAGCCATCAGTAAAGCGTGTGGAAGCATTAACATATACTGCCGCCGCATCCACCCGCTGCAGGAACTCCCAGGCTTTTAAATAGTTATTGGTGACGATGGCTTCCGAGTGTTTGGTACCATATTTACCTATATGCTCTATAGCTTCCTCAAGATCGTTCACTACTTTAACCGCCAAGATGAGATCTAAATACTCTGTGGCCCAATCCTCTTCTGTAGCCTCTTTAGCAAAGGGTACTAAAGCACGGGTATACTCGCAGCCCCGGAGCTCCACCCCCAGGTCCCGCAACTTTTCCGCTATCACAGGTAGAAAAGCTGGAGCAATATCCTTATGCACAAGCAAGGTTTCCATGGCATTGCAAACGCCTGGCCGCTGGGTCTTGGCATTTATAACGATCTTCTCAGCCATCTCCAGATCGGCTTCAGCATCTACATAAACGTGGCAGTTCCCTACTCCCGTCTCAATAACGGGGACGGTGGCGTTTTCCACCACTGTCCGGATAAGGCCTGCGCCTCCCCTGGGTATGAGAACATCGATGTATTCGTTAAGCCGCAGCATTACATGTACAGCTTCACGGTCGGTAGTATCCACTAGCTGGATAGCTCCTTCTGGTATACCACTAGCCGCAGCAGCCGCACTTATGATCCTGGTGATAGCCCGGTTAGAATTAATGGCTTCTGAACCGCCCCGCAGGATGACAGCATTTCCTGTTTTTAAACATAACCCAGCTGCATCCACCGTGACATTGGGCCGGGCTTCATAAATTATACCTATCACTCCTAGGGGTACCCGCATACGCCCAATTTTAAGGCCATTGGGCCGCGTCCACATGGAAGTTATTTCCCCTACAGGGTCGGGAAGGCTAACCAAGGCTTCCAAGCCCTGGGCCATCTCCTCAATGCGCTTTTCATTAAGGAGCAAGCGGTCCAGCAAAGCACGGGACAGACCCTGGGCCTGTCCAGCTTCCATATCTTTAGCATTAGCTTCCAGGATTTCAGGCGCCTTTTCCCTCAAGGCCTGGGCCATGGCCTGAAGGGCTTTGTTTTTTACTTCCGTGCTGAGGGTTGCTAGCTGCACCGCCGCTACTTTAGCTCGCTGGGCTAGGGCTATAACTTCCTCCCGCACACCCATTCTTGTTCACCCCCGTTTTACACTAATATGATTAGATTATCACGGTGCACTACTTCATCATAATCCTTATAACCTAAAACTGCAAGGATCTCACTTGTCTTCTTACCTTGGATACGCCTTATCTCCTCTGCAGAGTAATTAGCCATGCCCCGGGCGATCTCCTGCCCCCCAGGACCTATTATACTTACCAGGCTTCCCTGGTCGAATTCGCCCTCCACGCTTACAATACCGCTGGGTAACAGGCTCTTCCCGCTATGGATAAGGGCCCGCGCTGCCCCGGCATCTACTATGATCTTCCCTTGAACTGACGGGCCATAAGCCAGCCACCGTTTGCGAGCCTGGGCCCGGTGCTCGCGCGGAAGAAACAGGGTACCCACCTCTTCGCCCCGGAGGATGGCCGCTACCTGACCAGGGAGGAAGCCACTGGCAATAACGACTGGTATGCCGAAGCTGGTGGCCAAACGTGCCGCCTGGATCTTGGTAACCATGCCCCCTGTGGACCAGGTAGAACTGGACCCTCCTGCAAGAGATTCTATTTCTGGCGTGATCTCTTCCACTACATGGATAAGCTTAGCTTCGGGACAAGTTTGGGGATTAGAAGTATATAGTCCTTCGCTATCGGTTAATAAAATAAGTACATCCGCATCCACCAGACCGGCTACCAAGGCTGATAAAGTGTCATTATCCCCTACCCGGATCTCTTCCACGGCCACCGTATCATTTTCATTTATAATGGGCAATACACCCAAGCGCAAGAGGGTGCCTAAAGTATGCCGGGCGTTGAGGTAGCGGCGCCGGTCAGCCAGATCATCCCGGGTTAGGAGAATCTGGGCTACAATTATTCCATATTCAGCAAAAAGCTTCTCATACATATGCATAAGAATCCCTTGGCCCACAGCAGCCGCCGCCTGTTTTTCGGGTAGCGTCCGAGGTTTCTCTTTAAGACCTAGGCGGCCCATTCCGGCTCCTACAGCCCCAGAGGTTACCAAAATTACCTGTCGACCAGCATTAACCTGATCGGCCAGCTCCCTTACCACCCTTTCCAAACGCTCAAGATTAAGCTTACCGGAAGGGTGAGTAAGGGTGCTAGTCCCTACCTTAACCACCAATCGCTTGCTGTTCCTTAAGGTTCGCCGGCATTCAGCTGCAGTCAATGGGAGATCCCCCGCTTCGTCATTCTTGCCACTCAAACTCCTGATTACCGATGCGGACGGTATCCCCTGGCCGGGCCCCAGCACGCCGCAGAGCTTCTTCTACTCCCAGACGTTTTAAAGCTTGTTGGAGTCTATACACAGCTGCTTCATTGTTAAAATCTGTCATGGCCACCCGCCGCTCCACCTCCGGACCAGAAACAAGAAAAACATCGCCCTGCCGCAGTATAGTCACGGGGGGCTTTATTACGGAAGTCTCCTCGTATTCATCCTTTAAGATTATAGGCCCGGTTTCCGGCAAACTGGCCAGAAGCTCTGTCAAATACCAAAGGAGGGGTTCAATACCCTCGCCCTTTAGAGCCGAGATAGGGAAAATACGGTAGGATGACCCAAGGCTAGCCTTTATAAACTCCACATTTTCCTGTCCACCTGGCAGGTCGATCTTGTTAGCAGCGATCACTTGGGGGCGCTCAAGAAGCTTAGGGCTATAATGGCTTAACTCTTCATTTACAATCCTAAAGTTACGGAGCACTTCTTCTTTTGTGAGCAGACCTACTTCTAACACATGGACCAAAATCCGGGTCCTCTCTATGTGGCGTAAAAACTTGAGGCCTAACCCAGCTCCCCGGTGGGCACCTTCGATAAGGCCAGGGATATCTGCCACTACAAAGGAATGTTCCTCATCTAGACGCACTACCCCCAGATTGGGGGTTAAGGTCGTAAAGGGATAATCGGCGATTTTAGGCCGGGCCGCTGAGATTCGCGAAAGAAGAGTGGATTTACCCGCGTTAGGTAACCCTATCAAGCCTACATCAGCTAGCAGTTTTAACTCCAGTAGAAGCCAGCGTTCCTCTCCAGGCTCACCCTTTTCCGCAAAGGTGGGAGCTTGATTCCAAGGCGTAGCAAAACGGGCATTGCCCCTACCTCCGCGACCGCCAGCCGCCACCACTACTTGCTGCCCAGGATATACCAGATCCGCCAATATCTTGTTTGTTTCGGCATCCCTAACCACTGTACCTACAGGTACACGGAGGACCAGATCTGGAGCGCTCCGGCCATGTTTATTTTTACCTTGCCCATGCTCGCCCCTTTCAGCGCGGTAGTGGGTCCGGTAGTGAAAGTCTACCAAGGTTCTAAGTCCAGGATCAGCTTCCAGGATTACGCTACCACCCCGGCCACCATCTCCGCCGCTCGGTCCTCCCCGGGGTACATACTTTTCCCGCCGGAAGGCCACGGCCCCGTTCCCGCCGTCGCCACCACGAACATAAATTTTAGCCTCATCATAAAACACAAAAGACCGCTACTCCTTTCGCGGCATAAGTTACTGGGCTTATGGAGAGCCTACCCTTCGTGGTAACCAAAGGCTAAACTCCAGGGGATAAGGAGACCAGGAAAAAGGCACCTGGTATTTCCCTGCCTTATCTTCCAGTTCAGCCAGGAGAGGATCTAAACTTCCGTCCTCGAAATATTCTGCTCCAGTGTTAAAGTGCCAGCGATATCCCTCTTCTGTCTCACTTATCGTTAGGAACAATTCCTTGCCCTCGCCTTTCCTACCCACTGCCGAAAGGGCTAGATCCCAGGCTGGTTCCAGAAGGGCGGTGGCTATCTCCCCCGGTAAGAGGAGTTCTTCCATCTCTGTCTCCATCTGCACCTCCACCGACACCTGGTACCGGGCAGCCTCCTCTAGCTTCAACTGGCATTGGAAGGCCACTTCCGGGGGCTTAAGGCGCATAAGCCTTCCATTCTTTTCGATCTTAGCCGCCACTTCTTTAGTATAGACCAAAGCCCGCTCAGGTTTGCCCAGCTGCAAAAATCCTAAAATCACCTGCAAATGGTTTAAAAACTCATGTTTCTGTCCTCGTAGCAGCCTCAAGAAATCTCCTGGCCCCTTCCCCATTTTCCCACCCCAGGTCTCCCTTGGTCCGGGTATTTATTGACCCCTGGAGATATCCAGGGGTCTGGTATTTTAATAAGCTGCATAAACGCTGACCTGTTTCTTATCCCGGCCCTTCCTTTCAAACTTTACATACCCGTCAATGAGGGCGTACAAGGTATCATCCTTGCCTATACCTACATTACGTCCGGGGTGTATTTTAGTACCCCGCTGGCGAACAATAATATTACCTGCACACACAAATTGTCCATCATATCGCTTTACCCCTAGGCGTTTAGATTCGCTGTCCCGACCGTTCCGGGAACTACCCACACCTTTTTTATGGGCAAACAACTGCAAATCTATTCTCCGCATCCGGTCCACCTCCTGGTTTCTATTTTAATATACTGAGGGTAACTTTCCTTTATAGCTTCAAGCCCTAGCTTTAAGGTACCTAAAATGGCCTCCGCCCGCTCCCAGTCCTGCGGAGAAAGGTCCTGGGCCAGTTGGCAGTGGAGCTTCCCCTTACGGATCTCCGCTGCGGGTTTCCTACTTAAAAACTCCTCCAACCCTAAAACAGCGGCCTGGGCCAAAGCCGAAACAGCTGCACATACAATATCCTGCCCCCGGGGAGCATAACCTGCATGACCGGTGATTTCAAACCCTATCAGACAGCCATCCCTATCCTGCCAAAGGGTTGCGTGGATCATTTTAAATCATTTTATTAAAATCTAACCTAGCTCTATCCTCTCGATGCGCAGAGCAGTAAAGGGTTGCCTATGCCCTTGCTTACGCCGGTAATTTTTCTTGGGCTTGTACTTAAAGATGATTATTTTTTCTCCTTTCCCCTGCGCTTCCACCTTACCTATAACCTTTACCTCTTGGAGATAGGGCCTACCTACCCTTAACCCATTCTCATCCTTTAGGGCCAGCACCCTATCAAAGACCACGGTCTCCCCTACCTCCACCGGTAGCTTTTCCACCCGCAGCAGATCTCCTTCCTTTACTCGGTATTGTTTCCCCCCGGTTTCAATTATAGCATACATGTAAATTCCTCCCAAAGCTAAGACTCGCTAAGATAGGGTAGCCTAAAGTAATAGGCCTTTAAAACCCTGCTTAAGCGGTTTAAACTTGGTTTTCTGCCCTTGCAGTGTATCATAAGCAGTAAATACCTGTCAAGCTCGAGGCGGCTCTATGTCACCGGACTGTGATATTGTCATAGTGTAAGCGGACTTAAGAATGTCAGTATGAGAGGAGAAGTTTTTTAAGCGAAAAAGGAGCTAAAAGGGTTTACGTCATGGAACAGGTCCTAGCCGGAAAAATCACTGTCCGGCAGGCAGCAGAACATCTTGAGTTAAGCGAGCGCCAAAGCTCTATACTTTAAACTATGCTTAATTGTGAGATTAGGAACAAAAGCGGAGTAAAAGCGGTAATGAAGTAAAGAAAGACTAACCAAAGCGCTGCCTAGCTAAGCCTAGTCCAGGGGAATAAATCCCTCTGGGCCACACCTTGAGTAAAGGGCCGTACGGCGTATGGTTTTTATGCTCAGGGAAGGATCTAAGGCCCGTACTACTTCTTCAGGCCGCACGCTACCTTCAGGGCTTAAGGATAATAGCATCTCTAAAGTAGCCTCCCCCTTCAGCTCAAGCTGATATAAGCCGGGCCGTATATTGATCTTCCGGCCACCCTCCTTCCCCTTACGTGACACCCAGGCTTCCTCCTGGGCGAGCAGTCTCTGTATGGCCTCTTTAATCTGGCTCGGCTCCAAGCCCTCGACCTCTACCTGATAGGCTGCGCATCGTACTTGTGCCGCAACTGGCGGATGATTAGGAGGGATTTCCCAGGCAGCCAATACTTTAAGCCCGGGGGGAAGTTCCCGGGCTAAGGCCTCTAATACTTTGCCTGGGGCTTGTGGTTCCCTTAATTCTAAGTCCACGTATTCAGCCTCGCTCTCTGCGCCTACTGCTAAAGCGGGGCCGAAGGACATGCGCGGGTGGGGATTAAAACCCTCCGTCAAAGCTAAAGGAATCCCGGATCTGCGGGCTGCCCTTTGCAGGGCTCGCATTACTTCCAGTTGGCTTAAAAATTTGCCTATACCCAGCTTGGCGAATTTAACCCGCAGGCGCAAAGTTACGCGCCTCCCCCTTTAACTTCATTCTCACCTTTAACCCAGGGCACACCCCGCATCCTAGGCAGCGCCCCGAGCGGCAATCAAGGGTTACTTGGCCAGCCAGGGCTCGCTGATAATCTTCCCATAAAAAGTCTTTACTTATCCCAAAATCCAGGTGATCCCAGGGGAATTTCTCTTGATATCCCCGGCGACGGTAGGCATAGAAAGCCGGATCCAACCCGCAAGCCTGAAAGGCCTTTTCCCAGACTTCGTACCGGAAATGCTCAGACCATCCCTCAAGCTTTGCTCCTTCCCGCCAGGCTATAAATAAAGCTTGTCCTAACCGACGGTCTCCCCGGGCAAGAACTGCTTCTAAAAAACTCATTTCTGGTTGGTGCCAGCTGAAATATAAACCCGGTCCCTTTAATCTTAACCTTAAAAACCTCTGTTTTTCCTTAAGTTCATTTAAAGCAGCCTGGGGTTCCCATTGGAAGGGGGTATGGGGTTTAGGAACGAAGGAAGATACACTCACTGTAACGCTAGGCTTTTTATTCCGAGATACCTGCCTCCCCTGCTCTAGGACCTGGCGAGCAAGTTCTACTATCCCCTTAAGATCCTCTTCTGTCTCTGTGGGTAAGCCGATCATAAAATATAACTTGATATGGTGCCAGCCGGCGGAGAAGGCTTCCCCAGCGGCGCTCAAAAGATCTTCAGCCGTTACTCCTTTATTGATTACATCCCTTAGGCGCTGGGTTCCGGCTTCAGGAGCCAAGGTCAAAGTGCCTTTTTTCCGGAACTTCTGCAAGGCGTGGGCCAATCGTACGCTAAAGGTGTCCACCCGTAAGGAGGGAAGCGATATGCTTATACCTTCGTTAGCGTAAGTTTCAGCCAAGGCTAAAGCCAGCTCTTCTATACAGGAGTAGTCGGCGCTGCTTAAGGAAGTAAGGGAGACCTCCTCGTACCCGGTAGTACGGAGGAGCTCCGCCGCCTGGCGCAACAATATCTTAATATCCCTCTCCCGTACTGGGCGATAGATGGCTCCAGCTTGGCAAAACCGGCATCCTCGGGTACATCCCCGCATAACTTCCAGCATCAAGCGGTCATGGACTATCTCCAAATAAGGGACGATGGGCCGGGAAGGGAAGTAAGCTGTATCCAGATCAGCCACCACCGCCTTTTTTACCTTCTCTGGGACACCCGCAGGCTTAGGCCGTACCTCCTTAAGGGTACCATCCTCCTGATAGAGTACTTCGTAAAAGGAGGGGACATAGATGCCGGGTAGCCCGGCGGCCCGGCGCAAGAATTCTTCCCGGTCCACCCTCCCACTAGGAAATCTCTTGAGTTCTCCTACCAATTCTAGGAGCTTAAGCAAAACTTCCTCTCCATCGCCCAAAACAAAGCAATCGAAAAAAGGTGCTAAGGGTTCAGGGTTGCAGGCGCAGGGACCCCCTCCGATAATTAAGGGGTGTTTCTGGCCGCGCTCCCGCGCCAACAAGGGTATACCCGCCAAGTCCAACATATTAAGGATGGTGGTATATGTAAGTTCATACTGAAGGGTGAAACCGATTACATCAAAGTCACTGAGGGGACGATAGGATTCCAAGGAAAAAAGGGGTAATCCTTCTTGCCGCAGGATGGCTTCTAAATCGGGGGCCGGAGCAAAAACCCTCTCCAAAAGCATCCCGTCCTGTTCATTAACTAGGCCGTAAAGTATAGCTAGCCCTAAATGGGACATGCCTACTTCGTAAAGATCGGGAAAGGCGAAAACCATACGCACTAAAGTGTTGTCCCATTCTTTATGGACACTATTCCACTCAGTACCCAAGTAGCGGGCTGGCTTCTCCACCCGGGGTAACACACTATCTATTATGTATGACCTTAATTCTTTGGGAGACACAAGTGTCGCTCCTTTACACTTGCAGGCACCCGCCTGGGCAAGGTTGCGGTAAGTATCCCTAAGGGGAAACCTTTAGCAGCTTCTAGTATAGCAAAGATAAGGCTCACTATATACCTTCAACGCAACAATTTTTCTAGAGGTTCTGCCCAGCGCCCCTCCAAAAGGGCGTGAAGTATCTCCCTTTCTCCTACTAATCCACATATCTTGCCCTGGCCATCTAGCACCGCCACCAGATTATGCTTTCCTGGCCGGAAACGGCGTACTATCCGCCCCAGGGGTTGATCTGCGCTAGCCGCCAGCCACCTTGCTTCTTCCAGTATCCCTTCCCCCTTGCCATAGCGGGTACGCCAAAATTGTCTCCAGAACAAATAAGGCCAGGCCTCCTTTTCTGTAGCTGCCAGGTTAAACAAGAACAAGGCTAATATAACGCTCTGCAAATCTATAATCCCCCAGAAAAAACCTACGAGCCCCCCAAAACCTAAAATTACGGCCCAGAATTGCCCCAATACACCCCCTTCCCAGGTAGCTTGACCCGCGCCCACCTGGAAGGTACGCCATGCTCGATAAAGGCGACCTCCATCCAGAGGTAGGCCAGGAAGCAGGTTAAAGAACCCTAATACTAGATTAGCTTGTAAGAAAAAGGAAAACCAATCCGCCTCTATACCCGTGAGCCTCCTCCATATAAAAGCCAGAAGGGCTAACCCGAAGCTTCCTAAAGGCCCGGCCAAGGCTATCCAGGCCTCTTTTAAAGGGTAAAAGGCAAGGGGAACTGAAAAGCGGGCTACACCACCGAAGGGAAAGAGTTCAAGGCTCTTAGGGGGAAGGCCTGCTCTGTAAGCTACCAAGGCATGGCAGACTTCGTGCCAGGCTACAGATATAAAAAGTAATAAAGCCTGGGGGAGCACTCCTAATAAGAAATATACGCCCAGGAGAAGAAGAAAATAATCATTTAAGACTATTTCCGTTTTTGCTATCTTGCCTAACCACATATCAAATCTGGCCGGCCGGTAGTAGAAAAAGCAGGGGATCCACCGGGCGGCCATCTTGCCGTACTTCAAAATGTAGTTGTACCGCTGGCCCGGGGGCTAAAACCCCGAGGGTGTCTCCCTGGCGGACAACTTGCCCCGGTTGTACATATACTTTGCCCAGCGTCCCATAGACAGTGACCAGGCCCCCACCATGGTCTACTTCTACTACTTGGACAAGTACAGGATCTTCCCCCGCCCGCACTACCCGTCCATCTAAGGCCGCCTTAACCGGGGCTTCCCCCTTAGCCTTTATATCGATACCTGGGTGAAAACTACTGGGCTTCCCTTTTTCTGCTACCCATCCGTAGGGCTTTATAATTTCCCCGGAGACAGGTAAAGTCATAACCGGCAGTTCTCGGTCCTTATCTCCAGGTTTATAGGCGGGCATAGCTTCATTCCAAGGTTTTAGCCCATGGAAAACCCACCGGTCAAAGGTATCCAGCCATAACCCCTCTTGGAGCAAAGTAGCCACTGCTTTTGTCTTATCAGAAGCTGTATCCCTTAGGTAGTAGCGCAAGGCCGTTTGCAACCGGGTAGCTCCTGGACCTTCTAGGCGGAAAACAATAGTCAAAGCCAGGAAAATTAAACCGGCAGCCAGCGCTTGCTTTAGGAACTGCCGGAAAAAACGAGTGGGGGGAAGGGAACGCCCCGGACCGGTCACACCGCCTAAAGGCGCTCCCTTAATCTCTTCCCAATCCCAATTATGGCGCATAATTTTCGGCCCCCTGGATAGGCAAGCTCTATTATAAATGTTTATTGCCTGTCCAAGGGGGATATGACTGTATTTTAAAAATAAATATCCCGAAAACCTTTTTCTACCTGGGAAAGTTTGGCTTCCGTAGCTTGGCGTAAGCTCATATCTTCGATCTCCTCTAAAGCCTCCGCTATAACTTTTTCCCCTGCTTTTCGGAGCTCACGTGTCCCCTTATCTAAAAGATACTCCTTAAAGCTTAAGAGGGCGTTAGGCAAACAAAAGCGTTTTATGTCCCCTTGGCGGGCAAGCCCTGTGAAGCGACCGCCCGTTCTACCCACCCGGTAACAGGCGGTACAAAAGCTGGGAAGGTAGCCTTGGGATAGTATGATTTCGAGAATTCGCTCTAGCGGCCTATGGTCACTTACCTCGAACTGGGCAGCCGGTTCTTCCGGTTCCGCATAGCCTCCCGGGCTTACACAAGAGCCGGCCGACATTTGGGAAACACCGATATGAATAAGCTCATCCCGGAGTTCTGGACGCTCTCGGGTAGTAAGCACCAAACCCACATAAGGCAAGGCTAACCTATATACAGCGATCACCTTACGGAAATCAGTATCGCTTAAAGGATAGGGAACCTGGGTAAGGGCTGCGCCTTTAGCGGGCCGCATCCGGGGTACCGACATGGTATGAGGGCCTGCACCATGATCTCGTTCTAAAGCCCAGGCATGGCTTATAGAAGCCAAAACCTCAAACCTGTAATCATATAGCCCAAGTAAAGCCCCCATACCCACGTCACCAAAGCCGCCTTCCATGGCCCGGTGCATGACCGTTAGGCGCCATCCATAATCAGCTTTAGGTCCGCTGGGGTGAAGCAGCTTATAGGTGTCAGGATGGTAGGTCTCCTGGAAGCACTGGTAGACACCAGCCCCAGCTTCCTTAAGCCGGCGAAACCCCGCTACCGTCTGGGGAGCTACATTAAGGTGAACTATGCGTAAAGGGGAATAGCGGTAGACAGCCTGGACGGCTTCTACCAGATAATCGACCTCTGTTCCCTCCCGGCCTTCCCCAGCTACCAAAAGCACCCTTTGGAAGCCCTTGTCCGCCAGGGCCCGGGCCTCCCGCCCGATCTCTTCCGGCGTCAATACTTTACGTTTAAGGTCGCGGTTATCCCTCCGGAAACCGCAGTAAAGACAGTTATTGCTGCAACGGTTGCTAATATAGAGGGGAGCAAACAATACAATGCGCCGCCCGTATACTTTCTGCTTAACCTCCCCGGCAGCAGCATACACGTCTTGAAGTTCGCTCTCTTCCTTAAGATTAAGGAGAGCAGCAGCCTCCTCCAGGGTTAAACCTCTAAGCTCTCTAGCTTTACGTAATATACTCTTAAGTCCTGCCGGTCCCGGAGGAGGGGTGGACAAGAGCTCAGAGATGGATTTAGGATCTACTATGGCAGTAAGGTCTTGGGCCCCCAATCCCTTTTCCCGTTCCCTCTCGCAAGCTGGTATACCCATATAATAACCTTCCTCCTTTTTAAGCTTTAGGCCGACCTATCATCCCTTCAGTTGGGCTGCTGGGGCTAGCAAAGGTTCTCTTAGGTATGCGGCCAGCTAGGAAGCACTTCCGGCCCGCCTCTACAGCTAGCTTCATGGCTTCAGCCATGGCTACCGGATCCTTAGCTTGGGCAATGGCTGTATTAATGAGGCAAGCATCAGCCCCTATCTCCATGGCTAAAGCAGCATCGGAAGGAGCTCCTATACCAGCGTCTACAATAACGGGTACATTCACCCGCTGGATAATAAGCTGGATATGTTCAAAGTTAGGTAATCCCTGACCCGAACCTATAGGTGAACCCAAGGGCATAACCGTAGCTGCACCTACTTCTACCAGCCGGCGTGCTACCACTGGATCTTGGTTAGTATAGGGTAAAACAATAAAGCCTTCCTGGACAAGTATACGTGTAGCTTCAATAGTGGCCACCGGATCGGGAAGTAAGGTTTCCTCATCTCCTATGACTTCCAGCTTAATCATATCAGAAAGTCCGGCCTCCCTGGCCAGGCGGGCCAGCCGTACAGCTTCGTCTACAGTGGTAGCTCCGGCAGTATTGGGAAGGAGGGTGATTTTCCTTAGGTCCAGATAATCTAAAATAGAAGGCTCACTACTACCCAGATTAAGCCTGCGTACAGCCACGGTAACGATCTCCGCTCCAGAAGCTTCTATAGCTTTGCGCATAATTTCTAAGGAAGGATATTTCCCCGTGCCTACCATAAGACGGGAATTGAACTCTCGACCCGCAATCACTAGCTTGTCAGCCATTTTTTAATCTCAACCTCCTTATGAAAATCTAGATCTTTATGCTTAAATCTTTAAAGAAACATCTGCTTTTTTATCCTCCGCCTACAAAGCGCACTATCTCTATCTCGTCGCCTTCTTCCAGAACTACCTGGTCATATTCTTGTTTAGGTACTATCGCTCGATTGCGCTCTACTGCCAAATACCGATAATCTACCCCCAGCTCTCGAAGTAAAGCGCCTATTGTAGTTCCCGGCTTGACTTCCTTTTTTTCTCCATTTATAAGTACCTCCACCTCCCCTCACCTCCTCCCTTACCTCCATTAATAGTTTCTTTTTTCCTACCTACCCTCCTAGGAACTATCCCTTTTAGCCCTTTCAGCTACTTGGAAACTCCCCTTGGTTTAGAGCCTGGCGAAACTTAAGCACCGCTTCGCGAGGGTATTCCGCAGCCATAATAGCAGACATGACAGCTACCCCGCTGGCCCCGGCTTCTAAACAGGGACGGACCCTGTCCGGTGTTATACCTCCTAAGGCTATAACTGGTATACCAACTTTACGTGCAACCTCCTCCAGATTAGTCAGACCCCTTGGCGGTAAGCCCTTCTTGGATTCCGTAGGAAAAACATGGCCAAAAAGAAGATAATCCGCTCCTGCTAAAGCTGCCCTCTGGGCTTCAGTCAGATCATGGACCGAGACTCCGATAATTTTTCCAGGTCCTAACAGACGGCGGGCCACATCCACTGGGAAAGAGGTCTGGCCCAAATGAACACCATCTGCCTGTACAGCCAGGGCTATATCTACCCGGTCATTGATGAGGAACTTGGTGGTGGCAGGGAGAACTTTCTTTAGCTTACAAGCTAAGCGGTACAACTCATTAGCTGGAAGCTCTTTTTCCCGCAGTTGGAAGAAGTCTATCCCTTCCAGCTGGCTGGCTAAGACTTCTAGGGGGTATCGAGTCAACCTTTGATTACTTATCACATATAGCCATGCCATATAGCC
This sequence comes from Thermanaeromonas toyohensis ToBE, assembly GCF_900176005.1. Lineage (NCBI taxonomy): Bacteria > Bacillati > Bacillota > Clostridia > Neomoorellales > Neomoorellaceae > Thermanaeromonas > Thermanaeromonas toyohensis. Next base: position 753,582 of record NZ_LT838272.1, on the reverse strand, counting down.
CCCTCCGGTTTCGCCTGCTCGGAAAACCAGTAGTCTATAGAGGACACAAAAAGGTGCACCCCGCGAGGAAAGTGCACCTTCAAAAGCCGGCTTTTTTCCCTCCGCAGGCATTACCCTGAACAGGTTCAGCGGGTCAGGTGCTCACTAGCCCTTTCTCAGCCCCTAACAGGAGCTCCCCGTTGTCAGATATACACTTTATTTTATTTACATTGTAAAATGCTTGCGGTTATTCGTCAAGATGTTTTAGGCCTGGCGCCATCCCCACTTTTATAGCTCTGGTTCCGCAAGCTAGAAAACGCTATGCATTATGCAGTAATACTAGCCGCTGACCGCGGGCTCATCTTGCCTTCCCATTTGCCCGAAGAGATGAAATGAGCAAGGTTAAAATCCTGTGGGCGAAGTCAAGGCTTTTTTCTTTACTTTATTTTCTTTACTTTACTTTTTACATCTTACGCTCTAGAATGGAATCAGGCAGAAGCAAAAATGGCCGCCGGGGGAGAAAAGGTATGCTGGCCAGTACCCCAGAGAATACAGTTTACTACCAGGCAGGCTATTCTATCGGCAGCCAGCTTCCGGTAAACGGCCTGGAAGAAATACCGGCTAAAATAAGCGCATTAGGAATAGGAGACCTTAAGCTGCAAAGTGTAAAAGACGACAAAATAACTATCAAATGGTATGAATGTTTAACCTGTTCTCACTTGCCACCCGTAGGCCAGCCTCTATGCTATCTGGAAGCGGGCCTATTAGCCGGAGCCCTCAACAAATTCCTTAAGAAAAAAGTAGAGGTAGAAGAAACCAAATGCTGGGGGACAGGTGAAAGGTATTGCCAGATGGAAGCCACCATATCCCCTGTTTCTGGCCTTGATGAGCCCTATCCCTTCTTTCTCCCCGAAGAAAACAACAAATTGCTCATAGATCTTACCTTCCAAGCTGTGCAGGCAACTAGAAACTACCGCCAGGCCACCTGGGGGTCTGCCAAAGAGATGGAAGGGCTACCTTTAAGTATCGGGGAAGCCATCTTTCATATGATACCCCTAGGCCTGGTAATTGCCGATAACCAGGGGAGAGTGGTAAAGATAAATAAGGCCGGCACCCAAATGTTAGGTATCGCAGGCCAAAGGGTGCAAGGCCGCCTGCTAGAAGAGATATTGCCATTAGCCAGGTACTCCGAAATACTTAAGTCAGGTAAACCCCAGGTATGGGAATTCCAGAAAACAAAGGGAAACACTATTATCGCCATAGGAACGCCCCTTGGGGTCCAAGCCAAAATAGAGGGTGTGCTGTGCCAGCTTTTCTCCGCTGAAAGCGAGCTCGTACGCCTTCTCCTGGAACAGCTTAAAAAACAAGAAGCCAAAGTTAGCCATAACCCTGAAAACTTAAAACCCGGTTGGCCCTTAGTCTTCCATTTCCACCACATCCAGACTTTAAATCACCAGTTTAGAAACGTTTTAACCCTTGCCCAGAAAGCGGCCTGGAGCAATGCCACTATACTCATCCTGGGTGAAAGCGGTACCGGAAAAGGGCTCCTCGCCCAGGCTATCCATGAGGAAAGCCCCCGCCGTAATGCGCCTTTTATAAAGGTAAACTGCGCAGCCATCCCCCCGGAACTTTTAGAATCCGAACTCTTCGGTTATGAGGAAGGCGCCTTTACCGGAGCTAAAAAGGGAGGCAAACCTGGCAAGCTTGAATTAGCTGACGGCGGGACCATCTTTTTGGACGAAATTGGGGATATGCCCCTTAATATGCAAGCCAAACTTTTAAGGGTATTGCAAGATAAAGAGATTGAACGGCTGGGTAGCACCCAGACCAGAAAAATAGATGTGCGGGTGATAGCCGCTACCAACAGGGACTTAGAAAAAATGGTGCAGGAAGGGCGTTTCCGGGAAGATCTCTTTTACCGCTTAAATGTGGTTAAGCTAGTGCTCCCACCCCTTAGAGAGCGGCCGGAAGATATACCTCTCCTGGCAGAGAGTATCTTGCAAAGGCTAAACGAAGAATACGGGAAAGAATTACGGCTTACCCCCGCGGCTAGGGAGTGCCTTTTAAGCTATTCTTGGCCGGGCAACGTACGGGAATTGGAAAATGTTCTAGAGAGGGCTGTCATCTTGGCTGAAGACCAGGAAATCCATCCCCATCACCTCGCCATAGGTTATACGGGAAAAAAGAAAGGGGTAAGGGAGATCTCCCCCCTTTATAAAGTACGGATAGAAGCGGAAAAGGAGGCCATCATCCAGGCCCTAGAAGCTTTTGGAGGAGAAAAAACACGGGCCGCCAAGGCCTTAGGCCTCTCCCGCCAGGCCCTTTATGCTAAAATGGCCCGCTATGGCCTGCTTAAAAAATAATGTCAACTCTTTTTAACGTGTAAACCCAAATTGATATAGAGAATCTTTAAGCCGCCTAGCGCTGGCGGCCTTTTTCTTTTGGCACGCTTTTTGCTAATGAAAATAAACGATAACCAGGAGAAGTTGAACAGAGGAGGCGTGCCAGTGAAGCTGGCTATTTCCGGGAAGGGTGGCGTCGGCAAAACAACCATCGCCGCAGGTTTAATCAGGTGCTTTGCCCAGCGGGGTTACCAGGTATATGCCGTCGATGCCGACCCCGATACCAGCCTGGGAATGGTCCTGGGGCTTCCTGAGGAAAGACTTGGTACCCTGAAACCTATTGTTGATATGCGAGAGTTGATTGTTGAACGCACCGGCGGTAACGGTGCTTTCTTTTCTTTAAACCCGGAAGTAGATAGCCTGCTGGAGGATTACACCATCAGAAAGGGTAATATCCTTTTTTTGAAAATGGGAGCCATCAAACCGGGGGGGTCTACCTGCTATTGCCGGGAAAATGCCGTCTTAAATGCTATGGTTAATTCCCTCGTCTTGAAACGCCGGGAAATGGTAGTTTTAGATATGGGTGCGGGCATTGAACACCTTACCCGAGGTACGGCCCGGGGGGTAGATCTTATGCTTATTGTTACCGAACCCACCCTGGTGAGTATCCAAACTGCCCGGGTCGTCCAAAAACTGGCCGCAGAACTTGGTATTGCACGAATAAAATTTGTGGGCAATAAATTGCGTCACCCCAGGGATGAAGAATTTATCCTTAGCCACCTGCCCCCAGGTGATGTTATTGGCCTGATTCCTTTCCAAACGGAAATTTTAGACCAGGCTGCCGGTTTTATCGATGAGCAGTCTTTTACGGCAGCAGGTATCGCCGAACTGGCTACTAGGTTGCTAAGCTAACTAGATGTTGCCCGGGCATATGCCGGAGAACCGGAGTTCTCCGCAAAGATAGCCGTGGCATTAATTAAGGAAGTAAAAACCAAGGAGGTTAAGTAATATGCCCTGGGTCCGCAGTATTACCGCTACTGTATCACCACTTACAGGCCCACCCCCTTTTCTTAACCCTCCCCTAAAAGGCCAACGATATTCATATCTTCATTTAGCAACTGGGTGACCGGCCCCATAGCGGGCCAGAGTGTTCCCTGGCGTGGGGCAAAACTTACATAGAACTTACATAGTTTAAATATCTAGGCTTTCATGCCGGTTTCCATAGCATATCTAAAAGTTTTTGCAAGGAGGTCAGGTTAACTAAATGATATTTAATAACGACCAAGAGTGCAGTAGGAATAGCTGCTGCAGAAATCCACCGCTTTGGGGGCGGGCAAAAGGTAAAAATGGGCCTAGAGCGGGAAAATGGGTGCTGCAGGTAGGGCTTTACACCATAAACAATTTTGAGAAGGTTAGAAAGGTTAGATAGGATGTCTGGCTTTAACTTAAAACCAGCACTAATGCTTAAAAGCTTGCGGCGTTGCCGCATATTCTTCAAGGAGGTTGATGTTGATGGCTAACCCGTGTAAGGTTTCTTTGGATCCGGCTGTTTGCGAGATGGTAGAAAAGGCCAGGCGCGTGAAGGTGGAGACGGTCTGGGACCGCTACCAGGCTATGCTCCCCCAGTGCGGTTTTGGTGAAACCGGCCTGTGCTGCCGGCACTGCCTGCAGGGCCCCTGCCGCATTGATCCTTTCGGCGGCGAGCCCAAGACCGGCATCTGCGGGGCCACCGCGGATGTGATGGTAGCCCGGGGCCTCGACCGGGCCATCGCGGCCGGGTCGGCGGCCCACTCCGGCCATGCCAGACACCTGGCCCACACCCTGAAGCTGGCGGCCAAGGGCAAGGCACGTGACTATACTGTTAAGGACAAAGCCAAGCTGCGCTCTGTGGCTGCGCGCCTCGGCATCCCCACCGAGGGAAGGAGTATCGCCGAGATCGCTTTGGACGTGGCGGAGGCGGCCCTGGCTGATTTCCACGAGAAAGACACGCCGGTAATGTGGGTAGCCACCACGGTGACTAAGAAGCGGGCCAAACTCTTTGCGGAAAAAGGTTTGCTCCCCAAGGGCATAGACTACGAGGTGGCCGATATCATGCACCGCACCCTCTACGGCACAGACGCGGACCCCGTGAACCTGCTTCTGGGCGGGTTGCGCTGCGGCTTGGCAGACCTGGCCGGCTGCTATATGGGCACCGACCTGTCCGACATCCTCTTCGGTACTCCCCAGCCAGTGGTGACCGAGGCCAATATGGGTGTGCTGAAGGCCGATGCTGTCAACGTGGCGGTGCACGGCCACAACCCGGTCCTTTCGGATGTGATCGTGGCAGTGGCCAAGGAGATGGAGTCCGAGGCCAAGGCGGCCGGCGCCTCTGGCGTAAATGTGGTAGGCATCTGCTGTACGGGCAATGAGGTGATGATGCGGCATGGCATTCCGGCCTGTACCCATTCGGTGAGCCAGGAGATGGCCCTGGTAACCGGTGCGCTGGATGCCGTGGTGGTGGATTACCAGTGCATCATGCCCTCCCTGGCTACGGTGGCGGAATGCATGGGCACTAAGCTCATCACTACCATGGAGATCACCAAGATCCCCGGTGCCATCCACATCGACTTTTCAGAGGAGACGGCCGGGGAGAACGCCAGACAGATCATCCGCCTGGCCATCGAATCCTTCTCCCGTCGCCGGGGTAAGCCGGTGGATATACCACAAATTAAAACCAAAGTGGTGGCGGGCTTCTCCGTGGAGGCAATCATAAACGCTCTGGCCAAGCTGAACGCTGAGGACCCATTGAAGCCACTGATCGACCAGATTGTCGCCGGCAATATTCGGGGTGTCTGCCTCTTCGCCGGGTGCAACAACGTCAAGGTCCCGCAGGACAAGAACTTTACCGCAATAGCTCGCAGGCTCCTGAAAGAAAACGTGCTGGTCCTGGCTACCGGCTGCGGAGCAGGTGCGCTCATGCGCCACGGGTTCATGGATCCGGCCAACGTGGGCGAGCTGTGCGGAGAGGGCTTGAAGGCGGTCCTGACAGCCATCGGTGAGGCCAACGGTTTGGGTGGGCCTCTGCCGGCGGTGCTGCACGTGGGCTCCTGCGTAGACAACTCGCGGGCGGTGGCCGTGGCCGTGGCAGTGGCCGACCGGCTGGGCGTAGACACGGATCAGCTCCCGGTGGTGGCCTCGGCGGCCGAGGCGGTTTCGGAGAAGGCTATCTCCATCGGCACTTACGCTGTGGCTATAGGCTTGCCCACCCACGTGGGAGTCATGTTGCCTGTTGTGGGCGGCCCTCTGGTTACCAAGGTGCTGACGGAGAAAGTCAAGGACTTGACCGGTGGTTACTTCATCGTGGATCCTGATCCCGAGTCCGCAGCCAAAAAGCTCCTGGCGGCCATCGATGAGCGCCGGGCTGCTCTGGGGCTCAGCGTTCCGGGAGGTGGGCGGCGATGATACGGAAGGAGATCTTCGTCCGTTATGAACGGTGTATGGGCTGCCATTCCTGTGAGCTGGCCTGCGCCATAAGCCACACCGCAGCCCGAGACTTGTTTGGAGCTCTCCTGGGGGGCGAAAAGCCGCAGAAGCGCATCTACGTGGACCAGGTAGGTCAGGTGAAAGCTCCGGCCGTCTGCCGGCAATGTGAAGATGCCCCTTGTGTGGCTGTCTGTATGACGGGCGCGATGCACAGCCGGGAGGATGGCGTTAACGTGGTTGACTTACCCCAGTGCATCGGTTGCTGGATGTGTGCCATGGCCTGCCCCTTCGGTGCGGTGGGCCGGGGCGAGGGCAAGGCCATAAAGTGCGATCGAGAGTGCCTGGATGAGGAGGGTGTGCCGGCCTGCGTTCGAGCCTGCCCCACTGGGGCCCTGGTCTTTAAGACTGTGGAGGAGTTTGAGGCCGAACGGCGCTTGGCGGCCATCGCTTCACTGAAATAGCGGTTTTCGGGTAAGGGCGGGATGGGGAAATCCCCCTTCCGCCCTTCCCGGCCCAAAGTTGAAAAAGCTCAAAAAGAGGGGCTGCTACTAATGTAGCGTCTATTTTGAGGGGCGGGAGGTAAAGCTTAATGATCGTTCAGCAGCTATTTCTGCTCTCCGTTCTCCTGTATATTGCCGGAGCAGTTGCCTCCCTGGCGCTGAATAGAGCCGGTAAAATTGCCAACTATGCTTCAGGAATAAGCGCCTTTGCGGCAGCAATCGCCGGGATGGCTTCGGCCATCCCGGTCTTCGCTCGTGGAACGGGCTTCACCATGGAAGCGGTGGGGGTTATACCTTTTGCGCGCTTGATTTTCCAGGTCGATATCTTTTCTGCCTTTATGGTGCTGGTCATTTCGCTGCTGGCGGCCGCTACAGCTATTTACTCCCTTTCTTACCAGGAAGAGTATATCGGGAGGGGCGCTGGAGTACTGGGTTTTTTGAACAATATTTTCATTACGTCCATGGTCCTGGTAGTTACCAGCGGCAACGCCTTCTATTTTCTTATTTTTTGGGAGCTAATGACCCTGGCTTCTTATTTCTTGGTTAGTTTTGAACAAGAAAACAAAGAGGCTGTCGATGCGGGTTTTCTCTATTTCCTGGTGGCCCACGCTGGGACAGCCATGATTATGCTTTCGTTTTTTACATTCTTTCTTTACACGGGTAGCTTTGATTTCGCCTCCTTCCGTAGCGCGAACCTTTCGCCGGTGACCAAGAATTTGGCCTTCCTACTGGCCTTCTTCGGATTCGGGGCCAAGGCCGGTATTATTCCCCTCCACATCTGGTTACCACGGGCTCACCCTGCGGCTCCTTCCAACGTTTCCGCCCTCCTGTCGGGTGTGATGATTAAAACCGCTATCTACGGCATCCTCAGGGTTGGTGTGGATTTCCTGGGCTCTTCCGTCTGGTGGTGGGGGCTTACGGTTCTGGCCTGCGGGGCAATTTCGGCTGTCCTGGGTGTCCTTTACGCTATAAGTGAAAATGATCTCAAGCGTTTGCTGGCCTATTCCAGTATCGAGAACGTGGGAATCATCCTGATGGGTGCCGGTGTGGGCATGATGGGCGTTGCCAGCGGGCAGCCCGTTCTAGGAGTGCTCGGCATCCTGGCGGGGCTCTATCACCTTATAAACCATGCCGTTTTCAAAGGCCTTCTGTTCCTCGGGGCAGGTTCAGTAATCTATCGCCTCCACACGAAAAACATGGAGGAGATGGGCGGGTTAGCCAGGCAAATGCCGTGGACGGGATTCACTTTTCTGGCCGGTGCTTTAGGCATCTCAGCTATCCCTCCTCTCAACGGCTTTGTCAGTGAATGGTTTATCTACCAATCGCTATTTATGGCGAGCACCGGCGGCATCCTGGCGGTCAAAGTGTTGGCACCCCTTTTTGCGGTCATATTGGCCCTGACAGGGGCGTTAGCGGCGATGTGCTTTGTAAAAGCCTATGGAGTTACCTTTGCCGGTCCTTCGCGCAGCGTTCGCGCCCAGGAGGCCAGAGAAGTGCCGGTGCCGATGCTTGCCGGGATGGCGATTCTGGCGGCTGGCTGTATTATCCTCGGGCTGGGCGCACCGGTTGTTGCTCCTTATATGGGTAAGGTAGCCTCAGCGTTGCTGGGCACTTCCCCAGTACGGGTAAGTAACGGCTTGCTGGTATTTCCGGCCAGCAGCGCATGGGCCATGCTTTCCCCACCCCTTATTGCCCTTCTCCTCGTAGGGCTGGTGACGTTACCCCTGTTAATTGTTGCGCTTCAAGGCGGGATGCAGGCCGGGCGGCGTGTGGACTCTGAGCCGTGGGCATGCGGGTATAAGTATTCGCCCCGGATGGTGTACGCCTCTTCTGCCTTTGCCCAGCCGTTGCGCGTGCTTTTCCGCTCTGCCTATTGGCTTAGGACTACTCTCGAGGGGCCGGGTTATGCCATTGCCTCGTATGGCAAGGGAGCAATGGCCTACGTCGCCCGCATGGAGTCGATGTGGGAAGATTACATCTACCGTCCCCTGGCCCGTGGTACGGTCCATCTGGGCAAACGGGTGCAAGCCCTCCAGATGGGCAATGTCCGGCTATACTGCGTTTATATCATTGTAACGCTCGTAGCTTTGCTGATAGCCACGGTCAGATAGGAGGAGAAAAAGATGGCCGGTAATAATTTACTCCTCATCGGCCTGGTGCAGGCCTTGTTCGTCCTGGTAGTAGCGCCTCTTTTTACGGGCTTTTCCCGCACTTTAAGGGCGAAGCTGCACTCCAGGAAAGGCCCCGGTATTTTACAGAACTACCGGGACATCTTTAAACTCATAAAGAGGCAAGAGGTGGTACCTGCCCAGGCTAGCTGGGTCTTCCGGTTTACCCCTTATATAGTGATGGCCACTACCCTGCTCATGGCTATGATAATCCCGATTTTAATCCTGCAGTCACCCCTGGGGATGGCGGGGGATCTCATCGCTGTCGTCTACCTGTTCGCGGTGGTCCGTTTCTTCTTTGCCCTCGCCGGGCTGGATTCCGGGAGCGGATTCGCCGGGATAGGGGCCAGCCGGGAGATGGCCCTGGCCGTTCTAGTGGAGCCTACTATTATCCTGGTGCTGTTCGTGGTGGCCCTTCTCGCCGGGTCGACCGATCTGGGAACGATCAGCCAGAAGGTGGCGGCCGGTGAGATATCCTATTATAGCCCGGCAGTCTGGCTGGGTATGGCGGCCTTTGCTGTTACCACCTTTATTGAAACCGGTAAGCTCCCTTTTGACCTGGCGGAAGCCGAACAGGAGATTCAGGAGGGACCTCTTACGGAATATTCCGGGCGCTCCCTGGCCATCCTCAAGTGGGGTTTGTATATGAAGCAGGTTGTGGCCATCGCCTTATTTTTGGCCGTCTTCTTCCCCTTTGGGAGCGCGGCGGTGGTTAGCACTTCCTCCCTTCTGGTATCCGGGGCTACTTTCCTTCTGAAGGTGGCCGGCTTTTACGTGATCGCGGCGCTGCTGGAAAACGGCATGGCCAGATTGCTCCTTTTTAAGACCCCCGCAGTAACCTGGGTGGCCTTCGGAATAGCCCTGCTGTCCTTCGTTTTCTACCTGGCCAATGTTTAATTGATGTGGGAGGGGTAAGAATAGTGTCCGGCACTAGCGTAGTCAACGCCCTGGCTGTGCTGCTCATCCTGACCTCCATGCTGGTGGTGGAAACCCGGAAGCTCCGGACGGCGGCGTACATGTACAGCATCCAGTCCCTGGTCCTGGTGGCGATTTTTCTATCCCTGGCCGTATTTATGGAGGCAAAACCGCTGTATATTTGGTCCCTTAGTGCGCTTTTCACCAAGACCTTCCTGGTGCCCTATCTCCTCATCAGGACCCTCAAAAAGGTAGGGATTAAGGAGGAGGGGCGGGCACCGGAGACAAGTTCGTCTGTTTTTCTTGCCGTGGGCCTGGTGGCTTTATCCTTCGCGGTAGTAGAACCTTTTCATATGCAAGCGGTACTGAAGTTGAGGGTGGCCTTGGCCGTTTCTATAGCTCATTTTCTACTGGGCTTGCTCTGTATACTTGCTAGAAAAAATGCGCTCAAGCAGATATTGGGCTATTGCCTTATGGAGAACGGGTCGCATTTGACCCTGGCCATCATGGCCTACAACGCCCCCGAAACCGTAGAGATCGGTATCCTGACTGACGCTATTTTTGCCGTGGTGATCATGACAATTATTGCCAGGCGGCTTTTCAAAGATTTCGGCACCCTGGACACCGATAAGCTCACACTACTAAAGGGTTAGGTGATAGAAGTGGGAGAGAATATTTTATTCTACTTGCCTGCGGTACCGCTGGGAACAGCCCTGTTGGCCTTCGGGATAAGGTCCCGGCGTGTGGTAGAGGTCGTACACTTTGCCGGGATCAGTATCGTGGCTTTTCTCTCCTTGCTGCTGGTGCAGTACGTACTTAACGGACAAAGGTTATTCGCCCTTGAAGAAATGCTCTACGCCGATAGCCTGACAGCGGTCCTTATTCTTATTATCGGGGTAGTGGGGTTTCTGAACGGCTTTTACTCTATAGTATATATGCGATATGACCTAGATCATGGTGAAGTAGATGAGAGGGGCGTCTGCTCCTATTACGGTTTTTACCATATACTTTTGTTCACCATGGTTATTTCTGCCCTATCCAACAATATTGCCATTATGTGGGTGGCAGTGGAGGCAACCACGTTAGGTTCAGCCTTCCTGGTCGGGTTCTATAAATATAAGACTTCGGCGGAAGCTGCCTGGAAGTATGTCCTGATCTGCAGCGTCGGTCTGGCCTTTGCCCTGTATGGGACCATCCTGACCTACTCCAACGCCTTTGCCATGGTGCAGGATGCCCACCGGGCGATGCTATGGACTGAGTTAGTAAGGATGGCCCGGGGTCTCGACCCGCAGGTGATGAAACTGGCTTTTGTATTCATTTTGATCGGCTTCGGGACCAAGGTGGGCCTAGCCCCTATGCATACGTGGTTGCCTGATACTTACAGCGAATCCCCAAGCCCGGTTAGCGCCCTGCTGTCGGGTGTACTGATGAAGTGCGCGCTATTTGCGATAGTAAAATATTATACCATTGCCTTGCAGGCCGTCGGCCAGGAGTTCCCGCAGACCCTGCTCCTCATTTTTGGCCTTTTGTCTGTGGGTGTCTCGGCTTTTTTCATCCTGGTGCAGAACGATATCCAAAGGAAGCTGGCTTACAGTAGTGTTGAACATGTAGGCATCATCGCCACCGGCCTGGGCGTAGGAGGTCCGCTGGGAATATTTGCCGCGCTCTTTCACGCCGTAAACCATAGCATCACTAAATCCCTTCTGTTTTGCACGGTGGGCAATGTGACTCTCAAGTATGGTACCAGGGACTCCCAGAAGATTAGCGGTATGTTCAAGGTAGCCCCCGCTACTGCCTTTATGTTGGCGACCGGGCTTCTGGCTGTGGTCGGTTCACCGTCTTTTAACGTCTTCATAAGCGAGTTTATGACCCTGACGGCGGGCCTGCAAGCCGGGTATTTCTGGCCGATGATACTCTTCCTTATCTTGCTGGTCATCGTCTTTGTCGCCTTTTTTATCCTGATAAGCGAGACGGTCCTCGGTTCCCCTCCGGAAGATCTACCCCGGGGTGATGTAAACTGGCTGACCTTGTTGCCTCTGGGGCTCCTGTTTCTGCTCATGGCCGGGCTGGGGATATATTTACCTGCTCCGTTAAATGGATTGCTACAGAGCGCAGTGAGCGTTGTCCTGGGAGGGGCGATATAGAATGGTTTGGTATGCGCTAGGAAGCATCTTGCTACCCGTATGGGGAAGTCTCCTTGTACCATTTTTACCGGAGCGACACGTAAAAAAGGTGGCTCAGTTTTTCTCCTTCCTGGCTTTTGTCAGCGGTTTGCTTCTGCTGCTCGCTTTTGCTGTCAACCGCACAAGTTTTACCCGGGAACTAGTGACTATAGGCGATATCACCTATTATGGTGTAACTATAGATACCCTCAGCGTTTTGGTTAACTTCTTAGTAGTTTTTATCGGCTGGCTGATCTGCACCTACTCGGCCGGGTATATGAGCCCTGATAACAGAGAGCATCCAATTAAAGAAGGGATTCCCAGGTTTTATGCCCTCATGCTGCTTTTTATCGGCTCTATGGCGGGTGTGGTCTTCTCTTCCACACTGCTCGGACTCCTGTTCTTCTTTGAAATGACCGGTCTCTGCTCGTGGGGTTTGATCGGATTTTACGGGGATCAAAAATCCCGAAGGTCCGCGCTCTGGGCGATTGCACTCACCCACTCCGCCGCGCTGGGACTCTATGTGGCTACGGCCTATCTTTATGTAAAGACCGGGAGCTTCTCGGTGACCGCCCTTAACAAATTAACGGACGCCGGGAAAACCCTGGCCTTTATCGGAATCCTGATCGCCTGCTGGGGCAAGTCCGCTCAGCTTCCTTTTCATCCTTGGCTGCCCCGGGCGATGGTGGCGCCGACCCCGGTAAGCGCCTATTTGCATGCCGCTTCGATGGTTAAGGTAGGGGTCTACATCTTCGCCCGCACCGTCCTGGCAGCGGGGGCGGTTCCCCAGGTTATCGGCCTGATCGGGGCCATCATGGCAACAGTTACCATGATATACGGCTTTATCATGTATTTCCCGCAAGATGATATGAAGCGACTGCTCGCCTACTCTACGATCACCCAACTCTCTTACATTTTCCTGGCCCTCTCCCTTTATATCTACGGTTCCAAGATGGCCTTAAATGGTGCGGTGGCCCACATCTTTAACCACGCTTTTGCTAAGGGCCTGTTCTTCTTGGTTGCCGGTGCGCTGTCCTATACCACCGGTACCCGCCAGCTCTCGATGCTCAAGGGGATTCTAAATAAAATTCCGGTGGCGGGTTTGGGTTATATTGCGGCTGCCATGGCCATTACAGGCGTTCCCCCTTTTAATGGTTTTTTTAGCAAATTTATGATCGTAACTGGCGGTTTCGAAATTGGTAAGCACTATCCGCTGATCCTTGTCCTAATTATCGTTACGATTATGGAGTCTGTGGGAAGTTTCATCTGGTTCCTAAAGTGGATGGGAGCCAACGTCTTGGGCACACCCTCGGAGGTAGTGGCCAGTGCCGCTGAACCGCCCTGGGCCATCAAATTTGTGCTCGTCCTTCTTATGATCATGACGCTGATTTCCCAGTACCTTGCTTTGCTCTTGTTAAGCTAGAGACAAAGGGAGGCTGAGATAGTATGCCCAAGGAAACGAAATCCGAACAGGATAGAAAAAAATACGTGAAGGCCCTGCGCTCTAAGTTTGGAGCGGTTATCCTGGAAGAGAGCTGGCAAACGCCGGATCAAGTAACCCTGACGGTGGAACTTAACTCCCTCCCAGAAGTTGTGGAAGAGGTATATTATGGGCAGAGTGGGTGGCTCTCTAATGTGATCGGAAATGATGAGCGCAGCTTGAACGGACACTTTGCGGTATATTACGTTTTATCCATCGAAGAAGAAAGGGATCCCCATAAAAACTTCTGGCTGACGGTGAAGGCCCTCGTTCCTTCCCATAAACCCGAATTCCCCTCGGTAACCCCGCGGGTACCGGCGGCGGTATGGTACGAACGGGAGGTGCGGGATATGCTGGGGCTGGAGCCGGTGGGCCTCCCGGATGCGCGCAGACTAGTATTGCCCGATGACTGGCCGGATAACCTGTATCCCCTGCGGAAGGATATGGATTACCGGTTACGCCCTGACCCGGTAGCAGAGGAAGAAAACTACGAGTTTATCGAAGTAGAAGGAGAGGGTATTGTCGAGGTACCCCTAGGTCCACTGCATATTACTTCCGACGAGCCGGGGCACTTCCGGCTCTTTGTCGACGGCGAGTATATAGTGGACGCTGACTACCGCCTTTTCTACGTGCACCGGGGCCTGGAGAAACTGGCTGAAAACCGCATGGACTACGACCAGGTTACTTTCCTGGCCGAGCGGATCTGTGGCATCTGCGGTTACGCCCATAGTGTGGCGTATGCTGCGGCGGTGGAAACGGCCAACGGGATTGAGGTACCGCCGCGGGCCCAATATATCCGTACCATCCTGCTCGAGGTGGAGAGGGTGCACAGCCACCTCTTAAATCTAGGGCTGGCGGCCCACCTGGTGGGTTTTGATTCGGGTTTCATGCATTTCTTCCGGGTGCGGGAGAAGGCTATGCAAATGGCCGAGATTCTCACCGGAGGCCGGAAAACCTACGGCATGAACCTTATTGGAGGAGTGCGCCGGGATATTTTAAAAGAGGAGAAGGACCGGGTCTTGCGATTAATTTCTGAGATCCGGTCTGAACTGGGTGAACTCATCGATATGCTGCTCAATACTCCCAACTTTATCTCACGAACCCAAGGAGTAGGCCGCCTGGACCCCAAGGTAGCCCGGGACTATAGCCCGGTGGGTCCTAATATACGGGGTTCCGGATATGCCCGGGATACGCGGGCGGACCACCCTTATGGGGCCTACGACCGGGTATCCTGGGACGTCATTTCCAAGGAGGGGTGTGACGTTCTTTCCAGGGAGCTGGTACGGGCAGAAGAGCTATATGAGTCCTTAAAAATTATTGAGTGGTGTTTGATGGAAATGCCTCCCGGCCCGGTCCTCGTGGAGGGGTTTACCTATAAACCGGGAACCTACGCCCTGGGATATGTGGAAGCCCCCCGGGGAGAAAATGTCCACTGGGTAATGACAGGAAACGACCAGAGGGTGTACCGGTGGAGGCCGCGGGCTTCTACCTATAATAACTGGCCAGCCCTGCGGTATATGTTTCGCGGCAACACGGTGTCTGACGCGCCGCTGATTGTAGCCAGCATCGACCCCTGCTACTCCTGCGCGGAAAGGGTTACGGTGGTCGATGTGCGTAAAAAGAAAGCGAAGACTATTGGATACAAGGAGCTGGAAAGATACTGCCGGGAAAGGAAATACTCGCCGCTAAAAGTCTAACCCGGCTAAAGCTAGCCAAAGGAAGGGGGATCTATGAGTGCTAAGACTGCTTAAGAAAGCGCTGCAGGTCGGGCAAGCCACAGTTAAGTACCCCTTTAAGCCAGTGGAAGTGGCACCTGGCTTCCGCGGGAAACCGGTTTATGATTTCAGCCGGTGTATAGCGTGCGGGGCCTGTGCTACTGCTTGCCCGCCCAATGCCATTACCATGGACTGCGATTTAGAGCGGGGGATTAAGTCCTGGAATATAAACTACGGCCGCTGCATTTTCTGCGGCCGCTGCGAGGAAGTATGCCCTACGGGCGCCATCGCCCTTTCGGCAGAGTTTGAATTGGCCGTTGCCCGAAAGGAGGATCTGTACTGCCGGGCTGAGGTCCAGCTCTGTAAGTGCATCTCCTGTGGGGAATACTTTGGACCCTCTCGCGAGCTGGAATACGTTCTGGCCATCCTGAAACAGGCAAGATTGCTGGCAAGCGGCCACGAAGGCTGGGAGCAACTCCTTAAAGTATGCCCGAAGTGCCGGCGACAGGAGATCGCGAAGAGTACAGCTAGAATCTTTGGGCGCGCGGGCAAGGTTCTAGGAGGGAGCAAGTAAAATATGGACCAGGAAGTAAAACTGGCAGAGCTAAAGGCCAAGCTTAAAAACGTTATAAAACGCTCCGTCTATGTGTACCGCGTAGACTGTGGTGGGTGCAACGGGTGCGAGATTGAAATTTTCGCCGCTATCTCACCTGTTTATGACCCGGAAAGGTTCGGGATCAAAGTGGTAGCCTCCCCACGGCATGCCGATATTCTTCTCTTCACCGGACCCATGACCAGGGCTATGCGGCTTCCGGCTATACGGGCGTATAAAGCGGCACCCGATCCCAAAATCGTGGTAGCTTACGGCGCGTGTGGCTGTAGCGGCGGTATCTTCCACGACTGTTACTGTGTGTGGGGAGGGGCTGATAGCCTTTTCCCGGTAGATGTATATATTCCTGGCTGTCCTCCCACTCCGGCAGCGACCTTATATGGCCTGGCTATGGCCCTGGATTTGCTCCAGCAAAAGATTAAAGGAGAGCAGTTGGTAGAAACGGAAGTTACCCGGGTTACTCCGAAATACGAAGGGGTTTGCCCCGCCCTGGCTAAAGACATCGAGCGGGAGGCCCGCCGTTTGAGCGGCTACCTGCATGGCCGGCGCATAGCCGCGCAATATCTCAAGTTCGTGAGGGAAAAAGACCCGCTGGCGGTCGACCGGAAAATTAAAGAGCTGGTAAAGCAGGAGAAAGATCCGCGACTGGCCGAAATTCTTTTGAGCTTGCACAAGATTTATATGGAGAGGGTAGGCCATAATGCCGGGTAAGGTAAAATTCTTTAAGCTGTGCAAGAGGTTTGTGGACGAAAAAGACGCCCCGCCCGAGGTTAAGCAGCTAGAGTATTATGCCCTGGCCCTCGGTCACCATATAGGAGTAGTTGATTGTTTGTCGCCCGTTATGGTTATGGAAGAGAAGGACTATTTTAAATGGATTAGTAAACTGCCCCAGGGGAAAGCCAGGAGCAAGCTGGAAGGCCTGTCCAAGTGGGGAGAACTAGAGATAAATAGAGAGCACGTTGCCCCATTAGTATCGGCACTGGTAAAAGCTTCTCCCAGTTTCCTCCCGGAGGAGAAGAAATGGGCCGACTGCCTGCTACAGCTTCTCCAATCCATACAAAAAGAACCAGCTATATATCTGGTGGTGAGGCTAAGTGAAGGGGCTAGTGATTACTGTAGGCAACGAGCTGATGGGTGATGATGGAGCAGGGCCGCTCTTGGCCCGGCTTTTAGAACAAAAGCGTATACCCGGCTGGCAGGTTATTGATGGCGGGTCAGCGCCCGAGAATTACCTGCATCAGGTACGGGAGTTAAAACCGCAAGTGGTAGTACTGGTTGACGCCTGTGAGATGAACCTGCAGCCCGGGAGCATACGCCTCCTTTGTGAAAGTGACATTGCCTGCGAGTTTATTTTGTCCACGCATCGGTTACCTTTGTCATTCTTCATCTCAGCCTTGAAGGAACTGGTGTCGGAAGTCTATTTTATTGGTATCCAGCCTGCGGTAGTTGCCTTTGGTTGGCCAGTGTCTCCTGAAGTAAGGCAAGCAGTAGAGATCGTGTATCAAAAGTTACAAGCCGGGAAGCTCGATTTTCCCTACCTTGGTGGACAACGCCCTGTAGAGGCGAAGCACAAGGCCGCCAGGGCGTGGGCCCAAGAAAAATTTTTGAAGAACTTCAGGAAGGAGGATAGCTAAAATGAAAGGTATTATCTTTTCCGTGCTCCAGGAGTACGCCGGGAACCGGCACGGCGACGAAGGAAGGGAAGCCTTTAGGAGGGCGACCGGGCTGACAACGCCGCTCGCCACTTCAGACTATCCCGACGAGAAAGTGGCGGCGGCCGTGGAGGCGCTGGCCGAGCTTTCCGGCAAGAAGCCGGAGGAGGTGCTGGCCGATTTCGGCCGCTATTTCGTGGCGGAATCACCATTAGTGCAGAAGACCTATGCGGCGTATTTTAGGAATGCCAAGGATGCCAAAGATTTCCTAATGAAGATGGACTCAGTCCACGTCCAGGCCACCAAAGCCCTACCAGGCGCCGCACCTCCACGGTTCGAGTACGAGGACCGGGGCAGCGAGCTGGTGGTCGTCTACCGCAGCGAGAGGAAGCTCTGCCCGCTGCTAAAGGGTCTGATCGAGGGCATAGGGCTGCGGTATAACGGTAGGCCGTTATCCTGGCGCGAGGAGGCCTGCATGCTGCGCGGAGCCAAGGCCTGCCGCTTGGCCGTGAGGTTCTAGGCGGGGAAAGCTTGATTTTGCATACCTCGGGTGATTAGGGAGAGGGATTAGGATGCATGAACTGTCCCTTACGGCTGAGTTATTAAAGCTATTGGAACACGATGCCCAAGAGAAAGGTATAAAGCGCATAAAGAAAGTTAAGCTGGTGATAGGGGCGATGACCTCGGTTTTAGCGTCTGCCGTGGAGTTTTCTTTTTACGCGCTTGAAAAAGGGCCGTTGTTTGAGGGGGCCCAATTGGAAATAGAGGAAAGGCCTGGGCGGGGACATTGCCGGGATTGCCTGGCGGAAGTTGTTCTGGATAATTGGTGTATTATGTGCCCTTCCTGCGGGTCGAGGAGGGTTTCTATAGATCAAGGAAGAGAGCTTTATATTGATTTCTATGAGGGCGAATGAACCCTGGGAAGGATTGCCCTTGAAGGGATCACCCTGGAAGGATACCGCCACAGTCATTACTCGATTATTAATGTTAGCAGAACATATAATTCATATTTTAGCAGCGATCCTGCTCATTATAGCGGCAATAGGGATCTCCTTTCAGTCACTTATCGAAATAAAAAAGTTTTCCTGAGTATCCGGCAGATGCTCTATGTGTGGACCCGTTTATTTATTTCGGCGAATTGGGAGTAAATGCTATCGTAATTTTAATCCTAATGGCTTCTTTCTATTTGTGGCAGAAAGGGTATAGCTTGAACGTTTTAAAAAAGAGCGAAGGGAATATCGATGGAAGTAATATTGGCTCCCAAAATTCTTCAGGCCAATCCAAGAGATAGCTCAGCAAAACCAAAAGCCTCTATCCCAAAGACTAACTGTCAACCTGACAGGTTCTCCGCCTCAGCCTACCCTCAACCCCACCTCGGCAATCATGTCCAGGTCTTCTTGGATCTCGTTGCCCCGGGTGGTAAGGTAGTTGCCCACCATCAAGCCGTTTACGGCCACCGCTAAGGCTTCTTTTTGCTTCTCTCCCAGCCCTGGCTCCCGCCCGCCGCAGAGGCGGAAAACGGCCCTGGGAATAATGAGGCGGAAAAGAGCCAGGGTTTTAAGAATCTCCTCCACCGGGAGGCGCTCTTGATTGGCCAAGGGTGTGCCGGGAATGGGGTTCAGGATATTGACCGGCACTGACCGTACTCCCAGTTCCCGTAGCTCAAAGACCATTTCCAGCCTATGGGCCATAGTTTCCCCCAGCCCGATGATCCCACCGGAGCATACATTTAGCCCCGCGGCCCTAGCCGCCTGGACAGTGGCCACCCTTTCTTCAAAGGTATGGGTGGTACAGATCTGGGGGAAGTAGCTCCGGCCGGTTTCCAGGTTGTGGTGGTAGGTGGTGACCCCTACCTCCTTCAAACGCTGGGCCTTTCCTTCGTCAATGATCCCCAGGGAAGCACACAGCTTAAGGCGGGTCTCGGCCCGCAGGACCCGGTAGATTTCCAGCACCTTCTCAAAGTCCCTTTCCCCAATACCCTTACCACTAGTAACCAGGGCAAAGCGCTTTACTCCAGCAGCTTCCATCCGCCGGGCCTTTTCCAGGGCTTTTGGCACATCAATGAGGGGATACACCTCCACGCCGGTTTTATAACGGGAAGACTGGGCGCAAAAACAGCAATCCTCGCTGCACAAACCTGAGCGGGCGTTGATGATGGCACACAGCTCCACATCCCTGCCCCCGAAGCGTTCCCGGACCTGGCGGGAGAGATCCAGAAGGTTCACCAATCTTTCCCGTGGCCATCCAGCCAGGTAATACGCTTCTTCCCAGGATAAGCCTTCTCCCCCAAGGACCTTTTCTCTAATCTTCTCCCACATTAGATTCTTTCCCATGTACCTACCCCTCCGCTCACCTACCGGTTACTACGGCTATAGATTCATAGGTAATCTCTAGAACCCGGTTTAGCTCTTCGTTAGACATGGACAGCACGGGCATGAGGACAATGACATTGCCCAAGGGGCGAATGACCAGCCCCCTACGACGGGCCTCCAGGATAACCCGGTGACCTATTTGCTCCTTCATGGCATAAGGCAACAAAATTGCCGGTAGTCAGACGAGAACCTCCGCTTCCCGTCCCCCCACCTTTCCACGGCTTCTACGGTCGCAGCCTTAACTCGGGGATGATGAGACAGGCCCAGGTAATTGTTGGAGGAAAAAAGCACCATTTCCTGCCCATTTATCCTTGTTCTGGGGCCAGCGAGCCCCTCCAGTGGGCCGGGCAACTGGCGATAAAAATGGCTTTCCTTTAGCAACTCCAGTTCTTTTTCTAGAAAATAAGCCAAATCTATCCCTCCCCTGGGATATTATTCTCTATTGTCAACCGATATTCCTTCTAAGGTTGACATTTTCCACATATAAAAATCGCAGGCAACTTATTTGACATATACCCTCAGCACTATTTAGCCCCCTAAACCAATTTGGGAAAAATTTATTTGTAGAAGCCCTTTATGCTAAAATGTCCCGTTATGGCCTACTTAAAAAAATAATGTCAACTTTTTTTAACGTGTAAACCCCACATTGACATTGGAATTGTTAGGCCGCCTAGCTCTAGCGACCTTATTTCTTTTGGCACGCTTTTTGCTAAAAATTCTATCAAAAAATTCGAGAGATAGAATGTTAAGGAGGAGGTGGGACCAGCTTGCGCTATGTAGTGATAGGCAGTAGTGCAGCAGGAATAGCTGCTCTAGAAACCTTGCGCTCCTTGGGCGGGCCAAAGGTGAAGATTAGCCTAGTCACCCGGGATCCGGGAGAACCCTATTCCCGCTGCCTTTTACCCGACTTGATAGCAGGATATAAGACAGAAAACTCTTTACGTATTCGCCCGTCAGGTGTTTACCAGAAATTGGGTGTAGAAGCTTTCTCTGGCTTAGCAGCAGTTGAGTTAAAGCCTCAGGAAAAAAGGGTAGTCCTGGAAGACGGCCGCGAACTCGCCTACGACTACCTCTTAGTAGCTACAGGAGCTAGCCCAGTGGGCCTGGGAGTCCCCAACGAAGAAGCCCAAGGCGTTTTTACTTTGCGCAACTTGGATGATGCACAAAAGATCTTGGCTCTTACTCCCGGTATTTCCAGGGCCATAGTAGCTGGCGGGGGGTTAGTGGGGCTTAAGGCTGCTTACGCCTTGAAAAAGGCCGGTGTCCCGCGGGTTACAGTATTGGTAACTAGTCCTCGCCTTCTAAGCCGCCAGTTGGACAACGAAGCAGCAAGCTTAGTAGAAGCGGAACTGTCCCAACTAGGCATTGAGTTCATTTATAATTGCCAAGTAACTTCCTTTGCCGCCGACCATTACGGTAACCTTGAGAGCGTTGTGCTAAAGGACGGCCGTGAGCTACCCGCTGATTTAGCTATAGTAGCTAAGGGGGTGCGCCCCAATACCGAACTGGTAGAGAAAGCTGGTGGCAGGGTGGAGCGAGGGATCGCGGTAGACCGCCACCTAAAAACCTCGCTCGAGGATGTTTACGCGGCAGGAGATTGTATCCAGGTAACCGACCGGTTAACCGGGGAAAAAGTGAATTCTGCCCTTTGGACCCTGGCCTTTGAACAAGGCCGTTATGCTGCAGCCAACATGCTGGGGATCTTGCGCCCTTACCCCCTTCCCCTTACCCGGCTTAACAGCGTCCGTTTTGGGACTTTAGGTGTTATCTCAGTGGGACGGTTAGAAGGGCCGGAGGTGCTATCCCGGTATGACCCTTTAAACCTCTCTTACCGCCGGCTAGTCTTTGAGGGCAACCGGCTGGTGGGCTTTATCTTAGCCGGAAAAGTGGATGGCGCAGGTATCTACACTGCTCTGGTGAAATCAGGCCGCCCAGCCTGGGCTTTACGCTATAAGCTATTGGAAGGCCAAGTAGGAGGCCTGGCTTTAATGGGAGGCCGCGATAGCGCTTATAATAGTCACCTTAACGAAAAGCAGGCAGTTTTAGAGATATAGGGGGCGGAGAAAATGCCAAAAGAAGTGCTGATTAACTTTGACCGGTGCCTGGGCTGCCTATCCTGCAAGCTAGCTTGTGCTGTAGCCCATTCCCGGGAAGGCGATATCTTTAAGGTAGTATTGGGGGGCGAGAGGCCCCAAAGCCGCATATTTGTACATCAAGCAGGAAAGATAAAGGTCCCCTTAAACTGCCGCCACTGCCAGGAGGCACCTTGTATCGACGCCTGTATTGCCGGGGCCATGCACCGGAAAGAGGACGGCACAGTGACTAATGTGGGCGGAGAACAAGAATGCACTGGGTGCTGGATGTGCGTCATGGTTTGCCCTTACGGCGTAATAAGAAGCGATGAAGAAGGCCTTAAGGCTTTGAAATGCGACCGGGAATGCCGGGACGAGGAAGGGCTCCCTGCCTGTGTAAAGGCCTGCCCCACCGGCGCCCTTCTTTACACTGAAGTGGATGAATTTAGCAGCCGGCGGCGGAAAAGTTTTTTGGAGCGAGCCTTAAGCCAGATGTTCTAACTTTAGAACACGGGCACTTTAATACTTAGGCAGGTGCCAATAAATTTATACTATGAAAACAGAAAAACAGTAAAGGAGGATACCCCTCCGGGCATCCTCCTTTATCTTTACATCCTCTACTTTAATAATCCATGTTCGGGGTGGGCGGTGTCTTCTCTTCCTTAGGTATCTCAGCCACCAGCGCCTCGGTGGTGAGGAGCATGGAAGCGATGCTGGCTGCGTTCTGGAGGGCGCACCGTGTTACCTTGGCCGGGTCGACAATACCAGCCTTGATCATATCTACATACTGTTCGGTTACCACATCGAAGCCGATATTAGTCTTCTCATTCTTGACCCGGTCCACGATGACCGAACCTTCAAGCCCTGCGTTGGCACAGATCTGACGCAAAGGTTCTTCCAGGGCCCTCTTAACAATCTTTATACCTACAGCCTCGTCGCCCTCGGCCTTGAGGTTATCTAACACCGGGATGCAATGCACCAGGGTGGCACCACCGCCAGGGACGATACCCTCTTCCACCGCCGCCCGGGTAGCCGCCAACGCATCCTCGACGCGGTGCTTCTTCTCTTTGAGCTCGGTCTCTGTGGCTGCACCTACCTTGATTACGGCTACGCCACCAGCCAGCTTAGCCAAGCGCTCCTGTAGCTTCTCCCGGTCATAATCAGAGTCCGTCTCTTCGATCTGCTTCTTAATCTGGGCTATACGACCAGCTACTGCTTCTTTGCTACCATAACCCTCCACAATAGTGGTCTTCTCTTTTCCGATCTTAACCTTCTTGGCCCGGCCAAGCATATGCAGTTCTACATTCTCTAACTTAACGCCCAAGTCCTCAGAGATGAAGGTACCGCCAGTGAGTATTGCGATATCCTCCATCATGGCCTTCCGGCGATCGCCAAACCCAGGGGCTTTGACAGCCGCGCAAGCTAAGGTGCCCCGGAGCTTGTTCACCACTAAAGTGGCCAGGGCTTCGCCTTCCACATCTTCAGCAATGATGAGGAGCGGCTTACCGGTGCGGACTACCTTCTCTAACAAGGGGAGGAGGTCATTGATGGCAGAGATTTTCTTCTCATGGATAAGGATATAAGGCTCCTCTAGTTCACATTCCATGGCCTCAGGGTTAGTTACAAAGTAGGGGGATACATAACCCCGGTCAAATTCCATACCTTCCACTACTTCTACGGTGGTGGTGGTACCTTTGGACTCTTCTACCGTGATGACGCCGTCCTTACCTACTTTTTCCATAGCCTCGGCAATAAGCTCGCCGATAGCCGGATCATTAGCAGCTATGGAGGCAACATGGGCGATGCTTTCTCTGGATTCCACTGGGATACTGATCTTCTTAATCTCCTCCACCACCGCTTCTACGGCCCGATCTATACCCTTCTTAAGGAAGACAGGATTAGCGCCCGCCGCTACATTCTTAAGACCCTCTAACATAATAGCCTGGGCTAGAACTGTAGCGGTGGTCGTACCATCGCCAGCTACATCATTGGTCTTGGAAGCAACTTCCCGGCAAAGCTGAGCTCCCATGTTCTCCATGGGATCTTTAAGCTCTATTTCTTTAGCTACCGTTACACCATCTTTGGTGATAACGGGAGAACCAAATTTACGCTCCAGCACTACGTTACGGCCTTTAGGGCCTAAAGTTACTTTAACTGCCTGGGCAACGGTGTTGACGCCCCGCTCCAGGGCTCGCCGTGCTTCCACATCAAAGGCTAATTGCTTGGCAGCCATCCCTCGCAACCTCCTTTTAGGCTAATTTACTCTTTTACCGCTAATATGTCGCTATCCCGAATAATTAAGTATTCTTCCCCATCCACCTTGACTTCAGTACCGCTATACTTAGCGAAGACTACCCGGTCGCCTTTTTTAACTTCTGGTGGGATCCGGGTTCCATTGTCGAGGACCCTGCCCGGACCTACGGCTATCACTTCTCCTTCCTGCGGCTTTTCCTTGGCCGTGTCTGGCAGGTAAATTCCTCCTTGGGTCTTCTCCTCGGCAGTAATCACTTTAACCACTACTCGATCGCCGAGGGGCCGCAGCATACACCCTTCTCCTCCCTTCCTGGGCTATAAATTTTGTTAGCACTCACCAAAGGTAAGTGCTAACAGCCAACTATAATAATATACAAGCTCGTAGGTGTTGTCAATAGGAACCCCCTCTAAAATACAATTTTTTGCCGGCGTAAGTATACATTCAGCACTATCCCTAAAGCTAAGAGATTAGTTAACATGGAGCTACCACCGTAACTAAACAAAGGAAGGGGAATACCCGTAACTGGCATAACCCCGATGGTCATCCCTACATTTACCAAAAGGTGAAAGGCGAACATAGAGCAAACCCCTGTAACCAGGAGGGCTCCAAAATAATCCTTGGCTTGGGAAGCGATACGGACCATTCGATAAAGGAGATAAAAATATAATCCCAAGATACCTAAGCTGCGGAAAAAACCCAGCTCTTCACCTACCACTGCAAAAATAAAATCTGTATGATGCTCGGGCAGGAAATTGTACTGGACCTGGGAGCCATGATATAAGCCTTTGCCCCACAGTCCACCGGAGCCTATAGCTACCTGGGACTGGATAAGATGGTAACCTGCGCCGCGCCCACCTTCTCCATCATTATAAGGATTAAGCATCACTACCAGTCTTTTAACCTGGTATTCTTCCAAAGGCAGAGGTAACCCCCAATGGAAATGAGCATAAAATAGGAGGACAACAGCAACCGCGCCACCCACTGCCAGGCCAAAAAAAAGCCGGCTGTTAACTCCCCCTACATATAACATACCCCCAAAAATAGCCATAAATACTAGCGCTGTCCCCAGATCCGGCTGTTTAAAGATGAGCAACATAGGTACTCCCACATGTAAGGCAGGTACCAGAAGGTCTCTAAAACGGTTTAAGCGACCCTGGCGGATCTCCAGCAATCTAGCCAGGGTAATGATAATAATGAGCTTGCTGAACTCGGAGGGTTGAAAAATAAAGGGTCCCAGCGCTATCCATCGCTGGGCACCTTTAGCTTCACTGCCTATTACTAATACCGAAGCCAAAAGCGCCAGGTTAAGGACATAAAAGAAATAGTAATAGCGCCTCAGGTGTTGATAATCCAGGCAAAGGACAAGACCCATTCCTAAAAGACCTAAGAGGATCCACACTATCTGCTTTTTTACATAATAACCAGGATTGGGAGTGATGCTCGTAGCCGCACTATCCAGCACCACCAGCCCTATGCTTAGAATAGCAAAAACTACAAAGACCAAGGAATAATCCAGGTTGCGCCAGAACCGGCGACTAAGCATTTTCCCGCCACCTTTAAGGCCCTGTGTAGAATACCCTACTCAATTATACACCAATACTGACTTCCCCATTTAGGGATCTAAAGGGAAAATAATTGGCGGCCTAGACAGGTGGCATATTAACCCGCTCTAGTAGCTCAGTTCCTCTCCGCTAGCCTGCTTGAAGGTCCGTTTAATACGCAAGATGGGAATATTAGCTACAAGGGCCACAGTATCCTCATTTCGGCTTAAGGTTACTTCCAGCCCCGCCAGATCAATTTCTAGATATTCAGAGATGACCTTTATCAGGTCTTCTTTAAGAGCTTCCAAAAGGTGGGGAGAAACACCTACCCGGTCGTGGACCAGGACCAACCGCAACCTTTCTTTGGCTACCTTTTTACTGGCTGTAGTTTCTTTCCCAAAAAAGCGCAGGATAAAATCTAGCACGGTTGGTCCCCTCCTTAGCCCAGGCCGAAGAACTTTTTAAGTTTAGCCACCAGGCCTTCATTGCCTTCAAGATTTAGTAAAGGCACTTCCTCGCCTAAAAGGCGTCGGGAAATGTTATAATAGGCTTGTCCCGCCCGGGAACGCTTATCCAAAATAGCCGGTTCTCCTTTATTGGTAGACACTACAATAAGCTCGTCTTCTGGTACCACTCCTAGGAGCTCTATAGCCAGGATCTCCAGCATATCGTCGATATCCATCATGTCCCCCCGCCGTACCATGTCCGGGCGGATACGGTTTATTATAAGGCGGGGAGCTTCCATTTCTGCCGCTTCCAGAAGTCCAATTATTCTATCTGCATCGCGTACAGCAGCTACCTCCGGAGTAGTCACCACTAGCGCCTTTTCTGCACCAGCGATGGCGTTTTTGAAGCCCATCTCTATACCGGCAGGGCAATCAATAAGAACAAAATCGAAATCTTCCTTAAGCTGGTCACACAGGTCTATCATCTGGTGGCGAGTGACTGCTGTTTTATCCCGCGTCTGGTTAGCTGGGAGTAGGTAAAGGTTTTCCAATCTCTTATCCCTAATGAGGGCCTGTTTTAAACGACACCTTCCCTCTACTACATCTACCAAGTCATAGACTATGCGGTTTTCTAAACCCAATACCACATCCAAATTCCGGAGGCCGATGTCGGTATCCACCATAACCACCCTTTTTCCCAGGAGGGCCAGCCCGGTACCCAGGTTAGCGGTGGTGGTAGTCTTCCCGACTCCGCCCTTACCGGAAGTGATAACAATCACTTCACCCATTGCGGTCCTCCTCTTTTATTAAATTGCCTGGCTCCAGGTAACGCCTGTCACCACCAGGCTGGTATCTTTCAATAATTACGACCCCATCCTGTACCCTAGCAATCTCCGGTTTCTTTAGGGGCTCGTCCCCTTTATCTGGAGGACGGGCTATGTATCCTGCAATACGCAGCTGGGTAGGCTGGAGATTAAAAGCGATGACTACCGCACTTTCGTCCCCTTCCGCCCCAGCATGGACTAGACCCTTTAAAGCCCCCATGACTATTACATGGCCACCGGCCACCACCTCGCCTCCGGGGTTTACGTCGCCCATAACTACCACGTTACCCGGATAGTAAACCCGCTGCCCTGACCGGATAGTCCGGCGAACCAACAAGGTGTGACCCGAGGAAAGGTTACCGGAAGGAGTAGGGTAAGGCACGAGGAACTCCTCCAT
Source organism: Thermanaeromonas toyohensis ToBE (assembly GCF_900176005.1). Classification (NCBI taxonomy): domain Bacteria; kingdom Bacillati; phylum Bacillota; class Clostridia; order Neomoorellales; family Neomoorellaceae; genus Thermanaeromonas; species Thermanaeromonas toyohensis. The sequence goes on along the minus strand of NZ_LT838272.1, from coordinate 726,691 downwards.
AAGAATTTACCTGAGGTAATTAGTAATGTTTTTTACTTTCTACGAGAATTAGGTAAATCCTGCCGTAAGAGGAAAAAAGCCGGGCGCTTTTTTCTCCTCCTTTCTCAAAAAATACGACATAAACCAAACTTATTCTACTGCCCTGGCTCCAACACTTGAGGTCATTCCAGAAGGAAGGCCAAAATACCGGGCGAAGACCTCCCGGGCTACCTTACCCGCCGAATCTCCACCATGCCGAGCATACTCAATAACTCCCGCAAAGGCAATTTGAGGATCATCATAGGGAGCAAAAGCTATAAACAACCCATAAAAGTCCCGGCTTTTATCATCACCAGCTAACCCGGTCTGGGCAGTACCGGTTTTGGCTGCCACCTTAATAGATGGTGGAAAATCCTGGAACAAAAAAGAAGCCGTACCCTCCGGCGACTGAGTCACCATTAGCATCCCTCGCCGTACTTCTTCTAGAATTTCGGATGGGATATCTACCTTACGAATTACCTCCGGTTGATATTCCTTTTTAACCTGCCCGTCAGGAGATATTACCCGCTTGACCAAGAAAGGTCTTAAGCGGGTACCACCATTGGCCAAGGTGGCCACATAATTGGCTAGTTGAAGGATAGTGAAACTATTGGCTCCTTGGCCTATGGCGGTATTGTAGGTGTCAAAGGGTTGCCAAGTAGTCTCAAAATTGAAGGTTATTTCATAGGTAGCTCTAAGTTGGCGTAATTCCTGTTCCTTTTGTTTAAGGAGGCGTTCCCTCTGGGTTGGAGAGGCCGAGGCCAGAAGCTCAGCGTACTTTTTTTCTATATCCGCCTGGCGCTTCTCTAGCCATCTCTGCAATATAGCTGTATTTACCTCCTTTTTCCAAGTAGGGGAAGGCAAAATCCCTTTCGCTTCTCCCAAAACCCCCAGGGCCCCAGTAGAAGAACCTAACCCGAACTGCTCAGCTACGCTATCGATCATCTTGATACCCGCCATCTCGCCAGCCCACTGGAAGTAAGTATTGCACGAAACAGCCAAAGCCCGTTCTAGATCCACACGACCGTGGGACTGCCAGCAATCTAGCCCTCCTGGTTTAAAGTAGCGCCCGCTACAGTAGATGGCATCCTGGGGTCTTACAGCCCCAGATAGAAGGGCAGCAAGGGCTGTAATGGGTTTAAAGGTAGAGCCTGGCGGATAAGTACCCTGGACTGCACGGTTAAATAAGGGTTTAAGATGTTCATCGTTATAATAGGCTTGCTTTTTAGCGTAGCCGCCATTGACAAAATCGTTAGGGTCCATATCTGGCTTACTGGCCATGGCCAGGATAGCTCCTGTCTTAACATCCAAAACCACTGCCGCCCCAGCACCCGCCTTAGGATTCTTTTTCTTTTCCTCAGCTATAACTTGGTCCATGGCCGCCTCTAAAGTCTTTTGGAGGTCAAGATCAATAGTAAGCTCTACAGTGTCTCCCGGAGCTGGTGGGATGGTTAAAAGATCGCGTATTTTCCGGTTAAAGGCATTGACCTCCACCTGTTCAGCTCCGTCTTTACCCTTAAGGCCAAACTCAAGGCTTCCCTCCTTCTCGTATTCTAAGTAACGTTCGATACCACTTTTACCTATCTTGTCATTAAGGCGGTAGTTACTCCCTTGTCGCTCTAGAAGTTCCTCCCGGGTAATCTGCCCAACAAAACCCAGGATATGGCCGGCCAAGGAACCATGGGGATAAAAGCGCTGAGGTTCAACCGATATATTTACCCCTGGGAGCTCCAGTCGTCTCTCTTCTAAACGAGTAATTACGGCCATGGCCTCAGGACTAGAGGGAAACCTTTTAATAACCGCAGGTTCATAACGGTAGGGATTGTTTTTAATCTTTTCCCAAATAGCCTCTGCTGTAAGCTCCGGATCCCCCAAAAGCTCAGCCAAACGGCGAATGACTGTATCTGTATCGGTGTTGGGAACAGGGCTAAAGGTTATTACGTAGACTGGCTGGCTAGTGGCCAGCACTCTACCTTTACTGTCCAAGATATCGCCCCGTCTAGCTTCAATGGGAATCAAGCGTATGCTATTTTGGGCCGATTGACGGGCAAATTCCTGGGCGTTCACCACTTGCAAGAAGAAGAGCCGGGCCGAAAGGAGCAAAAAGACAAAAATGATAAAGACCAAGTACACGTTTAAGCGGCCATCAAGCTTTAACTTCCAAGGCTCCTTCGCCTGGCCAACCATTCTGTTCCCTCCCGCTTAAGACTCTGGCCTAAGAAGGCTAAGGAGGCATTATAAACCGAAACTGGGACTATAGTTTTCACCCAACTTAATCCCCAGGGATAATGAAGGCCCACCAAGGGGGCTACTAGCAAGAATAGGAACCCAGCACCTAGGGTGGCTAGCCAGACTACTAGGACGGGAACTAGCGGGTTATCACGGTTAAGTTTCTCCTGACCCCATCCCACAGCATACCCCACTAGCATTTTTACTAAAGCGTTTAATCCTAAAGAGCGGCCTAGATACATATCTTCCATGAGGCCATAGACTGCCCCAAGAAGAGCCCCGTACCAATTTCCATGAGACAAAGCATAGAAGGATAAAAGGATAAGGAGCAGATCTGGTTTAACGCCGGCTACTTGGAAGGCTTGTAGGACGGTGGCTTCCAGGATAAGGCTGAGAGCCCCCATAAGGATCAAGGCTATCGTCGGCATCTCCTGCCCCCTTTAAAATTTGGGTTATCACTAATACTTCTTCTAGGCGGTTAAAGTCTACAGCCGGTTCAATTATGGCCCGCTTCATTAGTCCATCAGGTTCTAGCATTACCTTTACAACCCTGCCTATGGGCAACCCTTTAGGAAAAATCCCTCCTAGGCCAGAGGTGAGGACTATATCATTTTCTTGGATAGGCGCGTCATGGGCCAGGTGGATCATTTGCAGGTACCCACGGTAGTCAGGGCTCGCTTCCACTACTCCTAGAAGACGGCTAGACTGGACCATAGCCCCCACTGCTCCCTCGCGGTCTAAAAGGAGTAAGACTTCCGAGGTTTTAGGGAAAACCTGGATGATGCGCCCCACAACACCCGCCGGGGTAAGAACCACCTGATCTTTACGCACCCCGTCAGTAGCCCCAAGGCCTATAGTCAGGGTGCTGAACCAGTTGCTAGGGCTCCGGGCGACAACTGGAGCCACCTTTAGTTGCCATTTAGAAGCAGTAGCCTCCTTGTAAGCTAACAGCTGTTTCAGTCGTAAGTTTTCTTGGCGATACTCCTCCATCTGGATAATTTTAGCCTGCAATTCAGCTACCTGTCGTTTTAATTGCTCGTTTTCTGCTTGGTTCCGCCCCCAACTGGAAAGGGCATCTAGCGAGCCCTGGACCTTACCCATAGCCCAGGTTAGGGCGCCTGTTAAGGGCGCCATGGTTTCCTTCAAGACCCCACTAGTCAGGCTCCAAGGTGCATCTACTGGTCCTGACCAGCGTAGTAAAAAAATAAAGAAGCCCCCCATTATCATAAACCCCAGTAAGGAAAACAGCCTCCCCCCCAGCCCGCGCAAGGTAAGACACCCCTTCTACCCGTGCCGCCGGACCGCAAAAAGCACTCGTTTTAGTTCCTCTAGATTTTCCAGCACTTTCCCAGTACCTAAAGCTACTGCAGTAAGGGGATCTTCGGCTAAATTCACCGGCATGCCGGTCTCCTGGCTCACTAAGCGATCCAAACCCCAAAGCAGCGCACCTCCTCCAGCCATAACGATACCCCTATCCATAAGATCAGCAGCTAGCTCAGGAGGGGTGCGTTCCAGGCAAACTTTTATAGCTTCTAAGATAGCTGCCACCGGTTCGGAAAGGGCTTCTTTAATCTCTTCGGCCGTAACCTCTATGGTTTTAGGCAGGCCAGTAACTAGGTCGCGCCCACGAACAGCATAAGTGCGTTTCCTGCGGGCTTCGTCCTCCTCTGTATTCCCGAAATAGGCAGCGCCTATCTCGATCTTGATCTCTTCAGCTGTACGCTCGCCTATCATTAAGTTATAGTTCCTTTTAATGTGCTGGGCGATGGCTTCATCCATTTCGTCGCCACCAATGCGGATAGACCGGGAAGTAACAATACCTCCTAGGGAGATAACAGCTACTTCTGTGGTTCCTCCACCGATATCCACTATCATATTCCCCGTAGGTTCATATACAGGAAGGCCAGCACCTATGGCTGCAGCCATAGGTTCTTCAATAGGATAAGCCTCCTTTGCACCAGCTTGGATAGCTGCTTCCCGTACAGCCCTTTCTTCTACAGCAGTAACCCCCGAAGGGACCCCCACCACCACCCGGGGGCGTACAAAAAAGCCTTTAGGGATCACCTTCTGTATAAAATAACGCAACATACTCTGGGTAACGTCGAAATCAGCTATTACACCATCCTTTAAAGGCCGGATAGCAACAATGTCCCCCGGCGTACGACCGATCATCCTTTTGGCAGCCTCACCCACAGCTAAAACCTGACCTGTGTCCCGGCGGATGGCCACTACTGAGGGTTCCCGCAAGACGATACCTTTTCCACGGACGTAAACTAAGGTATTAGCAGTACCTAAGTCGATCCCGATATCCCGGGCAAAAACCATGACTCTTTCTCCTTCCTAAAAAGGAATTTATAGCAAACCCTTCTCTTTCATACTGACAAAAGAACCGTCTCCTAAAATAAGGTGGTCCAAAACTTCTATTCCCAGGATTTTGCCTGCTTCCACCAACCGCCTGGTAACCTGTATATCTTCCAGGCTAGGTGAAGGATCTCCACTGGGATGGTTGTGGACCAAGATAACAGCTGCCGCACTCCTCCGCACCGGTCCTTTAAAGACCTCCCGGGGATGCACAAAGGAAGAGTTGAGGCTACCCACCGCCACATTATCTATAGCCAGGACCCGATTCTTGGTGTTAAGGGAAATGGTGCGGAAGTGCTCCCGGTCCAGGTATCTCATCTCGTCCATAAGGAGATGGGCGGCATCAGCTGGGGTATGGATCAAAGGCCTCTCCGGCCGAAAGATTCTTAGCCTTCGCCCTAGCTCAATGGCCGCCTTGATTTGGGCAGCCTTAGCTAACCCGATACCCTTTTGGTCTTTAAGTTCTTCTAAAGAGGTTTCCGCCAAGTAACGTAAGCCCCCAGGTTGGGATAAAAGCCTTTGAGCTAATTCTAGGGCTGTCTCCTGCGGGGTGCCTGTCCTTATAAGAATGGCCAACAACTCAGCATTAGAGAGGGACTGGGCGCCGAAAGCTAACATTCGCTCCCGTGGTCGCAAGTCTTCAGGTAGATCCTTAATAGTTCTTCCTGGGTAGCGTGCCATTCTTCCCCTGCATCCTTCCTGGGCCTCCCTTTAGAGGCTAGGTCCTATTCCACGGATCGATCCCGAACTCCTGTAAAAGGGCTACCGTGCGTACCAGGGGCAACCCCACCACATTAAAAAAGTCACCGCAAATACTTTCTACTAAGAGAGCTCCTAAGCCTTGGATACCGTACGCTCCAGCCTTATCCAAGGGCTCACCAGTAGCCACGTAGGCCTTGATCTCTCGTGCACTAAGCTGGCGGAAACGCACTTCTGTACGTTCCCAGGCCTGCCGGAAAATCATGCCCGGGACCCTGACCAACGCTATCCCTGTATAAACTTCGTGGCTTTTCCCGCTTAAGAAGGAAAGCATGGCTTCCGCCTCTTCGGCCGAGGCCGGCTTACCCAGCACCTGTCCCTGGCATACCACAATGGTATCGGCTCCCAGGACTATAGCATCAGATAAGCCCCGGGCCACCATTTCCGCCTTGGCCCGAGCCAGGGCTGTCACCCGCTCCGCAGGAGGCAGGCCAGTATGCAGACCAGCATAATCCCCTTCTTCAATATCGCTGGGAATGGTCAAAAAATCAAGACCTAACTGGGCTAAAAGCCTTTGCCTCCGGGGCGAAGCCGAAGCCAAAACTAACTGTGGCAATTTAAGCCTCTCCTTCCAGCGCCTTTAGGCCTCTTGGTACGCCTTAAGGTTTTTTCGGAAGGCTAGGTTAAAGGTTAAAATCTCTAAGTTAACAGTTAAATCTACATTGCGTACCTCAATATGGTCTGGTACATTGATCACCCGAGGCGCAAAGTTTAGAATGCCGCGAATGGAAGTCTTAGCGAGCTCATCCGCCACAATTTGTGCTTGATCGGCTGGTACCGCAATTATGGCGATCTGGGCCTTCTCTCTCTCAATTATCTCCGCTAACCTATCCATGCTGTAAATTTCTACTCCGTTTAAGCGGTAACCTATCTTATGGGGGGCTATATCAAAGATGCCTACTATCTTAAAGCCCCTCTCACGAAAACCACCGTACATGGATAAGGCGGTTCCTAAGTTCCCGGCCCCGATTATGACCATGGGCCAGGTAGTATTGAGGCCCAGTATTTTTATAATATGCCAGTACAGGTCTTTTACATTGTAGCCCACCCCGCGGGTACCAAACTCACCAAAATAAGCTAGGTCTTTACGTACCTGAGCCGGGCTAACCCCTACCCCTTCCGCTATCTCTCCGGAAGAAATAGTCACTATACCCTGGCGATCTGCCTCTGCTAAGAAACGCGAATATACCGAAAGGCGCATTATAGTGGCCTCGGGGATCTTCAGTGTCTTTAGCACTTTCATCTCCTCCTTGTTCCAAACCTTGATTTTGTCCTATTCGCTATTTAACTGCAAAATCCTCTTTTTTATGCTTTAGAAACCATTTCCTAGCGTCAGCTATCATGTACAAAGATCCAGTGGCGCAAATCAAGTCCTCAGGCCCTGCTAGACTTAAAGCTATCTGTAAAGCTTGGGAAATGTTCCTAACTGCTTGTACATGGGGTGTAAACCGCCTGGCATAAAAGGCTAGTTTTTCCCAGTCCCCGGCCCTGGGGCTATTCGGTCGCGTCACTATCACTCTTTGGGCCAGGGGAGCCAATAAACTTACCATCTTTTCCCTTTCCTTATCCGCCAGCATTCCTAAAACCAAAATTAGGTGGCGATAAGAAAAAATTTCTTCTAAAGCCTGCTTTAAAGCTAGGGCGCCATCGTAATTGTGGGCTCCGTCTAAAATTACCAGGGGATTTTTACCCACAACTTCTAGCCGGCCAGGCCAAAAAACCTTCGCTAGACCTTCCCTGATCTGGTCTTCAGTAACCCTTAGACCCCGGTGCCGGCGGGCAGCTTCAATGGCGGCCACAGCTAGAGAGGCGTTAATAAGCTGGTGGCGTCCTAGAAGGGATATCTTAAGCCCCTGGTAACACCGGCCCAACCCTTCCCAGTCTAACTCTCCCCCTTCCTGGGAAAGAGCCACTTCTTTAAAGTGGATGTCCCTTCCTAGCCGGTAAAGGGTGGCCCCTTTTTGCTGGCAAGCCTTTTCAATTACCTCCAAGGGTTCAGGTTTATCCACACCAGTAACCACCACACCATCTTCTTTAATTATACCGGCCTTTTCCCGGGCTATTTCCGGAAGGGTGGCACCCAAGTACTCCATATGATCTAACCCTACGTTGGTGATTATACTCACTTCCGAAGCAGGAATTATGTTAGTAGAATCAATGGAACCTCCTAACCCTACCTCTAGTACTACATAATCAGGCTTTACTTCTGCAAAATAATACAACGCCAGGGCGGTAGTTACCTCAAACTCTGTAGGATGTTCAAAGCCATCCTTTACCATATCCTCTAGAACAGGTCGCAGGAGAGTTAAAAGATAAGCTACGTCTTCTTTCGGGATCTCCTGACCATCTAAGCGGATACGCTCAGTGTAACTATGCAAATGGGGGGAAGTGAAAAGGCCTACCCGGTAGCCTGCAACCTGTAGTATAGTTGCCACCATAGCCGCTACCGAACCCTTACCATTGGTTCCCCCAATATGAAAAAAACGGAGCCGCCGGTGGGGATCCCCCAACCGCCGCAGCAGCTCCTCCATACGGCCTAAGCCAAGGTTGATGCCAAACTTAGTAAGCTGGCGTAAGAACTTTAGGGCTTGGTGGTAGTTCAATCCCTTTCACCTCTGCTCTTTAAAGAAGACAGGCGTTGGCGTAGGGCCTCTTCCTTAGCCTGTAGCTCTTCTGCCTTATTCCGTTCCTTCTCCACCACTTCAGCTGGCGCTTTAGCTAGAAAATCAGGATTAGCTAGTTTCCCTTGCACCCGAGCTAGCTCTTTCTGAGTGGTAGCTAACTCTTTTTCTAGCCTGGTTATTTCTTTTTCATAATCCACAAGGCCTTCCAAGGGCAGATATACTTCTACCCCTCCGCATACAGCTGAGACTGCCTTAGGCAAAGGCTGCTCCCGGCCAGCCAGTATTTCCACTGGCTCGGCCTGGGCCAGGGCGCTGAAGTAGCTACAAGCTTCCTCTAACACCTGGCGAATTTTCTCTCCCGCTGCCACCAGGATAACCCGAACTTTCCGCCCAGGAGTAACCCGCATTTCACTCCTTAAGTTACGGATGGCCCGGATTACCTCAGTAATTAAGGACATGGCTTCTTCGGCCTCAGGGTCTATCGCTTGGGCCTGAGCCTTAGGCCAAGGGCTTATCATGATGCTTGACCTTTCCCCAGGGAGGTAATGCCATATTTCTTCGGTAATAAAGGGCATAAAGGGATGTAGGAGCTTAAGGAAAGTCTCTAAGACTTCTAATAGTACCTTTTGAGCTGTACTCTTGGCTCGTTTATCCTCCCCGTAGAGGCGGATCTTGGCGAGTTCTATATACCAGTCGCAGAACTCTCCCCAGAAAAATTCATATAAGCTTCTAGCCGCTTCCCCTATTTCGTAATCCTCCATGTTTTTAGTGACTTCATCCACGACAGTATTAAGGCGGCTTAATATCCAGCGATCCGGCAGGGTATAGGGAGCCCTTTCCCCTTCCGGGTTAAAATCTTTAAGATTTAAAAGCACAAAACGGGCAGCGTTCCAGATCTTATTACAGAAATTGCGGGTGCTCTCTAATCTTTCTGGATGGAAGCGAAGATCGTTCCCTGGAGTATTACCCGTGATCAACATGAAGCGTAAAGTATCAGCCCCATACTCTTCAATTACATCCATAGGGTCCACACCATTTCCTAAGGACTTACTCATCTTGCGGCCCTGGGCATCCAAAACCAGACCATGGATAAGGACTTCCCTGAAAGGCACCTCACCCATAAACTTAAGGCCCATGAAAAGCATTCGGGCTACCCAGAAGAAAATAATATCCCTGCCCGTGACTAAAACCGAGGTAGGATAGTACAGGGCAAGCTCCGGAGTCTTGTCCGGCCACCCCATGGTAGAAAAAGGCCATAAGGCAGAACTAAACCAAGTATCAAGTACATCTGGGTCCTGCTCCAGGGCGGTGCTACTGCAGGCCGGGCACTCTATGGGGTCCTCAGTGCTGCAGATAACTTCCCCGCACTGCTGGCAATACCATACAGGTATACGATGGCCCCACCAAAGCTGGCGGGATATACACCAGTCTCGGATGTTCTCCAGCCAGTTAAGATAGATCTTAGTAAAACGCTCCGGTACAAACCGCACCCGTCCTTCTAAAGCAGCCTGGATGGCAGGCTCGGCCAAGGGTTTCATACGCACAAACCACTGGGGAGATACTAAGGGTTCTATAACCGTTCCGCACCGGTAACAATGGCCTACCGCATGGGTATGTTCCTCTACTTTAATGAGGTACCCTTGCGTCTCTAAATCCTTTACCACCTTTTCCCGGCAGGTATAACGGTCCAGGCCAACATAGGGACCAGCTTCGGTTGTCATTATAGCATCTTTTCCAATAACCGTGATGGAGGGGAGCCCATGGCGCCTGCCCACTTCAAAATCGTTGGGGTCGTGAGCTGGGGTAATCTTTACAGCCCCGGTACCGAAGCTAGGATCTACATATTCATCAGCAATAACAGGTATTTCGCGGTTTAGGAGGGGCAAAATTACTGTACGACCAACGAATTCGCGGTAGCGTTCATCATCCGGGTGCACAGCTACAGCCGTATCCCCCAGCATGGTTTCTGGACGGGTAGTGGCTACCGTTATACCGCCCTGCCCCTCTTTAAAGGGGTAAAGTATATACCATAGGTGTCCTGGTTCTTCCTCATGTTCAACTTCAATATCCGATATAACTGTAGCACAGCGCGGGCACCAGTTTATAATATAATCTCCGCGATAGATCAAGCCTTCCTGGTAAAGGCGTACAAAAACTTCCCGTACGGCCCGGGAACACCCTGCATCCATGGTGAAACGCTCCCGACTCCAGTCGCAGGAAGCCCCCAGGCGGCGCAGCTGCTGAGTGATACGGGTACCATACTCCTCTTTCCAGGCCCATACCCGTTCTAGGAATTTTTCTCGACCCAGGTCGTACTTGCTAATCCCTTCTTTGGCTAGCTCTTCTTCTACCCGGGCTTGGGTGGCTATGCCTGCATGATCCGTCCCAGGTAGCCAGAGGGTGGCATCCCCCCGCATCCGGTGCCAGCGAACCAGGATGTCCTGGAGGGTGTTATCCAGGGCATGTCCTAGATGGAGGCTCCCCGTAACGTTAGGGGGGGGCATCACTACGCTAAAGGGTTTTCGGTCGCCTCTATTTTCCACTGGCGCGCGGAAATACCCAGCTTCCTCCCAAACCCGATACCACTTATTTTCTACCTTATGCGGGTTATAGACAGAGGGTAATTCCTGAACTGATGGCACGCCCGCTTCCTCCTTAGGGTTCTCTTAGAAAAAAACCCCTCATCCGCCGCAGGGACGAGGGAAAAATATCCTTGTCCTTGTAATATCTTAGCGACTTAAGGCAAGATGTGTCAAGGGCTGTTGCGTTATCGCCTCTTCCCGGGCTTCTTTTACTTCTGTCGCTGGCTGCCTAGAAGACCGTTCAAAGGGTACCAAAGCTTCTTTTAGAACCTCATCCATATGCTCCACCAGAACAAATTTAAGCTTCCGCTTCACCTGGGGGGGTATCTCCTCTAGATTTTTCTCATTGTCTTTGGGTAAAATAACGGTCTTTATACCGGCCCGGTGGGCAGCCAACACTTTTTCCTTAATTCCACCCACCGACAATACCCTGCCTCGTAAGGTTATCTCCCCGGTCATAGCTACATCATTCCGTACAGGCACACCCATAAGGGCCGAAGCCATGGCCGTAGCCATAGTGATACCGGCCGAAGGTCCGTCCTTGGGTATAGCTCCCTCCGGGACATGGATATGCACATCATTCTTTTCGTGGAAGTCAAGGGGCAGGCCTAATTCTTTCGCCCGGGAACGCAGGTAGCTAAATCCAGCGTAGGCAGACTCCTTCATTACATCGCCAAGCTTCCCGGTCAAAGTCAGATTGCCCTTCCCAGGGAGTACCGCCACTTCCACGTTGAGGACTTCACCGCCCACTTCAGTCCAGGCCAGCCCCCGGGCCACACCCACTACCTCCGCCTCTTCAGCAAGAGTATGACGGTAACGGGGCACTCCTAAGAAATTATCTACATTTTGAGCTGTCACTTTTACCGCGGTAGTATTGCCACTAACAATCTCTTTAGCTGTCTTGCGGCATAACTTGGCTATCTGCCGCTCAAGATTCCTTACCCCCGCCTCCCTGGTGTATTCCCGGATTATGCGGCGCAAGGCATTCTCAGAAATAATAAGCTGTTCCTTCTTTAAGCCGTGCTCCTTTAGCTGTTTGGGGATGAGGTGAAGCTCGGCTATTTTTATCTTCTCTTCTTCCGTGTACCCAGGTATACGGATGACCTCCATACGGTCTAAAAGGGGCCGGGGGATCGAATACTCTACATTGGCTGTAGTTATAAACATAACCTTGGACAGATCGAAGGGGGCTTCAATATAGTGGTCGCTAAACATATAGTTCTGTTCTGGATCTAGGACTTCTAGTAGAGCCGAGGCAGGATCTCCACGGAAATCGGAACTCAACTTATCTATTTCATCCAGCAGGAATACTGGATTTTTACTACCCGCCTGCTTCATACCCTGGATGATACGACCAGGGAGGGCGCCCACATAGGTGCGCCGGTGACCCCTTATCTCCGCCTCGTCCCGTACCCCTCCTAGGGAAATGCGCACAAACTTCCGCTGCAAAGCTCGAGCTATAGACTTGGCCAGAGAAGTTTTACCTACACCTGGAGGTCCTACGAAGCAAAGAATAGGCCCACGCATCTTCTTAGCCAGCTTGCGGATGGCCAAGTACTCTAGAATCCTTTCCTTAACTTCCTCCAATCCGTAATGATCCTCGTTTAGTATTTTCTCTGCTACTTTGATATCCAGACGATCGCGGGTCTCCTTTTGCCAAGGTAAAGCCAGGAGCCAATCCAGGTAATTGCGCACTACTGTAGCCTCAGCAGCCATGGGGGGCATTTTCTCCAGGCGTTCCACTTCTTTTAAAGCCCTCTCTTCTATTTCCTTAGGTAGCTTAGCCTGGGCTATCTTTTCCCGTAGCTCCTCAACTTCAGCCTGCCGCTCATCCTTCTCACCTAGCTCTTTTTGGATGGCTTTTATTTGCTCCCGGAGATAATATTCCTTCTGGGTTTTTTCCATCTGCTTCCTGACCCGCAAATTTATCTTACGTTCAAGCTCGAGGATCTCCTTCTCCCGGGCCAGGATTTCGCATAAAAGCTCTAAGCGCTCTTGGATATTAAAGGCCTCAAGTATAGCCTGCTTGTCAACCAGTTTGAGATTTAAATGGGAAGCGATGACATCTGCTAGCCGTCCTGGCTCTTCTAAACTCACCACAGCTACAACCGTTTCCGGCGGTATGCGCTTGGACATTTTAACGTAATGCTCGAACTCGTTTATTAAGGTACGCATTAGGGCCTCTACTTCGTTGGTGGTGGCCCCTTCATCCCGATATTCCTGGATCTCTACGGCCATATAGGGGTCATAGCTCAAATACCGGGTTATTCTGCCCCGCCTTAAGCCCTCCACAAGAATCCTTATAGTACCGCCGGGCAACTTTAGCAATTGTTTAATCTCAGCTACAGTACCAGTAGCATAGATATCTTCTTCACCCGGGTCATCAGTTTGGGCTTCCTTCTGCATGGCTAAGAAAATTTCTCTATCACGAACCATCGCAGCTTCGATGGCGTTTATAGATCGCTCGCGCCCTACATCCAAATGAAGCACTGTATAAGGAAAAACGATAACCCCCCGTAAGGGAAGCAAAGGAAGAATCCGACTCAAAGCTTACACCTCCATAAGGTCCCTTACCCCTCACTTCCTCGTCCAGGTCTTCATTATATTCTACGAAATGTTGATTACCTCCGCAATAGGAAAAAAGCGGTTCCCAGGTGTAGAAGGAAGAGCTTTAACGAAACACCAAAGGTGAAGCGCTTAAAACTTGAGGATGGTGGGCCAAGGTTTCGCGATTGTTTATCTGCTTTTCCCGGTAGAGGGCATATTCCAAGGCTTCCTGTACGCGGCGTATAGGAATTACCTCGATATCCCGGAGGTGGCGGAAATTTTCTTGCCAGTTTTCCGCCGGTATAAGCACTTTCTTAACCCCCGCTAAGCGAGCAGCTTCCACCTTAGGTATTATCCCTCCTACTGGACGTACAAAACCTCGCAAGGAAACTTCTCCAGTCATAGCCACTCGATTGTCTACTGGAATGCCAGTAAAGGCAGAGTAAAGGGCTACCACCATGGCTACTCCGGCAGAAGGTCCGTCCACAGGAATAGAGCCAGCAAAATTAAGGTGTACGTCATAATCCAGGGGATCGAGGCTAAGGAGGCTTCTCAATACAGTCAAGACATTGTCCACCGCGTTACGGGCCATACTTTTCTTCTTTAGGCGTCGGCCCTCCAGTCCCCCCATCTCCTCTTCTTCCACTACACCTGTAACTACCACTCGACCCCGTCGGCCACCTACAAAATGTGCGCTGGCTTCCAATTCTACTAGAATCCCCATATTAGGGCCGTATACCGCCAGTCCATTAACTACCCCTACCTGCGGTTCTGAAGGTACCCGGGCTTGCGGCCTGGGCGAGTACTGGCCACAGCTTACCACCCATTCCACATCCTGGCTAGCGATCTCCCGGCGCCCTTCTGTAAGAGCCAACCCGGCCGCAAGTTGAAGCATATTTACCGCTTCCCTACCATTGGTAGCGTACCGCTTTATAATCTCCACTGCCTCCTCCTCAATGGATAGCTCTATTTTACGAGCTGCATTTTTTACGATCCTCCCGATCTCTTCCGGCAGGAGGGGGCGGAAATAAATTTCTATGCAACGGGAACGGATGGCCGCCGGTATTTCCTGTGGAAGCCTGGTGGTGGCCCCCACTAACCGGAAATCGGCAGGTAGCCCATTTTTAAAGATGTCGTGAATATGGGGCGGGATATTGGTATCCTCTGAACTATAATAGGCGCTCTCTAGCAGCACTTTACGATCTTCCAACACTTTCAGGAGCTTATTGATCTGGATGGGGTGAAGCTCCCCTATCTCGTCTATAAACAATATACCACCGTGGGCTTTAGTAACAGCTCCCGGTTTAGGTTGAGGAATACCGGCCAGGCCCAAGGGACCAGCCCCCTGGTAAATAGGATCATGTACCGACCCTATAAGGGGATCCGCAATACCCCGCTCATCAAAACGGGAAGTAGCCCCATCTACTTCCACAAACTGAGCATCCTCCCGGAAGGGCGAAAGGGGATTCTTCTTGGCCTCTTCTAGCACTAGCCTGGCTGCCGCCGTCTTGCCCACTCCCGGAGGACCATAGATGATCACATGTTGGGGATTAGGTCCGCATAGGGCGGCTCGTAGGGCTTTTAAGCCTTCTTCCTGGCCAATGATTTCTTCGAAACTCGTAGGACGGGTCTTTTCCGAGAGGGGCTCGGTCAAGGCAATCTGGCGTAATTGCTTAAGTTTTTCTAGCTCCTTACGGGATTCCTTTTCTATGGCTGTCCGGTTCCCTGGCTGGGTTTTAAAAAGGTTAGCTAGATACATGGCGGCTACCACGGCCAGGAAAACCTGCAAAAAAACTAGCATTCCGCCAAGATTTAGAGTGCTTTCCGGCACCAACTTAAGCTCCTTTCTACATGCTTTTGTTTCTTAAGTTGTGCCGTAAGGCAGTATTTTATCCAGACAATTCCCCAAAAGGTCCAGAAAAATAAAAAAGGCAGCCCTCTGCGCTGCCATTTTACCCTTAATGAGTTTATCTCTATTCTCTTAATTTATTTTTATCTTTTTATCTACTTCTTCCTTTTGCATCTCTTTACATCTCTTACTTCTTTTTACATCTCTTTAAGCGCTTTCCTCCTTTTTCTTTTTCCGATCCACTGCAGTCACGATGAGGGGTTCTTCTTTACGCAAAATACAATCTTTGGTAATTATTACCTTGGTCACATTACCTCGAGAAGGAATCTCATACATGACATCTAGCATAACTTCTTCTAATATAGCTCGAAGCCCCCGGGCGCCCGTTTCTCGCTTAAGGGCTTCCCGAGCTATGGCCACCAAGGCATCTTCTTTAAATTCCAGGCTTACACCATCCATTTCGAAAAGCTTCTGGTATTGTTTCACCAGGGCATTACGTGGCTCAGTCAATACACGGATAAGGGCTTCCTCATCCAGAGCATCTAGGGTAACAATGATGGGCAGACGACCGATGAACTCCGGAATAAGGCCGTATTTTAAAAGATCTGCAGGCATGACATGCTTTAAAATATCCCCGATCTGAATATCTTTTTTGCTACGGATTTCAGCCCCGAAGCCCATGGTCTTCTGAGAAATCCGGTTCCTTATTATCTTGTCTAAGCCCTCAAAAGCTCCACCGCAAATGAAGAGGATATTGGTAGTATCTATCTGGATAAACTCCTGGTGGGGATGCTTCCGGCCGCCTTGGGGCGGTACACTAGCTATAGTTCCCTCCAGGATTTTAAGCAAGGCCTGCTGCACACCTTCGCCAGAGACATCCCGGGTGATGGAAGGATTCTCCGACTTACGCGCGATTTTGTCTATCTCATCAATATAGACAATCCCTTTTTCAGCCTTCTCTACATCGTAATCGGCAGCCTGGATAAGCTTAAGGAGGATGTTCTCCACGTCCTCACCTACATATCCTGCCTCAGTGAGGGAGGTGGCATCAGCGATGGCAAAGGGTACATTTAGGATTTTGGCCAAAGTCTGGGCTAACAGGGTTTTACCGCTGCCTGTAGGCCCGATCATAAGGATATTGCTCTTTTGTATTTCCACATCCTCTAGCTTAATACCCAAATGAATACGCTTATAATGATTATATACGGCCACAGACAATGCCTTTTTGGCATGGTCCTGGCCGACAACATACTGGTCCAGAATTTCTCGGATCTCCTTAGGCTTAGGGATTTCTCCCAGCTCCATACTGAGATCCTCATTTAGTTCCTCTTCTATAATCTCATTGCATAATTCTATGCATTCATCACATATATATACGCCCGGCCCCGCAACCAGCTTCTTTACCTGATCCTGGAGCTTACCGCAAAAGGAACATTTAAGTTGCCCTTTATCATCAGTATACTTATACATTGAAGATTCACCTCGCTGTGTCTATTTGGCGGGCAACTCACGCTTAGTGATCACCTCGTCAATAAGGCCGTACTCCTTAGCTTCCATAGCCGACATAAAGTAATCCCGGTCCGTATCCCTGGCTATAACCTCTAAAGGTTTTCCTGTGATGTCACTTAAAATCTTATTCAACAAGTCTCGGATACGCATAATACGCTTAGCATGGATTTCGATATCCACCGCCTGGCCCTGGGTACCTCCCATGGGCTGGTGTATCATGATCTCACTATGAGGCAAGGCATATCTTTTTCCCTTGGCCCCAGCTGCAAGAAGGAAGGCAGCCATACTCGCCGCCAGCCCTACACAGATAGTAGAGACATCTGGTTTGATATATTGCATGGTGTCGAAAATAGCCATTCCGGCTGTTATGGAGCCACCAGGGCTATTGATATAAAGGTGGATATCTTTATCCGGGTCCTCGGCCTCTAAGAAAAGCATTTGGGCTATAACCAGGTTAGCTACATGATCATCTATAGCGCTACCCAGGAAAATAATACGATCCTTTAACAACCGCGAGTATATATCATACGCCCGTTCGCCCCTATTGGTCTGCTCTACTACTATCGGTACCAGAATGGACACCTTCTATCCCACCTCCAGAATCTTCCTGGTCCTCTTTGCCTTCTCCATTCTTAACCACAGGAACACTATGATCTACCAAGAATTGAGCCGCCTTATTAATTATAATATCATATTTTAGCCGTTCTAAGCCATCACCTATTTTCTCTCTTACCTCTAAAGGATCCTTCTTTAACACACGAGCCATCTCCTGGATTTCCCTATCTATCTCTTCCGGAGTGGCTGTAAGCCCCTCTGCTTTAGCAATGGCTTCTAATACCAGCTCTGTCTTGACCTGTTTCTCTGCCCGAGGCCGGAAATCTTCCCGCAGCTTAAAGATATCTTTACCAGTTCTTTCCATAAACTTCTCTAACGAACTCCCTTGGGAATGGAGACGCAAAGCAAAATCTTCTATTAAACGGTCAATCTGGCGTTCCACCAAAATTTGAGGTACTTCTACCTGGGCATCTTCCACCACCTTTTCTACTACTTGGCGACGAACTTCAGCCTTAGCCCATTCTTCCCGCTGTTTTTCTAGACGTCTCCTAATATCAGCCTTTAGCTCATCTAAGGTTTCAAATTCGCTTACATCCTTGGCAAATTCATCATCTAAAGGAGCCAAGTGCTTTCGCTTGATAGCTCGGATTTTGACGAGGAAAACTGCCTCTTTCCCTGCCAGCTCTTGACGGAAATAACCTTCAGGAAAAGTTACCTTAACCTCCCGCTCTTCATCTACTTTAGCCCCTACGAGTTGGGCCTCAAAGTCAGCAATAAAAGTACCGGAACCTATCTCTAAGGGATAATTTTCTCCTTTGAGCCCAGGATATTCACGACCCTCGATCAGCCCCTGAAAATCGATAAATACCAGATCGCCTTCTCGAACCGTTCCGTCTTCTGCTTCCTTAAGCTCGGCATACCTTTCCTGTAAACCCTTGAGGTATTGCTCAACGTCTTCCTCGGTCACTTTCACCTCCGGCTTATTTACTTCTAAGCCCTTATATTGCCCTAAGGTTACTTCCGGTTTAACTTCTACGGTAGCCTTAAAAATAAGGGGCTGCCCCTCTTCTGCCTGGATTATTTCTACCTGGGGACGATCGATGGGTTCAATCTTAGTCTCCTCTACGGCCTGGCGGTAAGCCTCCGGTACCACCATATCTATGGCTTCATGATACAGGGACTCTTTACCCAGATACCGCTCTAATATAAACCGAGGGGCTTTTCCCCGTCGGAAGCCGGGGATATTTACTTGGCGTACTAACTTACGGTAAGCTCGCTCGAGGGCTTTAGCTAACTGGGGAGCTTCTACCTCCACTTCCAAAACTACCCGGTTATTTTCTAGCTTCTCCACCGTAGCCTTCATTTATGCTGCGTCCTCCTCAAGGTTTTAGACTTAGAGGATCATTTCGCTATCTCCCGGATATTTCCTGCTAGAAGAAGGCCTCGGCCAAAGGAAGCTTTAGGCCGAGGCTGGCTTCGTAGCCGCATTTTAGCAAATATATTGTAGAGCTGTCAAGCTTATTGCCCATGCTTTCCGTAATGGAAGCTATAAATCTTCTATATTTTACATTTTCCGGGATCCCATGGTATTCTAATCTCAAAAATTAAATCTAAAGAAGGAGGTTCAATATGAGCACCAAACCCCTTACGGCCCAAGGCAACAGCCAGAGCCTGGGGCTGGTGCCCGGATTGGTATTAACCTTTGTTTTGGCCCTGGTAGCCAAACAACTGGCTAGCCTACCCTACCTTAACCTTTTAGGGAGTATGGTCCTCGCTATCCTAGTGGGAATGGCCTGGCGTCACTTCATGGAAGTTCCTGAAACAGCCTTCCCAGGTATCACTTTTGCTAGTAAAAATATGCTCCGTTATGGTATCATCCTTCTGGGCTTGCGCCTTAATATACCTCAAATCCTTGCTTCCGGACCCCAGGTCCTACTCCTAGATCTAGGGATTGTATTTACTGCCCTCACCTTTATCCCCTTATTAGCTAAAAAAGCAGGATTGCCGGGTAATTACGGTTCCCTTATCGCCATAGGTACAGGTATATGTGGGGCCTCGGCCATTGCTGCTACCGCTCCAGTCATTAAAGCCCATGAAGAAGAAGTAGCTATATCTGTAGGTATTATTTCCTTAGCAGGTACTTTCATGGCCTTAGCGTATGCTTTGCTTTACCCCGTACTTCACTTCTCATCTAGTCAATTCGGGCTTTTTTCTGGTAGTACCCTCCAGGAGTTAGGTCATGTTATAGCTGCCGCGCAAGCGGGAGGTCCAGATAGTCTAGACCTAGCCATCCTAGTCAAACTGGGTAGAGTGGCCCTCTTAGTACCTGTAGTCCTCCTGCTGGGGATATACTATAACCTTCGAGGCAATAAAACCACACCTAGTTGTCAGAAGCTCCCCTTTCCATGGTTTATCCTGGGATTTTTAGCCTTAAGTATGTTTAACACCTGGCACATATTACCTCCTGTCCTAGTAAGCTCCCTTATCCAGTTAGGGGTATTCTTGCTTACTATGGGTATGGTTGGATTGGGCCTTAACGTAAACTTAGATATGGTTAGACGGGTAGGAAGTAAAGGCTTAAGTGTAGGGTTCCTGGGCTCCCTGTTCCTTACCCTGTATGGCTACTTGGTCATAACCTGGTTACAGTTTTAAGATAGCCTTTTAATCCAGAAGAGAGAAGGCCTCTTTAGACAGCAATAATCTCAGAAAGGCTTCCGCTGACGGGCTACGGAATTTGTGTCGGCTATAAGCCACACGTAAAGAGCGTTTAAAGTCCACTCCTTGTAGTCTAACTTCCCGGAGCAGGTTATTCCTGCTTTCTTTTTTTATAGCCAGCCGCGAGATAATAGCCACTCCCAGACCAGCCTCTACAGCCTCCTTAATGGCTTGAGTGCTACCTAGTTCCATAGCTATTTTTAAAGCGCATAGATCTAATCCTGCCTTTTTTAGTCCTTCTTCTGCCACTTGGCGCGTCCCAGACCCTTTTTCCCGAAGGATCACCGGCTCTCTCCTTAAATCCTCTAAAGTAATCTCTTTTCGTTCGGCCCAGGGGTGCTGGGGCGGAACAATAACCACTAGTTCGTCCTGGTAGATGTCCTGTTGGATAAGGTCAGGATGTTCTACACGACCCTCCACAAGACCTAAATCTAACTCGTGGCCTAGGACCCGGCGGACAATCTCCTGGGTGTTAGCAATCTCTAGGGTTATATCAACTTCCGGGTATCTTTGTTTAAAATAACCGGCAATACGGGGTAAAAGATATTCACCTATGGTCAAAGTGGCCCCGATTACGAGTTTACCTTTTACTTTGCCGGTTACCTCGGCCACCGCTTTGCGGGCTTCATCATAAAGCCGGCTTAGTTCCACTGCGTAATGATAAAGAACCCGGCCAGCCTCAGTCAGGGATACATGTCTATTATTCCGATCCAGAAGGCGGGTGCCGAAATAATCTTCCAAATTCTGGATATGGATGCTTATGGCCGGTTGAGTCATATGGAGTACTCTGGCTGCTCCAGAAAAACTTTTCTGCTCAGCTACCGTCTTAAATACTAGCAACTGGGTATCTAGCACGCTTAACCACCCATCCCTAAAGTTCTTTAACAATCAAAAGTATAAAGAAAAAAGGGCTACTTCTCTTAAGCCCCTCCTCTTCTTAAACTATTTTCTTAAACTATCATTGTAAGTACCTAAATAAACTTAAGAAAAGATATTGGTGCGGGCGAGAGGACTTGAACCTCCACGGGCGAAAACCCACTAGATCCTAAGTCTAGCGCGTCTGCCATTCCGCCACGCCCGCACCTTGGTGAGCCATGGAGGAATCGAACCTCCGACACCCTGATTAAAAGTCAGGTGCTCTACCGACTGAGCTAATGGCTCACGTAGAATAATGGCTGGGGCGGCTGGATTCGAACCAACGAATCACGGATCCAAAGTCCGTTGCCTTACCGCTTGGCTACGCCCCAGCGCCAAGGTCCTAAAATTGGGGTGGGTGAAGGGACTCGAACCCATGACCCCCAGGGCCACAACCTGGTGCTCTAACCAGCTGAGCTACACCCACCACGGTTATTTTAACCTTATAACATGGCGCGCCTGGCAGGACTCGAACCTGCGGCTCGCGGCTTAGAAGGCCGCTGCTCTGTCCAGCTGAGCTACAGGCGCTTCTTTAGAAGCCTCTAGCTCCTAGAACCCGCCGGGGCGACTTAGGTAGTAAAACTAACCCCGGCTTCCCAAATTTAAGTGGAGCGGGTGACGGGAATCGAACCCGCGCAACCAGCTTGGAAGGCTGGGGCTCTACCATTGAGCTACACCCGCAGGAGCAAGATTCATTATACCTTATAACCCCCACCATCGTCAACCGTGCGCATCCGCCGACAAGCCAAAAACTCTAAGTAGCGCAGGCCAAAGGGACTGTAGAGCCCGCGCTCGATGGCTTAAAGTGTTTTTTACTTTTGGATCTAGCTCCCCTAAAGTTTTACCCACCTCTGGTAATAAAAATAAAGGATCATAACCAAACCCATAAGTGCCCCGCGCTTCGGTAGTTATAACTCCTTCTAAACATCCCTCGCCAGTATAAATATCACCTTCTGGGGTACATAGAGCCAGCACACAACGAAACCTTGCCCGTCTTTTTTCTTCTGGGTAGCCCCTAAGAAGACCTAACAGCTTTTCATTATTTTGAGCATCCGTAGCCCCCTCCCCTGCAAAACGCGAAGAATAAACCCCAGGTGCTCCACTCAGGGCTTCTACTTCCAGTCCCGAATCATCTCCCAAAGCAGGCAACCCTGTTAAACTGGATACAAAGCGAGCCTTAAGTACCGCGTTTTCTTTAAAAGTACACCCTGTTTCAGGCGGAAGCTTTAAGCCGGGAAAATCCTTAAGCGACCATATTTCTAAATTAAGGGGTTGTAAAAGCTCCTTAAATTCTTCTATCTTGCCCGGATTGCGAGTGGCCAGCACAAGTTTTCTAAGCACTGTCCTTCCCTACCCGTTCAGCCAACGGTCCTAAAGTCTCTCTTTGGATAGCTATAAGTTTAGCGATCCCCTCCCAGGCTAGATCCAACATTTGCTCCATTTCCATCCGGGAAAAGGTTCCCCCCTCACCTGTACCCTGAACCTCTACCAGTTGCCCCTTCCCCGTCATGACAATATTCATATCTACTTGAGCAGTGGAATCCTCTTCAAAAGAGAGATCCAGCAAGATATGCCCGTTCACCTTACCTACGCTAGTGGCAGCTAAGAAATCCCGAATGGGGAGCCGGGACAAGGTTCCCGCTTCTACCAGACTAGCAAGGGCATCGGCCAAAGCCACAAACCCACCTGTTATGGCTGCTGTCCTAGTCCCCCCATCGGCCTGCACCACATCGCAGTCGATCCAAATAGTCCTTTCTCCTAAAGCCTCCAGATCTACTACACTCCTTAAAGAGCGGCCTATAAGGCGCTGGATCTCATGGGTACGGCCAGAAAGTCTTCCTTTAGCTGCTTCTCTTACCGTCCTCTCCTTAGTAGAACGCGGTAGCAAAGAATATTCCGCCGTTATCCAACCCTTACCCGTTCCTTTTAAAAAAGGAGGAACTTTTTCTTCTACGCTGGCGCTGCAGATCACTTTGGTGTCCCCCAAAGTGATTAATACCGAACCCTCAGCATACTTTAAATAATGACGCTGGATATTTACCGGGCGCAGTTCCCACGGTCCCCGACCGTCAGCCCTTAGCATAAAATCCACCCGCCATTTTCTGTTAAAATTTATTTAAACCTAATCCACTAGTTTTACCTGTTGTACAGACCGTAACTCAGGCCAGCCCACCAACTTTTGGGCCGTGTTACGAAAAGTTTCTGTTGGGCCGCTCACGTAAAAAGTATGGCTTTTAGACCCGTGAAAACTACGTAACCCACCCTGTTCCCTTAAGATAGCAGCTAACTCCCTTACTGTACTGGCTGCTGGATCCACCAAGACTACTTCCGGTCCGGTGACTTCCTGAATCAGCGGAGCCAGGAAAGGGTAATGGGTGCAGCCTAAAATTAATGTGTCAATTCCCTCCTTTACCAGAGGGGCTACATATTCAGTGACAGCAGTTCTGGCCTCTTCTCCTTCTATAATACCTGCCTCCACTAGGGGGACTAGACGGGGGCAGGCCTGAAGGTAAACCCTAACTCCTGGAGATAAGGATTTCAACAATCGCTCATGTACACCACTGGCCACAGTAGCTTCGGTCGCTATTACACCAATACGACCCTGGCGAGTTACAGCCAGGGCTTCCTTAACCCCAGGTTCAATAACACCTATAATGGGAAGATTATATTTTTGCTTTAAATACGGGAGAGCTACAGCTGAGGTGGTATTACAGGCATCTACGATGGCTTTAACCCCCTGCTTTATTAAAAACTCCACAATGGCTTGAGCATAAATATTTAGCTGTTCTATTGTTTTAGAGCCATAGGGTACATGGGCAGTATCCCCGTAATAGATAATCGTTTCTGCCGGAAGCTGGCGAAGTATTTCACGGGCGATGGTCAACCCGCCCACACCGGAATCGAATACCCCTACCGGCTGCTCTGGCAGCACCTTCTTCATCTCCCCTGGAGAGCCCTCCGGTGGTAATGTCCTTGTAAATTTACCCTTAAGATTTATATGTATATACCAGGCTTTTTAAGAATACACAGCAAGCCCATTCTAACAAAGAAGGCTCGGGAGCGCAAGGTGTCTACGCTTACTTAAAATATCTCCTTAGGCCCTCCAGGATACCAGCTGCCGCTTTGGCCTGGAAAGCAGGATCATTAAGAAGTTTTTCCTCTTCAGGGTTGGAAATAAAAGCCACTTCCACCAAAACGGAAGGCATTTGTGTATTCCGTAATACTGAAAAGTTAGCTTCTAGGATCCCAATGTTTCGCAGGCCCAAAGCAGCCACCAGGGACTCCTGTATACACCGAGCTAAGCGGAGCCGTTCATCACGCTGCTCTTCCAGTTCGGTCCCGGGAGGCGCATAAATGTAGGTTGCAGTTCCGCCTACCGCTGGATTTAACGAGGAATTGCTATGTATACTGATAAATACATCAGCCTTTAGATCATTGGCGTAATAAGCGCGTTCCGCTAAGCTAAAGGAGGTACTCTCCCCCTCTCGGGTAAGATACACACGGGCTCCCTCGGCCCGCAACAGCTGAGCTAATTTTAGGGCTATGGCTAGGTTTACATCTTTCTCCTTTACACCAGTAGGTCCGATGGCCCCAGGATCTGGTCCCTGGGGGTCTGTCCCATGCCCGGGGTCTAGAACTATCTTGCTTCCCTTAAGTGAAGGTTTGCTTAAGTAAAAGAATAAGCCTTGTCCGCCTAAAGCAGTTTCACTAGTAAGTTTTAATGGAACTTCCAGATCGAAAACTAAACGTACTGTATCTTTAGTATATTGGCTTAAGCGGAGGCGACTAATACCGTTCTTCCCCACCTCCACCTGCCACCGATCCCGGGGGATTCCCAAAAGGGCTCCTGGGATATCAACTACTAACCGTGTAGGATTAGATAAAAGGAAAGAATTATATTTAAAGGCCTGGGTTGCCTGTACCCAAACTTTCAATCCTTCGTTCACTGGTATAACTTCTAGCCCAGTGATAACCAACGCGCCCCCACCTTGGCCGGGTTCGGAGCTTTTTTCTATAGGCTTTAAGGTAACCAAACTAAGGGGTAAAAAGCCCTGGCGCCCTCCATCTAACTCTACTTGTACCCAACCGCTTTGCTGAGACTTGACCTTTAGTTCTGCCCCGGCCGGTGCTACAGCTACTTGCCGGTAAACAGGGCCAGGCCCTTCCAAAACAGCAACTGGGTTATCCCCTACTACGGCTACATAAGAACGGTCCGAAGGAGTAACCCCTCCCTCTCCAGGATCCCCTTCAGAAGGGGGCTCTTTAGATCCTGTAAGGGGTTCCACCCATTTAGCAGAAATCCACCCTACTTCACCGCTGGGTAGCCGGACCTGGTACCATCCCGTTACCCCCCCAAGGATCTGGAGTAGCGTACCCTTTTCTACTACTGTTTGAACTTCATAATGGAGCCCTGGGCCACTACGTATATTTACATAACTACCTGTAACCCGGACCTGCTCAAAGCCCACCTTTTCCGGTAGCCATATATACACACTAAAGGAGGCCTCATCCCATTCTACCAAAGCGCCAAAGCTCTCGGCCACCACCCGTGCTGGTACCATAGTAGTATCCTGCTTTAAAACAGGTACTGTATCAAGCCCAAGGAGTCTACCATTTAAACGCGCTTGCTTTTTACCTATCCACAACTCCAGGACATTACCATACCGCTGGATAATAACCTTCTGCTCCTCGTTTTTCCACTCCACCTGGGCACCCATATATTCCATAACAGCACGGATAGGGATCATAGTACGTCCAGTAGCATCTAAATAAGGGGGCACAGCTGGAGTAAGCAAGTTTCCGTTTATATAAACCTTAACCTCGTTACCTGCTTGGGCGGGCTGGTTTCCTAATCCTACGAGGCCTATGTACCATAACAATAAACAAAAAACAACCAGCCCCCCCTGCCTCCAGGGTAAACGGGCGACCCGGCTACCCTGTCGAATCTTAAGCAAAGCCCTTCTCTCCTCCTTGGTAAAACTGGTATTAATCTACTAAATTCGCCATTTATGTCGACTCTCCTCCCTTCCTGTATCTAAAACGTTCTGCCATTTTAATCAAGGCCTTGCTTCCGAAAACCACTTCAAACTCCATAGCACATAAGGCCTCCCACAGCCGCACGTCCCAGCAGGCTGCTACTACCCGGCTTTTTACCAAGCTTCGTTAGCATGTTTTAACGCAAATTTTATAGTATTTCCGAAAAGCTCTTCGCTATAAGTAGAGCATAAGGGGAGTAAAAGCGGAAAGGAAGCGAAGATGGCCTTTACTGGTAGCGAAATAGATTTGGCGAAAAAGGACTAAATAATAAATAAAGATCTGAGCCAAACCTTTCAAAGGCCCAGACCTCAAGGATAGCTCTCCTATCTTTTAAACAACCTACTTCTTTATTATTGCTTCATTCCTGGTCATGGCCGAAGAAACATCTACATGGCCAGCAATGGTATCTACTACTTTGCCCTCCACCAGGATCTGAACTTGTTTGACAGTAGGAAATTGAGTGAGGGTATTTACAATGGAATACACGGTGAGGCTTTCACCTAGGGAACCCCCGCTATGGTTGGTTATGAGTTCCTTGCTAAAGTCCACCCGGGCTAACCCATCCGGCCGGATATTTATATCTTTAAGTACTGTACCTTTAGGAATAGTAGGAAGTAACTTAGAACCTGGTGCAGGGCCCTTAATAAGCTCCTCAATGGTAGCCCGAGCTATACCTTCTACCTTGGGAATAACCCTCTCTTCAGCTACCAACTTCTGCCCGCTAGGGTCGCTAAAGTAAAGGATCACCTTTCTTGTCTCCTGGGTCTCTGTGAGCTGAGGTTTTTCAGGTTGGCTTATCCCCTGCTGAGGGGTCTGCACCTCTATCTGGGATCCCTTTTTTCCGCTTAAGTTTTTGGCTAAACCGCAACCACTTAAAAGAAAAACTATAACCACCAGAAGCCCTACTATACGCCACACAAAAGTACCCTCCTTTCTTAACCCTGCTATTTCATTCATATCGGGGAAAGGAGGGATATATTACTAAAATTCTTCTTTACTTTCAAGATAGAACCTCCCGCAGGGAGGCTATCAACCTTTGATTCTGCCTGGGAGTACCTATAGTAATACGCAAGAAGGTGGGGTAACCAAAAATATCCCCTGTACGTACAATGACCCCTTTACGCAAAAGCCGATTAAATACTTCCCGGCTGTCCCGGCCTACGTCTACGAAAATAAAGTTGGCTTCAGTAGGGATAAATTGGAGACCCAGGGCTTCTAGCTCCCGGTAGAGAAACTCCTTCCCCTCCCGGTTTATTTCCCTGCTTTTGGCCACGTGGATCTCATCTTTTAGAGCAGCCGTAGCTGCTACCTGGGCTAAGAAATTGACATTAAAAGGTTCCCGCACCCGGTTTAAGGCGTGGATTATTTCCGGCTGCGATATCCCATACCCCACCCTTAAACCCGCCAGCCCATATATTTTTGAAAAAGTACGTAAAACGATAACGTTGGGCCGACCAGACCGGACGTAAGCCAGGCTATCGGGATAAGCAGGGGAGGTAACGTATTCATTGTAAGCTTCATCTATAACTACCAAAACATTGGTCGGAACCTTGGCCAGGAAAGCGTCCAGCTCATCCTGCTCAACGATGGTCCCCGTTGGATTGTTGGGGTTACATATAAATACCAAGCGCGTCCGGGAGGTAATGGCCTCTGCCATAGCTGTAAGATCGTGGCGGAAATCCCGGCAGGGTACTTTTATAGCCCTTCCTCCCATAACCTGGGCTGCAAATTCATATTCCGAAAAAGTAGGATCAGCCACTACAATCTCCTCACCAGGGTTTACGAAGGCTTCAGCCAGAAGTTTAAGGATCTCGTCAGTACCATTGCCTATGATAAGTTTATCCGGGGTTACTCCTAGTTTTGCCGCCAGGGCTTCTTTTAAGTAATAGCAGGTCCCATCAGGGTAAAAGTGGATCTTTTCCACCGCCTCCCGCAGGGCCAGGACAGCCTCTGGAGAAGGACCTAAAGGGTTTTCGTTAGAAGCAAGTTTAACTACATCTTGAATACCTAATTCGCGTTGGACCTCTTCTATAGGTTTGCCGGGAACATAAGGCTTTATTTCTAGAATAGCCTCCCGACACTGGGGAGCAAGATTATCCATGAGATGTGTTCACTCCTTTTATAGAGAATATATTTTCTCCTCGTTTAAAATCTTTACCCCTTTAGAAGTTAGAACTTCAATGGCCTTATCCAGATCCTCCACCCGGAAGATTACCAGGGCACCGTTATCCCCCTTACCCAAGAAAGCATACAAATATTCTATATTGATCTTGGCTTCCTCGAGGTGAGCCAAAATAGAACTTAAAGCGCCAGGCCGGTCAGGCATCTCTACGCCTATAACTTCAGTTAAGGTCACTGTAAATCCTGCTTCTTTAAGGGCTTGGTAAGCGCTCTGGGGATCATTAACAATAAGGCGTAAGATACCAAAATCAGAGGTATCGGCGATAGATAAGGCCCGGATATTAATGCCCCTGGCCGCCAGAACCCGGGTGACAGCTGCCAGGCGGCCGGATTTGTTCTCTAGAAACACCGATAATTGTTTAACCTTCATGGGCTAGCCCCCTCTACTTAAAATATTTGTTCTTACAGTTTTCTCCGGTCAATGACCCGCTTGGCCTTACCTTCGCTCCGGGCTATAGTCTTAGGCTCTACCAGGGTAACTTTTACACTAATTCCCAAGGTGCTCTCCAACTCCAGGCGCAATCTCCTCTCTAATTCTTCCAAGCCACGCACTTTATCAGAAAAGAGGCTTTCGGAAACCTCCACCTGTACCTCTAGGGTATCAAGACTCCCTTCGCGATCTACAATAAGCTGGTAGTGAGGCTCCGTCCCGCCGATCTGGAGGAGTACACTTTCCACCTGAGAAGGAAATACGTTAACACCACGGATAATAAGCATATCATCAGTACGTCCGGTAATACGGGCTATGCGTACTCCCGTACGGCCACACGGGCATTCTCCAGGTAAAATAGCGGTAATGTCCCGCGTACGGTACCTGATTACGGGGAAGGCCTCTTTAGTTAAAGAGGTGAGGACTAACTCCCCCATCTGGCCAGGCGGCAAAACCTCTCCTGTGGCGGGATCTATTACTTCAGCCAGGAAATGATCCCCAAAAATATGGAGGCCATTTTTCTCCTGACATTCAATGGCCACCCCTGGCCCTATGACCTCGCTTAGTCCATAAATATCCACAGCGCTTATCTTTAGCCTACGTTCAATCTCTTTACGCATATTCTCTGACCAGGGCTCGGCGCCGAAAATACCACACCGGAGTTTGAGCTCTTCAGGGCTTACCCCCATCTCCTCCATAACTTCGGCTATGTGCAGGGCGTAAGAAGGGGTACAGGTAAGGACGGTGCTGCCAAAATCCTTCATAATCATAACCTGGCGCCTGGTATTACCCCCTGAGATAGGAATCACGGAAGCACCTAGACGCTCAGCACCGTAATGGATACCTAGTCCGCCGGTAAAAAGTCCATATCCATAGGCGTTATGGATTATATCGTTCCTAGTAGCCCCGCCACATACCAAGGCCCGAGCCATGAGCTCAGCCCATACATCAATATCCCGCCGGGTATAGCCCACAACGGTGGGCTTCCCTGTGGTGCCTGATGAGGAGTGAAGACGCACCACTTCGCTCATGGGGACCGCAAACATTCCGAAGGGATAATTTTCTCGGAGATCGTCTTTGGTAGTGAAGGGGAGCTTGGCTAAATCTTCTAGACTTTGAATGTCGCCCGGTTCTAGTCCTATCTCCTGGAAGGCCCGGCGGTAGTGGGGCACGTTATAAAAGACCCTTTCCACCGTAGCCTTAAGCCTCTCCAGTTGTAGCTCCTGTAATTTCTCCAGTGGCAAGCATTCATATTTCTGGTTCCAATACACTTTAGTTTAGCCCTCCGCTCTAGTAGTAAAACATAAAAGTAATTAATGTAGTTCCACACTTAGGCCAGGTTTCCTTCCTCCTATACTATATTTCCCATACAAAAATCCTGAAACTTAAGCCTTAACTCCGCCGGGTGTTCTTCTTGCCATCATAGCTAAAGATAGTTTTCTTACCTTCCACCACTGTCTCCAGATGTACCGGCCGACCCCAAAGAAGGTATACATGCTGCAGGGTTTTCTCCAAATAGGGAATGTCTAGTTCAAGGCCCTCGTAGCAGTGTTTAAGGTATAGTTCCCCCCGCCGGTCGTAGTCAGCATCTTCCACCACTATATAGGGGTACCCACAGTTAACCAAACGGGAAACCAAACCGTCGCGGACCTTTTCCCAATCCTTCTCTACCACAACCCATTCGTTACCCACCCTTTCATAAAGGTAGAGGTCGAGTTCTTCTACCAGTTCTTTAGTGAGGTAATTACGCAGGAAGGAAACATCGTTCTCAAGAGAGCGTACTTCGAAAATTTTCTCCCTTCCCTGGCCTTTCTTCCGCCCTGGGTCGCAATATTCCTCCTCTTCCGTAAGATTATCCCAACGGCGCTCAATATCTTCGAAAATCTTAAGCCCTACGTAGTAGGGATTAATATGCATCTTGGCAGGCTGCAAAACAAAAGCGTTAAGCCGGGCAAATTCCACCGCCTCTTCGTCCGGCAGGTCCAGCTCCCGCATTATCCTTACATGCCAGTAAGTGGCCCAGCCTTCGTTCATTATCTTGGTTTGAAGTTGTGGCCAAAAATAAAGCATTTCCTCTCTTAACATAGCTAAAATATCCCGCTGCCAGTCTTCGAGGATAGAACTGTGGCGCATTATGAAGCCTATCACATCTTTACAGGGCCGGAGAGGTATTTTCTTGGGTCTTTCTTGGTATTTGGGCTTCACAGGCGTCCGATCCAGAGCCCATAGATCATCGTAAGGTGTTTGTCTGGTAGGCTCTCGATTAGACTCTCGATCCGTTTTCTCTTCCTCCTCTCCTTCACCATCTCGGTTTAATTTACTTAAGGGGCCTAACGGTTCGATATGCTCTTGCACCGCCATGGCTGCATCCAAAAAAATTTCCACTTCCCGACGGCCATATTTGAATTCATATTCCCGCATCTTGGCTGCATGTACAGCCATGGTTTCTACCATTTTCCGGGAAGTGTAACTAAAGTAGCAGTTATTTTTAAAAAAATCACTATGGCCGAACACATGGGCGATAACTAATTTATTTTGTACCAGGGAATTCCCCTCCAAAAGAAAGGCATAACAGGGATCAGAATTAATAACCAGCTCATAAATACGGCTTAAGTTGTAATCATATTGCATCTTTAAGCGACGAAAATGCTTGCCGAAGCTCCAGTGCGAAAAGCGAGTGGGCATGCCATAAGCCCCAAAAGTATAAATTACATCAGCTGGACAGAGTTCAAAACAGACAGGGAAAAAATCCAGCCCCATACGGCGGGCTAGGGAGGCAATATCTTCTATGGCCTCTTCCAGCGCTGCTAGCTCTTTGTCCATTCCCTTTCACCCCTTAAGAGGTGCTGCCGCATAAACCATACACATAATGGAACAGGAGTGTGACCGGAAACTTTAAGGTGGAAAAGTCCTAACCCTAACATCATATATCCTCACGTTTATATATACGCCTGACAGGCCGCCGACCTGGCCTGTCTCTTGGGGATTAGCTTAGCAGCGCTGCAGCTAAAGCCACTAGAAAAATCCCATCAAAAACTCCGGCGCCACCGATGCTTACCACCTGGGCTTGGAGGCGGGACAAGGCCCTTAGGTTTAAGATATCAGCCCCGAGAAGAGTTCCTAAGGCCCCGGCCACATAAGCTACAGGTGCAGCATCGTGAGGAGCCACAAGTAATGCCGCTAGGGCTGCCATTATGGGCGGGATAAAGGTGGGCAAAGAAATGCCTAACCCCGGAACCACCCGGGCTAAAGCCTTGGAGACCACTGTTATTACCAGGGTAGCCAGGCTAGCTGGACCTAAGGGCGCCCGGCCGGTTAGCAACAGATAAAGGGAAAAAAGTATAGGAATGACCGCGCCTCCTACATTGATGCAGATAAGCTGGTAATTCACCCGTGGGGGATAATAGAAGAAAAAGAAAAAAATATTTTCCGGCCAGGGCTGGTGGTAAATACGGCGGCGAGAAATAGGGATATTGATGAGGCTACCTACAATAGAAGCTAAAAGTAAAGCCAAAGCCCCCAAAGGAGATAAACCCAGTTTAGCAAAAGAAAAGACAGCCAGGTTCAAGAAAAAGGAAGCCAACAGCACGGGGATAAATAAAAAAAGAAATATTAGAGGCCACAACATGGGAAAAAACATACCAAATCCCCCTCACCCTAGCATAACATGTGGGAAAAAGACCGGCAACAAAAAATTAGGGCCGGATACACTTTCCCCCGGTCTCCAACCCTAAGTATCTGTATGGCGGATTTTCTAAAGGCTACTCTTACTGCTTTCTTACCTCCACTTGGGCGAGCTTTTCATAGAAACGCACGATGGCGCTATGGTCAGCATCACCCAGCCCATCCACCTTTAGGGCCTGAAGGATTTCCATGACCAATGAAGTTAAAGGTACAGGAACCCCCATCTCATGGGCGGCTGACAAAGCATTAGCCAAGTCCTTTATGTGCAAATTTATTCGGAAGCCTGGTTTAAAGTTCCGAGACATCACCATGGGCGCTTTCATGTCGAGTACCATGCTCCCGGCCAGCCCTCCCCGGATGGCCCGATAAACCAGCTCGGGATCTACCCCAGCTTTGGTGGCCAACACCAAAGCTTCAGACATAGCAGCAATGTTTAGGGCTACTATGATCTGGTTGGCCAGCTTTGTCACGTTTCCAGCGCCTATATCTCCCACCCGTACTACAGAGCTGCCCATGGCTTTAAGGATATCATAGCATTCCTCAAAGTCCTCCTGCTTCCCACCCACCATAATAGCCAGAGTGCCTTCGATGGCCTTGGGTTCGCTCCCGCTAACCGGCGCATCTAGCATGCGCACACCTTTTTCAGCCAGCTTAGCGGCTATCTCCTTGGTTACCCGCGGGTCTATAGAGCTCATATCGATTAATATGGAACCAGGTCGGGCTCCTTCGATAAGACCGTTGGGTCCCAATACCACTTCCTTTACATGGGGAGAATTAGGCAGCATGGTGATAAATTTCTCACAGCGCTCAGCTACTTCCCGGGGGGAGTTGGCGGGTTCGGCCCCGGCCGCCACCACTTCCTCCATGGCCTCCTTGCTTCTGTTGTAAACCACTAATTTATAACCGGCCTTAAGAAGATTTTTGCTCATGGGTTTTCCCATGATACCTAGTCCTATGAAGCCAATTTTGCCCATAATTCTTAACCCCTTTCTAAAAATGAGTAAAAAAGCCTAAATCGCAAGCCCAGATCAGGTCCTAATTTTACAACACCTGAACTTTATCCTTTCTTACCCTCTTTTTTCTAACTTCCTACCCATGATATCTAGTAGCCTTCTTTAGCTCCTTCTTCTGGTTCCCACACTAAAGCACGTTTGCTAGAGGTTATAGCCGCGTATCACTTTAGCTCCCTCTTTGGGTTCCTGTACCTCTAAAGCTACCCACATTAGGTTGAGAAGCAACAACCCGGTGGCTACATAAAAGATGGCCTTAAGCCCCCAGTGGGCGGATAAAAAACCAGCAACCAAAGGGCCGGAGAAATTACCGAAAAAGAAAGCGCTGGAGGTCAGCCCATATACACTTCCCCTTTTCTCCACCGGGGTGAAAAGGGCGATGAGGGAATTGGCGGCTGGCAATAATCCTCCCAGGAAGAACCCCTGAACCAACCGTAAAAACATAAGAAGCCATATGCTCCTCACCATAGCCTGGGGAAAGTAAAGGCTACTGGCTACCAGCAAGTTAAGGAGCAGGAGTCTTTTATACCCTACCTGGGCCGCTAGCCTCCCTACACAGGTGGCGCCCAGCACAGAAGAAATGCCCTGTACAGCCACAGCTAACCCCGCCAAGGTATTGAGGGCAGGCGAAGCCCCTACCAGTTCCCGCACATATAGGGGCATAAGAGGTTCCACGCCCCGGGTAGCGAACTGGGACAAGAAAATTACCGTAAACATTATCCATATCCTGGAGGGCCAGCGCAAGGTAAGAAAAAGCCAAGATTTGGGGGTTCTTTTAGCCTTAAGGGGGCGAAAGTTTTCTTTAATATGCCAGAAGGCTAAAAAAGTGGCCGCTGTGGCCAGGAGGCTGCCCAACTGGAAAACGCGACGATAAGGTAGAATATCCGCGAGCAGGCCTCCTAGCAGGGGTCCCAGGAGAAAGCCTAGCACCTGGCCGGCCTGAAGCAGGCCTACAGAGTAGCCTAAATGGGTTTCCGGAACCATACTCCCTATCAGGGAAAGGGCAGCGGCCGAGAAACCGCTAAAAGCCCCTAAGAGGATGCGAAAGAGCAGCACATGGTATACGCTGGTAGACAGGCTGGTGAGAAAAGTAAAAAGGGCAATACTAGCCGCAGACCGGATGAGCATGGGTTTCCGGCCGTAGCGGTCGGAAAGGCTGCCCCAAAGGGGCGAGAAAAGCCCCGTAAAGAGGGCATTGATACCTACCAAAATACCGCTCCATCTCTGTATGGCTTCAGGCTCCGTTACCCCCAGTTCGGAAATAAAAAAGGGCAAAAAAGGGGTGACAATCTGAAAGGTAGCGGTAACCATTAACTGGACAGCCACAGCAGTGTAGAGGTTGTTTTTCCATTGCTCCATTGTAGTTAGACTCCCGATGTCTTGCGGGTTTAGCTTCGCTTTAACACCGGTACTACTCGGTGGGAATTCTTGATCACCAGGATGCTGGCTTCCCGGCCGTGCTTGGCTAGGGCGTAGCTCAACGCTTCCGCCACGGTGGCCATAGGTTTGATATGAATCTGCCGGATTATTTCCGGGTCCAAGAGAGTCTGAGCGAAAATAACCTCGTGGTCGCAAAGGATCTGCGCCGTTGCGTAGGCCCGGTGCATCCCTGGCCGGTCTATTTTGGCTTCCCTTAATTGCCGGACTACTTCCGCCGGCGGAGCCTGGCTTAAGGCATAAAACATAGTTTCGTTGTAAATACCCTCACCCATAGGGGAAACCACAATAATGGTCCCGCCCTTTTTAACACAAGGGTGCTGCACCCCGTTACCGGCGATGGTCCCTAAGGCTTCTGCCGCCACATGATACAGGTTATTGTCTTTGGGATGGCCGGCGGATACAATAACTATATCTGCAGGGGAGGGAAATTCCACTTCGTAAACCCGGCGGGCCGAACGTTCAATGAGGGTCCGGTGGGCAATCTCTACTTCACCACAGATTACATCAATAATTTCCTCTTTTTCATTGACCACGGCGTTGATCAAAAGGTCTAGGCCAGAGAGCCGCGCCACATCATACCCGAACTGGATGAAGGGATTGCCTTCTACCTTCCCCAGCCCGCAACAAGGATCATCCAGGGTGGCCGGGGTATGGATACTGCTTATGGTTTCGCTGGAGGAAAGCCCCACCGCTATGGCCTTACCACCGCCGCTATACCCGGCTAGGGGATGGGGCAAAACCGTGCCTAAGGCTATCTTGAGATCTGCCTCCACGAAAAACCGGTTCACCAGGGCCGGGTAGCCTCCTGAAGTCTTGCCAAGGTTCACCAAGGGGCTGCTATTGGAAAAATGATTAAGCACCTTTACCTTCTGAGCTTTTTCACCCACCATGGCGAGGATCTCTTTAGGAGTGGCCGGCCGGTGGGAACCTGTACCCACGATAATGGTAATGTTTTCGTCTTTCACCCCAGCTTTACTTAGTTCCTCGAAGACCATCGGGAGGATCCATTTTTCAATGTTGGGCCGGGAGGCGTCGGAAATGGCAATACTCACCTTCATCCCTGGTCTAGCTAGCTCCGAGATGGGTTTAGCCCCCAGCGGATGGAGTAAAGCTTGCCTGATGGCTCCGAAGGGATCTTCTAGGGCCGGCACAGCCGGGGGCTCGAGAATGCCAATAATATTACTTTCTGGTACCTCGATGGATAAGGTGCTACTACCATAAGGCATACTAATTTGCATAGACTCGTCTTCCGCTCCTTGTATTTAAAACAAAGCTAATCCCAGAAAGGCTATAGCGAGATAAAAACTAGCCCCGGGGGTTAAATTCCCCAGGGCTGGTAGATTATGGCATTTATTTCAGGAACTTGAAAGCTTCTGGGTCGGCCAAAAAAGCCTCATACAGGGATTTACCTTTTACAGCGGGTGTAGGCTGGGGTAGGCTGGGTGCAGCCATAAGTTTCAAAGCCACAGAGTTTTGATAGTTGGGATTCCTTACGAATTCTCCCTTTTCCCCTTGTCCCTGTAAGTAGTAATAGGCAGCTCCCTTCTTATCCTTAAAAGGAGCATATAAAGAAGAGAAATTGCTCTCCACTAGATTAGCCATAACCAAGATACTAGAACCGGGATTTATGGTTACGTGGCCGTAAGAAGGAGGGATATATACCTTATCCCCTTTTTTTGCCTCTACAGCTATGATCTCTTCCACGTCACCGCTGCGATTGTTCTTTTGTAACAAGTAAAGGGCTTCCCCTTCTAATACTTCATAGTACTCAGGGTAGGTTTCTGCCGAATGGGGTTTTAAAGGGTGAAAATGCCCTACCGTCTTAATATATTCTCCTTCTATAGTACCAGGGAGAATTACTGTTATATCGTAACGTATATCATGTTGGGTAAAGACAGGTTGATCCTTAGCCCAGCATACACCCCGGTACATATAATAAAGAGGACGATCGCTAGGCGCTATATTCTGGGCATATAAAACTGGCAAAGCATCAGCCAGGCGGCGAATATCCGGCTCAGGGTGAATGATCCCAGGGGCAAATTCCAGGAGGCCGTCTGCTCTAACAGTAAAATCTTTGCCCGGTAGCATGGAAAAACCCCCTTATTAGTGATAATATCGGCTACATTATACCGTAGAATATCTCTCCTTACCATACATCTCTCGGAAAACCTTGGTAATCACCCTCTTTTCTTCCTCGTCAAAGAGGCGAGTTACTGAAAACTCTACCACCGTGGTAAGGGACCCATCTGGATGCTGATAAATTTCAGATTTAACTATCCGCCCATACCCCAATACTTCCTCGCTTTTGGTTACAATCAAGGCCTCAAGCCCCACTGGATGGGCAAGCTTATGACCATGGCGAAAAAAACCCAAGATTATATTCCCGCTACTCCTCTTCCATAGGATCAAGTTTTCCCCTTGACCTACTTGTTCTCCAGGTTCCTTAGGTAGTCGATCCACCGGAAGCCGGATAACCCAAGTAAATTCATATTTATAACCCAACCCCTATCACCCGCCGTATATTTTTTGCTGGCGCCCTTATATTAATTCTGCCTTAGATGCCCGTTTCCTTCTTTGTAGCCAGGGCTCCCAAGGGTTACCTTCTTTTTCATGGCTACCCCTCATAATATAGTAATAGCCCTTTATGGGAGGGGAAGGGTCTCATGAAGATCCTCCAGAGGCTTGAGCAATACCGCCAGGAAGAAAAAAAACTTGCTTGGGAAGGAACCTTCAAGGATTACCTCGAGATGGTCATCGCCAACCCCAAGATAGCCAGACTGTCCCATGCCCGCATTTATGATATGATTGTTTCTGCAGGCGTAGAAGTAGTTAACGGAGTAAAGCATTACCGCTTTTTTGCCGATGAACTTTTCGGGCTGGACCGAACTCTAGAAAGATTAGTAGAAGAATACTTTCATGCGGCTGCCCGGCGGTTGGACGTGCGCAAGCGCATCCTCCTCCTTATGGGACCGGTAAGCGGGGGTAAATCTACCCTGGTAAACCTCCTTAAAAGGGGATTAGAGCGCTATACCCGCCAGGATGAAGGTGCGGTATATGCCATAAAGGATTGCCCCATGCACGAAGAACCCCTGCACCTTATCCCCCACGAGCTACGCCAAGAGTTCATGGAGGAATACGGTATATACATTGAGGGGAACCTCTGCCCTTACTGCAGCTTAATGGTAGAAGAAAAATATGGTGGCCGGATAGAGGAAGTACCAGTGAAGCGGATAGTTTTTTCGGAAGAGAAAAGAATAGGCATCGGTACCTTTAGCCCTTCGGACCCCAAATCCCAGGACATTGCAGATTTGACGGGCAGCATTGATTTCTCCACTATAGCCGAATATGGCTCCGAATCCGATCCCCGAGCTTATCGCTTCGACGGCGAGCTGAATAAAGCCAACCGGGGATTAATGGAGTTCCAGGAAATGTTAAAATGCGATGAAAAATTCCTGTATAATCTCTTAAGCCTGTCCCAAGAAGGAAATTTCAAGGCCGGCCGTTTTGCCCTTATCTCGGCCGACGAATTAATCGTTGCCCACACTAATGAAACCGAATATCGTGCCTTTATCAGCAACCCTAAAAACGAAGCCCTGAGATCCCGCCTCTGGGTGCTGCCCATACCTTACAATTTGAAGGTGAGCGAGGAAGTTAAAATCTACGAGAAATTAATCCGCCAGGCCGACATCGATGTGCATATTGCGCCTTACGCTTTATGGGCGGCCGCGGTCTTTTCCATTCTGTCCCGCTTAAAAGAATCTAAAAAGCAAGGTATGGACCTGATCAAAAAAATGAAGCTTTACGACGGCGAAGATGTGGAGGGATTCCAGCAAAAGGACGTAGCAGAGCTTATGAGCGAAGCAGAGGATGAAGGTATGAGCGGCGTAGACCCCCGCTATGTAGTAAACCGCATAGCCAGCGCCCTCATCACTTCCGATACTAAATGCATTAATGCTCTGGATATCCTCCGGGCCCTAAAGGAGGGGTTGGACCAGCTCCCATCTATTACTAAGGAAGAAAGGGAAAAATTAATCAATTATATTGCCTTAGCTCGTCAGGAGTATGACGAAATAGCAAAAAAAGAAGTGCAGCGGGCTTTTATTT
This sequence comes from Thermanaeromonas toyohensis ToBE, assembly GCF_900176005.1. Classification (NCBI taxonomy): domain Bacteria; kingdom Bacillati; phylum Bacillota; class Clostridia; order Neomoorellales; family Neomoorellaceae; genus Thermanaeromonas; species Thermanaeromonas toyohensis. The sequence continues at coordinate 688,142 of NZ_LT838272.1, read as the reverse complement.
ACTCCTATGAGGAATCCGCTCGTGCCCTTTTTAATAACTACCTGGACAACGTGGAAGCCTATGTTAACCGCACCAAGGTCAAAGATCCCATCACTGGTGAGGAGCTGGACCCGGATGAAAAGCTAATGCGTTCCATTGAGGAGCAGATCGGGGTAACGGAAAACGCTAAAAAGGCTTTCCGGGAAGAGATCCTTATACGCCTATCTTCTTATGCCCGTAAGGGCAAGCAGTTCGATTACAATTCCCATGAGCGCCTGCGGGAAGCTATCGAAAAGAAACTTTTTGCTGATATGCGGGATATCGTTAAAATTACCACCTCTACCCGCAACCCTGACCCGGAGCAGCTTAAGCGCATCAATGCTGTTATTGACCGGCTTATCTCCGAGCACGGGTACTGTTCCATTTGCGCTAATGAACTCCTGAAATACGTGGGAAGCTTGCTCAACCGATAATAATTCTATAGGCTTACTCCCGCAGAGGTTTGCGCGGCAGCATCGCAAGGGACATTACTCTGGAGTGCAAGACCCGTCTGCGAAGCTAGGTAAGGCCAGCTTAAGGAGGTGCCAAAATATGCAAACCGATTTTATCGTCTCCCGGGAAGATTGGTCTCTGCATAGGAAAGGCTACCTGGACCAACAGCGCCACCAAGAAAAGGTAGAAGAAGCCATAAGGAAAAACCTACCCCATATCATTACAGAAGAAAATATAATCCTGGCGGGTGGGAGCAAGATAGTAAAGGTTCCTATTCGCAGCTTGGAAGAGTATCGTTTTCGCTTTAATCTAAACCAGGGTCGCCACGTAGGCCAAGGGAGCGGGCATACAGGGAAGGGAACAGTTATTGCCCGGGAAGGAGACCACAGAGGAGGACGCGGCACAGGAGCGGGGGACCAGCCCGGCATGGATTACTACGAGGCGGAAGTGACCTTAGAAGAGATAGAAGAGCTCTTGTTCCGGGATCTGGAACTGCCCAACTGGCAGGAAAAAAAGAAACCCAGGCAAGCCGCCCCGGCTTATGAATTTAGAGACGTAAGACGCTCTGGTATAATGGGCAATCTAGACAAAAAGCGCACCCTTCTGGAAAATCTCAAGCGCAACGCCCGGCTAGGCCACCCTCGTATAGGAGGTTTTAAGCCTGAAGACCTGCGCTTTAAAACGTGGGAAGAAAGGATCCGGCAGGAGAGTAGTGCTGTAATCCTGGCCATGATGGATACCTCGGGGTCCATGGGTACTTATGAAAAGTATATCGCCCGCACTTTCTTTTTTTGGATGGTACGCTTTTTGCGTACTAAATACGAGCAGGTTGAGATAGTTTTCATCGCTCACCATACCCAAGCCCGGGAAGTTACTGAAGAGGAATTTTTCTCTAAGGGCGAAAGTGGGGGAACCCGCTGCTCATCAGCTTACCGCCTGGCCTTGGAATTAATAGAACAGCGATATCCACCACAAGACTACAATATTTATCCCTTTCACTTCTCCGATGGGGATAACTTACCCTCAGACAATGAGGCCTGCTTGGAACTCCTTCAAAAAATGCTCCCCCTGGTAAACCAGTTCGGTTACGGCGAGATAGTCAACCCTTACTACCGGACTAGCACCTTGATGAACGTCTTTAAAAAGATCCAGGATCCCCGTCTGGTAACTATCTCTATAAAAGAAAAAAGCGACGTTTATTACGCCCTTAAGCAGTTTTTTAGTCACCGAGAGAGAAAAAGGGCGCTCTAGCTTCGCTTCTAGCCAGTAAAACCCTTCCTACTTGAGTACTTTAGTATTTTGCCCTTAGATAACGAGGCTGGTAATACCTCGCGTTCACACCAGCAAAGGAGCATCTATGTGGTTGCACCCAAACTTAGGGAGGGAGGCCTAGGCCTCCCTCCTCCCTTACATCTGGTACTGGTACCTCATGGGCCCTGGACTAGCAGGGGCAAAAGTATTGATCATGGTACTGGTAGTAGTTTCCTTCATAGTAGGTACCTGGTACCAGCCTTTCTGGTTCATATATTGCCACACTTCATAAGCCTGCTCGGCGCAGTTGACGGCCCCTTGCTGGATCATCCGGCGCAGTTCCAGATCAGCGCATTCTAGGGAAGCCATCATTCTGAAGGCGGCCGAGGCCTTATGACATCCCAGCATCCCACTGGCCACATCCCGGTCGTCCATCTCTTCTATGGACGTGTTGGGCACCTGCGGAGAGGGATTGTGAAGTCCATATACGGGGTTGAAGCGGCGCGGCCCCCTATAAGGTATGGCTTGGGTTATCCCCCGCTGGTTGATAGCCTGCACCATATTATTGTACTCCTGGGTCATAAACTGGATCTGCTTATCTAGGATGGAGCGGAGCTGGGGATCCTTTACATGGGGCCGGTACAGCTGAAATTGATTTATGCCATCTATAGTATCAGTTAACACTTCGTGGAGCTCCATAACCTCATGGGCTCCGTAATGGGCGGTCATAGAGATCTCCTCCTGCCAAGGGTTATTGTTCCTGTTTCACCCCTTATTATCCCCTGGCAGCAGGAAAATTATTTAATAACCCTCTTCTATTTCTTCAGCTTTGCCCCGGAATACGTAATAAACGTAAGCGGTATAGAAAAGAACCCAAGGTACCCCTAGCGCCGCTATGATAAACATGGTTTTCAGGGTAAGGGGCGAAGAGGAAGCATTATAAATGGTTAAATTAAGTGCAGGATCGGTGGCAAAAACCAGGTTAGGATACATGCCCGCCGCCAAGGTAGCCACCATACCACCCAAAATCAAGGAGGAACCCACGAAGGCTGCCAGGGGTTTCTCCCGCCGCAAAGCCCTTAAAGTTGTCCCCAAACCCAGCCACAGCAAAAGGGGGAAAACATAAATAAGCGGGGTTTTAGCGTAGTTGGCAAAAAGGTGTCTAGCTTCTATGGCGGAATAGAGGGTGGCCAAAAGGTACAGGCCTACCAAGGACCACCAGGCCAACTCGCCGATGGTACGAGCCCGCTGGTAAATCTCCCCTTTGGTCTTAACCATGGCGTAAGTCGCTCCCTGCAGAATAAAGGCGGCTAGGCCCACCAGCCCCAGGAGAAGAGAATAAGGGTTAAGAAGGGTCCAGAAAGTACCCGCATAATTTTGCCCTGCATTCAGGGGAATCCCCCTGGCTATATTCCCTACTGCTACCCCGAAGAGGAGGGCAGGCAGTAGGCTTCCTAGAAAGAAGGCCACATCCAGGGCTTGTTTCTTTTCTAGGAGTTTGTTGCGGTATTCTATGGCCACAGCCCGCAGGATTAGGGCAAAGAGGACTAACATCAAGGCCAAGTAAAAGCCACTGAAAACCGTGGCATACACCAAAGGAAAGGCAGCAAAGAGGGCCCCTCCCCCTGTAAGCAACCACACTTCGTTCCCATCCCAGAAAGGTCCCAGGGCGCTAAGAAGTACTCGTTTTTCCTTGTCCTCCCTAGCTAGCCAGGGATAAAGGATCCCCACCCCTAAATCGAATCCGTCTAAAACAGCGTAGCCGGCCAGCAAGATTACCACTAAAATAAACCAAATGGTATTCAAAGTCATCCTGGCTCCCCCTTTCTATTGTGCTCCGGCTTATTCTGTACCCTTCATCTCACTCCATAAGAACCATGCACTCCAGTTATCCCACCAACTTTTAATTGCTCCTTAACCCCCGGGCCCATACCGTAGCCCTTGACCTCGCGGAACATAAGGAACAAGAAAATACCAAACAAGATAATGTAGAAAACAGTAAAAGCCACCAAAGTAGTTAGTACCTGACCCGCCGGTAAAGGAGAGACTGCTTCCGAGGTCTTAAGCAATCCGTATACTATCCAGGGTTGCCGGCCTACCTCGGTAGCCAACCACCCTAGCTGGCTGGCCACATAAGGTATAGGTATAGAGTAAAGGAGCACCTTTAAGAAAGAGGAACGGGTAGTAAACTGACCGCGTAACCACAAGTAAGCACCCCAGAGCATTACTCCAGCCAAATATAGCCCTAAAAGGACCATAAGCCGGTAAGCGAAGAAGACTGGTATTAGGGGTGGCCGGAGTTCTGGGGGGAAGTCTTTTAAACCCTGGATTGTTCCCTGGGTATCGCCGTGCACCAGTAGGCTTAGCATCCCGGGAAGCCCTACCTCCAAGGTGTTCCTTTCGCTGGCCGGATCAGGCAGGGCGAAGAGAAGCAGGGGTGCAGCCTCTTTAGTTTCCCACTGGGCTTCAAAGGCTGCCAATTTAACTGGCTGGGTATGCGCTACTTGCCGGGCATGGTTATGGCCCCACAGGATCTGGAGCAGGGTAAAGATGAGCCCGAAAATGAAGGCCAATTTCAGAGAAGGTACCGCCATATCTTCGTTTCTCTTTTTGAGAAGGTAATAAGCACTGATACCCGTAACGAAGAAAGCTGCAGTTATATAGGACGCGGCAATGGTGTGCAAGAAACGGGGGACTGTAGAAGGGTTGAAGACTGCCTCCACAAAGCTAGTTAACACGGCCCGGCCGCCCTCTATTTGATACCCAGCCGGAGTCTGCTGCCAGGAATTGGCGGCCAGAATCCAGAAAGCAGAGAGATTGGTGCCCAGGGCCACCATCAAAGCTGCAAAAAAGCGCATAAAGGGGGAAACGCGATCCCTTCCGAAGAGGAGCAAGCCGATGAATGTAGACTCCAGGAAAAAGGCAAAAACCCCTTCCGCCGCCAGGGGGGCTCCAAATATATCACCTACAAAGCGAGAATAATTGGCCCAATTGGTTCCGAATTGAAATTCTAAAGTTATACCGCTAGCTACGCCGATGGCAAAGTTTATAGCCAATAGCTTGGTCCAAAAGCGAGCCATCTCATCCCAAACAGGATTCTGGGTTCGCCAATAACGGTACTCCATTATAGCGATAAGCACCGCTAGCCCGATGGTGAGGGGAACATAAAGGAAATGAAAGGCTGAGGTCAAGGCAAACTGAATGCGGGAGAGGGTAAGGGTATTCATAATTCTTTACCTCCCTAGGCTAAAAGTATACTAATTAAGTATACTTTTAGGGTGAAAATAAAGTCTCCTTAATCTAAAGAACTCAATAAAAATCAGTCTAAAAAGCTCATATCAACCAAAGTTTTACTTTTAATATAATTGTGCTTAAAATAGCATCCTTAATGACCGTGCTTATATAACTTCTTTAGTATCTCGGGTATCACGTTTACTTTTGTGAACTAGCTCGGCCAGGGAAATTGAATCTAAAAGTTCGTTTACTACCTTTTGCACCGTAGAGAGGGTTTCATGCACAGGACAAAAATTAGCCCATTTTTTAGAACAATATTCAGGATCTACTAAGCACCGATTGATTTCTACCGGACCTTCTACAGCCTGTATCACATCCAAAAGGGTTATTTTATCTGGCGGTCGAGCTAAGCGATACCCCCCCTTTGCTCCCCTTACGGCTTCTACGAGTTTAGCCTTTATCAAGGAGCGAAAGATCTTAAGGAGAAATCTTAAGGGGATGGCTTCTTCCCGGGCAATGGTTTCCGCATCTACCACCTCTCCTACTTCTATCCTGGCCAGGTACAAAGTTGCCCTTAAGGCATAGTCCGTGGCTTGAGTTAAGCGGATATTTTATTCACCCTTCCCTTTGGACAACGCTATTCTCTCGGCCTTGGTAAAACAACCTTCCCAAGGCCCCGGGACCCTAAGGCCCGTCCGGTAAAGTATACCGTAATAGTATACTTTCTACCAACATAGTAACACCTGCCCTGGCTGCTGTCAATAACTAAACAAGGCTTTCTCGAGTTCCTGGCGAACCATAGGGTCTTGTTCTTTCTGGAGGGCCATTTCCAAGGCTAGATGGGAATGGGGTACTTTAAGCTGTCCTAAAGCCCAGGCAGCATGGGCCCGGAGGATAGCCGAGGGAGAGCTTAAGAATTGCTCCATGATCTTGATAGCCTCTTCCGTAGCATACCCACTATTACCTAAGGCTATAAGCGCGTTACGCTTTAATACCCCTTTCCCCCTCCAGGCCAGGGCTGTAGCACCAAACTGTTCCTTAAACGAGTGATTATCTAATTGCAAAACATTAACTAAATCCGGAAAAGGGAAAGGTTTAGCCAACTGGGCTTGCTCCCTTGATAAACCTTCATTTTCTGGACATACTTCCTGACACGTATCACATCCATACAACCGCGCACCTAGGAGACTCCTTACCTCCCTGGGTAAAAAACCTCTCTTCTGGGTGAGGTAGGAAAGGCATCGGCTGGGATTCAAAATGTAAGGCCCGATTAGGGCCCCTGAGGGACAAGCGGCAAAACACTGTCCACACTCCTTACACCGCCTTTCCTCCTGGTAAGGAGTGGGTTCGATTTCTAAATCTGTTACTATCAACCCTAGGGCCACCCAGGAACCCCACCCAGGTACTATCAGGGAACAGTTATACCCATAATATCCTAGGCCAGCCCAAAAGGCTGCTTCCCGTTCCAGGAGCGGGCCATTGTCCACCTGGGTAACTACTAGCCTAGCTCCTTGCTCTCTGAGCCAAGATACTAAGGGTTCCAGACGTCTCCGTAGCACCCGGTGGTAATCTTCGCCGCGGGCGCTCATGGCGATTATCCCTTGACCCGGCTTCCAGGGAGCCGGATCTGGGAAGTACCAGGGATAAGCTAGAGCTATCACTGTCCGCGCCCCGGGATAAAGGCTTAAGGGCCGGCAGCGCTGTTCTAAACTCCCGGAAACAAAAGGGGTCACCCACCGGTACTCTTCCCGCTCTTTAAGCCTAGCTAAACCGCGCTCAAATACAACCCTGGCTTCAATAACTCCCGCTTTAAAGCCTAGTTCTGAAGCCTTGCCTAAAAGAGCTTCCAGCAGGGCTATAACTCAGATCACCCCACACATTATTTAATTTTCATCATTGGTTTGTGCCTAGCTGGTATAGTCCATTGCCCGTCCTCTTACCCAACTCACGCCCCAAGCTGCGGGCTTTCTCCATCAGCCCCAGGTTCTCCCTAGCCGTACAGAACATCTCCGGTTTTATCTTATCGCTCCCGTAAAATAAAGGAACATTGCTATAGGTGCACTCTTCCCCAAAGCCGCAGGAAAGGCAAGGAGCATTGCCCGGAACCCGTAAGCTCCCTATCACCTCTATATGATACCACTTAAAGAAGGAAGTTAAATATTCTTCTACTCTGGCAGAGTCCCGAAAGCCCCCGGCCACCACTACTCCTAATTTCCCGCGGGTGAGCATAACCCGGTGTTTAAGGGGGTACCAACGCTCAAGAAAAGTCTTGGTCAGGGCGTTTAGGCTAAAAAAAGTGGGGAACCCCCCCACCACAATAGCCCGGGCCGCTCTTATTTTTTTTAAAAGCTCGTTCATGCCATCTGCCTGGATACACTCGTTGGTAGAGGCACATTGGAGGCAGCCCAGGCAGGGCCGGAGGTTATACCGGGAAAGCTTTATGAATTCCGCCTCCTGGCCAGAAGCTTTGAGGATCTCCTGAATAATAAAATCCAGATTGCTGTCAGGTATAGGGCTGCCACTAAACCCCAAGATTAAAGCCATGTTCCTCCTCGCTTTCCATTAAGATGATTATCCCGTCCCGGTGGGCATCAGTATTAAAGAAGATGGCTTTCCTGCCCTTACCTTTTAACTCTGCCATTTTATCCCGCGCCAGCTTTTCAATCTCTTCCTCTTCCCCGAATACCCGCGCTCCAGTAGGGCAGACAGCTGTACAGGCCGGCTCCAGGCCTGTTTTCAGGCGCTCCGAACAAAAGAGACATTTGACAGGCTGGCCTCGTTCGAGGTCAAAGTTGACCGAACCAAAGGGACAAAAGGAAAGGCAAAGTTTGCACCCCAGGCAAAGCTCTTCCTCCCAGGTGACAACTCCTGCCTCTGTTTTCTTTAACGCCCCACTGGGGCAAAAAGCGGTACAGGCGGGCTCGGCACAATGCCGACAGTTTTTGGGGAAAGAGGTACAAGCCTTAATGCGCGGCCAGGGATTCTCGCGGCTATTTTCTTGTAGGCAAGCCACAACGCAGGCCTGGCATTCTATACAGAGGGTGGTATCAATTAGCATTTTCACCGGGTTCACCCCCTCAAGTCCCGCTTAAGGCGGCACTGTAAATTCTTCTGGATAAAGTTTCCACCTACTGGGTCCACCTCTATGGGATATAGCGAATTGGCTGGCTTTAAACCAGTACCAGCTTCGCTATAATAGGGCTGGGTAAAGAAGCAATCCGGCGGCACGGCGGTAGATAGTCGGGCTGGTAACGCTAGGGAACCGAAGCGAGTCTCCACTTCTATCTTTTCCCCTTCTCTTATACCTAGTACCCGGGCTAGCTCAGCGTTTATCTCTAGGTAAGGCTTCCCGACCCGGCCTGCAAAGGAGCTATATTGATTCTGGGTATGGTAGTGATAGGCCACTTTGGCAGTACTTAAGAAAAAGGGGTATTCATTTTTCAAATGCGGGTCGTTGCCTGGGCCTTGCAGGGGATCCAGGTAAGAAGGCACGGCTGCTGGTAGCACTTTGGGATCGCGCTGGTATAGTTCGATCTTGCCGGAAGGAGTGCCGAAATTTAACCGGCTATAAAGCCGCCTTTGAGGGGCTTCGCCCTGGCGGCAGGGGTAGCTAATGCCTCCCTTGGCCTCTTTCAAGGCAGCCACGCTTATACCGCTTACCTGTGGGGTATATTGCCGTTCTAGCTCCCAGGCTGCGGCTGGATCAGTGGGGAAATATTCTAGAGGCAAGCCTAATCTTCCTGCCAGCAGGCGGAAAAACTCGGCCGCCGGCTTGGCCTCCGGCGGCGGCTGGGTTACCGCCTCCCGCCACTGAAGAACCCGGTGAACACTAGCCTGTACCCCAGCTTCTTCCAGCCAGTGGGTAGCTGGCAAGATAATATCGGCCTGGGCTGAGGTATCATCAAAAAAGAGGGTATGGTGGATGACTAGCGGTACCCTCCTCAGGGCTTCGCGCATCAAGTTGCTATCAGGCCAGGTGGCAGCAGGATTCCCTGCTATATATAATACTCGAATTTTGCCCTCCAGCATGGCCTGGTAAAGTTCCTGGGCAGTATATTTTACCTCTGGCTTGGCCCGCAAGCCTTCCGGTATCAAGCCTTGCATTTTACCATAATCTACTATATGAGAAATTATACCCCCGCCTGGTTTGCCAATGTTACCCAGGAGGGCCATGAGTGCTTCAAAAGACCACAGGGCAGGGGCGCCGTTATTGACGCAGCAAACCCCCCGCCCCGGGTAGAGGAGGGCCGGCCTTAAATTGGCCAGGTCCTGGCCTAAAGCTAGGATAGTATCTACTTCTACACCTGTTATGGCAGCGGCCCACTCCGGCGTGCAAGCTTCTACCGCCCGGGCTAGCTCTTCAAACCCCAAAGTATGCTTTTCTACCAACTCGCGGTCATAATATCCCCTGGTAATGATGAAGTTGAGAAGCGCCAGGCCCAGGGCAGCATCAGTACCTGGCCGGACACGGATAAACTGATCCGCTTGGCAGGCGGTCTCTGTATAGCGCACATCAATAACAATTACCTTAGTCCCCTTACGCTGGGCTTCTTTAATCCAGGGGAACTGACCGGCTTTAGTCTGGGCCAGGTTATTACCTAAAAGGATAACTAGCCTCGCTTCCACCACATCGCTTAGCGGGTTGGGGGTAGCAGCAGAGCCGAAAAGAGAGATTCTTACTTTCCGCTCGCTTTCATAGCAGACCGGGGCCGTGCCGTAAGTGTTAAGGCCGGTGAGCTCGGCAAAAACGCTTAAGGCAAATTTGCTGTGGGAACCACCTACTTTGGAAATTATAGCCGCTACCGCCGAGTTGCCTCCTTTCTCCCGGGCCTCCTTCCACTGGGGGGCTATATGATCCAGAGCCTCCTCCCAGGTAATCCGGCGGTAAAACCCCCGCTCCTTTTTTAGGGGATGGCGTACCCTTAAGGGATGATTTAAGGACTGGGCAGCCTCCATGGGTTTGGGACATATGCGGCCCTTGTTCCAGGGGTTCTCCGGATCCCCGTAAACAGCACATATTTTCCCCTCCTGGTCTACTTTTATAAGGAGGCCACAGCCGCCATTGCACAGGCCGCATACGCTTTTCTTTAAGCTATAGGGCATAAGTATACTCTTTTCCTTCGGCAAGGTATGGGTTAGCCGCCAATACTTGGCCAGGTTGTAGCCCGGCATACCACCACCTCCTCCCCTTGGCCCAGAAGTTGCCATGCAATATTTCCCGTTCATAACCCTCGATTATTTCCCCTTTTAGTATAAAGTTAGCCAAAATTCCCGCCCCTTCTATTCTGCCTATAAGGATCATCCCTACTAACCTTCCCTGCCGGGTCACTATTTTCCGGTACTGGCAGGAAGCTCTATCCAGGTAGTAATACTCGTGGTCTTCCTTAGATAAAGCCTTGGGCAGCCCGGCTGCGGCTATCCGTAACCCACAGATTTCCGCCGTGTTTACATTTATATACCCTGCCAGGCGAGCCTTTCGCCCGGCCATATTGCATCCCGCCACCCGGCCTTGGGTTGCCGCTGCGGGCCAGACGGCAGTGACCCCCCTTTTCCCCTGGGCGAGGTCGTAGTGCTCGACTACGTCCCCCGCTGCATATATGCCGGGGAGGCTGGTCTGAAGGAAGTCGTTTACTACCAAGCCTAAATTTACTTCCGCTCCCCAGGGAGAAAGCAGATCTATTGCCGCCCTGACCCCCACAGCCACTACAACCAGATCGCACGGGATAAGGCGGCCGTCGTTTAAAAGGGCAGCTTTTACCTCGTCCTCCCCTAAAATAGCCGCCACCTGGCGCTCGAGTATCACTTCAATCCCGTGGCTTGCCAAGGCCTTCTGGACTAGACTGCTCCCCCTTTCATCTAAAGCCTGGGGCAAGAGGTGGGGGAGAAATTCCACCAGGGTTACTTCTAGACCTAAACCCCTTAAAGCGGCAGCCACCTCCACCCCTACCAGCCCGCCGCCTACTACCACTGCCCGGCGCGACTTTAGGGCTTGCTGGCGAAGTTTACGGGCATCTTCCAGATGCCGGAAGGTGAATACCCCAAAAAGCTCCCGGCCAGGAATAGGAGGAAGGCGGGGTTCAGCTCCAGTGGCTAACAGGAGACGATCGTAGATTATCTCCCGGCCGTCATCCAGGAAAACCTTCTTAAGCCCCGGGTGGATTTGTACAGCCTCCCGCCCTAAATAAGCCTCGATCCCTAGGACCTCATAAAAGCCCGGCGGCCGTATGTATAGCCCCTCTTCACTTATGGCTCCTTCCAGGTAATAGGGTAAAAGACAACGGGAGTAAGGCGGCCCCTCCTCCCGGGAGATCATAGTTATCTTGGCTTCCGGATCTAAAGCTCGCAACGCTTCGGCGGCAAAAGTGCCTGCTGCGCTGTTGCCAATAATTACATACCGCAAGGAAGGTCCACCTCCGTCGCTTCTAGGCCTTCCCAGGCGGCATCAAAAAGTTTTAGGGTTTTCTCGCTAAAGGGGCTCTTGCCCGGAGCTAGTATCCTGGCCCCATAAGCTACGCTTAAGGCGAGGCTTACATAAGCACGATTGCAGCCCAGACCGTTCAAAGCTACCAGGATAGGCATAGACAGGGCCGCCAAAAGGTTTAAACCATTAGATATAGCCTGGCAGCCGCCTAGGTGCCAAAGCGGTGGCACGGCTTGCCCTACGTCCAGGAGCCCAGCCGCCTCCTCCATACTTATCTCACTCATTAGTCCTGCCTTTATTAGCCTAGCTATCCCACATCCTGCGGCAAGCACCAAGTAGTTTTCTTCCCTAAGCCGGCGCGCAAGGTCCTCTGCTCCTTCACCAGAGCAAGCCAGGAGGAAGGCCACTCCCTTGAACTTGCGGCGGCTTATTATTTTTAGCAGGGCCTCTCCCCAGCCCTCTCGCCAACCGCTATGGAAGCGCCAGGTTTCTCCTTTTTCTGGACTTTCGTAAGGTTCCCGGCGGCTAAAAGCATTTTTAGCGCTAGCTATGATTTTGGCCGCTTCCCTCTCTTGTTGGGCATTTAGGAAAACTACTGGGCTTCCTAAAAACTTAAAAGGCCGACCTAAAAGCAGGGCATCTTCGGTCACCACTACATCTACCAGCCCCATTTTTATGGCTTGCCGTAATTCTTCTTTTCCGCCTAAAAGGGGAAGCCCAAGCCACCAGGAAAGATAATCGGCTCCCCTCCCGCCGGCTACTAACTTAACTTTTTCTTTTCTAGCCGCTATATCCATTTCCCGGGCTAGCTTAAGGTTGCTAGCATCTATCACTACACAAGGGCCTGAAGGGTATAACGCACCTAGACCAGCTTCCCGTAAGCCCCAATTGTCCTGGGGTATAGGAATCCCACCGCTTATAACAGCCAAGGTAAGCCTCATAGCTTGCATCTCTAACTCAAAAGCCTGCCAGCCGGCCGGATTAAGAGCTACCCGCGCGGCCTCACTCAATTCGTAAAAGGGGTCACTAGAGACTAATTTAAGCTTCTCCCATACTTTTATCCTGTCCGCTGGCCAGGTAAGAGCTTGCGTTTCTTCCTCAAGGCCTGCTCGCTCTTGTAGACTTAAGCTTGCCCCGGCCAAGATCTTAGCCAGGAGGGCTTTAGCCTGTAAAGCTTCTTTTCCCAGTCCACATCCCGTTAAGTTTGCTCCATAGCCAAAAGGATCTATCCGGCAGGGGCCAGCAGGACAGGCGATGCAACATAACCCCAGGCGGCCAAAACCGCATCGTTTCTCTTCCAGTTGGTAGCAGGGTTCGGCCAGCAAAATATCTTTCTTCACGCCTATCTTCCCCTTGCTTTAAATTTCCCACGGACTTTCGGACCATACCAGGGCGCCCGTCGGACAGGCAGCAGTGCAAGCAGGTATAGTACCCCGGTCTTGGCAGCCGTCACATTTCCAAACTTTGCGTTCGCCATCCGGCCGGGGTATTACTGCTCCTTGCGGGCATAAAGCTATGCACATCCAGCAGCCAACGCACTTTTCGGAGTCGGAGATTACATATCCCCTCTCATCAAAATGCATGGCTCCACTGGTACAGCCGCGCACACAGGGTGCATCCTGACAATGGCTACAAAGGTGCCCCGCTTTAAGTCGTGGCCAGGCGGGGAGTTCTTCCCGCCTGGCCTTTTTCTGGGTAGCAGCACAAGCCAGCTCACAGCTCAAGCAAAAAAGACAGCGTTCCGGGCGATGGAATATTTGTTTTTTCATTTTTAAGCACATCCTTAAGGGGTAAGGGGTGAAAAGGGCGCTTTCAGGCTTCCGCCAGCTTTTCCCCGCCCGGCTCCCGCTGCGCCGGTACATCTTTGGGCTGGAGCAAGGTTATAGCTGCCACATAGAAGCCTATAATAATTAAGAAAAATACCATGCCTGAAAGGCCCTTGCTATGAAGCCAGGCAAACTGGCTTACAAGGATAAAGGCTAAGACTATAATGGCGCCCAAAGCGAAATACCCGGTAGTCCTACGCACAGGGCTTGCTTCCTGGATAAAGGTGTATTGCCCGGCCTTTTCTATAAGGGTCACCAATAGCAGGGTACCTACATTAAAGCTCATACCCACCCATACCGGGTGTACATTAAGGTAAAATTTGACCGGATCCCAGTGGCCTAGGTGGTACCAACAAATACCGCTTAAAAATCCGGTTATCATAGCTACCACCGCGGCCCGGCGAGTAGCCAAAGGCCATAAAAGGGCGGCCACAGCTGGAGCGAAGGTAGCCCCGTTCCTAGCTGTCCAAGCTAGTACATTCCACCATGCTGCCTGTTCCCCGCGTAAAGAGCCAAAAATGATCATCAGGCAAGTAAGCAGTACCAGGGAAAGCTTGGTATATAGTACCATCTGTTTATCTGAAATGGCCGGATTTATAGCTGAAGTCACATCTCGACCTAGACTAGTTGCGCCGCTGAACTGGCAAGGAGCTCCCCACCCTAGAGCGCAGGCCCAGATGCCCATGAAGAAAATACCTACCAGGGGAGCGGGTAAAACCTGTCCTAGGTACTGGGGCAAGGCTATGAGACCCCGGGTGCCTCCGGGGTTAACGACGGCTGCCGCCAGCCCAAAGAGGATACCTAAGATGATAAAAATTACGTTAAAACCTACAGCCCAAAAAAGCCCACGCCGCCCTTCTTCGGGTGTCCGGCAAGAAAGGGCCATCTGGAAGGCAGCTTGAGCTACAACAGTATTAATTAAAAATGTGCCAAACCAGGCGAGGATAGTCTGGAGACCCACCCCTGTTAAGCTAAACATCTCAGGTTTAGTGGTAGCAAGTTGGATTATTCCTGCCCATCCTGGTTTAATAAAGAAGGCTATTAATCCAATTATAAACATTAGAGTAAAAGCTATGTTATTAGCCGTTTGGGTGAATACTATAGACCACATACCTCCTGCCTGCAAGTATATAAGTAGGAGGATAGCAGAAAAGGCCACAGTCACTGGAAGAGGCAAGCTAGTAAAGGCTGTCAAGGCAGAAGCAAAGGCAATGGCATTAGCCGTGGACCACATAGGAAAGGTAAAAGCAGTAATAATCCCCGCTATCCCTTTGGCTAGACGACCAAAATGATCGCCTATGAGGCCTGATACCGTAACCATGGCCATCTTCCGGAGAGGTACTAGTAGGAACAAAGCGATGATGAGAACGTGAAGCAATTCGGCCACACCGTACCAGCCAGCCGAGATGCCTTTAAGGTAAGAAAGCTCTAGCACAGCTATATAGGTGGAGCCGGAGAAAAGCCCGGTGATGCATACCGCCACCATCCAGGGCTTAAATTGCCGGCCGCCCACCCAGAAGCCCTCGCCACTAGCCGCCCGCTTTCTAGCCACATTTCCGCTTATAATGAGGACAGCGGTATATATGAGGGCCATAATTAAGATCCACAGGGCATAGCTGTTCAAAGTTCTAACCCTCCTATCTCAATTTTTTGCTTAAATCTCCCTCTATCTCTCGCTCTCTTAGATTTTCAAGTTTTTCATCCTCCATCTAAGAAACGAGAGAGAAGGGTTAAAAATTACCATGGGTATTTTTGAGTATTTTTTATCCTAAGGTTTTGGGTGGACCCTCACCTTAAAATTCGCCCCCAGGCTACCCTATCATTTCTCGCAGGGTCTTGCCCTTTCATTCCTTCGTCCTGCCTTAAGGGGGCGGGTGGGGCCTGCCTTTACTTAATTACAGGGTCTATGCCCTTATGGAGGGATTTGGCTTCCCCCACCCAAAACCTCCCTAGCTCTTTAAGCTACTTTCTTTAGTTGTTCTTCCCGGTATTTCCCTAATACTTTGCTGGCATCATATTCCTTCTTCTGGGTAATAAGGGTAAACATCACCCGCACTAGCTTTAAAGCCACAGCTACTAGAGCCTGCTTCCTCGTTAAAGGATTTTCCGGCCTCTTTAAGAAATAATGATATAGCGCTTTAAATTCTTTGTTCTTAGCCACTAGAATAAGGCTCACCTGGTAAAGTAGATTCCTTAGCCCCGGCCGACCCCTCTTGGATATGGTGGTCTTGGCCTTCTGTTTCTTCCCCGATTTCTGGGCCGTTAGGTTATAACCAGCTAGTTTCCGTATCTGTCTCCAGTGCTGGTATTTCGCTGGGTCACCTATCTCCCCTAAAAAGCCTGCCGCTGTTACTACCCCTACCCCAGGAATGCTTAAAAGATAATTCGCTAAACCTGTCTCCTCTAGGTATCGCCCCATGGCTTCCTCTGTCTTCCTTATTTGACCTTGGTAAAACTCGATTTCTTCCAAGCAGGCTTGAAGTTTGACTTTAGCCCCTTCTAGCCCTTCTTTAACACCTATGCTCTTTTCTGCTGCTTGCCTTAGAGCAAGAGCCCTCTTTATCCCTACTCTACTGTTCGAGGCTTGTTTTAGCCCTTCTTCTAGTTCTTCTAACTTTAGGCTTAATATGTCCTTAGGAAAGGGACAGTTCCTTAAGACCCACTGGGCTGCCTTGCCTAAAAGACTCTTAAATACTTCCATTAGCTCGGGAAAATATTCATCTACTATGGCTTTAAGCTGGCAGAGGGCAGCGTTAAGTTTTTTGTGTTCCTGCTGCCGGGTAATATAAAGGGTCCTCAGTTCTGCATATATCCCTTCCGGTAAAATGCAGTGCAAGAATTTGCCCTCTTTTACCAGTTGGGCTATAAGGCCTGCATCCTTGCGGTCGTTCTTGTCTTGGCTATTGTCTTCCATCTCTTTGCTGTTTTTAACGTGATAAGGATTTACAATTACTACAGTGTAACCTGCCTCTTTTAGGAAATAGGCTAGAGGTTTCCAGTAGTGTCCTGTGGGTTCCATGCCTATAATGATACGTTCCGCCTTCTCTTTCTCCTTGGCTTCGCTTATTTTCCCTAGTAGACGGCAGAAACCTTCTCTGCTATTATGAAAGTAGAACGGTTTTACTACGTCGATACCCATGCTGTTATATATCCGGGCGTAATGGTTTTTCTTAGCTACATCCACTCCCACGATCAGCACGTTGCCATAAACTAAGGCTTTCTTTTCGGCCTTTTGCATCGCTTGCTCGCCTCCTGGTATCTGAGGTTTTGTCGTTCAATTCCTTTCTACCAGGAGGCTTTCTTATTGGCAACGGCTATCCTAAATCATTACAGGAATGCTTACTTTTTAAGTTTAATAGGCGCCAAATTAACCCTCAGGGAAAGAACGGTAATCTTCCAGATACCGCATAGCCCATTCATCCCGCCCAGCCAGAAGATCTGCAGCCCGGATGGTCCGCCGCACCCCAGGTACCGTGGGGTCCACAATGAGGGCAGTAGCTCCCGCAGCAACCGCCTGGGCAAAAAAGGCTAAGTTTATGGACTTTCTGTCCGGCAGGCCATGGGATACATTGCTCGCCCCTAAAATAAGATTTACTTTTAGCTTTTCGGCTACTAGGCGCATGGCTTCTAAGGTAACAAGAGCTGCCTTCTGGTCAGCGCCCACTGTCATGGCCACGCAATCAATAACTACATCATTTTCTCCCAGCCCATAGGATACTGCTTTTTCCATTATCCGCTCTGCCACAGCCAGCCGGCTAGCTGCATCTGGGGGGATGCCCTTTTCATCCATGCAAAGGCCTACAACGGCAGCGCCGTACTCCTTAACTACTGGTAGGACTTTATTGAGGGAGGTTTCTTCCCCGGTAACTGAGTTAACTAAAGCTCGCCCCTGGTAAACTTTTAAGGCAGCGGCCAGGGCTTCGGGTTTACCAGAATCTAGGCATAGCGGAACATCTACTACCTCCATTACCACACGTACTACTTCGGGAAGCATCTTTTCTTCATCTATTCCCGCAGCCCCCACATTTACATCTAATACATCGGCCCCAGCCTTTACCTGGTTTAAGGCTTCCTCCTTTATTAACTCAAAGTTTCGCTCCCTTAGTGCTTCGATCATCTTTTTGCGACCGGTAGGGTTTATACGCTCGCCTATTATTACCGTGGGTGCACCAATCTCTATTTTCACTTGTTTTTCTCCGCGCGAAAGGATCACAGCCATGTTAGCTCACCTTCAGCAAAGATTTAGCTACATCAACTGCTTCGCTGGCATTTTTGCCGTAACCGTCAGCGCCGATTTCCCTGGCATAATCCTCCAGAACTGCGCCACCACCCACCATAATCTTTACCTTATCCCTCAAGCCTGCTTCCTGGAAAGCTTTTATGGTGGCCTCTACCCAGTTTAGGGTAGAAGTTATCAAGCAAGACATAGCCACTATATCTGCTTCATGCTCTTTGGCCGCAGCTATAAATTTCTCCGGCGCCACATCCATGCCCAGGTCGATGACTTTAAAGCCTGCCCCTTCTAGCATCATAGCCACCAGGTTTTTACCAATGTCATGGTAGTCATCCTTCACCGTCCCAATTACTACCTTTCCTCGGGTATTAGTTTGAGAGGCTGAGAGCAAGGGCTTTAAAACATCCAACCCTGCATGGGTAGCCTTGGCCGCTATAAGAACCTCAGGCACAAAAATCTCATTGCGCTTAAATTTTTCTCCTATCACGTTCATGCCTGCTATAAGGCCCTGCTCTAATATCTCTTCAGGCTTATACCCTTGTTCAAGGGCCTGCTGGCAATATTGTTTGACTAGCGGTGGCTTATACGTGATGATAGCATTTTTGATTTCCTCTAAAATAGCCAATTTCCATACCTCCCTTAAATTTTAGGAAAAACTTTCCTTATTGTTGCAAGGCAGCCATACGCTCCAGAGAATAATCCCGCGCCGTCTTAAGCATGGCCCGCACATTTTCATCAGGCGTACCATAATCGCAGCCCACAGCGTCGATGGAGAGCTTATCATAAGGAGCCCCGGTATCTATAATGCGTTTTACGTCTTCCGCGATCTCTTCTGAGGTGCAGTTTAGCATGCGCACGGGATCTATACGGGCGTTTACATGTATGTTAGGCATGAGTTCCCGTAGTCTTTTTAGGTTGGTCATCGGCCCTACTTCGAGAAATTCCAGGTTCTGTACTTTAGCATATCCCTCCAGCATATGGTCAGCTTTCCCGCAGTGGTGAATACCAAAGGGACGTAAGACCGCCGATAGCCTGTTTTCGTAAGGTAACACGAATTCTTCAAAAACCTCCCGGGAAATCTGTACTACGGTACAGTCAGGTAACACATACATTTCTGGCGGTGCCATGGGAGTTACGGCCGGGGCCAGCATCCCAGTCCGGCTCTTTACATATTGGGCTAGCTGTATTATAGCCTCGGTACAAATATTAAATAGATGGTGAACCAGGTCGGGATTCTCATAAAAATCAAGATAAAGTTGGTCTCCTCGGATCTTTAAGCCTAGGTTTAATACCCCAGTAGTATTGATACTACCTGTAACTCGCCCATACTTATTCTCCAAATAATCCATCTGCTTGATTATATCAGTCATGGGATAGGTATTAAGGATATCCGGAACCTTAAGTTCAAAAATCTCTTTTTCCGAGAGATTGAGCGGCATAGCCCAGGGGATAGCATCATCAAAGAACTTGATCTCGCACCCAAATACTGCCGGTAGCAATACCATCCCGTAGTCCACAAAAGGTTCCGGCTGGGGGTCAGGCTTACCTAGACCTACATCGCCGAACCTCTCATAAAGGATTTTTTGTTGCTTTTGAAAGGCATCCACCCGATAGTCGGGGTCATGGTAATACTGCTTGTTATAAGAAATACCGTAATTCTTATACCACCAGCTGGGATAAAAACCCACCTTGGCGTTAATAGGTTTGAGTTCCAAACCCAGGCCACCTCCTAAAAAATTTTTCGATCGGTTCCCCCTTCAAGTTTTAATCCTTTAAAGTATACTGCCTTTTATTTATATAAAGCAAAAAACATGCCACACCTAGGAAAATCGAGTTTCCAAGCTTTTCGGCTGAAGCTTTGGTACAAAAGTGTACCACCTTTCGGGCTTATACTTCTGCAATTCAATAAAAAAGCGGTACATTTCTGCACCGCCTGGTATAAAAACGTACCGGGATACCAGAAAGACTTAAAGCAGGCCATATTGGCGGGCTTTACGTAAAAGAGTAGAATGGGTTACCCCTAATTGACTCCCCGCCCGGCGCAAACTACCGTACCGTTCCAAGGCGCGGCTGATTAAAGCTTTCTCCACCATCTCTGTCGCATCTTTTAAAGGTATAACATCTCGAACATTAAAATGTAACGCCCCGGTACCTCCCTGGCTGTCACATATATGGGGAGGCAAATGTTTACACGTAATTATATTTTCTTGGGTAGTAACCACTAACCTTTCAATAAGGTTCTCTAGCTCTCGTACGTTTCCCGGCCAGCTATAATTCTCTAAGGTTAAAAATACTTCTTCATGGAGCTTTTTCTTAAACCCGTATTTCCGGTTAAACTTTTCTAGAAATAAGTGAGCTAGGGGAACGATATCTCCTCGGCGCTCGCGTAAAGGAGGTATCTCAAGGGGTACTACATTTAAACGATAAAAGAGATCTTCTCGAAAAGTCTTGGCCTGAACCATCTCTTTTAAATCCCGGTTTGTGGCAGCTATTATGCGCACATCTAATTGTATAGGTTTTCGCCCCCCTAAGCGGAATACCTGCTGGTCTTGTAATACGCGTAATAGTTTAACTTGTAGGTTAAGGGGCAGTTCCCCTATTTCATCTAGCAGCAAAGTTCCCCCATTAGCTAGTTCCAAAAGTCCTATTTTCCCTTCCCGGCTTGCGCCCGTAAAAGTCCCGGGCTCATAGCCAAACAATTCAGATTCTAATAATGTCTCCGGGATGGCTCCGCAGTTAACCTGTATAAAAGGTCCTTTAGCCCGCGGGCTGTTTTTGTGTATAATCTTGGCAATAACTTCCTTTCCCACCCCGGATTCCCCTGTGATAAGGACAGTAGAATCAACCTTGGCTACTAGCAAGGCCTGTTCTACCACCCGTTGCATACGTTCATCCTTAAAGACTACCCCTTCCTCGCTGAACAGGCGCGCACGTAATTCCTTAACTTCTTGGAATAATCTGGCCATCTCTTCACGGTTCTGTTCAAGTTCAGCCTGGAGCTGGGTAAGCTCTGTCATATCCCTGATATTGATAACTACCCGCCTTATACCTACTTCATCAGTAACAACTGGATTCCCAGTTAATAGTATTTCTTTCCCTGCCGGTGTCCTCAATTTACGGCTTACCGGCTGACCTTCCTGAAGGACAGCATCTAGTACATCCTGCCAAACCTTGGTACAATAGTCTTCTATTTCCGTCAGGCGATGTCCTATTATCTTAGTTGGGGAGATGCCAAAAATACGTTCATAACTGCTATTGACCCGTAATACCTTACCTCGCTGATCTATTACCATAATGGCATCGTAAGAAGATTCAATAATATTAGTGAGCTCTTGATTCAAAGCCTTAACCGTCTCCAATTCACTATAAGCAGCCTCCAGATCAGATATATCCTGGAGAGATATCACCGCACCCACTATTTCCCCACGATGGAGAATAGGATTAGCAGTAAGCAAAGCCACAGTATGACGTATAGTTATCCGCCGTCCAGCAACTGTGTGACCATGGAATAAAACTTCTTCTGGGTTAAAGTTAGGAAGTATATCTCCTATAGCCTGTCCGTAAATCTCTTCTTGGGTTAAATCAAGGATCCTTCTTGCAGCTTCATTAACATGAATTATCTTCCCTACTTTATCCGTAGCTAATATCCCGTTGGGTGCTGCTTGTAAAATAGCCCGCAATTGGTTTTCTGTCTCTTGCAGGGCCTGATAAACTTGCCTTATGAGGCGAATCCTGGTAAGTATACCTGTAAGCTTTTGCTCCCGGTTTATTACCAGGAGGCGTTCTAAAGGGAGATCAGAGACTGCTTCGAAGGGGATATCCTCTGGAATTCCTACTAGATTCCGGTCCATAACTTCTACTACTGGTGTAGTGAAATCCTTACCTTCCTGGAGGGCCTTGAGGAGTTCCGCTACTGTAATAATACCCACCACCTGGCCCTTTTCATCCAATATAGGGGCACAATTGACTTCTCCACGTAGATATATGGCTGCAGCATCAGCCAAAGTACTACTCGTAGTAAGGACCTGGGGATCCCGATACATAACTTGCTTAACTAACATATCCACACCCCCTGCTTTTTAATTATAACGAAATTTGTACGTTATGGGGACATAGAAAAAATAAATGCTGATCCCTGGGGATCAGCTTTACGCTACAATTTCCCGACTTGCTAGTATCCTTCATCCGAGGATTCCAGTATTTTACATCCGCCTACGCCACAGTTAAAACCGCAAACAGGGCAAATAGCTTCACCTTTAGGTTCTATAGAAAAAGTATTCCCGCAGCGGCTGCATCGGAAACTTAAGGGTGCATTATCTGCCCCTGATATAGGCCCGGCCATTTTCCTTTTCCCCCTTTTAGTTTATACCTTCCACCTTATTATGCCTTCCATCCTCCTCGGCTATAACTTACAAATAAACCTCCTCTACTAGCCCATCGTTTATCCTTCCTCGTCTTTAGGCCTATACATCCAGCCCTAATTCTTTTTAACCAAAGCGACCAGTAATGTAATCCTCTGTGCGCTTGTCCTGCGGCCGGGTAAAAATCTCCGGTGTAGGACCATACTCCACTAGTTCACCGTCGAGCAGGAAGGCAGTATAATCCGAGACACGAGCTGCTTGTTGCATGTTATGGGTTACGATCACTATGGTATAATTTTTCTTAAGTTCCACCAGGAGATCTTCGATTTTTAAAGTAGATATAGGATCTAAAGAAGCACAAGGTTCATCCAGAAGCAAGACTTCGGGCTCTACAGCCAAGGCTCGGGCAATGCAAAGGCGTTGCTGTTGCCCTCCTGAAAGGCTAACTCCTGAAGTATAAAGCCTATCAGAAACCTCCTCCCATAGTGCGGCCATGCGTAGGCTACGCTCCACTATCTCTTCTAGTTTAACCCCCGGTTTTAATCCGTGTATCCGGACACCGACAGCTACATTTTCAAAAATAGACATAGTTGGAAAGGGATTTGGTTTTTGGAACACCATTCCAATACGGTGCCGCACCTCAGTAGGATCCACTCCAAGAGCATATAGATCCTGCCCATCCACCCAAACATGCCCCTTAACTTGAGCCCCAGGTACGACTTCATGTAGCCGGTTCAAGCAGCGGATGAAAGTAGACTTACCACATCCTGAAGGTCCAATAATAGCCGTGATTTTATTGGCTTTTATTTCTATATTAATATCCTTTAACACATGGTTCCGGCCATACCAAGCATTTAAATTCTCTACCTTTATCTTAACTGACAAGGGCTTATTTCCCCCCGTTAACCTTCTTGGCCGCAAGCCTTGCTGCTACACTGGTCCCTAAAACCATGGTTACCAGTACTAAAGCTGCCCCCCAGGCTAGGCGATGCAGGTCTTCGTAGGGTGTAGTGGAGTACGTAAAGATATATACCGGCAGGGAAGCTATACGCTCATCCAAGCCTGTAGGCCAGTACCGGCTATTGAGGGCTGTAAACAATAAAGGTGCTGTTTCCCCGGACACCCGGGCTATAGCCAACATGGCCCCAGTCACTATCCCGCCCAAGGCGCTGCGCAGCACTACGCTCCGGATAGTACGGCCCTGGGTAGCACCCAAAGCTAAGGAGGCTTCCCGCAGGCTATGCGGTACAAGTCTTAACATTTCCTCAGTAGACCTGGCCACCAACGGTAGCATAATTATGGCCAAGGCTATACCGCCTGCCAGGGCTGAAAAGCGCTTCATAGTTAAAACTACGGTGCTATAGACTACAATACCAACGATGATGGAAGGAACGCCGGTCAAGACATCGCACAGGAAACGGACAATAAAGGCCACGCGATCTTTCCCAAACTCTGCTAGGTAAATACCGGTAAGAATACCCAAAGGTAAAGCTATACCAGCAGCCAATAAAACAAGGATAATAGTGCCTAAAATGGCGTTGGCCAGCCCACCCCCAGGCTCTCCCACCGCTTTAGGAAGCTGGGTGAAAAATTCCCAATTCAAGGCAGGTAAGCCTTTAAGGGCCACATATACCAAAATGCTGGCCAGGGGTACCAGGGCTATACCAGTGGCCAGTATTGTAAGGGAAAGCATGAACCGGTTCCACCATTTCCGCTTAAACTTCCGGCTTACCATTATTCTCGGCTCACTCCTTGAGGCACATTGCTCACCTTCCAAACCAAAAGACGGGCGATAATATTTACACTCAAAGTAGTCATAAAGAGGAGCAAAGCTGAGGCGATTAAGGCTGACAAGTGTAGCTCATCAAAGCCCTCACTAAATTCATTGGCTATCACGCTGGCTA
Source organism: Thermanaeromonas toyohensis ToBE (assembly GCF_900176005.1). Lineage (NCBI taxonomy): Bacteria > Bacillati > Bacillota > Clostridia > Neomoorellales > Neomoorellaceae > Thermanaeromonas > Thermanaeromonas toyohensis. The sequence continues at coordinate 664,440 of NZ_LT838272.1, read as the reverse complement.
TAGTTTGACCGAGTTCAAACAAAGAGGCCGAAACCTGGGGCTTATTTCCAATCACCATGGTCACCGCCATAGTCTCGCCCAGGGCTCGGCCTAAACCCAAAATAATAGCTCCTATGATTCCCGAACGTCCATAGGGCAGGACAGCCCGGCGAATAGTTTCCCAGCGGGTGGCTCCTAAGGCTAACATGGCCTCCCGTTGGGATTGGGGTACAGCCAGTAAAACTTCGCGTGAAACCGCAGTGATAATAGGAAGGATCATAATGGCCAGCACCATTCCCGCTGCTAGCATCCCTACCCCCAAAGGCGGTCCCTGAAACAAAGGTATAAATCCCAAGGTTTTGCCCAACAAAGGCTGTACCGTAGCTCGCAACCAGGGTACTAATACAAAAAGCCCCCACAGCCCGTACACCACGCTAGGAATAGCAGCCAGAAGTTCCACTAAAAAGGAAAGGGGTTCCCGGAGCCAGGGAGGAGCCAATTCGGCAAGGAAAATAGCTGCGCCTAAACTTAAAGGTACAGCCAGGGCCAAGGCCACCAGGGAGGAAACTAAGGTGCCATAGATCAAAGGCCAGCTTCCAAATTTACCGTGTACAGGATCCCATTCAGAGCCTGTAAGAAACCCTAACCCAAAACGACTGAAGGCCAACTCCGAACCGCGGAACAACTCATAAGCCATAACACCGATTATAAATACGATGCTTAAAGCAGCTAGACGAGTTATTTGGAGGAAAAAAGTGTCTTTCCCTTTATTCATCAAAAAGCCTCCAGCAGGAAGCGTTAATACTTTCAATCGACAGGTTCTATTATAGCATAAAAAGATTCGGGCGAGCGCAAGAAATGCGTTTTAAAAAAGGGGATCTCCGAGGAAAACCCCGGAATATCCCCTTATATAGCCATTTTATTTCCACCTCAAGCCTTTACTTAATAAATGGTGTACCTTGATAATTCATCTGTCTTATCTTAACTTCAGCCATCTTTACGACATTCTCAGGTAGGGGGGCATAAAGTAGATCTTTAGCATATTTTTGGCCGTCATGGATGGCCCACCACAGGAACTTGGCCAGGGCTTCACCTTTAAGTTTATCCTTCTGGTCTTTATATGCCAAAATATACGTGTAGCCGGCGATGGGATAGGCGTTATCACCTGGGGGATCCGTTATAGATACCCGCATATCTTCGGGCATATTAGCTACTGCACCGGCCGCGGCTGCCGTGGTGGTATCTAAGGTGGGTTCTACAAACTTACCAGCCTTGTTCTTAATTAAGGCGTAAGGTAACTTGTTCTGCACTGCATAGGCTAGCTCGACATATCCTATGGCACCTGGTGTCTGTTTTATAGTACCTGCTACACCTTCGTTACCCTTGGCTCCAATACCTACCGGCCACTGGACTGAAGTTCCGCTTCCTACTTTTTCCTTCCAAGTAGGACTAACCTTGCTCAAGTAATCAGTAAAAATGTTAGTAGTACCACTACCATCAGAACGGTGGGCAACAACTATTTCCTTGTCGGGAAGCTGGAGATCAGGGTTAAGGGAGGTAATTCTGCTATCGTTCCACTTTTTAATGTTGCCTAAAAAGATATCGGCAATCACTTCTGGGGTAAGTTTCAAGCCGCTTTTTATTCCTTCTAAATTATAGGTAATTACTACGGCTCCAGCAACTGTAGGGATGTGAATTATAGGTCTAGGGGCTTTAGCTAGCTGTTCATCCTTCATGGGAGCATCGCTGGCCCCAAAATCTACTGTTTCTTGCAAGATATTATTGATTCCGCCGCTACTCCCTATGGATTGATAGTCAATGATTACTTGAGGATTGAGTTTCTTATATTCTTGTATCCATTTACTGTAAAGAGGATAAGGAAAGGAAGCTCCGGCTCCGTTAAGACTCACATAAGCTTGCTGCCCAGCCTGGTCAGGTGTAGCCTTTCCTTCCTGTTTGGGGGAACCACACCCGACTAAGCCCAGGGCTAGCGTTACTACAATAACTCCTACAATAAACCTTTTACGCCAGCCCCTATCCTTAAAGTTAAGTTGCATATTAGCCTATTTCCTCCTTAAATTCTAGATTATAAAAACAATTTTCCCTGGCAGGTTTAGCCTACCAGGGTTCATTATACAGTGTTTATGTTAATACTTAATTACTCCAGGGTTAAAGTTATGTTAAACCGATTTAATTCCCTCAGAGCCCTTTCTAAATCTTTCTTGAGATCCTCAGCCTCCTCCAACCCCACTGAAAGCCGCACTAAGTCAACAGTTATCCCCAAACGCTCTTTTAGATCCTCCGGGAGGCTGGCGTGGGACATGGTGGCCGGTAGGGAAATAATACTCTCCACCGCCCCCAAGCTTGATCCGATCACCGGAAGGCGTACATTGTTTATTACCCGGCGAGCTAATTCTGCATTAGCCAAGCGAAAAGAAAGCACCCCCCCGGCACCGCTAGCCTGCCGGAAGTGGATTTCCCGGCCGGGATGTTTAAGCAAGCCGGGATAATACACCGACTTCACTTCTGGTAACCCAGCCAGCCATCCTGCCAAGTACGACGCCGTACGCTCCTGTTGCTCTAAACGCACCTTTAAGGTTTTAATTCCCCGCAAAATAAGCCAACATTCATGGGGAGCCAAAACGGCACCCAAGGTGTTCTGCACTATCCCCAGTTCCCGGGCCAGGCGGGCATCCTGGGTTATCACCAGCCCGGCTAGGCAGTCGCTGTGACCCCCTAAGTATTTGGTGGCGCTATGGACTACCACGTCTATCCCCAGCTCCAAAGGCCGTTGCCAGTAGGGCGTCATGAAGGTGTTGTCGGCAATAGTTATGAGACCTCTTGCCTTAGCAAGGGCTGCCATCGTCCGTAAGTCGGTAATCTTCATCAGGGGGTTAGAAGGGGTCTCCAGGTACAATCCTCTGGTGTTACCTTTGATGTTGGCCGCCACCTGGTCAGGATCCGTAGTATCCACGAAGGTTATCTCCAGGCCGAAGCGGCTGAACACCCTGGTCAGGGCTCGATAGGTCCCACCATAAATATCCTGAGAAACCAGTAAGTGATCACCGGCGGAGAAAAGGCACAAGGCGGCCGTTATAGCTGCCATACCAGAAGCGAAGGCAAACCCGTATCTCCCACCTTCCAACTCGGCAATGGTCTCCTCCAAAGCCTTCCGGGTGGGGTTGCCCGTTCGGGTGTACTCATATTCGCCTACTTCTTCCAAGCTTTCCTGGGCAAATATGACGCTCTGGTGGATAGGAATACTAACCCCGCCAGTATAAGGGTCTTGGGCCCATTTGTTGTGGATCAACCGCGTTCCTAACTTCATCCAAGTTCAACCCTTTCCTTTACTTACCCTAAAGCCTGCTCTAAGTCGGCCTGGAGATCGCTGGGGTCCTCCAGCCCTACCGACAAGCGCAGTAACCGGTCATTTATGCCTATCTTGCGTCTTAATTCCTCAGGGATTTCCGCATGGGTTTGCCGCTCGGGAAAGGTGATGAGGCTTTCCACCCCACCCAAGCTTTCGGCAAAGGAGATAACCTTAACCCGGCTAAGTATTTGTTCCACCAATTCATGCCGGGCTACCTCAAAGGATAGCATAGCTCCAAAGCCCCGGGCCTGGCGCAAGACTACCTCATGGCCAGGATGATCGGGAAGGCCAGGGTAGTATACTTTAGTCACTAAAGGATGGCTGGCCAGCCAGCGAGCCAGATAAAAGGCATTAGCCTGGGCCCTATCTAACCTTACCGCCAAGGTCTTCAAACCCCGGATAACCAGCCAACAGTCCTGGGGCCCTGGGACAGCTCCTACAGTATTTTGAATAAAGGCCAGCCTTTCCGCTAGATCCTCCCGGGAAGAAACTACTGCTCCTAAAACTACATCATTATGTCCCCCTAAGTACTTAGTAGCACTATGAACCACGAGATCAGCTCCCAGCTCCAGGGGACGCTGAAGGTAGGGCGTCATAAAAGTATTGTCTACAATTGTTAACAACCCGTGTTCCTTGGCTAGAGCTGCTATGGCCGCAATATCAGTTATCTTCATCAAAGGGTTGGTCGGTGTCTCTAAGAAAATGGCCTTAGTATTATCTTGGATAGCCTCCTTCACCGCTTTCAAGTCCGTAGTGTCTACCAGCGAAAACTTTAGACCATAGTTTACAGCTACGTGGTTTAGGAGTCGATAAGTCCCTCCATAAAGGTCCTCACATACCAAGAGATGGTCTCCAGGCCGAAACAGATAAAGGATAGCGGTGATAGCCGCCATACCGGAGGCAAAGGCCAGGCCCCGGCAGCCTCCTTCTAGAATAGCTAGGCCATCTTCCAAAACCTTCCGGGTGGGATTATTCGTCCGGCTGTAATCAAAGCCAGTGCTTTGCCCCAGGGCCGGGTGGCGGAAGGTGGCCGTTTGGTAGATAGGCATGCTGATGGAGCCCGTAGTGGTATCTACCCCTACACCTATCTGCACAAGAAGAGTATTAAGCTGCATGTGGCTAGCCCCCTTTCCCTTACATATACATCGAGTAGGAGGGGGCGGCTAGCCCCCGTCCTCTCACACCACCGGACATGCGGGTCCGCATCCGGCGGTTCATCAAGCTTGACGAAGACAAGAATAGCGTTCGGTTAAGCTCATGAGGCCCTGGGACTGCCAATAGGCATTACCCAGGGCTCTATTCATTGGACCATGAGCCATCCACCATGGCCCTTTGCGAGCATTAGCAAATTGATGTACCACCCATTCCGGCAGTCCCAATGCGCGTAGCTCCCGATATCTGGTCCGTACTCGCTTCCACTGCTTCCAGAGGCACATGCGTAGCCTCCTCCGCATCCAGCCTTCTATCTCCTCAAAAACGCTGGGCGTTTCGGCCAGGGCAAAGTATCCTATCCACCCGCCCAAATAGGCGTTGAGACGCTCTATGCGTTCGGCCATACTCACGGGTTTATTCCGGGCAGTTATCTCCCGAATTTTCCCTTTCACCCGCTCGATGGTCTGAGGCGCCAGGCGGATAAGAATTTCTCCTGTCTTGCGCTTGTGCATGCTAAACCCCAGGAATTTCAGTTTCCACGGCCGGTCTACCGCACTTTTCTGCTCGTTAATTTTGAGCTTCAACCGTTCCTGCAGGAACTTACGGATACTTGCCATGACCCTCTCCCCCGCCCGCTTGCTCTTGACGTAAATGTTGCAGTCATCAGCATAGCGGACAAACTTGTGGCCCCTCTTCTCCAGTTCTTTGTCCAGGTCGTCCAGGAGTATGTTGGCCAAAAGTGGACTTAAAGGCCCGCCCTGCGGCGTCCCTTCCACCGTCTCTACGACCACCCCGTTTACCATGACACCTGCCTGGAGATAGCGACGGATAAGGGTAAGCACTCTCTTATCTGTCACTTTTCGGGCCACTCGGGCCATGAGTATGTCGTGGTTGACCCGGTCAAAGAATTTCTCTATGTCCAGGTCCACGACCCATTCGTATCCTTCTTCCACGTATTGACGCGCTCTCCTTACCGCATCATGGGCTCTCCTCCCAGGCCGAAACCCGTAACTGGCCTCCGAAAACTGCGGGTCGAAAATGGGCGTCAATACTTGCAGGAGAGCCTGCTGGATCAGGCGGTCCATTGCGGTAGGTATCCCTAATAGCCGCTTGCCTCCCCCGGGTTTCGGGATTTCGACCCGGCGCACGGGCTTAGGCCTATAGGTACCTGTAAGCAATTCCTCCCGGATGCGCGGCCATTCGGCACGAATTTGGTCCCGAAGCCGTTCGGTCGGGATGCCATCTACGCCGGGCGCGCCTCCGTTCCGCTCTACCCGCCTCAAAGCGGCCAGCATGTTGCTTCTTTCCACCACCTGCTCCATCAGGCCGCTACCTTGGCCTCCGCGAGGTGACGTCCCGCCTTGTGCCGGAGAAGAACTCGGCCCTCCCCCAGTCCCCCGTGGCTTCACCACTTCCTCCTGTGGGCAGGCCCCTTCCGGGGTTTTCTGCTTTCTTCGCCCTTCTCGCGAACGCACCAGTCCCACCTCTGACTTGATGTTCGGGCCTTCCCCTGGAGTTCATGACCCCCAGGGTACTATGCCCAAAGCTTCCTCCTGCCAGTTCAGCCGTGCCTTCCGACACGGGTTACCAGCTCTACCTGGCTTATCCGGCAGGCCTCCCCGGGTAAGAGCGTTAACCTTCACCCCGCGCCCGCCCCATATACTCCGCCGTCCTTATGTCTGCCTGGGATTTCGCTGTGTTATGCCAGCTCATCCGAACGGCTTAGCCTCTTATGGGGTTCTTGTTCATCGGGCCGTGGCTTTGCCTCCGGCTTCCTTCGGATTCCACCTCACGATGGACACCCTTGCCTTCGGCTAGCAGGCTCGTGCTGCCTCGCCTGCAGTGGACTCTCACCACCAAGTTAACGCCCATGCCGGGCGCACATAAAAAAGGCTCTCCGCCAGACGAAGAGCCTTTTTCCCAGCTCTCATCTGCCAGGAATTCCTTCCTGCGGGAATTGGCACCGTGCCTTAAGGCCGGTTGCCGGGCTTCATCGGGCCCGTCCCTCCGCCACTCTCGATAAGAGCTTTGGGTTTATTTAGTTTTTCCATCGGAAAAGTTAAGTTAATTATATTATGGTGACCCATACCTGTCAAGGTAAATTTTTTATAGGCTTAGGGCGGCCAGATAATAAAGCAGCTCGAAAACAATACTACAGTAGCCACTATTCGGTACGGGCTTGCTTTTCCTGAACAGAAGGTGTAGCATAGTGCCTGTCCGGAGGTGAGCCTATGAAAATCTTACGTTTAGACCACCAAACTAACCTGGACCTTTTAGTCGACTATCTTTGGGATGGCGAAAGCCCGGTCCTCCACTCCCAAATGGCTTTGCTTATCCGCCGGGGCCAAATAGAAAAAATAGTGCACCAGTCCGAATACCAACCCTCCGGAGCCCAGCAGTTCCGCTTGCCTAACTTAACCCTTTTACCCGGGCTCATCGATGCCCATGTCCACTTGGCCCTGGACGGCCAGGATTTTCGGACCTCCTTAAACCGCTGGCCCGATGCCCGCGCCATGGCTTCAGTTATAAAAAAAGAATTAGGCCTCTTCTTAGAGTACGGGATTACAGCTATACGGGATGGTAGTGACGGGGCAGGATGGAATCTAGAGGCTAAGAAATGGGTGGAACAAGCCCATTACCCAGGCCCCCGTATAGTAGCCACAGGGAAGGCTTTCCGGAAGAAAGGATATTATGGCTCCTTCCTAGGGCCTGGTCTAACAGGGCAGGAAGACTGGAAGAGACTCCTAAATGATATGGTAGAACAGGGATGCGAGCAAGTAAAAATAATAGTATCCGGGCTTATTACCTTTCGCAAGTGGGGTGAAGTAGGCCCCCTCCAATTCAGTACCGATGAGCTCCGGTATTTGGTAAAGGAAGCTCATTCCCTTGGTCTTAAAGTAATGGCCCATGCTAATTCCGATGCCGCTATAGTCCAGGCCTTAGAAGCCGGTGTGGACAGCATCGAGCACGGGTATTTTGCAAGCAAGGAGACTCTAAAACGAATGGCTGATAACGGGACCTTTTGGGTCCCAACCATTGCTGCTGTGGTCAATCGTCTAAATACCTCTAAAGCCGAAGAATATAGCCCCCAAGAACAGGATATCATTAAACGTACTTATGAGGATCAGTTACAAAAAATAGCTCAGGCCCATGAATTGGGAGTCCGGCTGGTAGTGGGCACCGACGCCGGCGCTCCAGGAGTATATCATGGCCAAAGCTTTCTAGATGAGTTAGCTTTTTTCCGTTCGGCTGGCCTGCCCACCTTAGCTATTCTAAAAGCAGCCACTAGCACAGGAGCTCAAGTATTGGGCTTAGAGGCCGAATTAGGAACCATAACCCGAGGAAAGCTCCCTTACTTTATAGCTGTACCTGGGAACCCTTTGGCCGATCTAGACATCCTACAAAAGCTGGAAATGGTTATCTATCTATGAAGTATCTTGGGGTTGATTACCCCTTGGGTCGGGAAATTAGACTCAGGCGATAGGAGCGGGGACCAGAACGCCCTTTAGCCCGGGCCCGGCGCATGAAGTAATAAGCGAAAAGCATAATAAAGGGGGTGCTTAATTGGGCTAAAGTAAAAAAGCCCAACCCCCAGCGGGGGACTACATACCCCCATACTGCCAGGGGATTATCCCGTACTGTCTCTTCAATTAAACCGCGCAGGAGCTGGTGATAAAATATAAACGACCAGAACTGGTACCCCGCAGGCGGATCCTGGCGCTGAAGGTATAAATATCTGAGGAGCAGTATCAGCCCAATTAAGGTGCCGATAGGTTGGGCCGGCCAACGTCCAAACCACAGATCCGTAGGCCGGCCTAGCACTTCTTGGTTAAAAATATTGGCTATCCTTATAAAGGCATACCCTATGGCCATCCCCGGAACCGCCAGGTCAGCCAGAGTATCAAAATCTAGCTTGTGCCTTCGCACATACCACCACCCGGCCAAAACTCCCCCCAACAGGCCCCCATGCCAGGCCAGACCACCTTCATAAATCTTTAAGACTTGCACGGGATCCTTTATAAACCACTCTGGATAGTTGGCCAGCACAAACAAGAGTCTTGCTCCCACTACGCCGGCCACCACCACGATCATAGCCAGGTTTAAAAGGAAATCCTCGCTTAAGCCCCTCCGTAACCCCTCACGGTATAGGTACCAAGACCCAATGAGGAAGGATAGAGCCATGAACAAACCATACCAACGAATGGCCAAAGGCCCGATATGGAAAGCCACGGGGTTTAAGTCTAAGAGCAACGATCTTCCTCCTTTTCTTGTTCCCCTAGTTATTTAAGGTGCAGGCTGGACAGGACTGCGCCGGCCATTTATCTCATAACAGTAAGAGATAGGTGCCGCTTTCTTAACGGTGTTAACCATGCCGCAATATTTGCTTAAAGATAGCTCGATAGCGTGCTTTATTTGGTCTTCCGGCAAATTGTCCCCCGTAAAGCGGTAAATGAGGGTGGCTGCCGTAAAAACCTTGGGATGTTCCGAGGCCCTTTCTGCATCTACTTCCAAGGAAAAAGATTGCAAAGCTATACGCTTTTTGGCCAAGATGGACAATACATCCAGGGCAGTACACCCGGCCATACCTATAAGGAAAACCTCCGAAGGCCGGGCTCCAAAGTTCTCCCCACCATGTTCGGGTGCGGCGTCCATTAAAACCTCCCGCCCAGACTCTCCAGTACCCACCAGTTTCATTCCGCCCTGCCAAGACAGAGAGACTCGCATTTCTCCTGCCTCCTATTGCAAGATTTCGCTACCATTATACCCCGTAGTAAGGATAGAGGCAAGGAAATTAAGTAAGGCTACGAACTCTGGCTACCTAGGTCAGGGTAGAGGAGAACTCGTTTCTCCCAGGTCCGCAGCAGTACCTGGCCTTCCCCTTTGGATACCACATATTGGGGTAGCACTGGCGTCTTCCCGTAACCCTGCGGCGCATTAATGATATACGTGGGAATAGCCAAGCCGGACGTATAACCCCTTAACTGCTCCATGATTTCGATTCCTTCTTTAATGGAAGTAATGAAATGGGTGGTTCCGGCCACAGGTTTAGCGTGGAAGAGATAATAAGGCCGCACCCTAATCCTTAAAAGCTCCTGATTTAACTTGCGCATAATGAAGGGATGGTTGTTTACACCTTTAAGAAGAACAGATTGGTTACCCAGCACTATACCCGCCTGTACCAGACGGTCGCAAGCCTCCTTGGCTTCTTCGGTGATCTCCCGAGGATGGTTAAATTGAGTATTAAGATAAATGGGCGGATGCTTAGCCAGTATCCGGCATAGTGCAGGGGTGATCCGCTGGGGAAGGGTTACAGGTGTCCGGGTACCGATCCTTTTAATCTCTACATGGGGGATGCGGTCCAGCTCCGTAAGCAACCAATCCAGAACCTGGTCACTTAGCATCAGGGCGTCGCCCCCAGTAATGAGCACATCCCGGATCTCGGGGTTGGAGCGGATATAATCCAAGGCCTGTTCCAGTTCCTCCCGGCTCCGGGTCCTGTCCACCTCCCCGATGTTACGCCGGCGCTGGCAATGGCGGCAATACATGGCGCACTGGTTGGTTACATTGATGATCAGGCGGTCAGGGTAACGCCGGGTAATACAAGGGGCCGGCGAGGTTAATTCTTCCGCCATAGGATCAGGAATACCTAGCTTATCTTCTATCTCAGGCCGGCTGGGCAAGGCCTGCCTTCTTATGGGGCAATCCGGCTCATCCCCCATAAGGCTTAGGTAATACGGCGAAACAGCCCAACGGTAAACCTTCCCCACCGCGCGGATAGCTTCCTCTTCTTCTTTACTTAAAGGTATAAGCTCTCGCAAAACTTCTACCGAAGTAACCCGGTGACGTAACTGCCAGCGCCAGTCACGCCATTCCGCCTCACTAGCACCGAAATACTTTTTAATTTTCTCTTTACGGGCCGCTATCTCCTGGGCTATCTCCCGACCAGACGGTATTTTAGCTTTGGCCTCCAAATAGTCACTTATCCGCGCTTTGAGCTCGGCCGCCCGCTTAAGCGCTATTTCCTTCTTCTCCCGTTCATCTTTGGGTTTCCTTGTAAGGCTAATCCGCATGTTCTCCCCCCTTTAACCTAAATTTTTTAGACTAAATTAAAGCCCCGGCATCACCGGGGCTTAAGATACATACTAACCTCTTATAAGAAGGTAAAGACCTCCTTTAACCTGCTTTCCACGCTTACGAGGTTAGCTGCCGGGTTCGGGTCGAAAGCTAACCCTACCTGTAGAGGTCTACAGGATTCACCCCCATAAATTGGTTCCCCCGTTCCCTGTCTCCAGGGATTCAGCGTTCGACATATTCACTTATACTCTTTTTTCACTTTAAATTATAATAAAAAAGAGCGGAAAACGCAATGCTAAAATCTGGATTGATGGGAAAAATATCCAAAGGATTAAAAGTAAAAACCCCGAATATCTTTAAAAACCATAAATAAAATTTTTAAATCAGAGGAGGCTCCAATATCCATGGAAGTTATTCTCGGCCAGACCAAATTAGTCTTAATGCAGGGGGATATTACTGTTCAAGATACAGAAGCCATAGTTAACGCGGCCAACGAAGGTTTACGAGGTGGCGGCGGAGTAGACGGGGCCATCCACCGAGCAGGGGGACCAGCTATAGCCGAAGAATGCCGGCGCATACGAGAAGAAAGGGGTGGCTGCCCTACAGGGCAGGCCGTGCTTACCTCCGGCGGCTGGCTTAAAGCGCGGTATGTAATCCATGCTGTAGGGCCCATATGGTCAGGCGGTAACAAAGGAGAAGATAACCTCTTAGCCAGCGCCTACCGGAACAGCTTAGAGCTCGCTCGGGAGCACGGTATTAAAAGCCTGTCCTTCCCTTCCCTAAGTACGGGAGCCTATCGTTTCCCAGTGGACAGGGCGGCCAGGATAGCCATGCGTACAGTAGTAGAATACCTGGAACAACACCCTGATACCTTTACGGAAATCCGGTTCATACTGTTTTCCGAGCCCATCCTTAAGGCTTACGAAGAAGCCTTAAATGAACTCCTTGCCACCAAAGGCTAATATTTTATTACTTCTTTTACTTCTTTTTCTTCCGGTATAAATATACTGCTGCACCCAAGGCCAATAAAATTGAGCTGGCTAGGAACAGCTCTTCTCCCCAGCTACTTAAGCCTCGGTAACTATGCCACCATTCCAAGAAGTAATGGGCCCCTCTCCAGCTAGCATATTGCCAAGCTAAAGTCCAGGTAAAGGCTCCTATGGCCGAATAGAGGGTGTAGGAGAGGGCGTCCATCCCCAAAGGTGCAGCACAAACTATAGCTGGTGTGCGGATAAGCCCAAACCACCGGGAGACCACCACCACGGCCGGCCCGTAACGTTTAAACCAGAAGCTAACCCGTTCTATGGCCTCAGGCCCTATATAGGAACGAGTTACCCTATCTAGGAAACTCCGGGCTGGCCTAGCCCCCAGCCAGTATCCCAGCAGGTTGCCTAGCAAATTGCCAATTGTACCAACCAGTACTGTCCACCAAAAGCTCATTTGCCCTTGTTCTATCAGGTATCCAGCAGCAAGAAAAACAGGTTCAAAGGGGATGCCTGGAATCCCTATACCCTCTATTAAGAGCAAAATAAAAAGCAACCCGTATACATGGACTGAGGTCATCCCCTGTCTCACCTACCTAGAAAACACTAGCTTCATTCCCTCCCTCACCTGCCCGAGGGGTGATAACGTGCTATCACCGTTTCCCCGCCGTAAACCTGCTGACCCACTTCTACTGTAAACACTATATCTTCCCTGAAGATAATGAGATCTACCTGGGAGCCGCGTTCAATAAAAGAGATCTTTTGCCCGGCCCGTAATTCCTCCCCTACTTTAACAAAGCATCTAATTTTGTTAACAAACTTATCCGCGATCTCGACTAGGGCCAGACGCATATCCCTGCCCTCTAAAAAAAGGGTAAGGCGTTCATTGACCAGGCGGTAACGGTGGCTGAAAAGGTCCACCGCCCGGCGTAGGTAAGTTAAACGTATATATTCCCACCAATCGACCATAGGAAGATTTACCTTAGCAGGGGTGTAAACGAGGTGGGCTACCCGGCAATCTGCCGGGGCATAATTAAAATGTACATCCAGGGGAGACATATATATACCTATAATCCACCCCTCTTCTCCCCATAGAGGAGCTTTGGTTATCTCAGTGACGGGTATAACCTGACCCAATTTCTCTACCTGCACCTGGCCGCCAGAAAAGGGTTTAATGTAAACTACCTTACCATCAGCAGGGGCTAAAAGGCAACCCTCATCCTGGGGAGGTATCCTCACCGGATCACGGTAAAACCATATCTTTCTAAGGAAAAACAGGGCCCCCACCATAATTAGGCTTAAAGACCCCAGCAAAAATAAAGAAAATTTTACCATTCTAACCACACCTTATGTATATTATAAGGTAAGCGTGGAAGATAATATCCCCCTATCCCTGCCAGCACCTTAAGCCAGCTCATCTGCATAGGGGGCAATGGCCGGGGTTCTAAAGGCCCACCCCGGTAAGCATTATCTAAAGCAGTATACACCGCCAAAGTACCTTTTTCCTTCCACAGTCGCCATACCTGAAAGGCCGGGGGCTCCTCAAACATTTCCTCCTCTATAGGAACAAGGAGGCTGAGCTCTCGATATACTGGCCGTAACTCTTCGATATACCCTTCACGGGCCACCAAACCCCTTAGCCTATTGTACCCTTCAATAGACCCTGGATAATCCCGGTCGGCCAGAATTATAGCCTCCACACAATCTAAAAGAATTTTTATACGCGCAAGATCCCATACCGGGTCAAAGACTCTAATTTCCAGAGTACCCAGGCGTTTAGAATAAATCACATCCTGAAAGCGAAAATAAGGATCCTCTCGCAAAGGCCCGATGGCAAAGGCCTTGGCCCATCTATAGGAAGGTCCAAAAAATCTACCTCCGGCCCCTGGAGAATTAGCTACTAGCAAGGCCAGTAAAGGAAGGAAATAGATTAAATTCCGGTAAACGCGTTCCCAGTCCGGGAAACCACTAAGGTGCAAATGCAAGCCACAGATATTACTAGGCTCTTCGTGATCTAATAAATGGCCCAGGGGTACCAAAAGACCAGGGCAGACCGAAGCCAAGTCCTGGCGGCGGCGAGCAAGGTCTGCTAGCAACCCCTCTTTGCCATCGTGAAGACCAGTGGATATTTCCACCCCGCTCATTAACCCTTGCCGCAAATCCTTACCTCGTACAAAATTACAAGCTGTATGGGTATAATACCGGCGCGGGTCTTTCCAGACCAGGCGGGCAAGATAATAAAGTGATTGTAGAGTAGGCCTGTCCGGTTCAGTAATAAATATTTCCTCTTCTAGACCCCAGCGCAAAGAAGGCAACTCCTGGTTTTCCCTCCTCTGCTTCTTTCCTGCTTTTTAGCTCCGGATCTCCACCAGCTGCCATGAAATGCGATCCAGGGGAACCTGGCTAATCCAGGTTTCAGCCTCTAGCATAAGGTAGTTACCTGGAAACAGGGGAAAATCCTTAAGTTCTATTCGCAAAGCCTTATCTTCATAACTTACCCAGGCACTCCCTGTATAATGAACAGGCTTTTCCCGCCACTTCACTTCTCCCTTTTTACCTGGAGGCACCTCAAAAATATAACGAGCCGGAGGCTCTAAGGGTTGTTCTCCCCAAACATATAAACCCACCCGGTAGGTTACCTTGGGATCCGGTTCTTCCCATAAAACTACTTTTACCCCCATACTTTGCGGTCTAACGTCCAAATAAAGGGCCCGCAGATCCCCCCCCTTTTCCAAGCGTTGTGTAAAGGTCTCCTTGGGGGGATCCAAGGCAACCAGATGGGCTCCATTACCTATTATACTTTTAGGCTGTAGATAACTAAAAATTTCGTTAGGCCGTAGAAAATTAGCGAAAAAAGTGCCCATTACTTCTTTTTGCGTTTTATATTCATCTAAAGCTTGCTTTTTCTTAAGCAAAACATTTTCATCTAGAGGAAGCTTATACCACGAAGTTCCCCGGTAAAGAAAAAAACTAGGGGGAAGGAGAGGTGCATTCCGGTGCAAAGCAGGAGCTAGCTGCCATGCCCCGGAGTGTACCAAATAACTGTAAACTTTAGGAAATTCTCCTCCGCCTTCCCTTTCCCAAGCGGCCAAGGCAGCCAGGGTGAAAGCTCCGGTAGCCCAGTGATCTGGGTGACTATCGGCAGTATCGGGAAGTAGAACAACCGTGGGCTGGTAAGACTTTATAACCCGTAAAAGATCAGCCAGGATATTAATCCCCGAGTAAACAGCCCCCGGAGATAAAGCAGTAGCATAGGGTACAGCCCTGCTATGGGTAGTAGGGGACCGGTAAGGTTTTTCTGTTGACCAATAAGCCCACCAGATCTTACCAAGCCCCCCATCAGGATAGCCCAAAAAAGTAATGTCCTCGGGAGGTACGCCCAAGATGGCCAAAGCCTTACTAGCTTCCTCCTGGCGGCGGTTACCATAAGCTAAAAAGTCACCAGAATCCGGCGGAAGTAGCCCATTCCAAGCCTCTAATCCCCGCCGGAATCCATCTCCATTAGTCAAGAAAACCACATGAACGCTGGCCCCTTCTGACTTGGCCCGGGCTATCAGTCCACCTGCAGCTAGCACCTCATCATCAGGGTGAGGTGAAATAATCAAAATACGCTCTCCCATACCCGACAAGGGTAAATCCCCCAGTTGTCGGCTAGCAGCCCGCGCCACCCGAGTATGGGAAATATCATAGCCTAGGAGAGCTATTCCTCCTAATAAAAACAAAAGCCAGAGCGCAGGCCGGAGGAATTTGCGTTTTTTAAGGCTTTGGCGCCAAAAAAAGGTAGCTATATCCTTGTACATACCCAGCCTGGCCACTACCCCCCGGGCTAGCCCTCTTTTTTCCTCTTTCATTACGTGCGTCATATTAGCTAGAGGCACTCTTTTTACACGCCAACCCTTTTCCCGAGCAAACCTAGAGAGCATAACTTCTATTTCAAATCCAGTGGCTTCTCTCCCTGCGGCTAAAAAGAGCTTCTTAGGTATCGCCCGCTGCCCAGAAAGATAAGGAGCTATCACCTGGGCCCAATCAGTCAAAGAGCGACCCCGGCGAAAAACCCCCACCGTCATATCAGCCTCGCCATTAAGGACCGGTCGAAGAAGTTCCTCTACATGGCTGGGAGTCAAACCTTCCAAATCTGCATCTAAAAAAAGGAGGATTTCGCCTCGGGCTTTGTGGGCCCCTTTGAGCATAGCTTTGCCTTTGCCGTGGTTTCTTTTTAAATCAATAACTATGGCTCCTTGACGCCTAGCTACCTCCGCTGTATCATCCCAGGAACCATCGTTTACAACAATAATTTCATCTACTAAAGGCACCTGGCGCAAGGTAGCTACAACCTTCCCTACTGTCGGGGCCTCATTATATGCTGGTATTATTGCCGATACCCGCATGCCTTAGCTCCTTTTAGGAAACTATATCATAAAGTGTGATTCTACTTCCTTCTAGGAATTTCCTTCTCTGTATAAGAAATTAAACCTATAGAATATACTTCGCTTCCATGACTGTTATTCTAACATAAGGACAAACCTGACCGGAAGAACATAATCCCTCAACTCGGATTATCTTAAGCCCACCCTATTCCTTAACTTGTCTAAGAAATTTTTGCAGCTCACCCTTTAATATCCCGGATTTTTGCCACTAGTAGCAGTAGAGCAGGGTAAAGAAAGTAACCAGGAAAGAAGTAAAAGGGCCAAGTACGGGCCGCAAAGCGCAGCATCTGATGGAAATTCTCATAAACGGCAGGAGCAAAAAAGGTTAATAAAAGACCGGTGGGAAAAACTAAGAAGCGGTAATCTTGAAGACCAAAAACTTGGGCTGTTCCCAGGGTAAAGACATAAAAAACCACAGTTAATTTCAAGAAGACACCAAAGGTCCAGATAAAAATAATAAGAGGATCCATACGCTGGAGGAAATCGCCGATATTTATTAGCTGTATAGTCGTTAAGCTAGGAAAATTAACCCTGCTAGCTTCTTGAGGCCCTAGGACAATAATATTACGTACTAGGACAGAAGTAAGAAGAAGGCTAATTAAAATCACGGCCAGGGCAAAGGGACGATGGCACTTTCGAGGGCTAGTTAAAAAAGGAATAAGAACTAAAAAAAAGACAGTTTCTCCAAAGGGGAAGGCAAAGGATGGTAAAATTCCTCTAAGGATGGGAAGAGGTCCTTCGGCCATAATAGGCAGAAGGTTTTCCCAATGGGGCAACTTCGGTGTAGCTAAAGTTAAGATGTTTAGCACAATAATTGTAACTATAAGGAAGGGGGTTAATAGCTCGGCCAGGCGGGCCAGGGCCTCAAGGCCAGAGCGGACTGCCCAAGCTGCAAGTATAGCCATTATACCGATGAAAACTATAAGGGGCGTGGTAACCATAATGGCAATAACATACAGTTCACTGAAGTTGAGCAAAAGCAGAGCAGCCAGGTGGAAGGCATACCAGAGGAAAAGAATATTAAAGAAGGTACCTAATATTTTACCAAGGACCCGCGGCGCGTATTGGAAAGGGGTCTCCCTTGGAAACCTTTGCCCTAAGCTAGTATAAAAGTAGGCTGCCCCTATGCTTAAGACCCCAGTCAAAAGGTACGAAATCCAGGCATCCTGTTTGGCGGGCCCCACAGGCATAATCAGGGTAGAGGTGCCGATAAGGAAAGCCATAATCAGCATGAAAAATTGCCAGCTGGAGATCCTACCTTCTTCACGCATACATGAAAACATCTCCTTACTTGTTAATATCTCCTATAGCCTCTGTTTGTATGTAGCTATAGCATAAAACGGCAAAGAATCGTAACACTAAAAGATTAGGTAAGATTTGTCTCCCGCGGATAGCCAAGCTATCTAGTAGGAAAGGGATGTTCAATATTGCTTAAGATCTTTCGCCGCCTTTGGAAACTATTCCATTCAAAGAAAAAAAGTTCTTCCTATGAGCGAACGAAAGGGAAATACGAAGTCCCGCTTAAGCCCGGCTTAAAGGATAACTTACATTACCTAAAAGAGGCCTTTGGTCCAAGCAACGATTTGATAATCAGGGAGATAGAAGTAAAAGGCCAAAAACTTGCGCTGGTATATTTGGAAAGCATGATAGATCGCGATGTAATCCAGCGGGATATTTTACCTTCTTTGATGAGATTGCCTGGCGACCAGGTAGCCCTAAATGAGATAAATCTCCCAAAGCTTATGCGTGAAAGCCTACCTATAGGGAATTTAAAAGAACATTCGTCATGGCAGGGCGTATTCTATGGCTTGCTGGATGGCCAAGTAGCCCTCCTGATGGACGGCTATAGCCTGGCCCTGCTCCTAGGAGCCGATAGTTGGGAAAAGAGGGCTGTAACCGAACCGGAGATAGAAACTGTCATCCGCGGCCCCCGGGAAGGGTTTACCGAGGACCTCCCTACTAATATATCCCTAATTCGACGTCGCCTGCGCACACCCAACCTACGCTTTGAAACCTTTTACTTAGGCCGCACCACCCGTACCCGGGTGGTGCTAAGCTACCTGGAAGGCCTAGCTTTAGAAGGGGTCCTCAAAGAGCTACGCAGCCGCCTTAAGCGCATCGATGTAGATGGTATTTTAGAGAGCGGTTATATAGAGGAGCTTATTGAGGATTCTCCTTTCTCTCCCTTCCCCCAGATGGCTCGGACAGAAAGGCCTGACAGGGTGGTGGCCGACATTTTGCAGGGCAGAGTGGCTATCCTTACAGATGGCTCCCCCTTTGCTCTTATTCTACCAGTGAACCTTTTTACAGAGCTTCAGGCCCCTGATGATCTATATGAACGCTGGGTGGTCAGCTTCATCCGCATCTTCCGTTTCTTAGCCCTTTTCATAGCCCTTCTCTTACCCTCCCTTTATGTGGCCGTCACTACTTTCCACCACGAGATGATACCCACTACCCTGGCGGTAGCCATAGCTGCCCAGCGGGAACGGGTGCCTTACCCTGCCTTTGTGGAGGCTCTGCTTATGCAGATAATATTTGAGATACTGGTGGAAGCCGGCGTGCGCCTACCCCGGCCAGTAGGGCAAGCTGTAACCATTGTGGGAGCCTTAGTTATCGGAGAGGCAGCTATCCGGGCAGGGCTGGCTTCAGCCGCCATGGTTATTGTAGTGTCCCTTACAGCCATCTCTTCCTTTACTAATCCAACCTTTGGCTTAGGCACAGCTATACGCATGTTGCGCCTGCCCATGATATTCCTGGCCGGTTCCTTAGGCTTATTTGGCATTTTCACCGGCATCCTAGCCATTTTAATTCATCTAGTCACTTTAAGGAGTTTCGGCCTCCCTTACTTGGCACCTCTGGCTCCTTTTATCTGGGAAGATCAGAAGGATGTCGTTTTCCGGGCTCCCTGGTGGGCTATGCTGTCCCGGCCTAAACTGGAAGGGGGACTTAGGAATTTTTTCCGGGTAAAGCCAGGCATCAAGAAGCCTGAGCCAGCCGAGTTTGAACCTCCGGAGGCAGAGATAGAGGCTATGATGAAAAAACAGAAACCTGCCCAGGATAAAAAGGATTCCAGGAGGCCAGGACGTTGAGGCGACTACATGCTCTCTTCCACTCGCTGTCTATAATTATCCTTCTCCTTTTTCTACCTGGCTGCTGGGACCGGCGGGAGATCAATGAATTGGCTTTCATATCTTCTTTGGCCTTCGACCTAGAAAACGATGAATGTATCGTTACCGCTGAGATAATAAGGCCGGCAGCGGTTACCGGTGGTGGTGAAGGTGGAGGGGGAGGCGGCACCGCTGCCGCTCTACCCCAGCGTAACGCAATTATAGCCATTGACCGGGGTAATACCCTTTATGCTGCCGGCCGGAAACTGGCTTTAAGGTTACCCCGTCGAGCCTACGTGGCCCACACTACTGGTGTGCTGGTAGGAGAAGACCTGGCTCGTCAAGGACTTAAAGAGGTCCTCGACTTTTTAGACCGGCAGCAGGAATTCCGGCGTTCCACCTTTATTCTCCTTACTCGGGGTCCAGCAAAGGAAGTTTTAATCCGCGCCCAAGGGGGACTAGAGGCCACCCTGGGGCGGGAGATCGCAGGTCTAGATAAATGGGTAAGAGTCAGCGGTTATGGCTTTATCCCTAGTATCCACGATGTGCTGGTAGATCTATCCACAGGAGCAGCTGCCACCGCTATACCAGTTTTAGAACTTAGCCCCCAACCCTTTCCCCCCGTTATAGGGGCACCGACTTCTCGAGGAGCTACTTCCCGCGAATCTAACAAGCAAGGTGCACCCAGGACTCCCGAACCAGAAATAGTTAGGACTGTGCGCCTAAACGGAACGGGGCTTTTCCACCATGATAAGCTAGTGGGTTGGCTTGACGAGCGCCAAACCCGCGGCTTAGCCTGGGTTAGGAATCAAGTGAACAGGGCTATCCTAGAGCTTCAGTGCCCTGAGGATAAAAAAAGAATCTCTGTAGAAATAACCGAGGCGCGAAGTAAAACTAAATTTCAAGATCGCAACAGCCAGCTTCAAAGTATAATTAACCTAAAAGTAGAAGGTAATCTCTTAGAACAACAATGCTTTCATGACTATACCAGCGAAGAAGCCATTAAATCCCTAGAAAGCCAGATGGCAATAGTTATCACAGAGGAAATAAATAGCGCTATTGCCCAGGCCAAAAAAGCAGGAACCGATGTTTTTGACTTCGGAGGCGCCCTCTACCGTAAAAATCCTAAGCTCTGGAAACAAATTCAGCCCCACTGGGAGGAAGAATTCAAGAAACTTCCCATCACTATACAGGTGGAGGTAAAGCTTCGCCGTACTGGCTTGACCGGCCGTCCCTGGCAACCCAAGGCACATTAACCTCTATAGCTCTATGGTAGGTGAAGGCTTTTGTTAAGGCTTTTAGTTGTACTTGCTTTATACATGTGCGTTTTCTTACTTGAGGTTCCACCCCTTTTACAACGCCGAGCCTGGCGGGAGCTCTTTGCCTTTGCTGTCTTATGCCTCCTTGGCCTGGCTCTGGGTATACCTTGGGCCCTACATAGAAAAGTTATTTTCCCCTCCGAAGAGCTTATAAAATTCTTTGAGCCGTTGGCCCAAGCTATCCTCGGCCCTCCGGAATAAACTGTAAGATTTCCCAATTTAAGTGCAGTGAAGGATCACCTCAACAAGAAAAAGGGGAGCTAGGTGTATTGGCCACCACTGGCCCTCTTCTGATGCTAGAAGCTTCCAGAAGCTGCACTTGTCTAACAATGTTCTTCCCTAGCGTGCGACACTCGTGCAGGGCCAGCAGATCTTCTTCCACGCCTTTCTTCCATATTACCCTGCTCCCCTCCAGCCGTTCAAACAGGGTGCCCGTTGGCCCGTAGTTATAAATCCCACTCTCTTGATCCCGGCTATCTACCACGATCATACCATGGCTGGCCAGGTAACGCTCCAGTATCATCTGCGTGAATTCCTGCCCCCCGTTTCTTAGCCCCGCATGGGTCACTGCTGCGCCCACCTTACCATAAAGCACATTCCGGCACATATGTAACCACCGGGTCCGGTCCATGAAGTTTTTCATTAACCCTGTCACGTTGAAAAAATACACCGGGGAACCTAATACAATGGCATCAGCTATCAACATCTTATCCGTGATCAGTTTAATATCATCATCCTGGATAGAACATTCTATTGCCCGTAAACAATGGTTGCAGGCCCGGCAAGGCTTGATATTATAATCGCTCAATTCCAAGAGCTCTGTTTCCGCTCCTAAGCTCCGCGCTTCCTCCAAAACCGCCTCCAGCATTCTAGCTGTATTGCGGCCTTTACGGTGGCTGCCATTTATGGCCAAAATCTTCATGCCTCACCCTCTCCTTTTTGCTATGGTGGTCCGAATAAAAAATCCAAATGCTAGATATGCTTCTCTGATCTTTCTATCCATCACCAATTCCCTACTCCTGCCTGTTAAGGCCATGTCCTAAACGTCCTGGGATTTAAATACCGCCCCTTTTCTCCGCCTTACGGTGTTTTCTCCAGGCTGTCATCTCCTTGCTCACTAATCGCTTCTTTGAAAGCTATGGCCGATAAAGGTAACCGCGATATCCCTGGATGCGCCTGAGACCCCTATCGGCCTCTAATACCCGGCTGCAGACCATTGTAAAACCTTGCATACTGTTTTGCCAACATTTTACCTTATGGGAAGTAGCCCTGAGTTTATCAAATGCCGACTCGATAGGATTGGTCGACCACAGCGTCTTCCTCAAGTCCTCTCGAAGTTTCGGTTTCGTAACCGTTAAGGTTTCTTCTAGTCCTTCGAGCAAACTCCTAGCCACACCAGGACATTTATCCTCAATAAGCCGACCTACAGTGCCCTTTGAGGCTCCCTTGGCAGGTATTTCCTCGCCTATAGATTTCAGCCCTTGCCTGTAGTGGCAGGTTGATAACCCAAGGAGTATGCACTCAAAAACTACCTCAGTTACCAGGCTTTCGTCCTGAAAGGTTTAGTGTAGGTTTCTAACGTTGCTTCATGCCCTCCTTTGTAGGCACTCGAGGTGCCGGATGGGTACCTTCAACCAGCCCAAAATCACGCTACCCTTCTCCTTCCATGACGCTTGGCCGTACGTTTAAAAGATTATGTTCAACCTTAGGTCTAACGATTTCGGCTACTTACGCCTCCATCATTGCCTTAACTACATCTAAGTAGACGGCTACGGACAGGGCAAGCAGCCCATCCCAAGCTTTACCAACAACTTCCTCCAGAGAAATCTGAAATGTAGGTCGGGAGACCAGGAAAAGCCTCATGGGATATTAGATTACTTACCCTCTAGTGGTATAACCGGCATTGCCCGCACTTATCACCTTTGCTTGTTGTTCTTACCCCTGTTATACCACAGGGTATTGAGGGACTACCGCCTTTAATTCCCGCGATTTTCGGGACAGCACCGGGCAGCGACGCTGCCCGGCCGAGTTTGCTCGGACTAGCACCAGTCTTGACAACGAAGAGTAATATATACATCCCTATTGCGATTAAGATCCCAAGTAAGCCTTTACAAGGTCTCGTTCTCTCAAGAAGTCTTTCGCCGCCCCCTGGAGCTTTATTTCGCCATTAGCTATAACATATACATAATCGCTAATTGTCAGGGCCAAATTAGCATTTTGCTCAACTAGGAGCATGGTAACCCCTTGCTCACGTATTTGAGCGATCTTCTCGTATATTCTCTCAACGAGAACAGGAGCAAGTCCCATTGAAGGCTCATCTAATAAGAGAAGTTTGGGTTTCGACATTAATGCTCTGCTAATGGCCAACATTTGTTGTTCACCACCAGACAAGGTGCCAGCACGCTGATTTGAACGTTCTTTAAGGCGGGGAAAAAGTTCATAACATCTTTCCATATCTTCTTCTATTCCTTTTTTATCCTGACGTAAATAAGCGCCTATCCTTAAATTTTCTCGAACAGTAAGACCCGGAAATATCTTTCTTCCCTCGGGTACATATGAAATCCCTTTAGCTACAATCTTGTCAGGTGGTAATCCACTTATTTCCTCCCCATTTAACCTAATACTACTCTCTTTACTTACTGGTACTAATCCAGAAATTGCTTTAAGCAATGTTGATTTTCCGGCCCCATTACTACCAAGAACTGCAACAACTTTACCTTGTCCAACGGTAAGTGATACACCCTTCAAGGCTTCAGCCCGACCATACTTAACCTTCAAACTGTTAACTTCAAGCATTTGCTACACCTCGCGTGCCAAGATAAGCTTCAACGACTTTAGGATGGCTTTGAATCTCTTCGAAATTGCCCTCAGCTATTTTTTGACCAGCATCAAGTACCGTTATCCTATCAGCAATATCTTTTACAAATTCCATGTTATGTTCAATTAACAGCACCGTAATTCCCAGTTGGCTAATTTTCTTGATGATTGTAGCTAGTTCCACTACCTCCTGGCTATTCATTCCCGCAGCCGGCTCGTCAAGAATCAGCATTTTAGGGTCGGTAGCCATCGCTCTCCCGATCTCCACTATCCGCTGTTTACCATAGGGGAGACTACGTACATTTTGATTTAATACCTTATCTAAGCCTAAAAAATAACTTATCTCTCTTATCTTTTTTTCAATTATCTTCCTTTCCTCACGTTCTCTGCCTAGGCGTAACAAAACTTCAATGAGCCCAGATTGCGTCCGACAATGCATCCCAACAGCAATGTTTTCCCAAACCGTCATGCTCCCAAATAACCTGATGTTTTGAAATGTCCTTCCTATTCCTTTCTCGGTAATTTTGTGCGGTGGAAGCCTCGTTATTTCCTCATCTTGAAGCCTAATATTGCCCTCGTCAGGCTGGTATACGCCTGTTACCACATTGATAAAAGTAGTCTTGCCAGACCCATTTGGCCCAATCATTACGTGTCTCTCGCCCTTACGTATTACAACGTCCACTTTATTTAACGCAACAAGTCCCCCAAACTTTTTTGTTATCCCTTCGGCAACAAGAATTACTTCACCGTCCACCACAACCACCTCATCATGCTTTCTACTTACACATTGTTACTTATCCATCGATGCCTTGAATTCACGCCATGCAACAAACACGACTAGTATCATCAATACCAAGCTGAAGAACAGCATATAATAATCTTTAAGAGCCCGGAGAAGTTCTGGCAAAAGAGTTAGAACTACACTAACTAAAGCTGACCCTATGGTATTAAAGCCTCCTAATACTGCCATTGTAAGGTAGGAAGCCGACTCGTTAAATGAAAAAAGATCAATAACAATGTAGCTAGTTAAATGGGCATAAAAGGCTCCGCCAAGACTCGCCAGCAAGGCTGAAATAGCGAAGCTCATCACTTTATAACGGCGCACATTTACACCCATTATTTCAGCAGCTACTTCATCATCACGGATAGCAACCATAGCCCTGCCTATTCGTGATGACCTTAGTCGATTTACTCCTAAGATACACAGGGTGACTAAAGTAAGGATAAAATAATAGAACAGTAAAGGCTTACTAATTGATACCCCTAGTAATTCCAGTTGAGGTATATGGGATATACCGAAAGGACCTCCAGTAATACTCTGCAGATTTAATGCCATTATCCTTACAATCTCGGCAAAACCTATCGTAACCATTACAAGAAAAGGTTCCCGGAGATTAAACGCTGGTAAGCCTATAATTATCCCCCAAATTCCCCCCATAACACAAGCGGCCAGTAAACCTATCCAGGGGGAGATGCCTAATCGAGTTGACAAAACGGCAGATGTATAGGCTCCCAATGCATAAAATGCGACTTGACCCAAAGACAATAAACCTGTAAATCCTGTTAACACCACTAAACCCAATACTACCAAAGCTATAGCAGCACCCATATCGGTAACTAAAAGTAAATATTCACTCTCTAATACCAAAGGTAATGTAGTTACCACGATCAATAGAATAACTAATGGGAGACACTTGAACTTGTTATCTCGCTTCATAGACACCACCTAAATCTTTTCTCTAAACCTTTTCTGATGTTCTCAGGGCGAACAACCCGTCAGGCTTAAACAACAGAAAACCGATCAAAACAGCAAACGTAATTGCATTTTTATAGCTACTCGTAAGAAACATGCCAACAAGGGTTTCCACAAGGCCAAGAATCACTCCACCAAAAACCGCACCTGCTGGGTTCCCAAAACCTCCTATTACTGTAGCAGCAAACGCTTTAAGTCCAATCGAATCACCCATCTCTGGAACCAGATATAATATCGGTGAACTGAGAATACCGGCGACTGCTGTGATCGCCAGGCTAATCGCAAAAGACAGACCAATCATTGTATTTACTTTGATTCCCATAAGCTGAGCAGCTTCCTTATCTTCAGCTGCAGCTCGCATCGCAATGCCAAGTAATGACTTT
Source organism: Thermanaeromonas toyohensis ToBE (assembly GCF_900176005.1). NCBI lineage: Bacteria > Bacillati > Bacillota > Clostridia > Neomoorellales > Neomoorellaceae > Thermanaeromonas > Thermanaeromonas toyohensis. The sequence continues at coordinate 639,075 of NZ_LT838272.1, read as the reverse complement.
TGGGACAAATAATATAAGACAATAATAAGGAGTATAGATACACCCATAATCCAAAGCACATGGGGCATAATGTAAGCTCCCATGATTTTTAAAGGATTAGTACCAAAAACGTTAGTAATGGATAATGGTTTTGTCCCCCATGTTGCTCTGATAAGATTCTTCATAAAAACTGATAAACCTACCGTAGCAATTAACGTCAATAATTCTTGTGCACGGAATTTGCGCAAGGGATAAAACAAAATCTTATCGACCACAAAGCCCACTATAGCCAAAACCAGTATTGTAAAAAGTGCAGATATTATAAACGGCAATCTTAGGGTCATATAGAATAACAAGAGGCAATAGGCTGACAGAGCCATAAAATCACCCTGAGCTAAATTAAAAAAACCGGCCGTGTTCCAAAGCAAAACAATAGCCAATGCAGGTAAAGAATACAACAGTCCTATTGCCATTCCTCCAGCCAACACCTGGATTACCCAATCCACTCAACAGACCTCCCAGCCACAATTGAGTCCAGATTTAACACTTAAGGTCTTAAATTCACGTATACATACTCTTCTATATCTGGGCGTAGGTATTCCGTCGTTATTGATATTATTATATCTAAGACGTTTATACCTACGCCCACTTTTACTGAATTCCACGACCAACTTTATTCGTGGTCAGTGAGATTCTTGATTGTTGTTAAATACTGCCATTGCCCGTTGGTATACCTTGCCAGCATTACACTATGAATTAAATTGCCCCATTTATCCGCAGTATAGTCACCTTGAACACCCTGGAATCCTTTTAGATTCCTCAGTTCTTCGGCTATTTTTTCACGATCCGTGCCCACCTTAGCGATGACCTGCGCCAAAATCTTCACTGCGTCATAGTAAGGGGCAGCATGATCATCTGGGATAACCCCATATTTTTCCTTATACTTTCTGACAAACTCTTGCACAGCCGGCTCGGGACATGATGGAATGAACGCGGACCCAGCAATAATACCCTCCATCTTTTCGGGACCAACTAACTCCGCGAATTCTGGTGTTATAAAAGCATCCCCTCCGTAAACCGGGATGTTAATTCCCATTTCCCTCATTTGCCGGAACGATTTTGCTCCCTCAATTTGGATGGAATAATCAATAACCACTTCAGCCCCAGAATTTTTAATACGCATTAGCTGAGCTGTGAAATCATTATCTCCAACATTATAGGTTTCATATGCCACTGGTTTTAACCCCAATTTTTCTAGAGCTGCTTTGGCACCCTCGCCACCGCTAACACCATACTCACTATTAGTGTACAGAATAGCCATTTTACGATACCCTTGCTGGTAAGCGTAATTTACTAGCGCTTCAGCCACAAATGGACCCAATGCCACAACCCTGAAAATATACGGATTTCCTTGGTGGGTTATTTTCCAACTTTTGCTACTGGTAATTTGCGGCACCCTATTCTGCTGAGCGACAGGGGCAGCTGCTAAAGTGTTACCACTCCAGTCAGGTCCCAAGACCGCTACAGGCTTAACTTCACTTATTAATTTTTGCATCGCATTCAAGGCCACATTAGGCTTCGCCTGATCGTCCAAAGCAATAATTTCTATTTTTTTTCCGTTAACTCCGCCTGCTGCATTTATCTCATCGGCAGCCATTTGCGCAGCATTCTTTTGGTAATGGCCGTACATTGCTGCCTCGCCTGTCAAGGAAGTAATAATCTGTCCAATTTTAATTGTGGTACCTTCTTTTTTCCCACAACCGACTGAGAGCAACAGTATTAACATTAACAATCCCAGGATGGTAACCACTTTCCATTGTCTAGCTTTCATTATTCTTCCCCCCTCATATTTTTCATGTAGTTTCTCGGAACCACCAATAGTATCTATGCCCGTCCTTCAAAAATAACCTCTTATCTCCCCCCTCCCCAGAAAGCATGCAAACTGGTTAGCCGCTACAATAGCCATCTAAGTTGTTATTTGCATAGAGAATAAACAGATCTCCTTGTAACCGTTGACAAACTCCATCTTCCACCTTCCCGACTCTTTGAAACGCCACCAAAATCAGCCTGCCACCATTTCCACTCCTTGGTTGAGATAGTACTTTACCCCTACCTTGTTGTTCTCACTCTCCTTTCAGAGCAATTCCCCGGCGCCAGGCCCCCTATTCGCCATTTGTTTCTGCCCCATGCAGCCTGTTGTCCCTCTCCGCCATCCTAGCCACAGTCCGGTTGTTAAATCTGCTCCCCACCTCCTGTTTTGTCGTCCCGTGATTTACCTGACATGCCCGCAATCACAAGGCCTCTTCAATGTTGTAAAGCGCGCTCACGCTTTCGTAAACAATCCGTCATGTTCGCACTGAGCTCCCGCCAGATCCTACTGGCACCTATCTAGAGGATATCCAGGCCAAGGTCATCTTGTATCCGCTCGTCTCCTACATTGTATAGATCTTCTTCGTCCAAGGCCCGTCAACGATTTCTCCCACCTTAGAGGTTGGGGTTAAGGAAAGGTTAACAAGCACCGCGCCAGCTGGTGTTGTTTTAGGAACACTAATCCTTAACTCCGAAGCCAGACTACTCTGAAGTTTTGCCGCCAATTTCGAGAAACCCTTTAGAAGAGTTGCAAATCCATCCCCTGTCACTTCACTGTACTAGCTACTTTATATTGGGGTCCGACACGGGGTAGCCAGCATCATCTTCTTCGCCGACCCCCCAATTTTGTTGTCATTATCCTTCCGATACGTTATAGGTACTATTTGGCTGCTATCCGATTTACAGTCCCGCCGAGTGTGATTTAATTTTTACTTCACCGGTTATTCCATTCACCTCAACTATGTCTCCCGTTTTAATTACTACAGTAGGATCTTCATTTAAGCTATCAACAATGGGGATACTCGTATTATAAAACTTCTCCGCTAACACGCCACCAACTGCTAAAATAGTCTCCGTCTTTCGGTTAACTATAGCCGCCGGAGCATTACCACACCTCACTAGCTCTAGTATTACTGCTGCACCAACAGTTGAACCTCGACCCTCAGGGAAAACAAAAACTTTTCCTTTCACATTTTGACCATATAATTCATGCCTTTTATCGATAATGAATCCCGTCTTAGGGTCAACACCACCCCAAAAACCAAACGGCTGCCTAGTGACAATGGCTTCTCCCCTGCTACAACCCTTAGTGATACCTCTACCATATAATATTCTCAAAGTCTTTTGCCCCCTTCCCTTAACAATCGGCCAGAGACAGCACTTTCGACACACTCTTCTATACTACCAAAGATTACGTCTGCCTTGCACTGCATAGGTGCATAATAAGCGCACTTACCTGAATCTGTCATAATAGTTTTAAAACCCCATGTTTCAATCGGCGAAATCAGCATACACGTTTCCAATACTAGACGAACTCCCGATTCTTTTAATGCTTGACGGAATCCCATTCTTTCGGCCATCACAGCTGTGTTCTTATTGGTATAAACCCAAAATTCGGTGTTAGGATGAATGCGACGTCCATGAAGTAGCCTTACCACACGTTCAATTTCGCCAATACTATAATGGGGACAACCAACTGCTACCAAGTCAATATTACCAGTATCCTTTGTACACATTTCTTCTCTTGTCTTAGCCAAAATATCTTCTGTTACTTCCAACTCACTTGAAATAGGGCGGCCCCCGAAGGCAATCTTGGTAGTTGGAGCCTCAGGAGTTATCCCAACTATATGAATTAGAGCTAAGGAACCCGAGGCTGCAGCAGCAGCCATCATGGCTTTTAAATCATCATTTGAAGGATGGCCTTTCATCCCTTCAACGACACCTATCTGGCTTCCAAGGGTCTTGCCCAGGTAGTAGCCTAAAACCGGGTATTCCCAGCTAGCCAACGCTCGATTACCTAGTTGGAGGTGTATTAAAACCTCCCCTTTCCGATTCTCATCAAGATGCAGACCATGTTCCGGTACTCGCCCAGTAAGACCGGCGCAAATATCTAGCACTGCCGTCTCCCTGTTTGAACGAGCTCCTAATACTGAATTTATAAATGCTACTGCAGATGATTCAGTCCACGCCACATGTTCACCGAAACGAGGTAAATTACCTGTAAAATAAGGAGTACAGGTCCACACCGGTATAGCTCCCATTTCCTTATAAGCCTTCATTACTCTTATCTGCTTGCTAGCGTACTCATGGGGAGTTTTAAATTCCTCCCAGTTTTCTGTATCCATCCCACAAGGATCTAAAGTTGTTGGTATCTTAAACTTGCCACCTAGAGCTGCAAACTTCTCACACACTTCAACCCCGGCATCATATATACTTTTATACATAGCCAAAACAATGTGAGCACTGCTTACGGGTATTAGGCGTTGAGCGCCTAAGCTTTCACCCGCTGTAACTAATATTTCCATTGCCAATTTAACTGCTTCCCCTTCGTTACCGTCAAGCATCGCTTTTTCTTCGTCTGTTAGATACATACTCCTCCTCCCTTTGTCTTTAAGTTTTTAAAGCGCGTCATAAAACCATGCCACCGCCGACATTTATAACCTCACCCGTTATATAACTGGCCTCGTCAGAAGCCAGAAAAGCCACTAAATTTGCCACATCTTCCGGTTGTCCCACACGTCCCATAGGAATTTTACTAATCATGAGATCCCAGACTTTTGGGGGCACCCCTCTAGTCATATCAGTATCGATGAACCCCGGGCAAATGGCATTAACAGTAATACCTTTTTTGGCAAGTTCTCTTGCAGCTGTTTTAGTTAGTCCTACAACTCCTGCTTTAGAAGCCGCATAATTGGCCTGGCCTATATTGCCCAACCAACTGGCAGAAGCGATGTTAATGATGCGACCATAACCTCGTTCTCGCATATAAATAGCCGCCTGGCGGGTACAATAAAAAGTACCCGTCAGGTTTACAGCAATGACTTCATCCCATTGTTCATCTGTCATTTTGTGCAACATAGCATCACGGTTAATGCCAGCATTGTTAACAAGGATATCTATCTTCCCAAAGTGATTGATGGCCTCCGTGAAGAGCTGTTCCACCTCCTCCCGTACAGCAATATTAGTTTTTATCGCCAGAGCGGTCCCCCCTGCTTTTTTAATCTCCTCGGCGACAGCTTGAGCATTTTCTATAATAATATCGCTAACCACTACTTTAGCTCCTTCTTGAGCCAGCTTAAGGGCGATCGCTCGGCCAATCCCCCGTCCAGCGCCGGTAATAATAGCCACCTTATCTCTCAAACGCATTTAAGAACCCCCTCTATTTAGCTTCCAATAAGCGCTTCAACCCAAAGGGTCCCTCTTGATAAATAGCTGGATCAATTATCTTTAAGTTGGGAGCAATTTTGGGTTTAAATTCCATCTGATCCAGAATATCACGTTGTAAATCAATACCCGGGGCAATCTCTACTAATACTAGGCCTTCCTGTTGTAATTCAAATACGGCTCTTTCCGTAACGAAATGTACTTTTTGTCCCTTTCTTCTTGCGAGCATACCATTAAACGAAATCTGTTGCACTCTATTGACCAATTTCTTGATTTTCCCCTCTTGTAATATTCGCACCTTACCTTCAGAAAAATCTACCTGCAATCCTTGCGCAGTGAATGTAGAACAAAAAACCACGTGTTTTGCAAATTGAGTAATATCGATGAAGCCACCGCATCCCGTGGCCCGATCTCCAAATTTAGTAGCATTTACATTCCCTTCCGAATCTATTTCTCCTGCACCCATAAAGGCAAAATCTACACCGGCACCGTTATAAAAATCGAATTGGTTGGTATGTTCTATTAAAGCCCAAGTATTCTTAGCGATACCAAAATCTATCCCGCCCGCCGGGACGCCTCCATAAATACCCGATTCCACGGTAATCATAATATCTTCTGAAATTCCTTCCTCAGCAGCGATATAGCCAATTACATCATTGGGGATACCGATCCCTAGGTTGATTATAGCTCCCGGATATAACTCAAGCATAGCCCGCCGACCGATGACCTTGCGGATGGATAAAGGAAGCGGCTCCAAGGCTGTCTGAGGGACTCTTAAGTCACCGCAATAAGCTGGGTCAAAAACCCAAGATGAAGTTTGCCTGTGATCTACTTCCGGGTTTTCTGCTACCACAATAGCATCAACAAAGACGCCGGGCACTACTACCTCCTTGGGATGGAGTGTCCCCTTCTGGGCAACTTGTTTAACCTGAGCTAAGACAATACCTCCAAAACGTTTAGCAGCCAAGGCTGCACTTAAAAGCTCTAACTTCATGGGTTCTTCTTCAGTAGTTATGTTCCCCATTTCATCTGCAGTAGTACCACGAATGATTACTACATCTAAAGGAATAGCTTTATAAAAGAGATATTCTTCTCCCTGGTAGTTCATCACTTCGACCAAAGAAGGCAAACTTTGCGTCCGTCTATTCATTTTCCCCCCTTCTATGCGCGGATCAATGAAGGTACCTAACCCCACCTTAGACATCTTTCCAGGCAGACCACAAGCCATAGAGCGGTATAACTGAGCAATTTGCCCTTGAGGTAAGCAATACGCTTCTACTTTATTGTTGGTTATCATCTCCATCCATCGAGGTGCAAGCCCCCAATGGGAACCTATAATGCGTTTGACTAAACCTTCATGCGCTAAATGTTGGATCCCCAATTCCCCATCACTTTGCCCTGCTGAATGGACAAGGGTTAAATCACGGGGTCTCCCAGTCTCCAAAAAGCTCTTCTCAATGGCTTTCAATATAGCTTCGGCCATACCCACTAAAGTCATACCAACTGTGGCAACCGTAGCCCCATCTTTTATTAGCGATACAGCCTCTTTAGCGCTAAGAAATTTGGCTTTCATCTTAATTACCCCCAATTTCTTTGACTGTTAGAGCCTTTCAAATACTGTAGCTATGCCCTGCCCCCCTCCTATGCACATGGTAACAACGCCATAACGGCTGCCACGACGCTGCATCTCATACATTAGCTTTACAGTCAAAATCACCCCTGTAGCTCCTATAGGATGCCCTAAAGCAATAGCTCCACCATTAACGTTTACTTTTTCTGGTGGGACACCAAGTTCGCGGATTACGGCTATAGCCTGAGAAGCAAAAGCCTCATTTATTTCAAATAAGTCTATATCATCCAGGCTTAAACCCGCTTTAGAAACCGCCTTTTTCGTTGCCGGTGCCGGGGCAACACCCATGATATCAGGATCAATACCTACTACCGCCTGGCTTCTAATGGCTAAAATAGGTTTGATCCCTAATTGCTTCGCTTTTTCATGCGACATAATGACTACTGCCGCAGCACCATCGTTGATACCGGAAGAATTGCCTGCAGTAACTGTACCACCCTCTTTAAATGCCGGTTTTAGTTGGCTTAACCGCTCTAGCGTTATACCAAAGCGAGGATGTTCATCTTGACTGAAAAGCTTGGTTTCTTTACCAATGGTAACTTGTACAGGTAAAATCTCCTCGACAAACTTTCCTGCTTTAATTGCGGCTTCGGCCTTTCGTTGACTCTGTAACGCAAATTCATCCTGTTCTTCACGGCTAATATGGAAACGTTCCGCCACATTTTCTGCCGTAATACCATTAGGATAGGGCCCTAGCGGCCAGGTCAATATAGTTAGCAAACCATCTTCAAGTTGCCCGTGGCCAAAACGATAACCGAAACGGGCATTCCGAACATAATAGGGTAATTGGTTCATGTTTTCCGTACCGCAGGCTACAACTACATCAGCCTCGCCTGTTTGAATAGCCTGTACGGCTGAATTAATCGCCTGCAACCCTGAGCCGCACTGACGGTTAACAGAATAAGCCGTAGTCTCTAACGGTAGACCAGCCTTCAAGGAACACACACGAGCAATAAAGCCATTCTCGGCTATCTGCCCTACATTGCCTACTATAACTTCATCTACTAAATGGTCCTCAATTTGAGCCCGGCGGATAGCTTCTCTAATTACCATAGCACCTAAATCAGTTGGATGTACGTCTTTTAGGCTTCCTCCCATAGTCCCTATAGGTGTCCTTACCCCGCTTACAATAACAACTTCTTTAGAAGTCATAGCCTTTCTCTCCCTTAAAGTTTATATTGGTACCGGTACCATTAAAGTAGCTACTTTGGGTTTGATTAGCTCGTAGGCAAAATAATATTATTTGCGTTTCGAGGGTCAGTGCGATACCTACTCTTTATATAACCCTAAAAAGGATTATATAATAGGTTTTGTGCTTTCCCTAATTACCAACTTAGCATCAAAAATTATACGTTTCGGAGCATGTGGTATCCCTTTAATGCGCTCTAACATTAGTTTTGCCGCTTCTACACCCATTTCGTATTGAGGCTGCCTCACAGTGGTTAACTTTACTGCACCCATATACGCTGCTGGAATATCATCAAACCCGACCACACTAAGGTCATCCGGTACCTTAAGCCCATTGTCCAAATAAGCCTGAATTATACCCAAAGCCATGAGATCGTTCCCGGCAAAAACAGCAGTAGGCCTTTCTTGTCGTCTCAATAGGTGAAGCCCGAATTCATAACCAGTTGCCCAACGCAAATCACCGTAAGTAACTTCCTCTTCTTTATATTCAAGTCCGTAATCCCTCAAAGCATCACTGTACCCCCTCAGACGATCTTTACTGGATGTGGAATTATTGGGTCCAGCTAAAATAGCAATTCTTCGGTGCCCAAGTTTAATTAGATGTTCAGCCGCAATATATCCACCATTATAATTATCAAAAGATACGACATCCGTCTCAAAAGCTCGCAAATAACGGTTTAGCAACACTACCGGACAGCTAAGGCTTTGAAGGGTCTGTAGTAATTCCTTTGTTTCCATAGCAGAAGTCATGATAACTCCCGCAAAGCCTAATTCCTCAGCCGTTCGCAAGTACAATTCTTCTTTCTGAGGATTATAATCGCTATCGCACAACACCACCATGTATCCTTCAGCGTTAAGTATATCCTCTATTGCCCGGGTAAGCTCAGAATAAAATGGATTACGAATATCGCCAATTATTAGGCCTACAACGTTTATTTTCCCTTTTACTAACCCTTGTGCTAACCGGCTGGGACGGTAATTTAACTCTTCCATAACTTTTTTTACTTTTTGTCTCGTTTCCTCATCTACATTAGGGTGATTAGAAATGACTCGCGAAACAGTCGATCGGGAAACCCCACTCCTCTTAGCAATTTCTTTAATAGTAACCTTCATAAGCCTATTAATCGCCCTCTGTCTGCACTAATTTTGAAACCGGTCCCAAAAATCTATGATATATATTCGATATCATCTTATATTTTCCTTCTTCACTAGCCGAGTTTTTTAGAGAAATTTTTTAGAGAAATATACGACTGTTTTAACAGAAGGTGTCTTTGTCAAATGTTGTATACCTTTGTTATACCAATAACTAACATAAACTACATAAATACCCATTTACCATTGGAGGAAAAAAAACAAAAAATTACCTAGGTCTACTTAACAGCTTCTGATCCCCGGCGGCGGTAGATAGAATTAAAAAATACATTATAATTAAATAATTAACCTAAAAGGAGAGTGATACCCCAATGTTACCGCCAGAAATTATGGAAGCACTTTCTAAGCTTTCTCCAGAGCGCTTGCAGATGGTGCTTAACTTTGCCCAGGCTTCCTCGATGAACGAGAAAATTACCCGCCGGTATAACGTGGTACTGGAATGGAATGAACCCGACGAGGAGGACCCTGTGGGTGGTTACACGGTATTAGTCCCCTCTCTTCCCCCTGTCATTACTCAAGGCGATAACAAAGAAGAAGCTCTAGCCAACGCCCGCGAGGCAATAACCTGTTACCTAGAATACCTCCTTCTAACAGGGCAACCGCTACCGCCAAACGACCAGGAAGGTGATAATCTCGTGGAGGTCACCGTATGAGCGGCAAGTTATAGTTCCTGTACATGCTGGTAAAGTCTTAAAACCTAAGACCCTTAAAAGCATTTTAAAAAGCGCAGGGTTAACAGTAGATGAATTTATAGTCTTACTCTAATTACTAACCTCTTGTCTGATTTATCTTCCACATTTTTCACATTTCCCGTGGGCACTCTATAGCTAGTGTCCTAAAAGATTTAAATTATACTTAATTAAGCTCTTCTAGCCCTTCTCCACTCTCTCTTCGCTCCTCTTCCGCTTTGTAGGCATATTAAATATAAAGTGAAAGTTAATTTCTAGAAGCTCATTGTTATAGCATATTGCGATGGACCGAGTAAATATACCTTTATCTACGATTAATAAAGCTCCTGGAGAATACGATTTAATTTTAGATAAACATTAAAGGCTTTACGATAACATACTGAAGCTTGGAGTTGGGGCTTATGGTGATCCTTAACCGGATTCCATTGTTCCCGCATTTTATGAAAATCGGTAAACAGGCCTAAAGAATACCCTGTAAAGTAAGCGGCCCCTAAAGCTGTATTATGATGGAGGGGAGAGTATATCTCTTTGTCTAGCACATCACTTATAATCTGCCGCCATAGGGAGCTGTAGGCACCGCCACCAGTTACTACTATCCGTCGCACTTCTTCTTTTACCTTGAGGTATCCACATTTAAATTCATAAGCTATACCTTCCAATAGAGCCCGAAAAATATGGTAACGGTGGTGAGCAGGTGTCAGGCCAAAAAGGGTCCCCCGGGCCAAAGGCTGAGGGTAAGGTAAGCGTCGACCCATAAGATGGGGTAAAAAATAAAGGCCTTGAGCAGCAGGAGGAAGAGATCTGGCTTGGGTTTCTACTAACTTAAAAAATTCCTGCTCTGGAGTTTCAGGAAAGAAATTATTTTTATACCAATTAAGGGCTTGCCCGCAGGTTAAGATATTGGCACAAAACTCTACTGCTGAGGGTCTATTACTGATATGCAAAGTGCTAGCTACTTCAACTAAAGGCCGCCGGACTAAAATAGCTGTCCCTGCCGTACCTAGATAAATCATCATTTCCCCAGGTTGTGTAACCCCAGCTGACAAAAGAGTAACGAAAGAGTCTCCTGTACCCACAATTACTGGGGTACCTGGAGCTAGGCCTGTAAGATGAGCTGCCTCTGGTAACACACCACCAGCAATAGCTGTACCAGGAAGTGGTTCGGGCAATAAACTAGGGTTGATACCTAAATCAACACATAATTTTTCTTTCCAGGTCATACTACTAGCATCAAAAATTCCTCCAAAAATATTGGCAGTATCAAAGTCTGTTGTTTTCCGACCAGTTAACCGGTAGACGATATAGCTATGGGGATTTAAGATAACATGGGCCTTTTTATAAATATCTGGTTCATGTTTTTTAAGCCATAACAGCTTAGGTAAGACTTGCTCTAAAGTTATTTCTAGCCCATAATTTTCTAGCAACTCTTTTAACTCAGCGGTGGCCCGGTTATCGCAATGCAGAATAGCTGGCCTTAAGCTACGCCCCTCCCTGTCCAGCACACAAAGGGTAGGGACCAGTCCCGTTATACTTATACCTATAATTGCTGATGGGGTGACATTAGCCTTGGTTAATACCTCCCGCACCAAGACCACAAACTCACCCCACCATTCTTTCTCTGGATCTTGTTCTGCCCATCCCGGATGAGGATAACTTATGCTATGTTGGATTTGCCCGGAAGCCAGAATACATCCCGTTTCATCTGCTAACACCGCTTTAGTCCCTAAGGTGCCTATATCCACTCCCAATAGAAGGGACAATTTTGATCACCACTTCTATTAGAAGGTTAACACTACCCGGTAAGTACCCGGTTCAATAGCTAATCTAAAAGCTTTTTCAATCTCTTTAAATGGAATCTGAGCGCTGATCAAGTCTTCTACCTCCACTAACCCTTCGGATAACAGGGCAGTAGCCTGGCGGAAGCTCTCTCTATCGTGCCTTATAGCCCCTGTGAGGATAAATTCGTTGTAATGCAGATCATTAGGATTTACTTCTAAGGGATTAGGAGGATAGACAGAACCATATATTACCAAAGTGCCACCTTTAGCGAGAAGTTTTATCCCTTGGGTTAAAGCGGGAGTTCCTCCACCTGTAAAAAATACAGCTTCGACACCCCGGCCCGCAGTTAAATCTTTAACAATAGAAATAATATCTTCCTTAAAAGGATCTATCGCAGCTGTAGCTCCAAGCTGGAGAGCTTTTTCTCTTCGCTCACTATCTGGCTCGCTTACAATAACCTGGGCACCTTTAAGTCTGGCTAGTTTAAGATGCAAAAGACCCATAACTCCTGCCCCTAAAACTACTGCTGTATCCCCTAACCGTAAGTCGCTTCTGCCTATACTCCGTATAACACAAGCTAAAGGTTCGGATAATGTGGCATGGGTAAAGTCGACCCTATCCGCTAAGGGATAAATTTCATATCCTTTAGCAATTAAATACTCAGCAAAACCGGCCGGCCCCCAATAATTACCAGGTGTAGGATCATTTCCCGCATTAGCGCACATATGATCCATCCCCCGGCGGCAGAAATAGCATTCGCCGCACCGGGTAAGCCGGGCTACAGCTACTTTCTGCCCTATTTTTAACCTCTCGGCCACGCGGGGGCCTACCTCTACCACCTCCCCAGAAATCTCATGCCCGCCAAGGAAAGGATAACTTTTTTCTACTCCACGGAAAAAACGCTGCTCCCACGTACAGATGCCACAAGCCCTTACCTTTACCAAGACCTCATCAGGTTCTAATTTTCTCAAAGGAACTTCTTCTAGCTTGATAGTCTCCGGTCCCGTTATTACTGCTCTGAGCAACAGCATCCTCTCCTTTAACCCTGTAATATAGCTTTAGCTTCTCCCAAAGTTGCCCCTTTATGGATAAGAGCCTCGAGGGCTCGCGCCATCTTTTCTGGCTGTGGATGTCCCCAAACGTTTCGCCCTATAGCTACCCCTGCGGCCCCTTCTTCCAAGGCGCTTTTAATAGAGGCTAGAAAGGTTACATCATCGCTTACCCTGGCCCCTCCTAGCACTACTATGGGTACAAAACAGTTTTTCACCACCGCTTCAAACCCAGGGTGGTAAATAGTTTTTATAGCATCTACCCCTAATTCGCAGGCGATTCGGGCACCAAGCTGTATGTTTTTTAATGTGCGCAAAGCCGGATCACTGTCGAAACCTCCAGGGGAAATCTCTCCTATAAGAGGTATACCCCAGGCATCACATTGACGAGCTATTTGGGCTAGCTGGGGTAAAGTAACCTCTTCTACTCCCACACCTGGACCAGCGTTTACAATCACTGCATCGGCGCCCAGGCGCAAAGCTTCTTCTACCCCATATACTAGGTGACTTGCACACCCCTGTCCGAGCACCGTCGGAGGTATATCAAGGCGTAGAATTAAACCTAAGCTAGCTAATTCACGGGCAAATTCTCGGGCTACACCATAATTGACAATTACAGCATCAGCACCGCTAGCAGCTATTTTAGTCAAAGTTTCCCCCGGTCTTTCTAACCCCGGAAGGGGTCCTGCATTGGTGCCGTGGTCCATAGCTACAATAAATGTACGTCCATCTGGGCGAAACAGCCGCTTTAACCGGCGTACTTTACCTATATTGCTCATGTATTTAACCCCCTTAAAACTCTTTCATCCCTTTTCCCTTTCTACCGTTCCTCCCGAATATAAGGTATCCCTTGGGAACGGGGCGCAACTGTGGAGCCTATTACAGACACTAAAACTAACAAGGTGACCACGTAGGGAAGCATTAAGAATATATGGTAAGGCACGCTAAAGCCCATAGCTTGCATCCTCAATTGAAAAGCATCGGTTATACCAAAAAGCGCGGTAGCTACAAAGGTTCCCCAAGGATTGTAGCGGCCGAAGATCACCGCTGAAAAGGCGATAAAACCCCTCCCTGCAGTCATATTATCCATAAAATATCTCAAACCGCCCACCGTAAGAGCCGCTCCACCCAAGGAAGCCATAATACTGCTTATAACAACACATATATAACGGGTTAAATATACATTTATACCCATGGTATCAGCTGCCCGCGGATGTTCCCCCACGGCCCGGATTTTCAATCCCCAAGTTGTATGAAATAAGATTATATAGGTGATAGGAACCATGATTAAAGCTAGATACACCAAGATATTCTGGTTAAAGAGAAGGCTTCCTACCCCAGGGATCTGGCTAAGCCAAGGAATGCGTAATACCGGTAAGCCGGGCGCTTCAGGCTGGATAGGAGTAGCACCTAGGAGAATGCGGTAAAGGGTGCTGGTGACACCTAAAGCAAAGATATTTTCTCCCACCGCCGTAACTACCTGATCGCAGCGTAAAGTTACAGTAAAAAAAGCGTGGTTTAATCCCATGAGAGCTCCCAATGCAACGGCTGCTAGTATCCCTACATAGGGATTCCCAAAATAATAGGCGAAAATAAAGGACCCAAAGGCTCCTATTAACATCATGGACTCCAAAGCGATATTAAGCACGCCAGTTCGTTCAGAGAAAATATCTCCTGTAGCAGCCAACAAAAGAGGAGTGGCCATGCGTAGGCTAGCTACCAAAAAATCAATATTACCAACTATTGCCCAAATATTTTCCAATTACCTCTCCTCCTTTTTAAAGGTCTGCCGGAAGTATATATTGCGGACAGCAACCGTTGCTATAATGCTTAAAACTGCCAGAGCTTGTATCACATACACTATAGATACGGGTACACCTACAGCAATCTGCATAGAGTTAGCACCATTACGTAAAGCCCCGAAGAAGAGGGCCGCTACTAGAGTCCCTAAAGGATGCAAACCTCCCAGCAAGGCTATAGCAATAGCATCATAACCATAACCTACCATAAAATTTTCTAGCAACCGATACTGTACCCCCAGGATCTCTGAGCTTCCAGCCAAAGAAGCTAAGGCACCACTAGCAGTCATGGTCAATATCATAACTCGTTTTACATTGATTCCCCCGTAACAGGCTGCCTCCCTGTTGGCCCCCACGCTCCGGATCTCATACCCCCAGGTGGTATGCCATAAGACCCAGTACACTAACCAAGCTAAAATAAAAACCAACAGGAACCCTGCGTGGAGAAAAGTGCCAGGTAGAATAATGGGAAGTCTTGCGCTATCAAGTATAGGAGGGCTCTGGGGAGCGCTTTGCCCAGGTTCCATAAGAAAAGTATTGACTGCTAAACCTACAAGATTTATAGCCACGTAATTCATTAAAATGGTAGTCAAAATTTCATTGATCCCGCGCGTAGCCTTAAGATAACCTGGTATAAAAGCCCAGAAGGCACCCGCTATCATACCAGCGAGCAGAGCCAAAAATACGTGTATAAAGGCTGGCCCATGTAGCGGGTATATCCCCACCCAGGTAGAGGCTAGGGCTGCTACATAGAGTTGGCCCTCTGCGCCGATATTAAAAACTCCACCCCGGTACGCCAGCGTAACAGCTAGACCCGTGAAAGCCAAAGGTATAAAGCGCAAGAGGGTAAAGGTAAAACTTCCTAAATCACCAAAGGCCCCTAAAAATAACTCCCTATAGGCCTCTAAAGGGCTTACTCCTTGCTGGATAATAACTATCGCGGCTACTGCTAAACCAAAAATGATACCAAAAACTGGAGTTAAAATGCCGCTTAAACCTTCCCGCTGGAAAACTTTAACCCAGCCCAATAGTTTGTCCGGCATCCTTGTCCTCCTTTAATTTGTTTCCAAACGTTGGGCCCCCGCCATCAGAAGCCCCAGGGTCTCTATATCGGTTTTATGAGGCTCTAAAATACCCATGATTTCTCCTTTATAAAATACAGCAATACGGTCGCTTAACTTCATAATCTCATCTAGCTCGGTAGAGATATAAAGTATAGCTGTCCCTTGTTCCCGTTGAAGCAGTATCTGTTGGTGGACAAACTCTGTAGCACTGATATCCAGTCCTCTAGTAGGTTGAACTGCAATTAAAAGTCCAGGTTTCCGTGAGAGCTCCCGGGCTAAAATGAGCTTCTGCTGATTACCACCCGAAAGAAACCGCACTTTGGCTTCTGGTCCCGGGGTGCGGATGCCATATTCCTGGATAAGTTTTGCGGCATGCTCTCGTATAACAGAGTGGTTCATCTGGATACCTTTAGCAAAAGGCCAACGATAATACACACCCAAAAGGGTGTTTTCCTTTACCGAAAAGTCCATGATAAGTCCTACGCGTTGCCTGTCTTCAGGGATATGAGCGATATTCAATTCGTATAAAGCCCGGGGAGTCCAGTTGGTGATTTCTTGCCCTTTAAAAAACACCTTGCCTCCCGTGGCCTGACGTAGCCCCGTTAAAACTTCCGCCAGTTCTGTTTGACCGTTCCCTGCTACTCCAGCGATCCCCAAAATCTCTCCGCGCCGGATGGTGAAAGAAACACCTCTTAAAGCTGGCAGTCCCTTATTATCTAAGGCCTGCAAATTTTCAACCCTTAAGACCTCTTCTCCAGGGGTAGCTGAGGTTTTAGGTTTTTCGTAAGCGATCTCCCGGCCGACCATGAGCCGCGCTAGCATTTTTTTGTCAGCTGCTTTAGCTTCCAAAGTTTTAACTACTTTGCCATCCCTTAATACTGTTATCCGGTCAGCAATGGCCATAACTTCATCTAATTTATGGGTTATAAAAATTACCGCATATCCTTGGGCTACTAATTGGCGTAAAATGTGAAAGAGCTCCTTAACTTCACCAGGTGTTAAAACCGCTGTGGGTTCATCCAAAATCAATAACCGGGCCTTCCGGTATAAAGCCTTGAGGATCTCCACCCTTTGCTGTAGCCCTACTGGCAGCTGCCATATTTGGGCATCAAGATCTACATAGAGCCCGTAAGCTTCCATCAATTCCTTAACTTCCCTGGCCACCTTAGCCTTATCTAAAAAAGGCTCCCTCCTAGAAGGCAAGCCGAGCATGATATTTTCTAAAACCGTAAAATTATGCACTAGCATGAAATGCTGGTGCACCATGCCAATACCCAAATTTATAGCATCCCGGATAGAATTAATCTTAACTTCCCGGCCTTCCCAAAAGATCTGGCCTGCATCAGGGGTATAAAGACCGTAGATACAGTTCATAAGGGTTGTTTTGCCTGCCCCATTCTCCCCTAATAAGGCATGGATTTCACCTGCAGCTACTTGTAAGTTCACATTGTCATTGGCTTTTACTCCCGGAAATGATTTACATATGCCACGGAGTTCCAGAAGAACAGGCATGAAGAAACAGTCCCCTCCGGGTTTTCAGTTTATGGGCGGGAGGAGCTCTCCCGCCCTTTCCTTTTCCTTATAGGCTACCTTTTAGCTGGATCTTGCCGGAAATTATATCTTCAGTAGCTTTAGCTACCTCATTCTTTACTTCTTCCGTTACTTTGTTACCATACTTACCTACATATTGAACTTTGTCTTTTAAGCCAAACTGGTAAATCTTACCTTCAAACTTACCCTCTTTAAACTCTTTTACACCCATAAAGATGAGGGAAGAAACTTTCTGTACCATACTAGTCAACACATTATCCGGGGCCAGATCACAATAATCACCGGTCCACCCTATGACCATGATGTTTTTCTCTTTAGCAGCCTGGATAACGCTTAAATTACCCGCGTCATGGTTGGTAACGATAACATCGATTCCATTGGCAATCTGCGCTAAAGCTGCTTCTTTAGCTTTATTAATATCTTCCCAGCTTCCCGTATAAGCAGCGGTCACAGATACCTGAGGATTTACTTTTTTGGCCGCTTCTTCTAGGTTGACTAACTCCATTTGCCCTGTAGGATCTTTAGTAGCGGTGACCCACCCTATCTTGTTAGCCTTAGTGCACCGTCCCGCTACTATACCAGCTAGGTACCCCAGCTCTCCGTACTTAAACTGTAAGGAGGCTAGATTAGGTCCAGTTACCTTAGTTCCAATACCAGCAAATTTTACATTGGGATACTCACTGGAAACCTGTTTTAAGGCATCGGAAAACTCAAAACCGTGACCTAAGATAACATCGTACCCTTTCCGGGCGTACTCGCGCATTATCTGGACCTGATCGTTTTTCTTTACATTTTCGGTGTAAGCTACCTCAGCTCCTAGGTTGCTCTTTACTTCCATCAAACCTTCATAAGCGCTCTGGCTCCAACCTCCATCATTTATAGAACCTGGAAGTAACAAAGCTACTTTAAATCTTTTCTCTCCCTGTTTGCTTTCCTGTGTAGTTTGCCCCTGTCCACTTGTGCTTTCTTTTTTCCCTCCGCAGGCCGCTAGCCCTAAAATCAAGCATGTAACTAACACCCCTATCAATAACTTCCCTATTTTGCCACCCGCCATCCTTTCTATGCCCTCCTTAATTTTTTAAGACTAAATCTTGTTTTTGAGATTTTTCCCCTTTTCCTTATCTTGCCTCCTACGCTTAAATTCTCCTTTTTAAATTCTCTACCTTTCTCCCCTTTTACATCACCCCCGCCTTTTTTCTATCCAGATTTCTTTAGAAGCTACAATCAACGAAGCTACCTTGGCCACCCGGCGTCCTACAGCCCTAACCGCTGCTAACCCTATCTCATCCTCCTCTGCGCCAGCTCTTTTTCTATCTTGGGACCAAACAGCAGCCCCATGATTCTGGAATTTTTCTCCCCCTACCACAATCATCCCTTCTGCCAAGCAGAAGTTAAGGATGGCTCCTAGGACGATCTCCTGGCCTCCATTGCGACTACCTCCCACAGCTATAGCACCTGCAACTTTATACTCTAAAGCTCGCGGGCTACGATCGCATACTTCAACAAAACGCATACGAAAACGATTAAAAAGGGCAGCTAGTTGGGCGGGTATATTCATATCATAAACAGGGGAACCGATAATGATCCCATCTGCTCTAAAAAAGGCTTCGATGATAGGAAGGGCATCATCCTTATGAATACAAAGGCCCGTGTCCAAACATTTATCGCAGTGAAGGCAGGGTTTGATTTCTTTTCCTCGCAAGGAAATATATTCTGTCTCAATCTCTCCTACTTCTCGAGCAGCCTTTAAAGCCTCTTGCACACAAAAATCAGTAGCAGCTACCCGAGGGCTAGCGCATAATCCTAGTATCCACACCATATTAGCTTATCTCTCCTTAAATTACCCTTTGCTCTTATAAACCTTTTTGCTTAAGTTCTTTAAGATTTTTATAGAGAATTTTTTATCCTTTGCCCCAATGCCACACCCTTATCCCAAGCCAAAGACAAAATGTCCGGATTATCCCTTACTGGCAAAAAATCGGTACCCGTATATAGCAACCGGTCCGCGAATTCGGCATTTAGATCGTTGAATAAGAGTTGAATTACTTCAATTTGCTTATTAAAAGTTTCAGGTCCAAAACTACCCGTTACCCCTATCATCATGCCCAACCGCTTTCCTGGAAGCCGGCTAGAAAATAGAAAGCCTCCATCTTCTTTCTTAATTATTTCCACATACCGGTAACACCGGTCGATAAAAAGCTTGGTTTGAGCAGAGATATCACCGTAAAAAGTAGGAGTACCCAATATTAAACCTCGGCTTTGTTCAATAGCAGAATATAAAATGTTCATATCATCCTTTATATAACAACTCCCATGTTTACGGCAATAGTTGCAATACTGACATGGCTTAATTTCCATGTCATTCAAATAAAACTTCTGCACCTGTAACCCTGTTGCCTTTACTCCTTCTAAGGCTTTTTCTACCAAAAGATCTGTATTAGCTTTTTTACGAGGGCTACCTACTATCCCTATCACATCAATAACCATTCAGCTTATCGCCTACCCGCCCAGTCTTTATACAGGGTTACTTCAAAAGCATAACGATCGCTTCTATACCAGGATTCCACAAACTCAACCGGTGTATCATCAGCAAGAAAGCTTAAACGGTGGACATAAAGAAGAGGGCTATGTCGGGGGATCTCCAATAGCTTCGCTTGTTCTGGAGTAGCTTGCGTAGCCTCTAACCGCTGCACAGCACGATAAAGGCGAATCCCATAACGCTTTTCTAACACAAAATATAAAGAGCTATTTTCCAAATCTACTTCTTCTAATCCCGGACATAAATACTGAGGTATCCGAGAAATCTGGATAACGATGGGCTCAGCGTTAGCATAGCGCAATCGTGCAATTTGATATACCTTAGCATTTACAGGAAGTTTTAATTTATTACGTAGTTCAGGATCAGGTAAAACTTGTTCTAAACTCAATAGCTTAGAAGAGGGGCGCAACCCTCGCTCCCGCATATCCTCCATAAATCCGGTTAAGGGCGCATAGCTACGCTCAATTTTGGGACGAGAAACAAAAGTTCCTTTCCCGTATACTCGATAAAGATACCCCTGGTTTACTAATTCCGTCAAAGCATGGCGGGCCGTCATACGGCTAACACCATAAATTTTAGCCAATGTAGTCTCCGAAGGTACCCGGTCATCAGGTTTTAAAATGCCATTTAAGATCTGCTGTTGGAGATCTTGCATTATTTGAAAATAAGCAGGTACAGGACCTTCTACTTTATTATTAACCACAACTTACCTCCTACCTTTTACCTTGTAGTCTAGACCTGCATAGACCGGTATATACTGCATCTGCTTTAATTTTAGCTTTAAGTAAGTAAACTAGTAAAGGGAAAATATGAACAAAATGCGCAAATAAAAAGGGTTATTACTCTAGTACAAGCCTTAAATCTCCTGCTGACTAACTCGTACAATTTACTTAAAAACAAGCCATAGATAAAAGAAGGATCCTCTACACTCCTAAAGAATGTAACAAATATAGAACATTTTTTAAAACATTACTCTCAAGGAGGGAAATCATGTATATAAAACGCTATATATCGCTTTTCCTTTTACTTGTGGGTATGCTTACCCTAGCTACTTTTACTAGTGCCTGTACCCCTAAAACAGGCTCTGCCACTCCTTCGTCCAAAAAAGAGGAAGTAAAAAAAGAGAAAAAGGAATCCAACAAGCTTAAAGTAGC
This sequence comes from Thermanaeromonas toyohensis ToBE, assembly GCF_900176005.1. Taxonomy (NCBI): domain Bacteria; kingdom Bacillati; phylum Bacillota; class Clostridia; order Neomoorellales; family Neomoorellaceae; genus Thermanaeromonas; species Thermanaeromonas toyohensis. The sequence goes on along the minus strand of NZ_LT838272.1, from coordinate 618,249 downwards.
TTTAGTGCTACCGGGTCCTATAAACGATAATGGCTGGAATGCTACAGCCTATGAAGGATTAAAGGCCATGGAAAAAGAGTTAGGGGTGGAAGGTAGTTATACTGAAAATGTAAGCCAGTCTGACCAGGAAGAGATAATCCGCGGGTATGCCCAACAAGGGTACGATATGATCATCGCCCATGGTTTCCAGTTCGCTGATGCCATGCAAAGGGTGGCCCCCCAATACCCTAAGGTCAAGTTCGTCATTAATAACGGTAGCATAGCTAAAGAAAATGTATGCTCCCTGGTAGTAGATAATTACCAGATAGGTTTCTTGCAAGGGGCCATAGCGGCTATTTTAAGTAAAACAGGTAAAGTAGCTGCCATAGGAGGAGAAGAGATGCCGCCCATTCGCCAGACTTTAGAAGGATTTGTCCAGGGGGCTAAATATATAAAACCGGATATCGATGTGAAGACAGCCATGACAGGGAGCTTTACTGATGTAGCTAAAATGAAAGAAATGGCCTTAAGCTTTATAAACCAAGGTGTGGACGTAGTTATGGGCGATGCTAACCAGGCCAGCCTAGGAGCTATCCAGGCTGCCCAAGAAAAAAAGGTACTAGCTATTGGTTATGGTGCTGATTTAAATAACGTGGCGCCGGATACGGTGGTTACTAGTGTGGTACAAAGCTGGGCTAAAGCCATGGTAGCCCTGGGTAAAATCGTACAAGAAGGGAAATACGAACCTAAAGTGTATTACATGGGGGTAAAGGAAGGAGCTGTGTATCTTGCGCCTTTCCATGGGTTTGAAAATAAACTTGCGCCAGAGGTAAAAGAAAAAATCAACAAAGTAGTAGAGGATATAAAAAGTGGAAAGATTAAAGTCCAGCGCTCAACTATATAAATAAACAGGACACCTAATCTTTAGCCCGCCTTAAAGGATAAACTTAAAGGGCGGGCTTTTGCTCTTATTTCTTTAGTTTTTCCTTAGGAAGGAGTAATTTTTAGCATGAAAGCTAAAATACTGCGGGTCAATTTAACTAAAAAATGCTGGCAGGAAGAAAAGATCTCCTTAAGTAAAATGGCTGGTGGGCGCTATTTAACCTCTTACCTAATAAGCCGAGAAGTGCCTCCCCATACCCGGCCCTTTTCAGAGCAAAATAAAATCATACTCGCTTGCGGACCCTTAGCTGGCCAAGGCATATCCAGCGCTAGCCGTTTGTCCGTAGGCTCTAAAAGTCCTTTAACCGGGGGGATAAAAGAAGCTAACGCTGGAGGCACGGCAGGCGATGCTTTAGCGAGGCTCGGGTGGAACGCGGTAATCCTAGAAGGACGCTCGCCAGAATGGGTTATTTTGGTATTAGAAGAGCAAGAGGTAAAGTTTTTACCTGCCGAAAGGTACTTGGGTTTAGGCAATTATAAGACCGCCGAGCTTTTGCACCAAGAATGGGGAAAGGACTATTCCCTCATCCTCATCGGCCCGGCAGGAGAAAAGAAGTTGTGGGCCTCCGGGGTTGCGGTCACTGACCCTTGCGGCCGTCCCAGCCGCATGGCTGCAAGAGGCGGTTTGGGAGCTGTAATGGGGAGCAAGCGGGTAAAGGGGATCTTGCTCCCTTATGGACAAGTTTCACCTTCCCTAAGGGAAAAAAGGTGGTCACTTATAGAAGCCAAGAAAGAATTTCACCACCTTATATTAAAAAGCGAGCGCATTAAAATACTAGCTAAGTACGGTACTGCGGAAACTCTAGGGCTTGTGAACACTTTGGGAGCTCTGCCCACGCGAAATTTCCGGCAGGGCCAGTTTGAGCTGGCCCACTTAATCAACGGGGAGGCTTTGTTTAATCTAATAAAAGAGCGGCAAGGAGCGGGTAAGCATACCGAAAAATGCATGGCTGCTTGCCTAATCCGGTGCTCAAATGTCGTTCCCGCCCCTGATGGTACAGAGATAGTGGCTCCTTTAGAATATGAAACCTTGGGCCTTATGGGCGCCAATTTAGGCGTCTCTGATCTGGATAGCATCGCGCGCTGGAATTATTATTTAAACGATCTGGGTTTAGACACCATTGAAGTAGGGGCTGCCTTAGGAGTTATGGCCGAAGCGGGGCTGGCCACCTTCGGCCAACCTTTAAGCTTCGAAAAAATAATCCTAGAAATATATAAGGACGGCCTTCTAGGTAGATTAGCTGGTATGGGAGCCTCCTTCTGCGGCCTGGCTTTAGGAACTGAGCGGGTTCCTGCCATCAAAGGTCAAGCTATTTCCGCCTACGATCCCCGGGGGGTTAAAGGAACAGGCCTCACTTATTTAACTTCTCCCATGGGAGCTGATCATACAGCAGGCCTGACTGTTTTTGCTCCGGTAGACCATCACACCAAAGAAGGTCAAAAGGAATTATCCTTTAGAACACAGATTATCCGGGCAGCCTATGACGCCTTAGGCCTTTGCGTTTTCCTCCTTTCCGCCACCGGTCAACATCCAGATAAAGTAGTAAACTTGCTTAATGCTTGTTATGATTTAGAGCTTAAACCTCACTATTTAGAGGAATTAGGTGCGGAAGTCATCTCTATAGAGAAGGCTTACAACACGGCGGCCGGTTTACCGGAGGTAGAAGAGCTACCAGAATTTATGAAGGAGGAACCCTTAGACCCTTATCACCTCTCTTGGGATATACCACCAGAAGAGCTGGCCTGCTTTTGGGAAAATCTTAAGGTAGGGGGAAGAAAACCTTGACCATCAAATCCTTCTATTTGCCCACCAGAATATATTTTGGCCCTGGGGCGCGGCGAAAGCTTTCTTCCTTTTTGCAAGCAGGAGATCGCGTGCTAGTGATCACTGATCAGGGACTGGTGCAAAGCGGGACCATAGGCAAACTAGAAGAAGTGTTAAACGAAATAGGATGCCTCTGGGAAATTTTCAACGAAGTACCGGCTAATCCCCAAGCTTTAGATGTGGAAAAAGCCTTAAAAGTAGCTAGGGATTTTAAAGTGACGGCTGTTGTCGCCCTGGGCGGAGGCAGCCCTATGGATGTGGCCAAGGTGGTCAGCGCCCTTATCACCAATGGCGGTAGGTTAGAAGAGTACCAATGGGAAGGTAAGCCCTTCACTTTACCAGGTATCCCCCTCTACATGTTACCCACTACCGCCGGTACAGGGAGCGAAGTAACCCAGGTAGCCGTTATAGTAGATCGTGCTACTAAAAAAGGTATCCGGAGCGAAAAATTGTTGCCCTTGGCTTCTTTCATAGATCCTGAGCTTATGCTGACTCTCCCCCCTTTTATCACAGCTATAACCGGTATGGATGCCCTCACCCATGCTATCGAAGCTTTAGTGGCGCGGGGAAGCCACCCTCTAACCGAATCTTGGGCAGCTACAGCTATAAAGCTTTTAGGCCAGTACTTAAGAAGGGCCTTTGCTGCAGGTGATGACCTTAGGGCTAGGGAGCAGGTGGCTATGGCCAGCACTTTAGCCGGGGCAGCCATGGACCAAGCAGGATTAGGAATTGTCCATGCCCTAGCCGGCCCCCTCTGCAGCCATTATGATATACCTCATGGTTTGGCTAATGCTATACTTCTTCCCTGGGGCATGGAATATAATTTGGTGGCTGTCCCTGAAAAGTACGCCTATATAGCCACCCTTTTGGGGAAAAAGACAAAGGGAGAAATCCGCGCAAGGGCCAGGGAAGCCGTAACAGCTGTACGCGAACTTTTAAGCGATCTAGAATTGCCTTCTACCTTGGCAGACTTTCTTAAAGAGAAAAAGAATCTAAATCAGCTTGCCCAAGAGGCAGCCAATATGCCCTTAGCTTCTTCCAACCCGCGGCCAGTTTCGGTATCTGTTTGCGAAGCTATCCTGGAAAAGGTCTTAAGATAGATATAAAGCTTCAAGGAGGGCTAAATTAGTGGGGTAGAAATTTCCTTTTTCGGTTTCTGGCAGGTGTTATTTAAAACTAATAGCTTTGAGCTCGATATCCCTTCCCCGCAAAGCATTTCTTCTTTACTTGAACTTCTATCCTCTCAATTTCCTTCCTTGCGGGACCCCACCTTAGCCAATATGTTAGGCTTAAGTTTAAACGGCCGGCGAGTCCCCCGGGAAGAGTGGGAGAGGACCTTAGTAGAAGAAGGAGATAAAATTGAGATTTTCAACGCTATAGTAGGAGGTTAATTAGGAGGGAGATTAAGAAAATGGGAAAAATGGCATGGGTAGATCTTACAACCCGTCAAATTAGGGTACAAGAAGTCCCCAAAGAATATACCTTAAAGTACTTAGGGAGCCGGGGGATAGCAGCTAGAATACTCTATGATCATGTAGGGCCAGATATTAGCCCCTTTGATCCCCGCAATCTTTTAATCTTTTCGGTGGGTCCCTTTACAGGAACTCCTTGGCCCTGCGGGGCTCGCTATACAGTTACCTCCAAATCACCAGCCACCGGCGCCTATGGCTACGCTAACAGTTCGGGCTTCTTTGGCCCTGAATTAAAAAAAGCAGGCTACGAGCTGGTAGTTATCACTGGCAAAGCGCGGGAACCTGTATACTTAACTATATTTGATGAACAAATCAACATCCTACCAGCCCGGGATCTATGGGGGAAAGCTACCGCCGAAACTGAAAGTATCCTCCGCCAAAGATATCCAGGAAGCCGGGTGGCTTCCATAGGTCCCGCGGGGGAGAATCTGGTATACTTTGCGGCTATTATTAACGATTACGCCCGGGCTGCAGCCCGCACTGGCATGGGTGCGGTCATGGGTTCTAAGAACCTCAAGGCCCTGGCAGTCAAAGGTTCCCAGAAGCTCTCTTTTCCCCCTGAATTTATAGCTATAGCGCGGGAAGCCATGGCCCGGGTGCGCGAACATCCTGGTAGCCAGGCTTACCGCCAGTGGGGCACTGTAGCGTTGATCGCTTCTAAGAACAGGATAGGCGATATGCCTTCTAAAAATCACCGCTGGGGACAGTTCCCAGGTTGTAAAAACATTGATGCAGAAGCTGTAGCTCGTTACACAGTTCGCACCCAAGGTTGTTTTGCCTGCCCCATTAAATGTTCCCGCGTAACTTCTGTCCCGGAAGGACCCTTTAAAACCCCTGAAACCGAAGGGCCCGAATACGAGACCACCAATGCCCTGGGTTCCAACTTGTGGAACGATAATATAGAAGTGATCATCCATGCTAATAAGCTATGTAATGAACTGGGATTAGATACCATCTCCACTGGTCTGGTTATCTCTTTTGCTATGGAAGCTAGGGAAAAAGGGCTCCTCCAAGGGGATAAGTATAGCCTAGCTTGGGGAGATCCGGAAACCATCTTGGGGCTCATCCGGGATATAGCTTACCGGGAAGGGATAGGCGAGCTTCTCGCGGAAGGGGTAAAAGAGGCCAGTATGAAGCTAGGGGGCTTAAGCCGTGAGTTTGCTCTTCATGTAAAGGGAGTAGAGATCCCGCGGCAAGAAGGCCGGGTGCTTAAAGCCTTTGGGTTAGCCCATGCTACCAGCAACCGGGGAGCAGATCATCTCTATGCCCTGCCAGTGATCGATGTGGCTGGGAAAATAGATATAGCTAAAGAGTGGTTGCCGAAATGCGGCCCCGAGCTTATGGAAGTAACTTCCGAAAAGTTTAAAGCCCATATGGTCCGCTTTACTGAAGCTTGTAATGCCTTGGCGGATGCCTTAGGAATTTGTAAATTTAGCTTTACCGAAACCTATGCTTTATCCCCTTATGACCTGGCCAAAGGATTACGAACCTTAGGGATACCTATTAAAGACGAAGAAATTTTACTTGCTGGACAGCGGATAGTAAATTTAGAACGCATGTATAACGTGCGCCATGGTTTTAACCGGAAAGACGATTATCTCCCGCCACGCTTTTTAAAAGAACCTTTAGACGTATACGTTCACCCTGAAGATATTGAAAGGGTTTCCCCCCAGGAGGCCGAACTCCTTTATAAAGGATTGACCATTGATCTCGATACTATGCTAGACGAATACTATACCTTGGGCGGGTGGACCAAAGAAGGCATCCCCACTCCTGATCGCCTTAAAGAACTAGGCCTCGAGGATTTGGTTAAAGATCTTCCCTAAAAAGAGCATTATACCGTGGAAATGATACCATTTCCTGGTAAATATTTTAGTAAATCAATTTCTGACGCGTATATATAAAACCTTGGTGGTATCCTAAAGTTAAAAGTACGCTATGGGGATGGTCACTGGTAGTAAAGGGCCGGGTCCGGCCTAGCCCGTATTCACCTCCAACATATACACAAGAATAGGTTAGGAAAAATTCATCCAGCAGCTTCTCTTCTATTAAATGCCAGATATAACTAGGGGCTTCCACCAAGAGGTACTCTATCCCCACCTGGCGCAAAAGCTTCATTATCTCAGAAGTAGCGGGAACCTTCCCCTCTCCCCGGGTAAAAATCTTTACCCGGGCTTTCTTTTCTTTAAATTCCCCATCCGAAGAGATAAGGGTACAATCCCTACCCAGCCGTTCTTTAAGCCATTCCGCCCCCCAAGGGGAAGTAATAATACCTACTGAAGGGTAAGAAGAAAAGATTTCATGTTCGAGGGGAAGATCAGTGCCATCAAGGGTAGCTATTAAAGGATAAGGATAATCTTCCTGTTTATTTAGTATAGTCCGGCGCGCCTCCACCAGTTCTGGATCCGCTATTTTGGCTGTCCATTTCCTTGGTACTTTTAAGGTTCCCGCGCCTAAAATTACAGCATCAGCATAAGCACGGCATACATTTAAGATCCAATAATCGGTCAAGGCCCCTTCTTTATCTATGCGATTTCCCGCTGAAATCAAATGGCCTGCTGGATTATCCAGGAAAGCCATTTTACCGTCCGCCGATAGGACCATACACCCATAAATATAGGGCCTCTTATCAGAAGGACAGGGGAAAAGGAGGGAACCTAAGACTTTTTCTACTTTAGGCGGGGTAGAAAAAGCACATTTCTCTTCTATTTCTTTAAGAAGCGCTTCATTCCGGAAGGCCAAGCAATATTTGAGATTTTGTAGCTTAAAGCTTAAAGCTTCCAAAAGATAATATACCCCCTTCACTCTAACGGGTAATGACAGGCTACTAAGTGGCCAGGAGCTATCTCCTTTAAGGTGAGCAACCCAAAGCTACACATACTCCTTCAAGTTGACCTTGGGATAGATCACTCGCTTGTAGTCTTTGCGTAAAGCCAGATCTAAGGTGGCGTCAATCCCCACTTTAGTATGGGTGCCTTCAGCATTAGTAGTAGGATCGTTTTCCATACCCTGGGCATAGGGGATATGGAAAACATCCCGCGCCGCATCTACCCGGGTAGCTAAAGCCCAGAGTACCTCGCTCGGATCGTAGATATTAACATCTGTATCTACCACAATAGCCATCTTAATATTTACATGGGTCATGAGGGCAGCCAGGGCTACGTTTTTAGGTTCTCCCTGGTTTTGTTTATCCAGAGCAATTACAGCCATAAACCCGCCCGTACAGGGTAAGAGGTGTACATTCTGTACATTAGGGGATACATGGCGGCAGAAACGGAAAAGCATGGGTTCTCGAGGTAAAACATTGCCAATATAGACGTGTTCAAAAGAACCCGGTACAATAGTCCGGTAAATGGGTTGGTGACGGTAGCATAAAGCTGTAACCTCTACCACCGGGTGCTGGTAAACTTCCCCAAAATGACCGGTAAATTCAGCCAAGGGCCCCTCTTCTTCCCGGTAATGGGGGGGGATACGTCCTTCGATTACTATTTCAGCCTTCTGGGGCACATAAATATCTACAGTCCGGCAGCGGCTGATCTCTAAAGGATGACCCCGTAAGGCGCCAGCCAGTTTCGCTTCATCCTCTTCTATCCTGAAGCCTGCTGCGATCTCTACTACAGGATCTACCCCTATGGCTATGGCTACTTCCAAGGGCTGGCCGCGTTTTTCAGCTTCCCGGTAAAACCAGGCTATATGCCTCCATTCGTTCATCATGACTGCCAATTTTCGCGGCCCTTTAAGGTGCAAGCGATTATAAGAATAGTTATGGCGACCAGTTACCGGGTCCCGGGCAATGACTATCCCCGCTGTTATATAAGGCCCCCCATCCCCGGGGTTATGGTGGGGGATGGGTAGTTGCTGGGTTAGATCTACCTCCTCACCCAACAATTCGTTCTGCCGGAATAGGGGCCGGTCCACCACTATAGGATCTATAAGATTAACTAAGGCCCTCTCTATCTTGGCATTTATATCCTTCACCTCGCACTCTAAAGCGATGGCTATCCTCTCTGTATGAGCTAAAAGACCACCAACAATAGGTATACCTGAGGGATGATCGATATTTTTAAATAGGCCAACAGGCGCTCCTTCTTGTAGCATAGTATTGATCACGTTAGCCAACTCGAATTTAATGCTCACCGGACGCTCAATTTCTACCAATTGGCCTTTAGCCTTAAGCTTATCCAAGAATTCCCTTAAATCCACTTCTCTCCTTCTCCTCCTACTTAATCTCTTTGTTCTAATCCTTTAGGTTCCAATATTTAACTTTTCTCTCATTTTCCTTCCCGGCTATAGGGTTTCCCCATAGCAGCAGGGGCCACCGTGCGGCCCACCACACCCGCCAGGACTAGCATAGTGAGAATATAGGGTAGCATAAGGAAAAATTGATAAGGCACTTTTATCCCTACTGCTTGTAGCCGCAACTGCAGAGCATCAGCCGCCCCGAATAAAAGGGAAGCGCCCATGATCCCTAGCGGGTTCCACTTCCCTACTGTCACGGTGGACCAGGCTACATATCCTCGGCCGGAAGTAAGCTTCTCCATAAAGACCGAGAGTTCACCTATGGATAAAAAGGCGCCACCCATGCCCCCCAAGATACCGGAGATTATAACAGCTATATAGCGTACCAGGCCCACATTAATACCCAGGCTATCCGCTGCCCGGGGATGTTCTCCCACAGCCCGCAGGCTAAGACCAAAAGGGGTTTTATAGATGATGTACCAAGTAAGGGGCACCAGTAAAAAAGCGATATATACAAGGGGTATCTGGTCAAAAAGGACAGGACCTAAAACGGGGATCTCGCTTAACCCAGGTATGGGCCAGGCTTTAAGGGAGGCTACGGCGGAGGGTTTAGCTCCTATACCAAAAACCATATTAAGAAGGTAACTGGTAAGCCCGATAGCCAAGATATTTATGCCTGTGCCTGCTACTACTTGATCTACCTTTACAGTGATGCTCATATAACCTAAAATTAAAGCAGTCAACATTCCTCCCACAGCACCTAAGGCTACTCCCACCCAGGGGTTACCTGTAAAATAAGAACCATAGACCCCCATAAAAGCCCCCACCAGCATAATACCTTCTAGGGCAAAATTGATAATACCTACCCGAGCAGTGAAAACACCGCCTAAGCTGGCCAGCAGTATAGGAGTGCTCATCCGGATGGTGGCCTGGATAAATCCTACAACGTTGTTAAGCTCCATGGCTTTCTTCCTCCACATAGGGCTTAAGAAAGCGTATTACATAGTTACGTAAAAGCTCATCCATAAGAACAAAGAGTATCACCAACCCTTGAATCACAAATACCAAAGAAGCAGGTACCTGAACGCTCCTTTGCATCATATTAGCCCCCACCCGTAAGGCTCCGAAGAAGAGAGCGGCAATAGCTACACCTGCTGGGTGGAGCTTACCTAAAAGGGCTACGGCCATGGCATCGAAGCCATACTCTGAGCTAAATCCTCCTAGAAGGCGATGATGTAGCCCTGCTATCTCCACCATACCCGCCAGGCCAGCAAAGGCACCGGACAAAGTAAAGGCTAACACCATATTTTTCTCTACGTTTATGCCGCTATGCCTGGCTGCCTCGCGGTTGTATCCTACAGCCCGCATCTGGTATCCTAGGGGCGAGCGCCAGAGGATAAAATATACAATAAAACAGGAGAGAAACGCTATTATAACTCCTAAATGAAGCCTGGTTCCCGGTAGAAGGTAAGGTAGCCACCCTTGCCGGGCAATCTGGGCACTCTGGGGAAAATAACCGGGGGGTTCCCTTAAAGGTACATCTAATAGGTAAGCCACCAGGTAATAAGCTATATAGTTTAGCATAATAGTGTTAATAACTTCCGATACACCCAGCCTAGCTTTTAAATACCCTGGGATAGCTCCCCATAACCCCCCGCCGATAAGACCAGCTAACATAAGAACGGGCAGAAGCAGGAAGCCAGGGAGCCAGCCCATATAAAGGCCTGCTAAAGTAGTAAATAACCCTCCTATTATCATCTGCCCTTCCGCACCTACAGAAATAAGGCCTGTGCGGTAGGCAATAGTCAAGCCCAAACCGCAGAGCAAAAGAGGGGTGGTCTTGACCAGGGTTTCGGTAAAACTCCGTACGCTACCAAAAGCGCCATAAAACATATACTGGTAAGCCACCAGGGGGTTAACCTTGGATAGGGCTATTACCAGCGAGCTTACAGCGAGGGCTAAAGATAAGGCCACCAGAGGACCTATCAAGGCAGGGACTGTTCCTTTTAGTCTTGGTTTACGTTCTACCTTAAGCATCCATTTTCCCCATTTTACTTCCATTAACTTGCACTCCTCTCCGCCACTTGGGCACCACCCATTAAGAGCCCTATCTCGGTATAAGAGACCTGACCAGGTATAACTTCTCCCATGATCCTTCCTTCATAGATCACCAATACCCGGTCCGAAAGAAGCAATACCTCATCTAAGTCGGCAGAAATAAGAAGTATGGCGACCCCTTTCTGCTTTTCATTTAGAAGCCTCTGGTGGACAAATTCAGTAGCTCCTACATCTAAGCCCCTAGTAGGTTGAACAGCCAATAAAAACTTGGGCTGGCGGGAAAGCTGGCGCGCAAGTATTATCTTCTGCTGGTTTCCGCCGGAAAAATAACGCGCCAAAGCTTCCGGGTTAGGAGGGCGAATGTCAAATTCCTTTACCAGTCTCCTCCCCAATTCCTTTACTTCTACCGGATAAAAAACCTTACCCCGGGTAAAAGGAGGCTTATCATAAGTATCGAGCACCAAGTTTTCGGCTACTGTAAAATCGAGGATAAGGCCCTCTCGGTGCCGGTCTTCCGGCACATGGGCCAGGCCAGCTTCTATACGGGCTCTAGTAGGCCAGGAGGTTATATCTTGGCCGGCAAAAATTATCTTTCCACCTTCTACTGGTCTTAGGCCCATAATGGCCTCCGCCAGCTCCTTCTGGCCGTTGCCGTCCACCCCGGCAATACCTACTATCTCGCCTCCATGTACAGAAAAGCTTATCCCTTTTAGACTGGAAGCGCTGCTCTCACCTTTTACCCGAAGGTTTTCTAATATAAGCAAGGGATAAGGCCGGGTACAAGCTACCTTAGCGTATTCCATCATAACAGGCCGCCCCACCATGAGTGAAGCTAGCTCCTCTTTAGTAGTGTCTTTAGTGTTTAAAGTCCCGACTACTTCCCCTCCCCTTAAGACCGTAACCCTATCGGAAATACGCATAACTTCCCAAAGCTTATGGGAAATAAAAACTACAGATTTGCCACTCTCTACAAATTGCCTAAGGATGCGGAATAATTCCTCTACCTCCTGGGGGGTGAGTACAGCGGTGGGTTCATCCATAACTAAAATCTCTGCTCCCCGGTAAAAAGCCTTGATGAGCTCTACCCTCTGCTGGGCACCGACAGAAAGATCCTGCACTTTGCTATCCACATCTAGCTGGAAATTATAACGGGCACAAAGTTCTTTTATCTCCTGCCGGGCTTTTTCTAGATCGAGTTTAAAGGGGCTACCTTTCATTCCCAGGATCACATTTTCGGCCACAGTTAAAGTGGGAACTAGCATAAAATGCTGGTGTACCATACCTATACCCAAGGCTATCGCATCCTTGGGGGATTGGATGTTAACTTTCTCGCCTTTAACATATATCTCCCCAGCATCAGGGGCATAAAGCCCGTAAAGGATGTTCATTAAGGTGGTTTTCCCCGCCCCATTCTCTCCTAAAAGGGCATGAATCTCGCCCCGGCGCAATTCAAAATTTACTTTCTTATTGGCTATTACACCTGGAAAACGCTTGGTTATATTGCGCATGGCCAGTACAACTTCTGAATCCACCATAAACACTCCTCGTTAAAAACCCGGGGGCAGCTCCTCCGGGAGGGTGCCCCCGGGAAAGCTTATAAGGCTAAATTACTTTTCAAAGGTGGACTTAGGCAGGATACCTTTGGCTTTTAAGGACCCATCTTTAATCCCGTTTAGCACTTCATTTATCTTGTCCATGGCGGAAGGAGGCAGTTCCTTTTCATGGCCGTGGAAAGAAGAAAGCCTTATTACCCCTTCCTTGTGACCCAAGAGGTAAAGACCCGGCTTAGCCTGGCCTTTCATGGCTTGATCGATGATATGAAGCATCATATCCTGCACGCTCTGTATAGCAGAGACTACCACGGTTTCCGGGGCTACATTATATTGATCATCTATATACCCTATAGCCTTGATCTTTTTCTGTTTAGCGGCATCTATAACTCCCAAACCTACCTGATTAGCGTTGGCGCATACCACATCAGCCCCCTGCTCGATCATAGCCATAGCCATTTCCTTACCCTTGGGGATATCAGTCCAGGATTCGGTATACCCGGTAAGCACTTTAACTTTGGGGTTAACATATTTAGCGCCAGCTTCAAACCCTTTAAGGGAGTCTACAATGTGGGGGAACTTCATGCCCCCTATCATACCCACCACATTGCTCTTGGTAACAAGGCCAGCCACTGTCCCAGCCAGGAATCCTGTTTCTGGAGTATTAAATCGATAAGATACCATATTAGGTTCCTGAAATGAATTACCGTTTACCACTGCAAAGATGGTCTTGGGGAAAGAAGGGGAAACCGCTTTGACCGCATCTGTAAATTCAAAGCCGTGGGCTATGATAAGGTTATAGCCTTTATCTGCGTAATCCCGGATGACGCTCTCAAAATCAGGCTGAGGTACATTTTCAGTATAGGCTGTCTCAATGTTAAATTTCTTTTGAGCTTCCATTAAACCTTTATAGGCAGATTCGTTCCAGCCCGCATCATTTATAGGACCAGTCAAGACCATGGCTACCCGGAATTTCTTTTCTTTCGGCTCTTCTTTAGAAGTTTTAGCTCCTCCGCCTCCTTGGGTACCACAGCCCAATAAGAAAATCCCCAAAAGTCCTATCATTAAAATCTTAGAAATGTACTTCATAGTCTCAACCCCCTATTTTGTGATAACTTTTTGCCAAGTACCTTACTTAACCGCCAGCTTACCTTAACGTTTTAAGTGAGTTTCAAGTAATTCTTCTTAGCCGAATCACCACCTTACTTACAGGATCTGGGCAGCTCACCAGGGCTTCGCCTTCCTTCTCAAAAGGTAATTGCCCGAAGGCCATGGCCATTATGGCCGGGAAAGCGTTATGGAGTAACTCCAGACACATCCCGTCTGCTTCGTAAAGCTTAAGGCAGCTATTCACTTTTACCTTAAAGGAATACCCGGGTTTTAACCCCGCGCTACATTCCTTTTCTATAGAGACTACTGTACCTTCGATGTATTTAACCATGGTCCCCTCCTTCTTCCGGGTTTGAATTATGTTTGTTTCTCCTATATAAATCAGCCTCTATAATCTCCTGGGTCTTCTGTAAGGGGCTATATACTTCAGGCAAACCTATTTTAATCATAGTTAGAAATAAGCTATCTACTATGCTAAGCTGGGAGATGCGAAACTCTATGGTCCCCGTAAAATGGGATAAGTAATTAGTTACCCCAAAGAGGCTATAATGGCTTATCCGGGCAATAGGTGAATTTCGGTTGTTAGTCAAGGAAACAATAGTAGCCCCTGTAGCCCTCGCTATCTTTAAGGCTTCTAAGATACTTATACTGGCACCAGAAAAGGAAAAACCCCATACCACATCATTAGGCTCGGAAAGCCCGGCCAGCATCTTTTGCTCCCGCTGGTCCAAAGAAAGATAGGAAGGTAAACCCATGCGTATTAATTTATGATGAGCATCTAAAGCAGTAACCGCTGCGCCTCCGGAAGCGAATAATCTTATATACCGTGCTTTAAGCAGTAGCTTGGCCACTTGCTCTAGCACTTTAGGATCTACACTGGAGAGGGCAGTATTGATAGCCTCTGTATGGAGCTGGCGCACCTTGGCTACTAAAGTAGGGATATCATCTTCTTCTGTAATACAAAGATTTAAGCTTTCCAAAGAGTAACTGGACTCCCGGGCCAGGGCCAAGCGAAAATCTTTAAAACTACTAAAACCTAAACGCTGGCACAAGCGTAAGACAGTGGTTTTACTTGTTCGGGCAAGCCGCGCCAACTCAGAAATAGAAAGGGAAACACTTTTTCCTACATCAGCCAAGATTAGCTCAGCTACCGCTTTTTCTGCAGGAGGTAATTCTTTTAAAAGCAAGGCCAGCCTCCGGGCAAGATAGGATCCCATTTTGCTGCTCCTTTTACGGCTCCTTTAGTACTCCTTAAGGGAGAGCTTTTCCGCGGCCACATTAGCCGAAAAACCTTTTACAGTTGCTTTAGGTGGTAACTAATATCTGCTATACTAGCAATTTACTTCGTAACTTAGTTACATAAAACTATATTCGACACCTTTTACTTTGTTCCTGCCGCCTTTTTAACAAAAAAATTAAACCTGGGAAATTAAACCCGGGGAAGGATAACTAGTCTTTCCAGCACCGACAAGGAAAGCAAGGCTTCCCGGGCTGGCGGTGATATTTCCTGATCAGTCTCTACAGCCATTAAAGCCCGCCCACCTGCCCTTTCCCGGGACACACGCATCGTGGCTATATTTATCTTATGGTAAGCCAGGATAGAAGCCACCTGGGCTACCACACCCCGCTGGTCAGGGTAAATAGCTACCAACCCGGGAAGCTCCCCTTTAAACTCTACCTCAAACCCGTCCAGCCGGGAAAGGAGGATCTCCCCTCCTCCTATAGAAGAGGCCACTACCTTAACATGGTTTTGGTTTCCTTTAAGATCCAGTTCCACAGAATTGGGATGGACTTCCCCTAGATCTTTAAAGCCCCAATAAACCTCCAGTCCCTTCTCCCGGGCTAACTCTAAAGCTTCCCTCACCTTTTCATCGTCGACCGTAAGCCCTAATAATCCCGCCACTAAAGCCTTATCTGTACCATGGCCTTTGAAAGTACGAGCAAAGGAACCGTGGAGAAAAATGTGGGCTTTACGGGGTTCTTCTCCCAAGATAAACCGCGCCAGCCTTCCTATGCGGATAGCCCCGGCGGTGTGGGAACTTGAAGGCCCTATCATGATAGGACCAATAATATCAAATACCCCCATTATAGATGCCCCTTATACTACTGTGGATTTTTTGTTATATTACATTTGCAGATTTGTTATACTACAGGTTTATTACTTTGGAATAGAATTACCCGCTATACACAATATCTCAATTCTAATGTAATCTGACGTACTATATAGCATGATCCCTCACTGGTCCAGCCTCTACAATCCCTAACTCTGCTTTTGTCTTCTCCCAAGCTTCCCGCCCCCAAAAGGTGACCAAAGTGGCCTCTGCTACTGCCCGTCCTAATCCCTTGACTGTAGCCATACCCACTTCATCCTCAGCTGCACCCTGCGCCTTGCCATCCTTAGTCCAGACAGTACCTCCTGTATAGCACCCACCTATGCCTCCACATACTAGCATTTCATGCATAAGGTAAAAATTGATTATAGCTTGCAGAGCCGTTTCCTGTCCTCCATGCCTCGTACCTCCCAGGGCAATAGCTCCTCCCACTTTGTTGCGCAGTTTTCCTGGGTGTACCAAGAATATGGGTCGCAAGCGGTTAAAGCAGGCGGCTAGTTGGGCAGTGATGTTCATATCATATACTGGTGATCCTATAATAAAGCCATCAGCTTCGAGGACCAATTCCTCCAATTCTTTCACATCATCCTGGATATGGCACATGGTTTTTTCTCGTATACACTTATCGCAATGGGTACAAAAGTTAATTTTTTTACCTCGCACGCTCCAGTAACGTGTAGTAATACCCGGGAACTGGGAAGCAGCTTCCAGGGCCACCTGGACAGCATACTCAGTGGCTCCTTTTCTGGGGCTCCCGCTTATACCTAAGATTACAGGCATATATCTCTCCTCCCCGATATAATAATTTTTTCGACCCCAAAATATCCTTTAATTTCCTTTAATTGCTTCTAATCTTAGCTAGTATCCTTCCCGGTGTGACGGGTAATTCATCAAAATCCAGGCCCAAAGCATCGGCCACAGCGTTTACCACCGCCGGGGCTACCGGGACTGTAGCCGCCTCACCGATACTTTTGGCCCCAAAAGGACCCGGATCCTCTCCTTCTTCCACCAGCAAAACTTTTATCTTAGGCATGTCCTTGGCCCGGAAAAGTTTATACCCCTTAAGGGAAGCGTTTACCACCTTACCTGTCTTCTTATCTAGAACGAGTTCCTCGGTAAGCCCGTAACCGAGGCCCATCTGGATACCGCCCTCTATCTGCCCTTCCACTAGTAAAGGATTGATGGCCCGGCCTACGTCATGTACGGCTACATAGTTTAAAACTTTGACCTCACCTGTTTCAGTATCCACCTCCACTTCAGCGAAGTGCACACCATAAGAATTGGGCCCAGCTAGGGAGGCAAAGCTTTCATAAGCTTTTATCTCCCGGCTTCCTTCTTTGCTAAGCTGCGCGGCTATTACAATCTCCTTTAAAGGAAGTTTCTTTTCGGGATTATCCCGGCAGTAAGCGAAGCCTTCTTTTAGCTCAATTTCTTCCTCTTTAGCCCCAAGCCTAGAAGCGGCTACTTTCAATAGCTGTTGCCGGAGGCTCTGGGCCGCCTTAAGGGCTGCATTACCGCCTACCCATATTCCCCGGCTAGCATAGGTGCCGAGATCCCAAGGGGTAAGGTCGGTATCCGCCTCTATTACTTCTATATCCTCTGGAGAGATACCTAAGACTTGGGCTACAATCATACACAACGCTGTGGTGCTCCCCTGTCCCAGATCCTGGGTACCAGTGAACATAGTTAAGGTTCCATCCTCGTTCATCTTTAAAGCGATAGAGGTCATGTCCACGTGTACCCCAAAGGTGCCATTACCGTGGTTACCCGCAGCCACCCCTATACCGCGGCGGAAGCGCCCTTCCCCTTTAGGCTTCCGTCTTTTTTCTTCCCACTCAAATTCGTTTACGCCTTTCTCCAGGCAGTCCAACACCCGGCAGTTCCCCAGGGAGGTCCCGAAGCGTGGATTCACATCATTAGGTCTTACTAGATTCTTTCTCCGAAATTCTACTGGATCCAGGCCTAGCTTCTTAGCCACTTTGTCCAGGTGGATTTCCCTCGCGGCCATGAGCTGCGGAGAACCGTAACCGCGCATGGCCCCTGCCACCGGGCAATTGGTATAAACTGGGTAAACGGTTACGCGCAAATGGGGAATGCGGTAAAGCCGGAAGGCTTTATCTATCATAGCACCAGGGACATTCAAGGCGCTAGTGGCATAAGCACCGGTGTTAAAGTAAGCCACTATATCCTGGCCCACAATAGTACCGTCTTTTTTCATTCCCGTCTTCAAGTAAAAGATAGCCGAATGGCGCGTCCTAGTGGACACCAAAACATCTTTTCGTTTCATTTCCACTAATACGGGTCTCCCGGTTTTCATGGATAAAAGGGCGGCCACCGGCTCTAGAATAGCCTCCAATTTTCCCCCAAAGCCGCCACCTACCGGCGGCTTAATAACGCGCACTTTATGCAGAGGAAGATGGAAGATCTCCGATAAGATCACTCTAGTAGCGAAAATATTTTGGTTAGCGGTCCAAACAGTAAGCTTACCGGTCAAAGTATCAAAATGGGCCAGGCTCGCGTGGGGCTCCAAGGCTACATGAGTCACCATAGGCAACTTTATGCGGTCGGTAAAAACATAATCAGCCTCCGCCAACGCTTGTTCCACATTGCCGACAGTAGCTTCAAGTTTCCTAATTAAGTTACCGCCCTCGTGGACTGGTGGTGCTTCCGGTTTTAAAGCTTCTTCAGGGTCGAATACTGCCGGTAGTTCTTCATACTCTACTTCGATGAGCCTAAGGGCTTTTTCCGCCGTTTCCGGATCATCGGCCGCTACCGCCGCCACCCGGTCGCCCACATAGCGCACTTTCTCATCAAAGATATATTCGTCCCGGGGAATATCATGTCCTTTAAAGCGGAGGGCACTGTTGTAGGGTATTCGCGGGGCATCCTTATAGGTCACTACAGCCTTTACCCCTGGTAGCGCCTCCGCCTTGCTTGTATCAATACGCTTTATCCTAGCATGGGCTACAGGGCTAAAAAGCACCCGCCCATACAACATCCCGGGAAGCCGCATATCGGCAACATAGCAAGTTCGGCCTGTTACCTTATCCACTGCATCACGTAAGGGCCGGCCCCGACCTACGACCTGACCGGTACGCGTCTCCTCTCTAGCTACTTTCACCTTCTCCCCCCGGAGCCAAGCGGCTGCAAGTTCAACGGCTTCAATTATCTTTACATAGCCCGTGCAACGGCATAAGTTATCCTGCAGGGCCTCACATATTTCTTCTCGGGTAGGATGGGGATTCTTGTCTAGCAATGCTTTGGCCGCTATTATCATCCCCGGGGTACAAAATCCGCACTGTACAGCACCGGTCTCTATAAAAGCCCGCTGCAAAGGATGAAGCTCACCATTCTGGCTTAAACCTTCTATGGTGATGATCTCTTTACCCTGGGCCTTCCTGGCCAGCAGAGTGCAGGATTTCACCGCCTCGCCATCCACCAGTACCTTGCAAGCGCCACAATCCCCAGTAGCGCAACCACATTTGGTGCCTGTTAAACCTAATACCTCACGGAGCACCTTAAGGAGCGTCCAATTAGGTTTTACCTCCAGGGTATAGAGCCGTCCGTTAATTTTAAGTTTAATGCGCTCCATTCCTTTCACCCCCAAAAGAAGGAGGAGCTACATTAGAGGGGGAAACCCCAAAGTTTTAAGGTGGCCTTCTTTAAGTCCTCTTTAACTTTATCTTCATTTAAAGACAGAACTCGGCCCTCAACCACCACCAGCCGGCCTCCCACCATAACCGCTCTAATGTTTTCTGGATTGCGATAAAGAACGAGCTGGTCGAAGATATTCTTTTCATTTATTGGTGTGGGAGTATCAGCGGAGATGGCCACCAGGTCGGCCTTACAACCGATTTCCAGGCGTCCCAGTTCCGGTCTTCCTAACGCCCGGGCACCCATTTCCGTAGCCATGGCCAGGACCGCCCGCGCTGGCATTACCGCCGGGTTCTTCTGGGCTGCCTTATGTAAAAGAAAAGCTCCCCGCATAACCTCAAAAAAGTTGTTTATATAGCCGTCGGTTCCTAGGCCCACAGTTACCCCGCGTTCTAAAAGCTGGGGAACAGGGGCGATCCCTCCTCCTACCTCACAGTTGGAAAGGGGCATATGCACCAAGTTTACTTTATATTGGCTTAAGAGTTCTATTTCTCCCGGGCTTAAATCAACTCCCTGGGAAGCCAGCACATGGGGGCCTAGAATACCTAGGTCCCTGTACACTTCTACCGGCCGCTTCCCGTAGGTCTCCAGGCAATACTGGGGTTCATAGCTGCTCTCCGAAAGATGCATATGGAACATGGCGCCTAGCTCACGGGCCATCTCATCCGCTTTTTTAAGGAAGGTAGGAGAGCAAGTGAAAGTGGTATGCACGCTTAACAAGCCTGTTACTAACCCGCCGGAACTTTCCCTAATCAACCGTGCATTTTCTTCTAGCCCCAACTCGCCATTTTCTGTATTTACGCGCTCGCAAGCTTCAAAGGAGAGAATTCCTCTAAGGCCGGCCTTCTCCACCACTTCTTTTTCCATCAGAAGAGCCCCTGGTATAGCATTGGGCGCTTCCAGGATATCGCAAAAGGTGGTAATACCAGAACGCAGCATCTCTAAGCAAGCCCAAGCCGTAGAAGCTGCGATCATTTCGTGATCTAGCCGGTTTTCGATCATGGGCCACCAGAAATCATCTAGAAAACTTTTAAAGCCCGTAAGGGTTACCGGGACTTCGATACCGTGGGAAAGGACGCCATACATATGCATATGCCCGTTTATAAAGCCAGGAATTATAATACAATCGCGAAAATCGTATACTTCTTCTCCATTAAGGTTTTGCAGTAGTTCTTCGTTAGATTTTACTTCCTGGACCTCTCCACCCTTTATGCGTATTCCCCATTCTCGCAGGGCCCCCCGGGTAACCGAAGGAATAAGAAACCCCCCCAGAACAACCGCCATTTTATAAATTCCTCCTGCTCATTCTTTATTTAAAGGCCAGACTTTGGGGCAAGCCTTTAATAGGCCTGGCCCGACTTCAGTCCATTTTCTAGGAGAAGTGTCTTGCCCTTTGAAGGCGCAAAAGCCAAAATAGGTTAGCCATGAAACAAGAATATACCTCCATAATTGCGCATTCTATTTGTATTGACGGATATCTAATTTGCCTTCCTCCAGATCTTTCATAATCCTAGCTATCCTGTCCTTAACTTCCTGGGGAACCTTATTCTCAAATCCATGCCAGGGTGAAAGATATATGGCCCCTTCTTTTACGCCTAGATTGTAAAATTTGGGCTCAAATTTGTTGTTATAAATAAGATCTACTACATGAAAAATTAAAACAGGAACACTCTTTATAACGCTAACCAATACTGTATCTGGAGCTACGGGGTTCTGATCCATATTGCTACCTATAGCCAAGATTTTCTTCTCTCTGCAAGCCTGGATAGAGCCAAGTCCGGCCTGATTAGCATTGGCCATTATAATTATCTGCCCCCTGGGCTATCATGGCTAAAGCCATCTCTTTAGCTTTATTAATATCGTTGAAATTGCCCACTACTTTTGATTTGCTCATGAGGGCGGCTATAGCACCCATTATAAATCCTTGCATCTCGTTATCTATATTCACAGAAGCTACGTTGGGAGGCTGGGATATATTGCTGCTGGTTACTACAAATTTAGCTTTAGGAAACTGGGAGGCCACTTTCTTAGCCGCATCGCCAAACTGGAACCCGTGGCCTATGATTAAATCATATCCTTGTAGGGCGAAACCCCTGAAATTTTCTTCCATATCCGACTGGGCCACATTTTCTACATAGGCTACGGAAGCCCCATATTTCTTCTCTGCCTGTTTTAACCCCTCATAGGCCGAAGCGTTCCAGCCCATATCATTTATAGGTCCCGGAAGGAGAAGGGCTATTTTAAGCTGTTTCTTCCCTCCTTTAGCCTCACCGCTGGGAGAAGCCTCGACCCCCGTATCGCTGCTACCAGGTTGGGGTTTAGATCCACAACCTACCAATACGGCCAGCAAAGTTAAAGTTAAAAAAAACGCCATCCATTTTTTCATACCCCTTGACTCCCTTCATAAAGTTTTCTTCTTAAGGTCTGCGCCCTTTTCTGGGCTTTTTCCCAAATCTCTTCCTCGTCCACCAAAGTAGAACGGCCTTTCCATACTACCACTCTACCGTCTACCAAGACAGTGTCCACATCACCTCCGTTGGCGTTGTATATTAGGGCCGACTCTATGCGGTGCACAGGTGAAATATGGGGGCGGTCGAGGCGCACGGTTATAATATCGGCCTTAGCCCCTTCCCGCAATACTCCTAAGTCTTCTCTCCCTAAAGCCCGGGCACCTCCTTGGGTGGCCATGCATAGTACCTCGTCGCAAGAAATAGCTGCGGCATCCATGGTGCGGAGTTTCTGCAGGCAAGCCGTAAATTTGAGAACTTCCAGCATATCCTGGCTGTTGTTACTCCCCGGACCATCGGTGGCCAGGGCCACATTGATATCTTTCTTAAGCCAGTCGGTAACCCGGGCCGCCCCAGAGGCTAGATACATGTTGGCTATAGGGCAGTGGACCAAGGATACTCCGCTTTGAGACAATACTTCCAGTTCATCATCTTCCAGCCAAACCCCGTGCACGTATTGTATATTCTCCCCTAAAAGCCCCTGCGCTTTTAGCCAGTCCACATTGCGCTGGCCATACTTTTCAATTGTTTTTTGTACCACCGCCTCGCTTTCTGCTACATGGATTTGAATGAAAATATCATTATTCCGGGCATATTCTGCAGCCGTCCTCACCAGTTCTGACGAACAGGCCCAGGGATTAAGTAACCCTAAGGCCACGTTTAGGCGTCCTCCGGTCTCTCTCTGCCATTTGGATAGTAACCGGTCCATTTCTTTAAATACCGTATCTTTATCTTCCATAAGCGGCGGGTGGTAATTCTGGTCCGCCGAGGTACGGCATAAGTACCCCCGTATACCTGCATCTCGCATGGCTTGCAATACCATATCGGAGCTGGCCTTAACGGTATGTACATAATGCATATCTATTACGGTGGTGGAACCACATTTTAAGTTTTCTAGGCACCCTATTAAAGCTGCAAGGTAGAAATCCTCTTCGGTCATATTTAAGGCCAAAGGCCAGACGGCTGTCTTAAGCCACATAAAGAGAGGCTTATCATCGGCGAGCCCCCTTATATAGGTCTGGAAGAGGTGGGAGTGGGCGTTTATAAACCCCGGGAGAACAGCACAGTTTTTAGCATCTATTACTAGAGAACATTGTTGCTCTAACACCTTTTGACGTCCGTTATCTTGTCTTTCCCCTTCATCTACTTTTACCTCCTTAATAAGATTCCCTTCCACCCAGACGTATCCCCGCTTAAATTCTGCTTTCTTTCCGTTCCAAGTCAAAATCCACCCATCTTTTATAAGGATACCCATGCATCCCTCATCCTCTCTAGTGAAAGCTTTTGAACGGCCCGTCGCTGCTTCTGGCATGGAGGAAAAAAGATTAAACTAGCTGGGAAACTAGCTTTTGGGCAGTGGGACAAATAGCAATGCCACCTTCAGCTGTTTCCTTTAATTCAGGTGGTAAGCTTCTACCTACTTTTACCAGGGCTTCTATAACTTCTTCCAAAGGGATAAAGGATTTAAGGCCAGCCAACGCTATATCCGCAGCAGCTAGGGCGTGGGCTGCACCAAGGGCATTTCGTTTTACACAAGGTATCTCCACTAGGCCTCCTACTGGATCACATACTAACCCCATCAGCCCTTTAAGGGCAATGGCTGCTGCATCTAAAGCTTGCCAGGGGCTACCTCCTACCATCTCCACTGCCGCTGCCGCAGCCATAGCTGTAGCGGCCCCTACTTCAGCCTGGCAACCCAAAGCAGCTCCCGAAAGGGAAGCCATAGAAGCCATCACCATTCCCACTCCGGCAGCAGTGAACAGCCCATCGATGAGGGTTTCCTCAGGAAGCTTTCTTTCTTCTTCCAGGGCTAACAGAACTCCTGGTAAAATACCACAAGATCCAGCCGTAGGAGCTGCTACAATCTTCCCCATGCAAGCATTGACTTCGGCTATGGCTAAAGCAATAGTTATAGCCCGTGCTGTGGTACCACCGGACAAAAGCTTATTTTCCCTTCGGGCTTGTTCCAAGAGCCGCCCCCCGCCGCCTATCAAGCCGCTGGGTGATTTCATATCCTCCTCCAAGCCTTTACGCGCTGCCTGGCGCATAACCAGAAGCCTTTTCCGCATCTCGTGCCGGATCTCTATAAGCTCCCGACCACTTGTCTCTTTCTCCCATTCCTGGGCGGCTTGACTTAAGGTGAGTTTTTTCTCCCGTACCATAGAAAGAATCTCCTGAGCACTTTTAACGCCTACCACGGGACCCCTCCTCTGGACTGATTTCAGGGTATTTGGCAGGTTGGGGAGGTATCTTAAAGGACTTTACCAGGGGAGATATATCTCAACCTGCTTTTTATTTTTAGCTACCACGCGTCCCCTTTTAAGGACATATAGTTTAGTCGCCTGGGTTATAATAGCCTCCGCTGGATCCCGGGCATCTAAGATAACCACATCAGCCTGGGCGCCGGGGTGTAAACCATAAAGCTTCCCAAGTCCTGCCGCTTGGGCCGCATTATAAGTCCCCATACGCAACACAGTTTCTAGCTCCTGAGGCAACCCCATCTGTACTACCTGGGCGGTAATTAACGCTTCTTCCAACATATCTGCATTGCCAAAGGGCCGGAAGGGATCGCGTATATTATCAGAAGCATAGGCCACATTTACCCCCGCCTTGAGAAGTTCACGTACCCGGGTAACCCCACGGCGGATAGGCTGTTTATCCTTACGCCCCATTAGATAAAGATTACAGGAAGGAAGAGTCACTACGCTAATGCCCGCTTCCTTCACTTTAGCTATAACCCGGTTAGCCACCTCATCGGAAACTGCCGCCAAAGCGCAACAGTGACCCGCCACCACCCTCCCTTTAAATCCCCTCTTGAGTACTTGATCGGCTAGGTATTCTAGCGTCCTTACATCGGGTTCATCGGTCTCGTCCACATGGAAATCTATAGCTAAATCATATTTTTCGGCTAAATCCAAAGTCTTATCTATTGCCTCAAATGGATTTAGGGCTAAATGGGGTGCGCCACCTAAAGCCTCAACACCTAAACGGGCGGCCTCTTCTAGAAGGTCTAGCGTTTTCCTGTCCAATTCATACTTTACCCCTGCAGGCATGGCTACAAGCTGAAGATCAATAACCCTTTTAGCTTTTTCTTTAAGCTCTAGCAAGGCCTCCAGGGCTATAAGGCCGATTTCGGGTACCACAGTTACATGGCTCCGTATAGTACCTGTACCATTTTCAATGGCTAATTCCAGTACTTGGCGAGCCCTAGTCTGTATATCTTCTTTAGTCAAGGAAGAATATCGGGAGCCAAAAGCCAGGATAGCATCTTCTAAAGAGTTTACCCCCGACTCTACTCCCACCATGGCCTTTTCTAGGTGAGTATGGACATCAACAAAGGAAGGGATGGTTAGCCTCCCTTGAGCCTCTATAACTTGCTGGGCAGGGTAGGAAAGGTTTTCCCCTATATCTTGTATTTGGCCATCTTTTATAGCTATATCCTTTAACTCGCCCTCCATTAGCCGGGCTTGTTTTATAAGAATATCCACCTTTTGATTTACCCCGCTTTCAAGGTGTTAAATAATTTTTTAGAGAAAATTTAAGTGTACGTTAAATATTCTTCTCCCCCTAAAAGGATCCTCCTTAAACCAATAAAAACTCCCGCTCGAAAGCGGGAGGAAAGGTTTCTTATTTATATTGCTCATACAGCTTTAATATATCGATTTTACCAGCTTTAAGATCCTCTGTAACCTGGTTTATCTTTTCTTTAACTCCAGCCGGAAGTTTCTGGTAGCTGGGGTTCCACACTATCCCGGTAGCTCCTTCCTTAACACCTATGGGGTAGAATTTGGGTTCAAATTTACCTTCCTGGACGGTCTTTATAAGAAATTCTATGGCAATAGGATAGCTCTGGAGGGATGAAGCTACTACAGTATCGGGGGCTACCGAGCTCTGATCATGGTCATAGCCTATAGCCATTACTCCTTTCTCCTTGGCTGCTTGTATAACGCCTAAGCCGCCCTGATCAGCATTACCCATCACCACGTCAGCCCCCTGCTGAATAAAACTTAGCGCTGTCTCTTTAGCCTTAGCTACATCTTCAAAGCTCCCTGTAAAGGCCGACAGCACTTTAACTTGGGGATTTACCATTTTAGCCCCGGCTATGAATCCTTTTAAGGCATTGGCTATGGGCGGTATTTCCATGCCCCCGATATAGCCAACTTTGCCTGTCTTGGTAATAAGACCAGCTAGGACTCCGCCAAAAAACCCGGCTTCCGTATTCATCACCTGTAAAGAAGCTAGGTTGGGAGGCTGGCTTATATCGCTACTGGTAACGATAAATTTGACTTTAGAAAATTCCTGGGCCACTTTTTTAGCTGCTTCACCAAATTCAAAGCCATGGCCGATAACTACATCATACCCTTGAGCTGCATAAGCCCTAAAAGCTTCCAGTTGCTCAGACTGGCTAACCCTCTCCCGGTAAGCCACTTCTACCCCTAAATCTTTCTCCGCTTTTTTAATACCTTCATAGGCCGAAGCGTTCCACCCCATATCGTTAATGGGGCCGGGTAAGAGCAAGGCAACTTTTAATTTTTTCCCGCTCGTTCCGCTACTATCAGCCTTAGCCGTTTCCTGGCTTTGCCCCTTGGGCGGCTCACTCGTTTTCTGGCCGCCGCAGCCAGCTAAAAGGAGTGTTAAGGCAAAAACTAAAAGTAAAGCTAAGGTAGTAACTAGAAACTTTTTCTTTTTGATTCGCAATCCCCTTACCCCCTTACTTTATTATTTTTATGGAGATTATTTAAAAGCGATCTCTTTTTAAAGGTTTATGCTAAAAGTTTAATTTTAGCTTCTCTTATTTATCTTCTACTACTTTACTTTTCGCCCCCCTTTAAGGTTATCTCAGTGATTAAATTCGCTGTACTAAAAGAGGTTCCTCCTAATTGTTAAGGTATTTACATAAATTTTTTAAGGTGTACTAAATCCCCTTTGCCACTCAAAAATAAAGGCCGGGGTTTAAAAGATTTCCCCGGCACCGGTTTAATCATCTTTAAAACTTAACGCATAGTGGCCGCTAAAATAGCCTTTGCCGCATGCAGTCTATTTTCGGCCTCATCATAGATTACCGAGTGCGGCCCATCAATAACCTCCTCAGTAACCTCAATCCCGCGGTCAGCAGGCATGCAATGCATGTAAATAGCTTCGGGCCTGGCCAGGTTCATACGCCGGCCATCCATCACCCAATTAGAGTATTTTTCGATGAGATCTGCACCTTCTGTATCGCTACCCGTATAAGCAATGGGACCCCAGCTCTTGGCATATACTATATGGGCATCTTTACAAGCCTCATCCATATCATGTACGATTTCAAATTTAACTCCCGCTTCTTCAGCGTTTTTCTTGGCCTGCTCTACGATCTCCGGAAGGAGATAAAACTCGGGGGGATGGGCTAAAGTTACATCCATGCCAAAGCGCGGCATGAGCAATATAAGATCTTGAGGCATAGAGAGGGGTCTAATGTATTTAGGGGCATAGGTCCAAGATATAACAAATTTTAGACCCCGGAGATTAGGTCCGAATTTCTCCCGTATAGTCATCAAATCAGCTAAGGACTGGGTCGGATGGTAAAGATCGCATTGTAGATTAATAACGGGAATCTTAGACCACTTGGCCAGCTCCCGCATATAAGCGTTGCCTACTTTAAAAGCGCAATTACGCACTCCGATACCATCACCAAAACGGCCTAAAACCTCTACTGTATCCTTAGCTGTCTCTCCATGGCCGATCTGGGTCATCTTGGGAGTGAGGTAAACAGCGTGACCTCCTAACTGCGTCATACCAGTTTCAAAGGCATTACGAGTCCGGGTGGATTCTTCAAAGAAAAGCATATATAAGGTGCGATCCTCTAAAAGATGATGCTTCTCCCTAAGCATCTTCCGGCGCTTAAGGTCAAAAGCAAGATCGAGTAAAGTCTCGATCTCTTCTTTAGTCCATTCCTGCCAAGTAATAACATGTTTCCCTTTAAGATCTGTTATCATGTCTAACTCCCTCCATTTAGAATTTAGTTTGGCATCAGTAACTAAATGGGCTTTAGATTAAGTTCTACTTAAATTTATTCCACATCTTTTCCCGTTCTCCTGCTAAAAGCAAAAAAGAATTTCAACCATGCTCTATAAAGATAAAGAAGAGACCGACTTTAAAGAAGCTCGGCCTCTGGGAGGAAAATATCAGAAAAAAACCAGCTCTTTTTAGTGCTCGACTAACTACTCCGGCAGAGTGTTTATATCTATCTTGCCCTCTTTCATATCTTTTATTATCTGCTCAATCTTAGCCTTAGCTTCGGCGGGTACCTTGCTTTCTAGCTTTTGATTCCAGTAAAGCCCTACCACTCCCTGTTTTACCCCCAGCGGGTAAAACTGGGCTTTAAACTTACCCTCTTTAACCTGCTTAAGCATATATACTATCCCATCAGCTATGTTACGATAAGCGCTGACAAACACAGTATCTGGTGCGATACCGCTTTGATCCTTAATAACCCCGATAGCCAAGATCTTCTTCTCCTGGGCGGCCTGAATGACCCCTAGTCCAGCCTGGTCAGCATTATGCATAATTATGTCAGCCCCATTTTCAATAAAGGCCCTGGCTGTCTCCTTGGCCTTAGCTACATCCTCAAAGCTTCCTGTAATAGCGGTTAAAGGCTGGACTTTAGGATTTACATATTTAACACCTTTTTTAAATCCCTCAATGGTATCAGTTACGGGAGGGATGCCTAATCCCCCTACACAGGCTACTTTACCCGACTTGGTCATAAGGGCCGCCAGGGCGCCACCTAAAAAGCCCGCCTCCTTAGCCAGGACGCTATAGGAACCCACATTAGGTTCTTGAGATTCCCGGCTATCGGTTATAAGAAAAGTAGTCTTGGGAAATTCCTTGGCTACTTTCTTTGCCGCATCAGCAAACTGAAAGCCATGGCCGATAATTACGTTGTATCCTTGGGAAGCATAGGCCCGGAACGCCTCTTCAAAATCAGATTGGGGTACACTTTCCCGGTAAGCCACTTCAGCTCCTAACTCTTTCTCAGCTTTCTTGATGCCATCATAGCAGGAAGCGTTCCATCCACCATCATTAATAGGGCCTGGTAATAAGGCGGCTACTTTAAATTTGGCCTCAGCTTGGGCCCCTTCCTTCGAAGCTCCTTCCTTTGGGGCGCTTTGTTTACCTCCACACCCGTTTAACACCAAGAGCGCTACTAGGGTTAACACCACTAAGGGAATAATTCTTTTCACTTTTTTAACCTCCCTTTTAGGGTACCTCAAGGTAAAAATATGCTATATTATATTCTCCCTTTTCTCCAATATTCCTGCAAGAAACCTGAAAAATGTTAACAAAATTTAACTCTTAGGCTCTTGTTTATTTATAACCCTCCATATTTTTTCGAAGGTGGCAGGTATCTCATACAGGCGACAGCCTAAAGCATGGCAGATGGCATTTATAATAGCCGGGGCTACTATCTGGGTAGCTGGCTCTCCCAATCCCCGGGCGCCAAGGGGACCTAAAGGATCAGGGTGCTCTACTATCAAGGGGATAATCTCTCCTGTATCTAGAGTTGTAGGCAAGAGGTAGTTAGAATAACTTAAATTTAATAGCCTTCCTTCTTGTGCTTTCACCTCTTCAAGCAGAGCATACCCTATCCCCATGGCTGCCCCACCAGCGATCTGTCCTTTAACCTCCCTTTCGTTTAGGGCATTACCCACATCATGGGCAGCCCAAAAATTGAGTACCTGTACTTGACCAGTTTCGAGATCTACCTCCACTTCTGCACAACAAGCCGCATATACATAGCTAAAATAGGCTTCTCCCTGACCTCTTTCCCGGTCCCAATAAAGATCAGGCGCTTTATACCATCCAAAACTATATAGGCTTACCCCGCGCGCATAACACTTTTCAGCTACTTCTTTAAAACTTAAGCCCTTCGAGGGATCCCTTCTCCAGAAGATGCGCCCTCCTGCAAAAGCTATCTCTTCTGCCTTTACCCCTAGCATCTCACCAGCTACTTCAGCCATAGCTTGGCGTATCTTTTCTGCTGCTATTTTGATAGCCTGTCCACCTATAACTGTACCCCGGGAAGCTACCGTGGGCCCGCTATCTATCACCCGGGAGGTATCTACGGGATTAAAACTTAAAGATTCCGGGGGCACCCCCAGGATCTCGGTTATCAAGCGAGCGAAGGCAGTCCGGGAACCCTGGCCCACTTCGGCGATTCCAGTGGATATGCTTAAACTCCCATCCCGGTGAACGATAATAGCTGCACCCGCGGCATCCAAACCCTCCCCACCAGCACCTAAGCAGGAACCCCGGAAGCTACAAGCCATACCTATACCCCGGCGCTTTAACCCCTGTTGCTGGCTGTAAGCTTTCCTTTTGTTTTCCCAGTTTGAAGCCCGGGCTACCTCATCCAGGCATTCCCTTAGACTAACTTCATGTAATACTTGCCCGCAAGCTGCTACAGATCCTTCCCGGAACCCATTCTGCCAGCGTAGCTCCAGGGGGTCCCGCCCTAGAACTTCCGCCAATTCATCCATTAGAAGCTCCATAGCAAAATTAACTTGAGGAGAACCGAATCCCCGTAAAGCGTCGCTAGATACGTTGTTAGTAAAAACTCCATAAACATCTATGGATACATTAGGTATTTCATAAGGCCCGGCCGCCTCTATGCTCGAGCGCCAGGTTACTAAGGGAGTCTTGGAAACATAAGCTCCCGCATCAGCGATAGCCTTTACTTCCAGGGCACATAAAGTCCCATCTCTTTTAGCTCCCAGCCGGTAATGTAAAATATAGGGATGGCGTTTAGTGCTCTCCAGTATAGATTCTTCCCGGGTTAAAACTATCCGCGCTGGCCGCCCAGTAACTTTAGCAGCCAAAGCTGCCCGCGCTCCTAAAACCGCCATATCGTAATCCTTGCCCCCAAAGGAGCCCCCTATAGTAGTTTCTACAATGCGGATGCGATTTAGATCCATGCCCATGGCCTCAGCCACAATCCTGCGCATGTTAAAGGGGCTTTTGGTAGGACAATAAATGGTGATTTCTCCCGAAGGTTCAGGAACTGCTATAGCTGCTTCGGGTTCCAAGGCAGCATGGTAGACCCGCTGAGTCCGGTAGGTACGTTCCAATATTATTTCTGCCTCTTTAAAACCTTCCCTTATATCTCCCCGGCGCACCTTATGTTGGCAAACTAAATTGCCCCCAGGATGCACTTCAGGCGCCCCTGGCTTAAGGGCTTCCTCGGGATCAAATACAGCAGGTAGCACTTCATATTCTACTTTAATTTTCTCTAAAGCTAGAGCAGCGGCCTCCTCTGTTTCGGCTACTACTATGGCTACCCCATCCCCTGTATATCTTACCTCTTCCCTGGCCAGCACAGGTCGCTCTTTAGGTCGGCAAGGTATCCCAGGTAGGTCTTTGCCGGTAAGTACCGCTAATACCCCTTTAACCCCCATAGCCTCTCTTGTATCTATAGAACGAATAAGAGCATGGGCATAGGGGCTGCGAAGAACTTTAACTTCTACCATACCAGGAAACTTTAAATCGGCTACATATTTAGCCCGCCCAGTAACCTTCTCATAGGCATCCACCCGTTTTAAAGAGCCCTTCATGGTTTTCCCCTCCTCTCCAAGGCTAAAGTGGCGAGTCCAGCTTTTTAAGCCAAACTCGCCACCTATACGGAGCAAGTACGCTTGCCCCCACTTTGTATTTCTTAGTTTACCTAATAAATTAAACTACTCTTTACTATAAGGTTTACCGCTAGCTGCTGGCGGGATAGCCTTCCCTACAAAGCCGGCTAAGGCTGCTATAGTTAAAATATAAGGGATCATGAGCAAAACTTGGTAAGGTATACCCGAGTTAGCCGCCTGAAGTCTATATTGCAAGGCATCGCCCGCACCGAAGAGCAAAGTGGCTCCTAAAGTGCCTAAAGGTGTCCACTTACCAAAAATCACGGCTGCTAAGGCGATAAAACCGCGGCCAGCGGTCATGTTTTCGGTGAAGAAATTAAGAAGGCTTAAAGAAAGATAGGATCCGGCCAGGCCAGCTAAAGCCCCGCCGACGATGCAGGCGCCATAGCGTACCCGGTAAACATTGATTCCTACTGTATCGGCGGCCCGCGGATGTTCTCCTACTGCCCTTATCTTAAGGCCTAAGGCGGTTTTAAATAATATAAAATGAACCACAGGTACTAACACCAGGGCCAGGTATACGAGCTCTGTTTGGTTAAACAGGACAGGGCCTAAAACAGGCATCCTAGACAATACCGGGATAGCTACAGGATGAAAGGAGTCTATAGCTGGAGGTGCGGTATTAACCCCGAAGATTACACGGGCAAAAGAAGTGGTAACGCCTAACCCCAATATATTAAAGGCCGTTCCGATTACTACTTGATCCGCCTGGGCGCTTACTACCAGGTAAGCAAAAAACAAACCACAAATAGCTCCTGTAAGAACAGCCGCCAGTACCCCTAACCAGGCATCCCCTAAAAAATAACTCCCGGCTACCCCGGCCAGGGAACCCATAAGCATCATTCCTTCTACCCCTATGTTAACTACCCCTGCCCGCTCGCTAAATATAAGGCCGGTAGCCGCGATCAAAAGGGGAACAGCTGTACGGATATCGGCCGCTAGAAAATTAATTATTTCGGCTAGCCAAGTATTGCCCATCTTGACCTCTCACCTCCTTAACGTCCAAGGCTTGTGCTGCCTTCAAGCCTCGCCTCTTCTGCCACCGGCGTAGCATCCCTTCCGCAGCCACAAAAATGATCACAAAAGCTTGGATAATATATACTACCGCCACCGGAACTTTAGCTACCATCTGCATCATATTTCCTCCACTGCGTAACACCCCAAAAAGGAGAGCAGCTAGCAATATACCTACCGGTGAATTATAACCTAATAAAGATACTGCAATACCATCATACCCATATCCAGGAGAAAAGTTCTGGAAAAGACGGTGCTGTATACCTAAAATCTCTCCTACTCCAGCTAGCCCCGCCAGGCCTCCAGCTAAAAACATTACAAGCATAGTGTCGCGGGAAGCATTTATTCCAGCATAAGCTGCTGCCTGGGGATTATTCCCCACTACGCGTATCTCATACCCTATATTCGTCCGCCAAAGGAAGAAATAATATCCTAAAACCATAAGGAGGGCTATTAAGAATCCCAGATGCAAACGAGTACCACTTAAAATAACGGGGAGTTCGGCTGTCTTAGCTACAGGTGGGGTCTGGGGAAAATTACCCGGAGGCTCAATAAGGGGACCAGTTACCATGTAGCTTATAAGATAAATACCTACATAATTTAACATTACAGTAGTAATGATCTCGCTGGCTCCGAAGCGCACTTTAAGCCATCCTGGGATAAATCCCCATATACCTCCAGCCAAAAACCCTGCTAGTATGCTTAAAGGGAGGTGGATGAAAACCGGCAACCCTTTAAGGGCAAAGCCCACCCACACGCTAGCTAAGCCGCCTAAGTAAAGTTGCCCTTCCGCCCCGATATTTATAAGCCCGCCTTTTTTAGCTAGGCCAAAGGATAAACCAGTGAAAATTAAGGGCGTAGCCTTAACTAGAGTTTCCCCTATACCATTTAAAGAACCTAGGGCTCCCTTGAGCAAAGCCTGATAAGCTTTAACAGGGCTTAAACCCATGAGGGCTATAGCTAGGGCTCCTAAAATTAACCCTAAAACAGTAGCTATAATCGGAGTGGCTAAGGTTTTTGCCCCTTGAGCTATAAACCTTACAAGGTGATTTTCTTCTTTCATATTGTCCCTCCTGAAAGTAAATCTAGTAGGCTAAAGAGCGCCAGGGACGCTCAGCCGCAAAACGTAAGGTGCCTGCCCTTTCCGCAAGCTTATAAGCCCTCTCATTAGCTTCCTTTATTTTGGTAGCTTCATTTACTGTGGTAACCCGCCCATCTTCCAAAACTACCCGGCCATCTATCATGACTAGCTCTATATTTTCTGGGCTAGCGGAATAAACAAGGGTAGAAACAGGGTTATGCATAGGAGTAGCCTTAGCTGTACGTGCTGGATTAAATATGAAAAGATCAGCTTTTTTCCCTACTTCTAAGGAGCCTATTCTATCTTCTAAACCTAAAGCCCGGGCAGCATCTATAGTAGCCATCTCCAGCACCTTTTCCGCTGTAATCACTGTGGGATCTAGATGGGCTACCTTAAGAAGGAGGGCAGCAAATTTCAAGGTCTCCAACATATCATTGCTATTATTGCTCGCCGCCCCATCAGTGGCCAGCCCCACTGTCACACCCCATCCTAAAAGTTTAGGTATAGGCGCAACCCCCGAAGAAAGATACATATTGCTTACTGGATTATAGGAGACCCGGGCATCAAAAAATTTGCTAAGGCGTACGTCCCGGTCAGTTAAATAAACACAATGGACCATTAAAGTTTTGGGGCCTAGCATCCCTAATTGTTCCAATACATCTATATCAGGCAAGCCGTGCTCAACACAGCTTGCTTCCCTATCAAAGGGGGTTTCAGAAATATGCACCATGATCCCAGTATCATATATTTTGGCTAATTCTTTAACTTTAAGAAGCATCTCCCGCGTATTAGACCATACAGCCGCCGGGGCCAGCCATATCTGGATCCTGCCGTTATCTGCCTGGTGGAATTCTTTAAAGAGCCGGTGGCAGTCCGCCTCCACCGTGGTTACATCTTGCATAATGGCCCGGGGAACCCCATGCCTTTCCCCTGTATTCATCATCCCCCGGCCATATACGGCTCGCACACCCAGCTCCCGGAAGGCCGTAAGAATCCCATCCGATAAACCAGGGCAGCAATGGGGATACATAAAATCCACCATGGTTGTAGTACCGCTATGCAGCCCATCCAAGCACCCTAAAATAGCCCCATAATAAGTATCTTCCGGGGTAAGAAAGGCAGCGCTAGGAAAGGTCATGTAAGCCAGCCAATCTTTAAGAACCCGGTCATCCCCTAATCCTTTAAGCAGAGATTGAAAGAGGTGGTTATGGGTATTGATAAGACCTGGAAATATAGCCTTCCCCTGGGCATCTATGACCTTGCGCGCCCCTCCATAAGTAGCTAATACCTCTTCTGTGGGGCCCACCGCTTCAATACGATCTCCCCGTACACCTATAGCGCCATCAGCTATAATTTCCCGTCTGGCATTTATAGTCACCACTGTACCGTGGATAAAAAGATAATCAAGCATAGATACTCTCCCCCTCTAACAAGCTACTTTCCTGCGGGAGCCAGCCATCATCAGCCCCAACTCCTCTATATCTACCTCTCCCCCTGGTACAATACCCATGATCTCGCCCTCGTACAAAACAGCTATTCTATCGCTTAAAGAAAGAACCTCATCTAGCTCAGTGGAAATGAGCAGAACAGCTGCTCCCCGGTCACGCTCTTCTACTAGGCGCCTGTGGATATATTCTGTCGCACCTACATCTAGCCCCCGGGTAGGGTGCATGGCAATAAGGAGTTCGGGTTGCCGGCATACTTCTCGGGCTAATATAACCTTCTGCTGGTTACCACCAGAAAGATTCTTGACCGGTACCTCTTCGGAAAGGGCCCGCACATCGTATTCCTTTATAAGGCGGCAAGCATGCTCTTTAATAGTTTTCCAATCTAGAATAAACCCTTTAGAAAAAGGTTGCTGGTAATAGGTCTGGAGGATAAGGTTCTCTTTTATAGACATCTCCATTACCAGTCCTCGCAGGTGGCGGTCTTCTGGGATATGGGCGACATTCTGCTCCAAGATCTTCCGGGGAGGCAAATTAGTAATATCCTGTCCTTTTAAAAAGACCTTACCCGCTATAGCTTTCCTTAATCCTGTAATTACTTCCACCAGTTCACTCTGCCCGTTTCCATCTACTCCGGCGATCCCTAAGATCTCTCCCCGGTAGAGGGAAAAACTTATCCCCTTTAAAGCCTTTAATCCCTTATTATCCAGGGCTTCGACCCCTTTAAGCTCCAAAATCACCTCTCCTGGGCAACAGGGTTTTTTGTCTACTTTAAAGAAGACCTCCCGACCTACCATCATACGGGCTAGTTCTTCTTTGCTTGTCTTAGAAGTTTCCACGGTACCTACTACCCGTCCAGCCCTCAACACTGTAACCCGATCACAGAGGCTCATAACCTCGTCTAATTTGTGGCTAATAAATATGACCGTATGACCTTCCCGGGTAAACTGCTTTAGCACTCGAAAAAGCTCCCGCACCTCTTGGGGAGTAAGCACAGCAGTAGGCTCATCTAGTATAAGGAGCCGAGCTCCACGATAAAGGGCTTTGACTATCTCTACCCTCTGTTGCTGACCCACTGAGAGTTGCCAAACTTTAGCATAAGGATCTACATCCAACCCATACTGATGTGATAATTCCTTTATGCGCGTAGCCGCCTGTTTTAAATCTAATAGACCTCCTGGACCGGCCTTCATACCCAGGATAATGTTTTCAGCCACAGTCAAAGCCGGGATAAGCATAAAGTGCTGGTGCACCATCCCGATACCTAATTCAATGGCTTCCCTGGGCGAAGTTATTTTGACTAGCCGGCCTTCAAAAATAATTTCACCGGAAGTGGGTTGATATAGGCCATAAAGTATATTCATAAGGGTGGTTTTACCCGCACCGTTTTCTCCTAATAAAGCATGGATTTCGCCCCGTTTTACTTTAAGGTTGACCCTGTCATTGGCCCGTAAAGCACCAAATTCTTTAATAATTTCCCGCATCTCTAAAATATAGTCCACGCTGTAACTTCCCCCTTAGA
This sequence comes from Thermanaeromonas toyohensis ToBE, assembly GCF_900176005.1. Taxonomy (NCBI): domain Bacteria; kingdom Bacillati; phylum Bacillota; class Clostridia; order Neomoorellales; family Neomoorellaceae; genus Thermanaeromonas; species Thermanaeromonas toyohensis. Next base: position 582,072 of record NZ_LT838272.1, on the reverse strand, counting down.
CCCCTCTACTACCTTAAGGCCTCTCCTTTGCCCAGGAATATTTAAGTTCAGTTGAACATATTCGCCATGAATTTAGCGGTTCCTCCTCTTAGTTTCCAAACCTCAAAAGTATTTTAATAAGCTGGCCCAGAAAGGCGGTCGCTAGTCAAAGCTCTCCTCCGGCATAAAGATACGCAAAATCCGCAATAACGGCACTTTGTTTCATCTAAAGACATGACTTTATCGGGAGTAAGATTACGCGCCTGGTAGGGGCAACGCGTAACACATAGAAGGCATAAGTTGCATTTCTCCGGATCATAACTAAACTTTAGCTTGTCTTGATCCTCTTCTTCTCTTAAGTAGGGCAAAGCGCGGCCAGAGGCGGAAGAGACTGTAGGATATCCTAACTCGTCTAGAAGGGTATTTAAACCCTGGTTTAATTCTTGAAAAACTTTAAGGCCCTTAAGTATAGCTGCCGTGCATATCCCCACAGCGCTAGCCCCAGCTAACAGCATCTCTAGAGCATCAGAAGCATCCATCACCCCACCAAGTCCCACAACGGTGGGCCGGAAGGCTAAGGCTATTTCAGCTACACAGCGCAAAGTAATAGGTTTTAAAGCTGCTCCTGTAAGCCAGCCCCACCCTCTAGGGCTGCCTAGCAAGGGGTGGGCTGTCCGGATATCAAGGCGTAAAACCGGCCCGAAAGAGTCGGCCACTGTTAAAGCATCAGCTCCTGCTTCAAGGCAACGCCCAGCGGCCGAAACGATATCGGGCCAGTTAGGAGAAAGTTTGGCCAATACCGGGACGCTTGTCCTCTTCTTAGTTTCTTCAATCATAGGTACCATGGTATCTTCTGTATAGGAAACTAGCTCAATAAAATCGGCTCCAGCCTCCTCTACGCCTTCTACCAGCGCCCGGGCTTCTTCTGGCGTATGGCCTACCGAAGCTATTACCACTACTCCTTTGGACTTGGCGTAAGGGATCTCCTGGGTTATCCACTGTTCAGCAGTCAAGTCTGCCCATTTTTCCGCATTAATCAAGGTACCTGGAGCAGACATTACCATATGGGGGTAAGGGTTGTCCGCAGGTTTAAGCCGTAAAGTCTTGGTCGTTGCCGCCCCCGCTCCAGCTTTAAAAGCCCGGACCAGGGCCTCCCCAGAATAAGAAAGGGGGCCTGAACCTAAAATAAAAGGATTTTTAAGCTCTTTACCGCATAAGCTAACCTTAATGTTAGCCATATTTTCCCCTAGGCTAGAAATTAAAAAATAGACTTCTAGCCTAGGATTCTCCCTCCCTTTTCTTAACTGATATTAAGTCTTCTTACCCACCTCGCTGGGCTGCCTTAAGCAGTAGCGCTACTTCGGCCACCCTCCTAGCCAAACCCCGTACAGTCTCCAGGCCTATACTATCAGCTGCTGCGCCTTCTTCTTTTTTATCCTGAGACCACACTTTTCCCCCAGCGTAACCACCGATCTCGCCTCCCACCACTATGAGCCCCCGAGTGAGCATATAATTTATGAGTATATTTACGGTCACTTCCTGTCCTCCATGGCGCGTACCACCCACGGCTATGGCGCCCCCAGGTTTATTGCGGAGCATTCCAGGATAAACATGGTGGATGGGCCGCAGGCGGCTAAAGAAAGCGGCCAGGTGGGGTGTGGGAGCCATGACATAAACAGGGGAAGCGATTAAATAAGCATCAGCCTTGACAAATTCCTCAAAAAGCTCTTCCATGTCATCTTTGATACAACAGCGCGTTTTATGGGTTTTACAATAGTCACAGCCCGTACAAGGCTGTATCTTTTTACCGCGCAAGGTCATAAACTTGGTGCTCACCCCTGGCAGCTCCTGGGCTGCTCGCAAGGCCTCTTCCACCACATATTCCGTGGCTCCCTTGCGCGGGCTACCTGCCAAACCCAAAATTTCTACCGCCATCCCTTTTTACCTCCCCCACCACCCCCTATTCCTTTAGGAAGTCTTAGCTAATTTAAGGGGTAAAAGGGCATATACTTTCAAGGCTTCCAGCATCTCCTTTACACTTATCTGGTCCTGGTAAGAATGGGGGTGCTGTTCATTTCCTGGTCCAAACCCCAAGGTGGGTATCCCCGCCTGCCCTGCTGTATAATTGCCATCCGTAGAAAAACCCCAGCGCCCCACCACTGGCTCCCGGCCCAAGGCTTCCTGGAAGGCCTCCTTAAAGGCAGCTAAAAAGGGGTGTTCCTCTGGTAAGCACCAGGCAGGGAAGAATTCTTCACCCCCAAAGGGGTGGCCAGTATAAGAACGCTCATCATACTTAAGGATCTCCACCTTGCCTCCCAAAAGAGAAGCTATCCTTTCCACCTGGGCTAAAGCTACCTCTTTGCTCTCCCCTAAGGTTAACCTGCGGTCAAGATAAACAGCGCATTCCCCAGGAATGGTATTTAAAGAAGGGGTAAAGCATTCCACCTGGGTAGCGGCAATACTCCCCTTGCCTAGGAAAGGATCTTCGGCCAAGGTTCCTCCCATTTTTTCCACCAGGTTTAAAAAAGCGGCCGCTTTATATAAGGGGTTATCTGCTAGTTCGGGAGCGCTAGCATGGCCAGCCTTCCCAGGTAAAGTAACCTTAAATAAAGCGCGGCCCCGGTGACCCCGGCAGATCCTTAATCCACTCGCCTCTCCTATAACCACATAAGAAGGGTTAATCCCTGTTTCTTCTAGAAAATGCTTTATACCCCTGCCTTCCCCTATCTCTTCCCCTACTACACCCACTACATAAAGGGTAAAGTCCCCTTTTAACTCTAGCTCCTTAATAGCCTTTCCTGCATACACCATACAGGCCAGGCATCCTTTATCATCGCTAGCCCCGCGACCATACACAATGCCCTCTTCATATTTCCCACTATAAGGGTCGAAGCCCCATTCCTTAGCCTCCCCAGCGGGAACAGTATCCATATGGGCATCATAAATTATGGTCACCCGGCCCCTACCTATCCTCCCGGCCACATTCCCTAGAGAATCCACGATAACCTCTTCAAACCCTACTCGCCGCATCTCTTCCGCTAAATAAGCAGCCACCTCTTTTTCCTGGCCGGAAGGGCTAGGAATAGCAATAAGGCGCCTAAGAAAAGAAACTAACTCTTCCTGCTGTTTTTCTACCCAAGTATTTAAGTTTTCCCTCATTGTTAAAGCCCCTTTCTTAGGGATGAATCCACCTAACTTGCTAAGAGTTTAATCGTAGTTAATTAAGAGGTCGAATATCTAAAACTTAAATAGAGCACCTTAAAGGGGTTACTCTGGCCCAGCAAGCGCTAAAATTATAGATTTTCCTTCCTAGTTCCTGGCGTAAAGAACTAGCCGACCTTTGTTCAGCGATTAGCCACCGGTAGTAGCCTATATTTCTTATGTCGCCCACCAGCACTGCCCCTACTAAGGATTCCTCCCGGAATATAAGCTTATGGTAATTATTTCCGCGGTCTACCACCGTTACCTCCTCGTCCCCTTCTAGGGGTCGGATCCGACCCACCGAGGCTGCTTGAAGGCCAAAAAAGGAAGCAGCATTCACCCTGGTTCCCGTGCGAGCAGGGACGCGTAGCCCAGCCATATTTAAGCCTGCCGCTTCGCCCTGAAAGACAGCGTTAGGCCACATGGCGTTAACAGTGCCCTGGCGCCGGACAGGATCGTAAGTCTCTGCCACATCCCCGGCCGCATAGATTCCTTCCTGGCTAGTCTCCTGGTAAGGGTTCACCATTATCCCCCGGTTCACCTGTAAACCCATCCCTTTAGCCAGCTCAAGATTGGGAACCACACCTTTAGCTACTATAGCCAGCCTTGCCACTATCTTTTCCCCATTATCTAGATAAACAGCCTCTAACTCTTTCTCACCCTCGTAAGCAACAAGATCATACCCTAGCATTACCTTTATACCAGCATCCAGCATCCGCCTTTGAATAATAGATGCCGCCCTTTCATCTAGCATCTGGGAAAGAATCTGGGTCGATTTGACTACTAGGATTATTTTAGCCCCCCGGTTAATTAGAGCCTCAGTTGACTTAAGACTGACCAACCCGCCACCGATCACGGCTACCGGCAACCCTGGCGAATCCTCTAGCCTTTTTGCTACTTCTAGGGCATCCGCCAGGGTGCGCATGCCGGTAACCCCTAATAAGTGGCTTCCAGGCACTGGAGGAAGTTGGGGTGAAGCTCCGGTAGCCAAAAGTAGGCGGTCAAAGGAGAGAACATCGCCCTTTTCCAGATAAGCCTCATGGCTTAAGGGATCGACCTGTATCACTTTTTGCCCCAAGATAGCCTTTATCTTAAACTTCTCATAAAAATCCGGCGGCCGCATAAGTATATTTTCTAAACTCGCCGTGCCAGCTAGGATATTAGTAATAAAGATCCTAGAGTAAGCTGGATAAGGCTCATCCGAGACGATTGCAATTTCTCCCTTTTTATCCATCTTACGGATAGCCTCGGCTGCCGTAACCCCTGCAGCGCTGTTCCCGATAATAAGGTAGCGCATTCCTTTATCACTCACTTTGGCCTGGTTTTATATCTTCACGGGAATAGATCAGCTTTTCCTGGCCGATCCTATCCACAGCCTCCTTAAGGTCCAATTCCACTAGCTTCTTTATGGTGGGGTAGCCGGTGCGGGCATCCCAGTTGCGCAAGTAATAATATTCTTCCAGCATAGGCTTAAGCTTACAAACTAATCCTTTAGCCGCAGCAGAAGGGTTAGGCTCTTCCAGGAACCTGCGGGGCAAAGTATCGTCCTTCCGGGAAATACCGCACAAAATGTTATAGCAGCGTTGCAGGTTATATATACGCTCGCCTATTTTCTTTAAACCCTCTACATCAAGTTCTAGGCCTGTAGCATAGCGGATAGCCTTGGCCATATCCTCCCAGTAAATTTCGGCCAGGACAAAGGTCCCCCCTGATTTACAGTTTCCGGCACTATCCACTACAGCGGCAAAATCTTCTCCATCTTTAACTAAAAACCCTTTGTATTTGATACTGCGGGGATCAGCCATATCCGGCAAATATTCTTTGCCATAGCGCCGCTCAGCCTCGGCAGGATACCCAGTTTCATCTATAGTGGGGAAGGCTTTAAGATGGTCAGCTCCCCGGTTAGAGGTGACGTGGGCCAGGCCCATAGACTGCTGGGCTCTCCCATCTTGGGCTGCTATCTCTTGCCCCTTAACATGCATAGCGTAATATTCTGCGCCGCGACCTATTTTCTCCGCTGCCCTCTTTACCCCTTCGGCCAGGAGATCACCTAAACCCTGGCGGTAAGCGATCATGGTAAGGAGCTTAAATACAGTTTCCATATTACCCCAGGAAAGATCTAGTCCCTCTACTTCTCCCTTAGTAAGTATCCCTTTTTCCCATAGCTCCATGGCAAAGGATATGGCCCGGCTACTCGATATGCTGTCTAGCCCTAATCTATCCACCATATCGTTAGCTTTAAGGATCAAGGAAAGATCTCGGTTTAATATATTGGCCCCGAAACCGTTTAGAGTCTCGTATTCTACACTCCGGCAGACAAGGCCCTGGTGCTCTCCTTCTTTTACTTTAAAGAGCTTATCACAGGCTATCGGACAAGCATAACAGGCTAAGTGCTTTACAAAATGCTTCTGGTGAAGGGCTTCAGCATTTATCTCATCTGCCCATTCATAGGCACCATATTGGAAATTTTTGGTGGGAAAACGACCTATCATGTTCATTATGGATACAATACCTGGAGTACCGTATTTAGACACAGCGGGGTACACATCGTTAGCCCGCAGCCGCCGGTGAAATTCTAAAGCCAACTCGTGAAATTTATCCGGTTCAGCAATAGATACACCTTTACTCCCCCGGACGGCCACGGCTTTTAAATTTTTAGAGCCCATGACCGCACCCATACCGCTCCTACCTAAAGAGCGCTGGGGAGTAACCTGGATGCAAGCATAACGCACCATATTCTCCCCTGCCGGCCCGATACAGGCTACCTTAATATCCGGGTCTTTAATCTCTTCTTTTAAGGCCTCCTCAGTTTCTATAGTATCTTTACCCCAAAGATGAGAGGCATCGCGCAGATCCACTAGGTCGTCTTCAATATATAAGTACACAGGCTGGGGAGCGCGACCCTGGAAAATGAGCATGTCGTAGCCTGCAAATTTGATCTCTGGACCCAAGAAACCACCGGCATTGGAATCCCCGTATATATTAGTCAGAGGCGATTTGGCGATGGCCTCTATCCGGCCACAATTGGGGATAAGGGTGCCTACTAGGGGTCCCGTAGCAAATATGAGAAGATTCTCTGGGGAAAGGGGGTCTACCTGGGGAGGAACCTCCTCCCATAAAAGACGTATACCGAAACCATTGCCGCCTAAATATTTTTCAGCCAGACTTTCGGCTAAAGGGAGTATTTCTATCTTCTGCTTGGTAAGATCTACCCGCAATATATTTCCAGCGTACCCTTTGTATTTAAACATATTTTTCTACCCCCCAATCTTTCCCCCAACTTTTAAGCAGGTGGACTAAATTCTGCACAACCCGGCGTCTTTTGGCTAGGGTAGCCTCAGGTCCCTTTACTAATCTAAGGGCTCCCGGGGCACAGACCTTTACGCATTCAGGGTCCCCACCGCAGAGATCACATTTAAAAGCCTGACCCCTGTTAGGATCAAAGGCTACCCCACCTAAAGGGCAGGACGCCACACACATCTTGCATCCCATACATCGGCTAACCTCTATCTCCCAGGCCCCAGTATTAGGATTGCGTTGTATAGCCTGGACCGGGCACACCTCGGCACATATGGCCTTCTCGCATTGCTGGCAGGTAAAGGGTATATATAAGGCCTCTTTTTCGTACTTTAAAACTGAAATGCAAGATTTGCTGGGCCATACGGCTTTTTCCCGCCGAAAAGAGCAAAAAGCCTCACATAGTCTACAACCTGTACATAGGTCCGGATTAACATCTAAATACAAAGGCTTTCCTCCTCCCTTTTTAATCGCGTTCGCCTCCCGCTATAGCTAAAAGGAGGGCTATCTCTGTACCTGGAGCTATAAATTCTTTTAAAATCTCTTCTGTCTCTTCCCCCCCTTTAGTAAGAAGTTTTCCATTAGCTAATATAAGCAGACTAGAGTTAATCTTCCCTTGTTCCCGGAAAAGGAGTTTAGCCATCTCCCTTCCATATTTCTGTATAAGTAGTTCTAGTAACTCGCCTAAAGTTATGCCCTCTTTCCCCACTGGTAAAGCCAGCTTTTCGGTAGTCTTCCCCGCTACCTCAGCTACCAAGTTATAGTATTTCAAGGTTATTTCCATCCCCCATCCTCCCCTTCCTCCTTACCCTAGAGTAACTACCAAGGAAAGGGAGGTTACCCCAGGGTTAAAATATACGCTGGCATAGCAAGCGGGCTGATCTTCTAAAGTAAGCCACTTCTCTTCCCACCATAAAAGAGGGGTTTGGCTGTCGATCTGAAAAATCTCTGCCGCTTGCGGGTAAATCCGGGACTTCATCTGGATTATCATCTTCACTAGCTCCCCTTCGCAATAAGCCTCGTAAAATTCCTTCAAGGTGGGCCTAACTTCTTCCGTAGGGGGTAGCTGCCGGAAATATCTCTGGGGTATTTCAATCTCTGCTAGGATGGCCGGTCGCCCGTCTTGGTAATATAGCCTATCAAACCTAACCACCTTTTCCCCCTCTGCTAACCCTAAATTTTCCCTAGCCCTGGGAGAACAAGCAGTGCACCTTAAATCCTTATGGATTACCCGTGCCCCCTGGTCCTTGGTCTTTAAAAGCTCTAGAAAATCCGTACTTATATCCAGGCGGGCTGGTAAATTAGCGATACTGGGGTGACAAAAGTTGCCCTTACCTTGCCTTTTAGTGATTATCCCTAGCTGCACTAAAGAATATAAGGCTTCCCGTACAGTAGCCCGGCTAACTCCCATCATGCGAGCTAATTCTTCTTCCGCTGGTAGCCGGTTACCAGCAAATCGCCCTTCTTTAATCATGTTAAGGAGTATCTCAGCTGCCTGGCTCCGCAACGTATTACGCTCCAATTTTAAATTAAGGGTCATATAAGGCCCCCCTGATCACCTTGTACGTACGTCTATCAAATATAATATTTCGCCCTCTAGGTTAATTTTCCTTCAAGATTAAGGAAAATTTTTATTTACACTTAAGGTCCCACAGGGAATTTATTGTTGGCCTGTCTTACAAAATGTGGTACTATGATTTTAAAGGTGGGACATCAGCATGGGCTTGACATATGTCACCGTAAAGCTTACGGCGCTTAGCGAAAATGGAGAACAAATTCAGAGCTATGAGGACAACTTCCTCGTGGACACCGGAGCTACTGACACCGTGACCCCCTCTGATAAACTCCAAGCAGCGGGGATAAAACCCGTCGGCAAGATGGTTTTTGAGTTGGCCAAGGGCCGCCTGCAGGAGTATCAGTATGGCCTGACCCGGATTGAGTTCATAGGGGAAATCACGGCCGGAAGGGTAGTCTTCGGCCCGCCTGGGTGCGAACCTCTGCTCGGTGTAACCGCCCTGGAGTCGGTGGGGATTCTGGTGGACCCGGTTAACAAAACCTTGAGGCGCCTGCCCGCTATTCCTCTAAAATTTCTTTCTCGCTAAATGCTAAGAGCCGGTTACTTTACCGGCTCCCTATTTAGCAATGCCACAAAGGGGGTGTTACGGCCGACAGAAAGACCAGCTCTTTATCTCCAGGATTCCACAGCTTGTGAGGCACCGCGGCACAATAATAAATACTATCCCCTTTTTCTAGGCGATAAACCTCTCCCCCAATATTAATGCCCATGCATCCTTGAAGCACCACAATACATTCTTCCCCGGGGTGAAACAAGGGCTCCTCACAACTTACGGCGCTGGGGTCCACCCTACCTATCATCACTTCCATTTTACGGTTGAGCTCAGGACACAAGAGCTCGTAAGTCACACCTGACTGGGGAAACCGCAAAACCTTACGCTGATCCCGTCGAACCACCGGTTTGAGGCCCTTATGGTCCAAAAGAAGATAGAATATTGGAACATCCAGTGCTTCAGCGATCTTTCGGAGAGAAGTAATAGAGGGATTTGCTAAGTCCCGCTCCACCTGGCTTAGAAAACCACAAGTAAGCCCTGCCTTCTTGGCCACCTTCTCTAGTCTCAAACCCTTTTCCTGCCGGATTTCGCGAATCCTAGCTCCCAACATCGCCTACCTGTTTCAGCCCTCCATTGGCTATCTTTGCCGTTCCGGGAGTCTTACCCTATAGTACGAGGAAGGGGGCTAGCCGCCCCCCTCCTACTAGATTTAAGGCTTGGGAACTACAGGATCCATAACTAATTGGCCTTTACCGTTTTTAACTACCGCTATAGCAACAGGAGCAGCGTTCTGGTTAATAAAGCTACCCCATTCTCCAAAGGAAATATCTCCAAAGATAATCCCTTTTAGTTTCACCTTAGCTAGTGCCTCGCGAATGCCTTCCCTAGTAATGTTTTGGGAGGGTAGCTGCTTTAAAGCTTCAGCTAAAGTCATTACTGCATCATACCCACGTGCACCTTCTGTTATTTCCACCCAATCATAACCTCGTTTTTTCCATTCTTCATTAAAGTACTTAGCTTTTTCAGGATTAGCAGACTTATTGGGATCATAAGCACCAGCATAAAACATACTAGCATATAGCCCTTCAGCAGCCTTAGGACCTACGAGTTTGATAACTTTATCGAGGAAACAACTGCCTCCTGTTACTAAAATCTTTTGCGTAAGACCTATATTCCTACCTTGCTCAGCAATTAAAGCAACTTGAGCAGCATCAGTGGTTAAAATTATGGAATCAGCTGGTGAATTTTTAACTCTGGTTAAAATGGGAGTAAAATTAGTTTCATCTTGTTCAAAAAATTCTTGGCCAACTACTTCTCCTCCGGTCTCTTTTAAGACTTTAGTATAATCTAAAATAGCCCCTCTACCCCAGTCGTTATTGACGGATAAAAACATGACCTTTTTGAACCCCAGATCTTTGACCAAATGTTCTTTCATAGCTGCTGCTTCCATACGGGTAGGAGCATTAAGTCTATAAACCCATTCGTTCCCCTGTTCGTTCCGGTCAGTAACTTTAAAAGAACTAGCTGTCTCTACGAGTTGAGGAACTTTATTATTTCTACATACGGGAACTACTGCTAATGTAGGAGAGCTTCCCCAAGCTCCTATAATAGCTAACACATTATCTCGAGTAATAAGTTTGTTGGCTGCATTAGTAGCTGTAGCTGGATCATTCGCACTGTCTTCTACTATTAACTCTATAGGTCGCCCATTAATTCCTCCGCTTGCGTTTATCTCATCTTTAGCAATAAAAGCTCCATTCTTAACTGCTATACCAGCAGCGGCCACAGGACCACTTAAGGGTTGAATCAAGCCAATTTTAATAGGCTCACCTTTAGGCCCTTGACCTTTGGTTTGTTCGGAAGTTGTACCTTTTGAGGAACCACATCCTGGGGTTACTAAAAAGAGACACAATAAACAGGAAAGGATTAAAAACGCCCGCCTTTTTTGTGAAAATAACATCTCTAGCCCTCCTTTCAAATTCCTAAATAAGCTTTTTTAATGCTTTCTTCATTTAACAACTCCTGGCTTAAACCACTTAAAACAATCCTCCCTCCTTCCAGAACATATGTTCGATTAGAAATTTCTAAAGCTAATTGGGCATTTTGTTCTACTAAAAGAATTGATACTCCCTGTTCTCTAATCTCTTTTACCGTGTTTATTAAATTCTCTACTATAACTGGTGCTAGCCCTAAAGAAAGTTCATCTATTAAAAGTAATTTGGGTTTTGCCATTAGGGCTCTCCCTAAAGCTAACATTTGCTGTTCCCCCCCGCTTAGGCTCCCAGCTAGTTGATTTTTTCTTTCCGCTAAGCGGGGAAATAAGTTAAACACTTTCTCTAAGTCGGCTCTCCATTCTTGAGCTTGGCGGGTATAAGCACCCATTTTTAAATTTTCTAATACTGTTAACCCTGGAAATACCCTCCGGCCTTCAGGACATATGGCTATACCAAGGCGAATAATTTCGTGAGGTAATAAATTATTAAGCTTTTTACCTTGAAATACTATCTCTCCCCTCCAAGGAGTTAACCATCCTATTAGTGTTTTAAGGAAGGTACTTTTCCCAGTACCATTAGAGCCGATAAGTGCTACAATTTCGCCTTGTTGCAAGTAAAAATTTATATCAGTTAATACTTGTACGTTATAATAACCTACACAAAGATCCTTTACTTCAAGTAAATAGGCCATTACCCTCACTCTTCCTTCCCAAGTAAGCCTCTATTACTTTAGGATTATCTTGTATTTCTTTTGCTGAACCCTCTGCCAATTTTTCTCCCGAACTTAAAACAATTATTCTATCGGAAATACTCATAACTACACGCATATGATGCTCTACCAAAATCACTGTGATCCCCATGTGTTTTATATTTTCAATGAGACGAGTAATGTTTTGACTTTCAGCTGGATTGCTTCCTGCACAAGGCTCATCTAATAGTAGCAATTTGGGTTTTGAAGCAAGTGCTATAGCTATACCTAAAAGGCGTTGTTCACCATAAGGCAAATTGCAGGCCAACAAATATTCTTTTCCTTTTAAACCAACAAAATCTAGTAATTCCATAGCATATTCTTTAGCATATTGTTCTTTTTTTAAGGCTGGGTATTTTAATAATGCTTCTCCCAAGGAAACTGAATTTTTTAGATGACATCCTAAAAGTACATTCTCTAAAACAGTTAAAGCAGGAAAAAAGCTGCGCTTTTGAAAGGTACGGGCTATCCCTAATTCAGTAACGCGATAAGGAGGAAATCCAGTTATATCTATATCCCTCCAAAATATTTTCCCTCGAGCAGGTTTTAGAAATCCTGTTATAGCATTAAATAGAGTGGTTTTCCCTGCTCCATTAGGACCAATAATAGAAAGTATTTCTTTTTCCCTTGTTTCAAAACTTAAACTGTTAATAGCTACTAATCCTCCAAATCTTATTTCTAAATTCTCTACTTTAAGCGTCTCCATGAATCTGGATCCCACCCTTTTCGCAACAGTAGGTCGTCTGGGCTGGTAGGAATTTCCGCCACAAGCTTACAAATAATGAATAGAGTCCACCGGGAAGAAACCTAACAACTAGTATTAAGACAACTCCATATATTATAAGGCGAAATTGATCGCTAGCTCTTAATAATTCAGGGATAATAGTAAACATGAATGCTCCTAATATAGGTCCCGCAATAGTTCCAATTCCACCTCCAATTACCATAATTATCAAATTGACTGCTACCCCAAAGTAGAACACATCGGGACTAAGGAATTTAATATAATGAGCGTAAAAACTACCTGCTATTCCGGCCATAAAACCTGATACTATAACCGAAAGAATAAGATATTTTCGGGGGTTTATTCCTACAGCCTTAGCTACATACTCTGCTTCTCTCAAACCTATTAATACCCTTCCTAATTGAGAGCTAACTATTCTATAGGCTATAAATACCGCACCCAAAGTAATAATAAGGATAAGGTAATATGCTTTAGCAGGGGTATCGAAAATTAGGGTTCCTAAGCTAGGTGGGGGAATATTTGTAATCCCCAAAGGCCCCCGAGTCAAGGAATACCAGTTTAAACTTATTAGGCGTAACATTTCTGCAAAGGCAATGGTGCTTATAACAAAGTAGGCACTACGAAAACGTAAAGTAATACTACCAATTATATAAGCCGCTAGAGCTGCTAAACACCCTGCTGCTAAAAAAGCTATGGGAAATGAAAGGTGTAGGTCTACAGTCAAAAGAGCAGAAGTATAAGCTCCGATACCAAAAAATGCCTGGTGACCCAAAGATAAAAGGCCAGAATATCCGGTGACCAAATTTAAGCTTGTAGCTAATACCGCATATACCAAAGCTAGGATAATGACATGTAAAGCATAGGTAGTCGGAAGTATCCAGGGTAATAGAAGAAGTATCAGGGTAGCTATTAAGGCTAAAAATAGCTTTTTCCATGTTCTCATGAAACTTTATTCCACTCCTCTTGCCTTACCCAGAATCCCTGCAGGTTTAAGCAGCAAGATCATTACTAGTAAGATAAAAGCTATAGCATCCTTATAACCTGAGGCAATATAAGTAGCGGCTAACGTCTCACTTATTCCTAAAATAAATGCTCCTACTATAGCCCCCACAAAATTTCCTAAGCCTCCCAGAATAACTACAGCAAAGGCTTTTGTAGTAGCCATAGAACCCATTGTGGGAGTAACAAGATAGATTGTGGAAAGCAACGCCCCTCCAGCTGCTGCCATCCCAGCACCTAAAGCAAATGTATACCCATAAACCCGATTAACATCTACTCCGTAAGCACTTGCTACTTCACGATCCTGAAAAGTAGCTCTCATGGCCATTCCTATATTTGTATATTGCATAAATAGATGAAACCCAATAATTAGGATTATTGCTATCACTACTACTATAAGATGAAGAGCAGAAAGATGTATGGAACCTATTATTAACGGTGGAAGTTGAAGAGGAACCGGTACCCTTTTAGGTACTGGATCCCATATAAGAAGTGCTAAATTCTGAAAAGCAACCATAAGACCCACTGTAGTTAACATACGTACTAAAATATCTTGATCTCTTAAGGGGCGAAATAAAGCTAAATCGAGTATATAGGCCAATACCATTACACTAATTATCGAAAGTAATAAAGCAACCCAATAAGGAAATCCTAAAAGCACAGTAAAAGTAAAGGTAAAGTAAGCGCCTAACATATATAATTCTCCATGGGCAAAGTTTACTAGTTCCATAAATCCAAAAATCAAGGTTAATCCTACCGCTAACAAGGCATAGGTGCCACTAATAATAATTCCGTTAGCTATAGATTGAGCCAAACCTTCCATAATTTCTTAAAATCCCTCTCTTTTATTAAGCTGTAGTAGCCAGTGACTGCAAACTGCGAGTAATTAATACCCGCAATAGTTCTCTTCGATATTCCTTGCTACCTCGTAGCACCGAATCCCTAGGCTGGGCTAACCTTGCTGCTAGCTGAGCGGCTTCCTTTATCACAGAAGCTGTAAGAACCTTCCCCCAGAGAAATTCCTCTACTTCTTTTAGCCGCTGAGGTTGGGGTCCAACTGGTCCAGCAGCTACTCCAGCATAAGAAACACGATTTCCTTCTTCCAGTACTACTGTTACTGCCACATTTATTACAGGTAAAGCTAAACTCTTCCGGCGTGCCAGTCGTTTAAACACCGATTTGCTTCTCTCTCGTAACGGAATATATATACCTGTCACTATACTGGAAGTACTATCTACTTTGGATTTCCCTGGCCCCTCATATAGCTCCTCTACCTTTACTAGCTGTTTACTACCATCCGTGAAGGCTATCTCTGCTTCCGCTTCCAAGGCTACCAGGGCCACTGCAGTATCAGCCGCAGGTTGGGCATTAACAATATTTCCTACTATGGTACCTACATTACGAATTTGCACACTCCCCACCTGTGAAGCGGCCTCAGCTAGAGCAGTGGCTTTGTTTCTTACTAAGGGACTAGTTGCTGCTTGAGTATGAGTAACACCAGCGCCCAGATAAAGTTTATCTCCTTTTTCTTCGATAACATTTATCCCGTCGATATTCCGAATATCAACCAAGTACTTGGCTTTTTTGCTACCCTTTTTAATATCCAGTATCAGATCAGTTCCGCCAGCTATAACCCTTGCTTCTCCTTTACACGAGGCAAGTATCTCTAAAGCTTCCTCTAAGGTAGAAGGACGATAATACTCTTCCCACATATCTCCACCTCCAAATTAATAGCCTTTCTCCTTTAATTGCCGCCGAATCTTTTCTGGTGTCGCAGGCAATTCAGTAATTCTTACCCCTACCGCGTTATAAATAGCATTAATAATAGCTGGCGCTGTAGGGATATTAGGTGGCTCGCCAACTCCCTTAGCTCCAAAGGGACCTGTAGGTTCCTCTTCTTCTACAATTAGGCTGACAACAGGCGGCACATCCTGGGCTGCAGGTATCAAGTACTCCGCTAGTGTTGGAGTTAAAGGTCGACCCTGGTCTAAAATTAGTTCCTCTATAAGGGCATAACCCAGCCCCATGGCTACCCCACCTTCGATCTGACCTTCAATGGCTAAGGGATTGATAGCTCTTCCTACATCGTGGGCAGCCACTACCCGCAAAACAGTTACCTCTCCTGTTTCTGTATCTACTTCCACTTCAGCTGCCTGGGTAGCAAAGGTATAAGCAGCATAGGCATCTCCTTGATTGGTTTCTGGATCTACGTCAGGGGTGGTGATGTTATGCCATCCCCAACCGATAAATTTGCGGCCTGTACGTCGGCAATGAGCAGCTACCTCAGCCATAGTCAGCCGGGTTTTTTCTCCGTTATAGTACACTTCCCTGTTCCTAAAGGTAATGCCTTCCGGTTTAACCCCTAGTAGTTCCGCGGCGCTCTCAATAAGGCTCTCCTTTACTTCAGCCGCTGCTTTCTTGGCAGCATGCCCAGTAACGTAAGTTTGCCTGCTAGCTGTGCTGGGACCCGCATCAGGAGTAGTGGCCGTATCAGCGGTAAAAATTTGCACATCTTCAGGCAAAATACCCAGTTCTTCTGCCACAATCAAGGCGATCATCTCAGTCGAGCCTTGACCCATATCTGCACAACCGCTCAGTACCGTGACCGTTCCATCCTCCCCTATCTCTACTGAAGCAGCCGCATTATCTGGTCGACCAAAACCAAAACCTATAGCATACATCATGCAACCATATCCTATACCCCTCTTTTTCATTTCTGTTTCACCCCCACCTCGGGAGCACCCTCTTCTAATGGATGCGCTTCTAAATATTCCTTGACGGCCCGTAGAGTAGCCTTAATACCTACACCATGCTTTAAGACATGACCTGTACCGGTACTTAACCCCGGCTCTAGAGCGTTTTTGTACCTAATCTCCCAGGGATCCATCCCCAGCTTTTCCGCCAGAAGGTCCATGAGAGACTCATGCACAAAGGCTGCCTGTACTACACCAAAACCGCGCATGGCTCCGGATGGGGGATTGTTAGTATAAACCGTATAGGTGTCTACTTTAATGTTGGGAATATAATAGGGCCCGCTGAGATGGAGACCAGCCTTTTTTACTACATAAACGCCAAGGGAAACATAAGCACCCGTATCGGCGTAAATCTCCCCTTCCAGCGCCAGCAACTTCCCCTCCCGGCTAGCTCCTAAACGTGCCTTAATAGTCATGGGATGGCGCTTGGTGGCAGCCCCCCGCATGGACTCTTCCCGGGTAAAACGAACTTTAACCGGGCGACCTGTTTTTAAGGCAGCTAAGCCAGCCAAAATTTCTGTAGTAATATCATCTTTACCTCCAAAGCCCCCGCCGGTGGTCATTTGTACCACCCTTACTTTATTCACTGGCAGGCCTAGAACGGGAGCGATCTGCCGCCGGTCGCGGAAGACATACTGGGTAGAAGTCCATACAGTGAGATTTCCCTGGTGATCTATAGCGGCAACGCTACATTCTGGCTCTAGATAGATATGTTTAACGGCTTGGGTTCGAAAAGTCCTTTCTACTATAACGTCACTTTGACTAAAGCCTTTTTCTACATCCCCTTTTCTAACCTTGGTGTGCTGAACCAGATTTCCCTTCTCATGTACCAAAGGGGCACCAGGTCGCAAGGCTTCCTCTGCCGAAAATACACCCGGTAGTTCCTCGTAGTCTACTTTAATAAGCTCCAGCGCTTCTTCTGCTGCCTTCTCGCTTTCTGCTACTACCAGCGCTACTGCATCTCCTACACATC
Organism: Thermanaeromonas toyohensis ToBE; assembly: GCF_900176005.1. Lineage (NCBI taxonomy): Bacteria > Bacillati > Bacillota > Clostridia > Neomoorellales > Neomoorellaceae > Thermanaeromonas > Thermanaeromonas toyohensis. The sequence continues at coordinate 565,314 of NZ_LT838272.1, read as the reverse complement.
GAACCTTATCATCGGCCAGTACCGGCTGGTCCAAATACACGAGGCCATAACGGTTAATGCCGGGGATATCCCGTGCCGTTAATATAGCTACAACCCCGGGGATTTTTTGGGCACGTGAATAATCTATCCCTTTGAGGAGGGCATGGGCATAAGCGCTCCGCAAAGCTTTCCCGTAAAGCATCCCAGGTAAGGAAATATCATCGGCATAAACAGCTTTCCCCGTGGCTTTTTCCACTGCGTCGCGGCGGCGCACTTTCTGGCCGATAATGCTATAACTAGAAGAGGGTGATACTTCTATCGGAGGGATCTGGCCAGAAGCCACTTTAACGGCGCGAATTATTTTCTGGTAACCTGTGCAGCGGCATAAGTTACCGGATAATGCTTCCCTAATTTCTTCTTCCGTGGGTTTAGGATTGGATAAAAGCAAGGCCTTAGCTGACATAATAGCACCTGGCGTGCAGAAACCACACTGGATAGCACCTTCATCGATAAAAGCCTGTTGGAGAGGATCCAACTCCCCATCGCGGGCTAATCCTTCAATGGTAACCACTTCACAGCCATCTACGGCCACTACGGGAATTAAACAGGAATTCACCGCCTGGTTATTAACCAGCACCGTACAGGCACCACATTCACCCTGACCGCAACCTTCCTTGGTACCGGTTAATCTCAAGTTTTCCCGTAAGAAACGGAGCAAGGTTAGCCCTGGGTCCACTGTAGCAGTTACCCGCTGCCCATTAACAATTAAGCTGATCTGGCGACCGGACACCTAACCTCACCTCACTTCCTCTCCCAGAAGTTCTGCCGGCTTTTCTACGGTGAGATGGCGTATTTCTTTCTCACTCAATCCTTTTTCATACAAGCACTGGGCAAAAATTCGCAAAGCCTCATGGGGGAAAGGATTATGCCTCTGGCCGGCATCGCTCATCAAGACAGCGTTCTCTATACCAATAGTTTTTAGGGCGATAAAAACTTCCTCGATAGTGGCGTAATGCCACATAGGGGAAATAGTACAGTAGCCAAACTCAGCGATGGCTCCTAGCTCCACCAATTCCTTAAGCTCTTGTAGTGATAACTTGGGCACTTTGAAAAAGGGGTGGGTTATTAGGATTTTTTTAACCCCTCTTCCCCGTGCGGCTTTAACTAATTCGTAAATTTCCTCGGGAGAAAGATGGCTAGTACCTAAAATGGCATCATATTGGGCCACCAAGTCTAATACTTCTAATGTGTTCGGAGTAATATTCTTTTCGTTATCCCATATGGTAATTCCTTCCTGTTCGCCTGGCCGGCCAGTATTTCCCCCTTCCTGTACATCATATCTACCCCGCGAGCCGTGAACCCTGGCGTGGTAGGCCGCATCAATAGTAGGCATCCAGACGATTTTACCGCCCATCTTTAGGGCCGCTTCCACGGCAGCCGGGTTGATGCCGCCTACATAAGTATTTAGAACTATCCCTCCATAAACCTTAAACCCTTCTACCTGGCGGCCTACCTCCCTGGCCCGGGAGACGGTGCTTTCATGATGACATTTGAGCACCATACCCCCCATTCCCGCCTGGGCAGCAGCTACCACAGCCGTGTAATCATCGCAGAGCCGCGGGAATAGGCAAGGGTAGGTATGGACATGGAGATCGATAGCACCCTGAAGATTTACCAGCATAGGATAACCACCTATTCCTTAAGTTCAATAGCTCCAACAGGGCACCACTGGACGCATAAGCCACACCCATCACATGATGCTTTGTCTGCCCATGTCCGGCCTTCTTCTTGGCGGATGGCACCATAAAAGCATACCCTGGAGCAAATATCACAGTTATTGCAACGCTCTTGATCGATGGTAGCAAAACGAGGAGGTTCCTGGGCCAGCTCTTCAACAGTCTTTATATACGGCAGCGCGATACCGCGGAAATCTTCAATGGTACGGTAGCCCTTGCGGTCCATAAACTCGGATAAGCCGTCCAAGATCTTCTGGACTTTGCCTAAGCCTTCCCACATGATAGTTGTTGCGATCTGGACAGTGGTGGCCCCCAGCATGATATATTCCACCACTTCGCGCCAGCTACTTACACCACCCACAGCAGAAAGGGGTACTTTCACAGCCCTGGCTACTTCCGAGAAATGGCGCATAATAATGGGCTTTATAGCCGGGCCGGTATAACCACCATAACCCCTTAGATAAGGTCTACCAGTTTCAATATCTACGCCGGCAAAAGAGCGGATTGAATTACTAATGGTAATGGCATCAACCCCAGCCTCCACTGCCGCCTGGGCAATTTCCACCATATCCGCTACGTTAGGGGTCAATTTAACTGAGAGAGGTAATTTAATAGCTCCTTTAGCCGCTTTAACCTGCCGGTAGGTTAGCTCAGGATTTTTTCCAATGTGCATACCTACTGTAGAAGCGGGCATCGGACAAGAAACATTTAACTCAAAAAGATCTACTAAACCAGTAGCCTCTACTTGACTGGCTAATTCCGCAGTCTGTTCCGGTTCTGGCATGGCCAAGATGCTAGCAAATATCTTCGCCCCACCTTCGCGAGCCAAAGCCAGATCTCGGGCGATCCATTCTTCTCGGGTTTTGGTAGTAAATAATTCCAGGTTAATCATTCCGACAGGCCGGTTCCCTACACGGTAAAGAAACAAGCGACCATTCCGGGGATGAACAGCCCAGTCCTGAATAGGGCCAATGGTTTTGGGTATTACAGCCCCAAACCCTGCCTCTCCTGCTTTTTTTAACCTTAATCCATCCCAGCCAGGTGTAGCTGAAGCCAGCACTAAAGGGTTGCGAAAATTTACTCCTGCAAAATTTACTTGTAGTTCCGCCACTTATATACACCTCTTTGATAGTGTTTGTTGATAGTGATAAATTATAATCTATATTTGCATTTATTTATGAGTTTCAATGTCACTTAAAACTCTCAAAGCTTCTTCCAGCGCAGCCTGATTACTAGTAACTACAGGTAAACCAGTTAAGTATTCCAACCGATCTTTAATCTCCATAGCCCGAAAGTTAGTACAGGAAATAAAGATACCTTCCGCGCTATGTTTATCTATAGTCTTTAAGGCAAAAGCCAAAATTTCTTCTGGGGGTACATCTGCAATAGCAAAATTATAATCGATCCCCAAGCCAGCAATAACAACTACTTCCAATCCATCATCCCTTAAGCTCTGCTCAATCCGATAATTTAAAGCATCTACATATGGGGTAACCACCGCTACCCTTTTAATACCGCGATTCTTTAAAGTAACCCTTACGCTGGCAACAGTACTAACCGCTGGGCAACCGGCTACTTCACTTATCTGCCGGCATAATTCCTTATCATATGCATTACCCCTCAGTGCTCCTGCAGAAGTACAACCAAAAACAATAGCATGAGGTTGTACAGTAACTAAATCTTGTAAGGCGCGAGGAAAATGTATATCAAGCATTTCCTCTTCACCTTCGACCGTAGTATCTTTTAGATACATACGTGCCACATGAAGGGTAATGTGATGTGGTAAATTGCGGTAAAAGTCGACCTCCATAACTGAATTTGAAGAAGGAACTATTAAACCTAAGCGTTGGTGCAACTTACTGCCCTCCTCTATCAAAACCCTCCCTTTAAAAGGACGTTAAAATAGTTCTGCGCCACATTAATCTTTACCTTTGGGCCAATAGTACAAATAAAAAGACCTCAGGTTATACCTGAGGTACTATTAACCCTTTTACCCTGAAATTAACTGAGCTAACTTTAAGGCCATCATTAGGGCAAATCGATTTTCTGCTTCGTTTAAATTAAGCCCCGTGATTTCTTCAATCTTTTTTATACGGTAAATAACAGAGTTTTTATGGACAAATAGAGCTTGGGCGGTTTTACGCAAGTTACCATCATTTTGTAAATAGCAAGCCAGCGTACCCACCAAGTCGGTATTATTTTGAGCATCATAATCCTGGAGCTTGCCGATATATTCCTGGCAAAACTCGTGTACAGAAGGAAGCTCTTTAAGATTAAAAAGTATACGCCACGCCCCTAGCTCGGTAAAAAATACTGGTTCCCCTGGGCTTCCCCTTTCCCAAGCAACCTTTAAGGCCAGCTGGGCCTCATCATAAGAAGTTCTAATATAGTGTAAGCCTTCATATGGCCTACCCACGCCTATGGCCATCCTTACCCGGGGAAACCTGGCCCTGGCTAAACTCAAAATTTCCCGTAAACGCCTAGACAATTCCTTTTCCGTGTCAGCATAGAAGCGTAACAACCCTACTACTTGATTCCCCTTGCTTACCACCAATATACCTCCTGGGTGGTGCGAGAAACGAGAGCGCAAGAGATGAATTATCTCGGACTGGAGGTCCAGCCGGTAATTAGATACCTGGTATCCCGGGTCAAAACCCACTATTAATACTGCCAGTTTACCAGCCAAGTTTATACCCAAACAAGCAGCTCGTTTCATTATTATTTCAGGGTTTTCTATTCTCCTCTCTAGTAACTCCTCAAGTAGCTCTCCCCGAAGACGGAGTTCTGTTTCTGCCACAGCCTTCTCTTTGGCAAACTCCAGTGCCACTATGGTAGCCCCTGCTTCAATCCCTCGTATTTCTACATCATCTAACTGACGATTGCTTTGGAGAATAACTAAATAACCATCGATACTTCCTTGGGTAGCGACCGGTACAACAACGCTTTCCGGCAAGTCAGGCCTTAAACGTAATAGAGCTGCACGGTGGGGAGGTAACTCTCTTAATTCTTTTGAAGTTTCCTTAAAAATAACTTCCAAGATATCCCCATAGGCAGGCAAGAGCTGCCCATTAGGTAAAGGAGGATAACCAGCCCCTAGGCAAGCCCCATGGCTAAAGATAAAGACAGGATTAGTAGTAAACTGGGCCAGGGCTTTGCAGACACCTTGCAGGCCAGTCCCGCCAAGCAGTACATTAAGAAGAAGATCGTGAATTTCTTCAGCCCGGCGATGCCGGTAAAGTTGTTCGTTAATTAGCAATTCAAATATAGGTAGCATAATATCCATGTAAGGAACATCAGGCGGGATCTCAAGTAAAGGCAAACCCATCTTATCGGCATGTTCTGCCATATCTTCCGGCACATTATGAAGATACTGGCCCGGCTTAATCCCAAAAGCAGCTACACCCTTACCAACCAAGTCATATACAATCCTCTGGCGCAACTGGGGATTGTCTTTTAAGGCATAACCAGCAGTTAATAATAGCTCGCCACCTTTCATCCACCGAGCTACTTCAGGGACCTCCATAATGTTTACAAAAGTTATCTCGTTTTCCAATCCCTGAGTACCGGCAATTACGCGTGCCCGCCGTAGGGGCCCTATATTCAAAGCTTGCCGGACGGTAAGGGGCATTCCTATTCCACCCACCTTTTTGTTCTAGTTCTATATCTATAATCTAGAGCTTCACCTTAAGTTCTTTTTTCTAAATTACTCACCCCCACTTTTTAAAATATCAGGTAAAAAATGAAGAAACAAGCAGAATTAAATCTTAATCTTTAAGTAAAAAAGTAACCCCAACCGGGGTTTGCTCATATTTATGATAGTAAAGGTTACCAAGGAATTACTTGTAAGGGAGGAGGTTTACCTTGGCCGAAAACGTACAGATCCAGCGGTTGACCTTTGAGAATTTTATCGTAAGGCTAGTACGGCGGTTCCAAGATAAGGTGGTCAACGTCGAATTCTTTTGCGGTGAGTGCTGCAAAAAAGCAGTGGGAGGGACCCTGACCCTAGTGGGCAGGGACTTTCTCGAGCTTGAAGCACCTCAAGAAGAAAAGATCCAAGTTTTCACCATCTCTGGTGGCACTATTGTCTTGGAAGAACTTGTAGAGGCTATCATAATTCCCCTAAAGCAAGTATGTAGCGTAGAAATCCCCAATGACTAAGTTTGTACCTCGTAAACTTTAAACTCTGTTAGTTCTGGGTTCCAGGTGGGCTTTAAGAAAATGGCCTGCGCATTATAAGTTTAAAGCCCCGGTTATCCGGGGCTTTTAGTATCCCAGGGGTTTATAAAGTCAGACTTCCACTATAGCCCTTTCTACTGCCACCTGGGAATACGGGAATAAACCTCTAGCTTCTCCCAGTAAGTCACTAACCTTATACCAGGAACGCAGGTGGGTAAGGATGAGTCTTTTCACCCCTGCCTCATGAGCTATCTGGGCGGCCTGACCGGCTGATAGGTGACCTGTGGCTCCTGTCTCTAAGTCTACCCCAAGATATGTAGCTTCCGCCAGCAATAGGTCGGCTCCCTTGGCGAAGTCAACCAGCTCCCCAAAGTATTCTGTATCCCCAGTATAGACCAAGGTTTTATTACCGTCAGTTATGCGCATAGCTACACAGGGAAGAGCATGTCGGGTAAGAAGAAACGTAAAGGTGAACTCTCCTATGGTAATCTCTTGGCCAGGCTCTATCTTCTGACTTCTTAAGGCTTCCTTGTAGGTAAAGGTAGCAAATACCTCTTCTGGCTCTGGTAAAGCCCAGACAGGTATAGGGCTTCTCCTTTTTCCTTCTATTATAGCCTGATCTGCGGCATAACGGTAAACACCAAGGTCGCTCATGTGATCCCCGTGCAGGTGGGAAAGGAGTATAGCGTCCAATTCCCAGAAGGGAATGAACTCCTGCAACCGGGCCATAACGCCGCTTCCGAACTCCAAGAGAACCTGGGTTTTTTCTCCCTTAAGGAGGTATCCCAGGCAGGCTCCCCCTGGGGGAGGGTAAGGAGTGTAGCATCCAAGGATAATCAAGCGCATAGAATTTAACCCTCCTCATACTGCCCACTACTAAGTACATTAGTATATCCAGGCCTTACTTAGTAAGAGTTTCTATCCTATCCAGTGGATAGAACGGTGAGCAGGCGGATCAGCCTTTCGGCTGCATCAAGAAGTAAAGTAGCTGCATTTTCTAAGCAATAGGATAAGGGAACCGGCCGGGGGACTATGCTCATATACGCTTTAATTCCATGTTCATATACGGCTTCGGCACCTTCGCCGATGGAACCTACCAGGGCCACCACCGGAATACCATATTTCCCGGCCACCTTAGCCACACCAGTAGGAACTTTCCCATAAGCCGTCTGCCGATTTATTTCGCCTTCTCCTGTTATCACTAGGTCCGCCCCTGCTGCCAAGATCCCTTCCAGGTTTACAGTTTCCATCACTAGCTCAATGCCCCTACGTAAAGTGGCCCCTAAAAAAGCCACCAGCCCGGCACCCAGGCCCCCGGCAGCCCCAGCGCCAGGAAGATCACGTACCTCTATCCCCAAATCCCGGGCTATTATATCAGCGAGGCGGGCCAGGGCGGCATCTAACCTAGGTATCATTTCGGGGGTAGCCCCCTTCTGAGGACCATACACGGCCGAAGCCCCCCGCGGGCCGCAGAGGGGATTATCCACATCGCAGGCTACTAATATTTCTACTTCTTTTACCCGCGGGAAAAGGCTCTGCATATCAATATGCTGAAGTTTCTCTAGCCCCACGGCACCCCAAGGGATGTCGCGGCCAGCTTCATCTAAAAGCTTTACCCCTAAGGCTTGGGCCATACCCGCGCCGCCATCATTGGTAGCGCTACCTCCTATACCTACTATCAACCGTTGACACCCAGAAGCCAGAGCCTCGCGGATTAACTCTCCTGTTCCATAGGTAGTAGTAAAAAGGGGGTTGCGCTTTTCTTTAGGAACAAGGGGAAGGCCAGAAGCCTGGGCCATCTCCACCACTGCTGTGTGGCCATCTCCCAAAAGACCCCATCGGGCGGTTACTGGCTCGCCTAGTGGCCCCGTAACAACTGTTTCTATAAGTTTCCCTCCAGTAGCGGCTACTAAAGTAGCCGTAAGCCCCTCCCCCCCATCCGCCAGGGGAACTTCCACTGTTTCCACATTCGGAAGGGCTTTTTTTACTCCGGCGGCGATGGCTTTAGCCACCTGGGGCGCGTCTAAGCTTTCCTTAAAAGAATCCGGGGCAATTATAATGCGCTTCATTCCTTATCCCCCCAGGGAGGCGTTTTTTGTTACAAAGGAAAGTTCGCTATCCCTGGGGTAAAAACCTGCTTAAGAGCATGATTTTTAATTTACTTTGGCCGCCTACAGGCCACTATATGATACGTGTGGCCATCACTGTCCCCCCGACTTTGGTAATTAAAGCCGTATTCGTCTAGCAAGCGTATTATAGAATCTGCTTGGTGGGCGTCAGCCGCCTCCATAGAGATAGTGAGATGATCCCCGTCTCCTATATGGGGTAAAATATCCTGTACCCGCTCTACGTCTTTCTGGCTGATGAAAGGGCCCATCCATAACGTTATATCAGCCATATCACCTTGTCCCCTTCCAAAAACTTGAGTCTCACTTTTTAATGTACCCTCCCACTAGCCGCCTTATTTGAGCTAAGATTTTTCCTTGACTAGCTTGATTCCGTTAAACTATAATGAGAACGACAATTGCATATATATTTCCTCGTTAGGTGAGGCTACTGCATAGACAAAAGCCACTGCCCGGAAACGTCGAAAGACGCCAATGGGTCAACAGGTATTACCGGCTTAAGGTTTTACCTAATGTGGCTGAGAGGAATCTCTAGCTATGCATGAGCCAAAGCTCAACGAGTGGGGGATAAATTTTAAGTCTTCCTGCTCGGGAGGACTTTTTTATCTATAAGAAGTCTAAATATCGGAGGCTATAAGAAGTGGGTGAAGGTGTTGAGAAGGGCTGGTAATCTGAGTTTAACTGTGGTGGCGGTAGCGCTCCTTAGTGCCTTTGCTTATTTTGCTTATCACGGGCATCGGATAACCGAGCTGGCCGGGCAAACTACTGTCCTAGTCAGCTTGGGAATACTTCCCTATTATGCCCTGCGCTCTTTCTTGCGTATGCTGGCAGCTTATTTTCTATCTTTAATATTTTCCCTTGCTTATGGTTATAAGGCAGCCACTGACGCCAGGGCGGAAAAAATCTTGCTTCCCGTTCTCGATGTACTTCAATCAGTACCCATTTTAGGATTTTTCCCCGCGGCTATTTATTTTTTTGTCAACTTATTCCGCGGCAGTATTTGGGGTATTGAGCTAGCCTCTATTTTTTTGATCTTCACCAGCCAAGCCTGGAACATGACCTTTGGGTTTTATGAAGCTATAACCACCATTCCCGGTGAACTAAAGGAGGCAGCAGATGCTTACCGGGTTACTGGATGGCGCCGGTTTCTAAAGCTTTATCTTCCAGCGGGTATCCCCAAGCTAGTGTATAACAGTATTCTTTCTTGGAGCGGTGGTTGGTATTTTCTCATCGCCGCTGAGATCATAACTATAGGCCCGGTGGAATACTCCTTGCCCGGTCTCGGTAGCTATCTAATACGGACCGCAGAAGAAGGGGAACTAGGTCTAACTATGGCTGGCCTTTTGGCGCTGGTAGCCATAATTACCCTTATGAATACTTTTATCTGGCATCCCCTTTCTACCTGGGCGGAAAATTTCAAGTACGAGTTTGAGACCGGCGGTGGACGACAGATCCCCAAAGGTTGGGGTTACCGGTTATGGTATGAAGCCCCGGTCTTTCGCGAGTTAAGGAGACTGATACTGGCTAGTGGAAGCGCCCTGGGAAGGGTTATAGTTTCTTTAGGTTCTAAGTTTCCCGGGCGTTTATACTTCCCTTGGGTAGGCCGCATTATTTCTTGGGGATTGATTTTGTTACTGGCCTACTCTCTTCTTCGGGGGCTCATAGCCTTAATAGGTCTCTTTTTGCAGCCCTGGCAGGCAGAAATCTTTACCATCCCCCAAGCCATCTTTTACTCCTTCTTGCGCCTTTTAGCAGCCTATGTTTTGTCCTTGCTTTGGACTCTGCCGGTAGCCATCTGGATAGGACATAATGAGAGGGCCTACGAAGTCCTTGTACCTGTTTTTGAAGTACTGGCCTCGGTACCAGCCACCGCTTTATTCCCCATTATTGTTTTCCTTTTGGTAGGGTTTACCGGGGGTATGGAGCTAGCGGCCATTTTATTGGTTCTTACTGGTATGCAATGGTATCTCCTGTTTAACCTAATAGCTGGTGTAAAAAGTATTCCCCGGGATATGAAAGAAGCCGCCATGGTTTTCGGCCTACGGGGTTCTAAATATTTACGCCGGGTAGTCTTTCCCGCCCTCATTCCTTCCCTCGTTACAGGAAGTATTACTGCCTGGGGAGGGGGCTGGAATGCCCTTATTGTTTCTGAGTATGTAGTATATGCTGGCCAAACCTATATGACTTTCGGTATTGGATCCCTTTTAGATAAGGCTATGTATATTAGTGGAAATTTCCAAGTAATATGGTCTAGCCTTATGACCATGGTCCTCGTCATCGTGCTGTTAAATCGTTTTTTCTGGCGCAGGCTTTATGAATGGGCTGCAGCCAAGTTCTCGTTCGAGGCGGAAGAGTGAGGGGGTGTAGGAGGTGGCGTTACTAGAAGTTGAACACGTATATAAAACTTATAAAGATGCTACCCGTTCCTTGACTGTGCTAAATGATATTACCTTTACTATAAATAAAGGTGAATTTGTATGCCTGGTAGGACCCTCGGGTTCTGGAAAAAGTACCCTTCTAAGGATGATAGCCGGGCTGGACCGGCCGACTCAAGGTGAGATCCGTTATCGCGGCAGGCCAATTAATGGGGTCACGGATAAAATAGCCATTGTCTTTCAGTCCTTCGGCTTATTCCCCTGGCTCACCGTAAAGGAAAACGTAGCTTTAGGGCTGGAGGCCAAAGGAGTCCCCCGGCCAGAGAGGGAAAAGATAGCTAGTAAATATATTGATAAAGTAGGGCTCGATGGATTTGAAGAAGCGTACCCGCGAGAACTCTCCAGGGGAATGAAACAGAGGGTGGGTATCGCCAGGGCCTTGGCCATGGACCCAGAACTCCTATGTATGGATGAACCTTTCTCCGCCTTGGACGCCTTTACCGCCCAGAACTTACGGGAGGAAGTATTGGATCTGTGGCTGGATGTTACTCTACCGGTTAAGTCGGTGCTGATGGTGACCCATGGCATAGAGGAAGCTGTGTTCATGGCCGACAGAATCATTGTGCTTTCCAAAAGACCAGCCCGGATCTTGGCGGATATAAAAATTGAATTACCGCGCCCCCGCAATATGAGGGATCAGGCTTTTGCAGCTATAGTGGATAAAATTTATTCGCTTCTCTTCTAGAAGGCTGGTATAATAATATTTAAAAAGTAAAAAGAGCAGGCGGCAAAAGGGAGGGCAAAAATCTGTGGACGTTGTGCCTCTACCCCCTGTGGGTATAGGGATGGTATTGGGGCTTCTGGAGATGTTAGAGGACGCTGAGGGAAGAGAGGATATTTTCAAGCTAGCTAGGGGTCTTTCCCTAGAGCTAGATGATATTGAACCAGTCATTGAAGCCGCCGTGCTGTTAGGATTAGTAAAGATAAGCGATGGAGATATTATTATTACCGAAGTAGGTAAAAATCTCCTAGCAGCAGATATAAACGGGCGAAAGGCTATACTAGCTCGTCAATTAGAAGGTATAGAAGTTTTTAAGGAAGTATTTCGCTTACTAAACTCAACAGGCAAGCGTAGTATTAGGCGGGAAAAGCTAGTGGACTTTTTCGAGCAGAGCATGTCTGATGAAGATGCAGAACAGCTTTTTAAGACCATTGTAGATTGGGGCCGGTTTGCAGAGGTTATCTCCTACGATCCCCAGAGCGAACGTCTTTATTTAGAGCAGGTAAAGTAAAAAGCGAAATAAGGAAGGATTCCCTTGCGGGTGGGTATCCCATCTCCCAAAGATTCTAGCCACTTAGATACTACGTTGGTGGATACCCACCCGGGGTGAAGAATGATTCTCTGGCCTATCTACAACCTCAGAAGCTTTTTTCTCTTGACAAACCGACACTCTCCTCTATATAATAAGTGTTGCACGTGGGGCTATAGCTCAGTTGGGAGAGCGCTTGAATGGCATTCAAGAGGTCAGGGGTTCGAATCCCCTTAGCTCCACCAAAGAATCTCAAGGCCTCCGGGGATCCGGGCAGTACTTCAAAGAATGAATTCTACTGCAACCGGGCCCGGAGGGAAGGTAAAATTTAACCGCCAGGTAACCCTGGCGGTTCGTATTGGGTTTCGAGAGCCCTCCGTTAAGCGGAGGGTATTTTCTTTGGTGTTAACATGCCATCGAGCTTGGCCACGGCATCCCGTTTTAATTTTGGCGATACATGAGCATAGGTGTCAGCAGTAACGGCTATCCTGCTGTGCCCTAACAATTCTTGTACCACCTTAAGATCCTCACCGAGCTCCAGGAGACGAGTAGCATAGGTATGGTGTAAGGCGTGAAGGTTTACGTCTTGTAAACCTGCCTTTTTCCTCAATTCGTAAAATCTTGCAGTTAATATCAATGGTTCATGGCAGTCAGTCGAGCATTACTTGCCAATTATAGGTTCATTTTTTGCTTCATCGGGCTGCATCCACAATAGCTCTAATTTTAGCGTCTACTTGATTAGCTACTTCCTTTAGTTCAGCGTGGGGGAAGAATTGAGCCAGCAGCGTTGGCCGGAGGGCGCTAATATAGGTCTTACCATCCCGGACGTAAACGTTGATTTTGCAGGGCATCATCAGGCTGATAAGGATGTCCTTCGCCAGGACTTCGTGGGCGTAGCGGGCGTTGCAGATTTCGATGATCTTTAAGGGATCGGAAGCATATCCATTACTCCTAAGGGTGACCTGGACGTCATGGACGTGTTGGACCTTCATGCCTTGGGTGGCAGCAGCCTCTTCTACGGCCTTGACGGCAGCCTCAAAATCCTTGGCAGTAGTTACGGTATAGCTGAGGTCTTGCTGTTCCATGGTTAATCCCTCCGTCTGTACTTGACAATGTTTTACGAATTTTGTTTTATCAACCTAATACTATAATACTACTGCTATAATTCGCTGTCAATAACAAGGAGCGTAGTATGATGCGTCTATGATATTGTTAAGGTGGCCGTAAACCTGCTCATGCCATCACCGGTGGGTAGTGGGGCCGCAACAAATAGTCACCCCTGTCCTTCAGGAAGCATGATAAAGGGGTTCTTGGCTGACACTTCGGGAGGCACTATTTCTTATACCGCCCGTCTCGTACACCTGCCGTACCGCTTTAAATAGCCGGTCGACAATCCAGAGGTCACTCTTAGCATCGCCCGGAGGTTTAATAGCTTGGTAGCGCCACTGGATCCACCGACCACTATTGGTGATACTTCCTGATTTCTCGTACGAAGCAGCCGCAGGCAGGAGGAAGACCTCCGTCTTGATCTCTTGTGGGTTTACCCCTGGTGCTTTCCAGAAAGATGCTGTTTCCGTTTCGAAAAGATCAATAACTACCAACCAATCCAGTTTTTCACGCCTTACACTCCATCTCCGCATTGGGACCACCAACTACTGGGTTTTGCCCCCAGGCAAAGAAACCTTTGATTTTGCCCTGCAGCATGTGCTCGAAGAACATCATGTGAGAATGGTTCTTACCGTATCACTATACCAAGCCTTAAGAAGGCTAATAAAGAACTTGGACTTGTTGGTCCAATAACCTGATTTGGGGGTTACCCACCTATTTGTGCGCTAGGGTTCAATTATCCGAAATAAATTCCTAATACGCCTATAATCTGCACCCCTAGCCTACTAACCTCGTCCCAGCCGTCGTCCCTGAGCCACCTAAAGTTCCGACCATAAATGGCATGGAGCGGCCGAACCAAGAGATATGTCGACAACTATCTAATTATTAGCCTAAAGTTGGTAGGCCTTTTTGTTAAGCAACATTCCAAAATGGAATACATAGCATAGTAGGATTTTATAAAGTAACAACGAAAATAATGTCAGAGTAAATACCCAGTCGGAGGAGGGAAAAGTTTCTTGAAAAGTAAAATAGTTATGTGCCCTATGAGTAGATGGGTTTACATGAGAAATTCTTTAAAGGAAGTTTTGTTGCGGCTATTTACTGAACCCTGGCCTTTAGGAGTAGGGGCCCTCGCCCTGTCCCTTGTCAATTTTTTTATGTTTATATATGCCGCCCGCACCCTAGGTACCTTTCCTACAATGGCCATGTGGGGAAGCTGGATTTACAATTTACTAGGGCTCAACACTGAAAGCCCATTTGCCTCTAACCCGTTAATCCCTATTTTTAAGGACAAGTCCAGTTTGCTTAATATAGGCATTATCTTAGGCGCCTTGGGTACAGCCCTATTAGCACGTGAATTTAAAATACGGAGAGAAGACTGGCAGGGTTATCTTTGGGGAGCTGTTGGTGGCATTTTAATGGGTCTCGGCACCGTCCTGTTGCCGTCATGTAATTTGGGGGGATTTTGGGTGGCTACCATGACTTTTTCATTGCGCGGGCCGTTGGCTGCTATAGGTCTTCTGCTAGGAGCTTTTGTAGGAGGCAAAATCCTACAGCACCAGATGCGCAAAGCTCTGCAAAATGTGGATTTTACTCGAGCGTTTGCGGCGAAACCTATAATACCGCAAATAGCGTCTCGACAGACGACGCGAGGACTAATAGTGTTTGGTTTTATATTCGCTATCGTTCTAGTTTATTATTTCCTGGGAATGCCTAAGCACGGAGGTCTCTTTTTATTTGGTGTACTTGTTGGACTCATCACTCAGCGCTCGCGCCTGTGTTTTACTGCTGCTTTTCGGGAAATCTTGATCAGCCGTGACGGTAAGGTCATGAAGTGGGTTTTGTTGAGCATGGCTGTTGGTGCCCTGGGCTTTGCCCTTCATAAGGGACAGGGCTTCAACCCTGGGCCGGTAGGGTGGCATAACATTATGGGTGGCTTCCTCTTCGGAATCGGGATGGTTCTCGCAGGGGGTTGCGGTCTTGGGATCCTGGTACGCAGCGGCGAAGGATATACCCGTTCCTGGATAGCAATTTTAAGTGGCATGTTAACTTCTGGAGCCTGGGTACACCTTTATGGCCAGAAGGTCGGGCAGGGATGGTTGTACGGTAAACCTGTATTTTTGCCCGATATACTCGGTTGGGGCGGTGCGCTGGCATTTGTCTATACGTTTTTACTGGTATTTTATTTGTTTATCCTCTGGGTGGAGGCAGGGAAGCATGAGAGAGCTTAAGCCAGTAAAAATAGATAATAATCATTACCAAGTTGATATGCGAGGGTGGATGTGCCCGTATCCGAAATATGCGGTAGAATTGCTTTTGGAAAAACTACCGCCGGGAAGCCTTCTGGACCTTATAGTAGACTGTCCTGCTGCGACGAAAGATGTACCTGAGCTGGTTAAAAGCAAGGGTTGTGCTGTCGGGGAAGTCACTTCTTTAAATAGTGGAGAGTGGAAGATTAGAATAGAAAAATGAGCATTGCCTACTAGTGCTGAGCTTAAGCCCAGCAGCTTGCGGCGGGCTGGGTTTTCTCTGAAAGAACTCTCTCCCGTGTTCCCCTTTGATTCCCTATTTGACCCCCACACGACGGAAGTAGTGCTACTCACATAAAAATCTGCTCTTATACCACGCTTTATTCCTTGTTGCTCGCTGTCTTAGGCTCTCCTGTAGGGGTAAAATATTTACGCGAAAAAGCTAGGGCCACATTCACCAGGCCGATCATAACCGGCACTTCAATTAAGGGGCCGATTACCGCAGCAAAGGCCTGGCCAGAATTGATGCCAAAAACGGCCACAGCCACAGCTATGGCCAGCTCAAAGTTGTTGCTGGCGGCTGTAAAAGAGAGGGTCGTGGTCTGGGCGTAATTTACTCCCAGGCGCATGCTTAAGAAAAAGGATATCAAGAACATCACTACAAAGTAGGCAATAAGGGGTATAGCTACCCGCACTACGTCCATGGGCAGGCTAACAATATAGTTGCCTTTTAAGGAGAACATGACCACAATAGTGAAGAGCAAAGCTATTAAAGCTAAGGGGCTGATCTTGGGTACAAACACCTTTTCGTACCATTCCTTACCCTTGGCGGGCAGAAGTATCCGCCGGGTAAGAAAGCCAGCTACAAAGGGGATGCCTAGGTAGATGGCTACACTGGTGGCTACTTCTCCAATGGATACCTGTACACGCATACCCTTAAGCCCTATGAGAGTGGGTAATACAGTAATGAAGATATAAGCATATATAGAGTAGAACCCCACCTGAAAGATGGAATTAAGGGCTACGAGAGCGGCCGCATATTCACTGTCACCATTAGCCAGGCTGTTCCACACGATAACCATGGCGATACAGCGGGCCAGCCCTATGAGTATCAGCCCTACCATATATTCAGGATAATTCCGGAGGAAGATTATGGCCAGGATAAACATCAAGATAGGGCCGATTACCCAGTTTTGGAGGAGGGAGATGGTTAATACCTTACTATTCTTAAAAACTTTGCCCATCTCCTCGTATTTTACTTTGGCTAATGGAGGGTACATCATAACAATAAGGCCTATAGCTATGGGGATAGAAGTAGTGCCTATAGAAAGCTTATCTAAAGCAGTAGCCACTTCGGGTACGAAATAACCTAGGCCTACGCCAAAGGCCATGGCCAAAAAGATCCATAGAGTAAGAAAGCGATCTAGCAAGGAAAGACGGGCTATAGCTTGACTATTGGGCATAATCGATTTTGACCCCCCTTTTTAGACTGCTATTTTGGCTGTTGGTCCTTTGTAGATAGTATGTTGCTTTTTATATAAATACTTGCTTATATATTATTTTACTTTTTGCTCTCTGTCAAGCTGCTCTTTGTCAAGGAGCTGCTGGCGGTAGCCTTCTTGGGGGCCTTACGCTTTTACTCCGCTTCAACCTCACTTCAACTCCGCTCTAACCAAAGTAACGTCGACGTAGAATATTGGGAATGGCTTTTCTTACAAGAAAGGTTGACAGCTTAGAAGGTTCGAGTCATAATTTATATAGGCATATAGCAATATAATAATATTGAAAAAAGAATATAAAAGTACAGAAGGAGAGAAAAAGTATGGAGCAATTAACAGAATATCTCAAAGTCCTAGCCGATCCTACTCGCATGAAAATAATTAAATTCCTTTTAGAGCGCGATATGTACGTTTGTGAACTGGTAGCAGTAATGAACATCGCCCAACCCACTGTATCCCAGCACCTTAGAAGATTGAAGGCCATCGGCCTGGCGGAGGAAAAAAAAGAAGGCCAGCGTGTACGTTACCGGTTGGTCAAGGAGGTGTGGGATAAATGCCAGAGGGGACTAGAAATATTTTGGGCTACTCCCATCAAAAACATCCCCCAGATGAAAGAAGAATGGGAGCGCTATGAAGCCTTCGTAGCCAGCGGTAAAGCACTAAGTTCTTGCCCCCCGCCTATAGAAAATAACTATAGAACTTAGTTTAGTTTAAATTTGATGCAGCTTTTTAAACTTAATTTAAAAGGAGACGCTCTTCCTATGAGCAAGCAAACTAAACTCCTGCTAATTGTAGCCGTATTCCTTGCCGCCTACTTCCTACCCTTCCACCATCCCAGGATGCAGAGTGCTATTCTTGAAGCTTTCTATATGCTACAGGAGTATGCCAGGGAACACGTGCTGTTCTGCCTAGTGCCCGCCCTATTTATCGCCGGAGCCATAAGCAACTTCCTCTCCTCCCAAGCTGTAATGAAATACCTGGGACCAGATAGCCCCAAGGTGACGGCCTATGGGGTAGGTGCTGTCTCGGGAGCTATTCTCGCCGTCTGCTCCTGTACTGTACTGCCCCTGTTTATGGGTATTTATAAGCGGGGAGCGGGACTGGGGCCAGCTATAGCTTTCCTTTACTCTGGCCCAGCTATAAATGTTCTGGCTATAATCCTTTCAGCCCGAGTCCTGGGCTGGCAGATAGGTCTAGCTAGGGCCCTGGGAGCGGTCCTGTTTTCGGTAATTATCGGCCTAATCATAGCTCTTCTCTTCAGAGGAGAAGAACAGGAGAGAGCCAAAGGGTTGCTTATGCCTGAAGGAGGAGGGGAACCCCGGCGGACTTTAGGCCAGACTACGCTGTACTTCCTCGTTCTGGTTCTGATACTCGTCTTTGCCGCTTGGGGAAAACCTGCGGAAAAGATAGGTTTCTGGTATGCGGTCTACAGCATAAAGTGGTATCTGGTGATAGGCCTGCTCATAGCCCTGGCTATAATTTTAAAGGCCTGGTTTACCTGGGAAGAACTGTCTGCCTGGCTGGATTCCACCTGGGATTTCAGTATCAAGATTTTGCCCCTTCTATTTGGAGGCGTACTGGTAGCCGGATTTCTTATGGGGAGACCAGGCGTGGATACAGGGATAATCCCGGCCAAGTATATATCCATGGTCGTGGGAGGCAATGGGCTATTGGCTAATTTCATTGCCTCTATTGTGGGAGCCTTTATGTACTTTGCCACTCTAACGGAGGTGCCTATTGTACAGGGGCTTCTGGGTTCCGGTATGGGGCAGGGGCCTGCTCTGGCCCTGCTTCTGGCAGGACCGGCCTTGAGCCTGCCCAGTATGCTGGTTATTAACAGCGTCCTGGGCTTCAAAAAAACCTTCGCCTATGTTTCCCTGGTGGTCATAATGGCTACCTTAACGGGTATGATTTTCGGGGCGCTGGTCGGTTAAAAAAGAAAAAATTTCTTGGGGGGTCAGAGGATTTATGGCCGCATCCGTAAGGGAATTAGCGCAAAAGATGGTGGGCCCCCAGCGGGCCATGAGGGAAGGGGCTACCGCCTAGGGAAATTATGGAGAAGGAGGAGACGATAAATAATGGAAATAAAGGTCTTAGGTCCGGGCTGCGTCCGGTGTAAGGCGCTGGAACAAAATGTCATAAACGCTCTGGTCGAAATGGGTGTGGCGGCTGACGTCGAAAAGGTAACGGACATCAACAAGATCACTGATTATGGAGTCATGATGACACCCGGGCTGGTCATCAACGGCAAAGTTAAAGTCTTCGGCCGGGTGCCGGATAAAGAAGAGATTAAGAAATGGATTAATGAAGAATTGAGCCAATGAAGGGGAGAGAAGTGTATGGCGGAAAAGTGCACCTGCGACCCGACAGAAATTATGATTTTCCCTTGCGCCGGAGGCTCAAACGTAGGGCAAATAGCTAACCAGGCAGCCATAAAGCTAGATCAAGAGGGTGTGGGCAAACTTTTCTGCCTGGCCGGGCTTGGGGGCCATGTGCAAAGCATTGTGGAATCCACCAAAGTGGCCAAAAGGATCGTAGTTATTGACGGCTGTCCCATAGCTTGTGCTAAAGAAACAGTAGAACATTCTGGCTTTCCGGTAACGGACTACGTTATGGTAACCCAATTGGGAGTTAAAAAACACCACGATTTTGTCTGGACGGATGAAGAAATTAAGCGCGTGGTAAAAGCAGTGAAGGAATCCCTGGGGTATTAGTTTTAAGGCCACGGGCTCGGGAAGAATATGTCGGGTTACGAGAGGCTTTAAGGCAATTGGTTGCCACGGGGTTAAAAATGGTGGGATTGCTATGATTAAGCACTCTGTCTATAAAGAGGAAATCGAGGGTGCAACCATATTGTACCAGGGTTTACCCGATCTCCGGCGCCTTTATGTGGAAGTTACCAACCGTTGCAATGCAGGATGCATCATGTGTGTACGTCGCACCTGGAATGAGGCTGAAGGATATTTGACTTACGACCTGTTCCAGGCACTTATAGAGGAAGTACCCTGCTTTCCCTTATTGAAATGGCTTTACTTCGGCGGTTTCGGTGAGCCTTTGTTGCATCCCCGGCTTCTGGATATGATAAGGTGTGCCAGGAAGAAAGGTTTAAAGATCAAAATTTCTTCCAACGGGCAGTATCTATCGGCCATAGCTCAAGACCTGGTCCAACTTGGAGTAGAGGAAATTATAGTTTCCTGCGACAGTGCCAGCGAAAAAAGCTTTAAAGCTATTCGCGGCGGTTCCCTTGGGCAGTTGGAAG
Source organism: Thermanaeromonas toyohensis ToBE (assembly GCF_900176005.1). Taxonomy (NCBI): domain Bacteria; kingdom Bacillati; phylum Bacillota; class Clostridia; order Neomoorellales; family Neomoorellaceae; genus Thermanaeromonas; species Thermanaeromonas toyohensis. The sequence goes on along the minus strand of NZ_LT838272.1, from coordinate 545,498 downwards.
AGGGCATACGGGCGCTAAATCGGGCCAAAAAGAAATATGAAAGTATCCATCCGCGTCTGGTTCTGGAGTTTGTGGCTATGAAGTGTAATGTCAATGAGCTTAAGAACTTACCTGGCCTGGCCAGCCGCTGGGGAGCCTTTGCTTTATTGGTAACTAATGTAATGCCCTATAGTGCCGATACAATGGGGGAAATACTTTATACTTATCCTGCGGCAAGCAAGATACCCAAGGCACACGGTCTAATGCCAGGAAATTATGTGGATATAGCTTCTATAGTGTGGGAAGCGGCAGCAAAAAAATGGTTTACCTGGGGAACAATAAAATTGCCCAGGATGGTCTGGGGGGCAGCCCGCAATTGTCGCTTTGTTAATTCGTATTCAGCTGTAGTCACTTGGGATGGGGAGGTAGTTCCTTGCTATCCTTTATCCCATTCTTACTCATGCTTTGTTTTCGGTCGCCGCAAGGAGGTAAAAAGGTATTCTTTCGGGAATCTTAAGGCTTCCAGCCTGTATTCTCTTTGGACCTCGGAAGAATATGTGAGGTTCCGCGGAAAAGTTAGGTTGTTCAGGTTCCCTTCCTGTGTCGATTGCGAACTGGCCTACACTTGTGATTATCCAGTCGAGAATTGCGATTGCTGGGGTAATGAGCCTTCTTGTGCCGATTGTCTTTGGGCACAAGATATAATTCAGTGTCCTTAACTAGGGGCAGTCCCCCTAATTAGCCCTCTGACCGGTTTGTATAAAAACTCTTACGTGGTCTTTGAAAAACCACAAGTCCTTGGTTCCCTACTTCCGCACCTGACCTTAGTTTTTAGAGGATTTTAGACCTTTAGGTGCCCTGAAAGCCTTTGAAAATTCTAGAGTATGTTGGAAGGGATTAGAAGGAGTTTTATGCCCCCCTTTAGCCACTTCCATCCTAACACCTTAATAGATTCCCTTAAAATAAGTTTCACAATCCTTCCTAACTTGGCTTCGCCTAACCAGTAATCTCCCATCCCCTCCTCAGCAGCCTCATATTTAAATCCCCGTACCAGCACGGCAGGGATGCCTTCCGAGGTCTGGCCCATAAGGAGTGCAGCCGCTGAGGCCAGTTCATGAACTATCAAGTCAGCACCTCCGAATTTAGGTCGGCCAAACCTGTCTGGCTGGCCAAATTTGCCTGCTATAGGCTTTAACCCATAGGAACCGCGAGCCACTTCTTGGCTCCCTAGCCCTAGGGTGTATTCCGTATCACTTATCACCACAGGGATAAGAAAACCAGTTAATTTATAAACCTTTTCCCTGAGGTCGCGGGCTGCCATATCTAGATCCAGCGGAAGGAAGCTAACATGGTTAGGAGGGAGATTGGAAGCGTCTACCCCAGCACTGGAATATATCTGTCCCCGACGGATAACAAAAATTTCGTAGGGGAATTGCTCTAGAAGGGCTTTCCCTTTTTCTGGTTCGGTAGTAAGTTTTGCCAGGTCTAAAATCCCTTCTTCCGCTAAAACCCGCAAAGGTATAACACATACTATTCCTTCGCTATTTTTCAATACAACCTCCAAAAACCGGGGGTCGAGGCCAGTCTTAGTAGCTAAGCGTTTCGCTTCTGGGGAGGGTTGTACTTCAGCTAGGGGGACAATAAGACCCAAGGCTTTAGATATAACCTTGCTGCTTACTACCAGGAGGTCGCCTGGCCGTAAACCCCCACAGACACTAATTGCGCTCTCTACCAAGAAGGAAGCCAAATCTTCTCCAGGATGGATTTCAGGAAGGGGAAGGCCTATGAGTTCAACAGTACCCATAATTTGTTGCCTCCTTCTCTTTGTCTCCTTCTCTAGGTAAAAATACCCTCTTCATTATACTGTTACTGTCCCAACTTATTCGGTTTCGATCTTGTTGTTATAATTAATGTAGACAGAACCTCTCATAAAATACAAGGGATAGATTAGGAGGAAAAATGAGAGTACGCGAGTTTTGGACTATTTGGAAGGAGCAGGCGAGGAAGCTAAAGGGAGAAATATATGCCTTATATCTAGCTTATCGGGACCCGCGGGTGCCATGGTACGCCAAGCTTTTCACCGCCTGCCTGGTGGGATATGCCTTTAGTCCCCTGGACCTTATACCTGATTTTATCCCGGTTCTTGGTCATTTAGATGATTTGATTATCATCCCCCTAGGAGTAGCCCTGGCTTTGAGGATGATCCCGCAACTTGTCATGCTCGAGTGCCGCGAGAAAGCCCGGCTAGCCTTACAGGATAAACCTGTAAATTGGATAGCTGCTGGAATTATTGTAGTGTTTTGGTTGCTCTTAGCCGCAATAGTTATTGCGTTTTGTAGTTAGTTACATTGTTACACAGTTACATTTAAAGGACCTTTGGTATCGGCTACCCATGTATAGATAGTACTGTAATAGCTATAAAGCGAGAAGCTTTTTTAGCATGCGGGCATTATATACCGCCTGGGCACCAAAATGGTTATTAAAGGCCACAAATATGCGAGATGAATGGCGGGAAAGTAAAGAAATACGGGGTACCCATTCTGCAAGTTCTTTCTCCGAGTAAAGATAATCGTAGCGTTCATAGGGTTTCTCATGCTTCCACCATTTATTAGCATTCCGACCATGAAAACGTACATACGCCACAGGAGCAGTAACTTTAACTATATTAGCCACTAGGCCTGCCAGCCTAGGACCATCCACGCAAACATACCCTATACTCAAGGATTTAAGAAAATTCCAGGTGGCTTCCTTGAGCCAGCTATTATGACGAAATTCCACCACCAGGGGCAGGTCGCCTAGTAGTTCCCGCAAAAAAGCCAAATATGATCGGTTGCTATCATTGTAGGGAAAGGAATAGGGAAACTGGAGCAACAAGGCCCCTAGCCTGTTTTGCTGCCTAAGGGGCTTTAAAGCTTCACGGAACTTGATAGCGTCTTGTTTTACTGTATCCCCGCGTTCGTGGGTTAAGCTTTGAAAGGCCTTTACGGTAAAAAGAAAACTCTCCGGCACTTTATGCAACATACTTTCAAAAACTTTAGGGGAAGGAAGGCGGTAATAGGAAAAATTGATCTCTGTAAAAGGGAATTCCCGGGCGTAATAAGAGAGCATATCCTCCTGTTGTATTCCCGGCGGATAAAAAGATCCAATCCAGTCTCGGTAACTGTACCCAGAGGTACCGATGTATATTTTTGCGTTCAACTCTCCCAAGGTTTTCATATTTTTCAGCCAGCCTTACTAAGGCTATATAAACTTCTCAAAAAATTTACCGGCTTGTTCGTGAACTACTATTATAGCCTTGAAATCCCAGGGAGTAGGCTCTTTATTTATTATTATCAGCTTGGGGGCTAGGCGTGGCAATTCGGCTACCGGATAAACTTGCAAGCTACTCCCTACTACCATAAGGGTCTCACAGTCCTTCATTTCTTCCAGAGCGCTGTAATAGTCCTGGCTCATAGGGTCCTCAAAAAGCACTACATCTGGTCGTAGTATCCCACGGCATTGGGGGCAGTTAGGTGGGTTTATTCCTTGGTTGAATTGCCCAATAAGCTCGGTAAAGGGGTAACTTGTACCACATTCCAGGCAGTGACAGGTACGTAAATGGCCATGAACTTCCCAAACTCTCTTAGAGCCTGCTTTTTGGTGTAGGCCATCTATGTTCTGGGTGATCACTCCGTAAATGAGACCGTTCTCTTCCAACCTAGCCAAGGCCCGGTGAGTTACATTAGGTTCCGCCTGTATATACTTTGACCAGCGGGGTAGATTAAAACGATAAAACTCTTCTGGGTTGGTAAGCAGAGCAGTAATGCTGGCCTTCTCCATGGGGTCAAATTTTTGCCACAGACCTGTGCCCTTGCTCCTATAATCGGGAATACCACTTTCTGTGCTGGCACCGGCACCTGTTAGCACCAAGGTTTTACGCGATCTCTTTAAAATTTGATTAACCTTAGCAACGGCTTCGAATAGATCCTCCATAATATTGCCCCCCAGTTCACCCAGGTATTAATCCTTACATAAGATGCTGAAGGAAAAAACTTTTAAGGGATTACAGAAGGAGAAAGGAAAACACCAAGATTTAACCCAGTGGGGTGTTATTCCTGTCTTAGTTCTGGATGTCTGGGAACACGCCTATTACTTGGACTACCAAAACCGAAGGAAGGATTATATTGAAGCTTGGTGGCATGTTGTCGACTGGTCTGAAGTAGAAAAACGCCTCCACCTGGCTTTACCCGCCCAGGTACCCTTAAATAAAGTTCATGTTTAATATGGAATTAGGCTTCCAGCAGGGCGACCTTCCGTGCTTTCTTCCTGGGAGGCCGCAGAAGACGAAGGCAAAAGTGGGATGTGTAGGGATCCCACAACTATCGACATAGAGCCGAGAATTGGCGATAAGGGATGGGATCTATTGCCCCGGCTTCCCGGAAGCCTTTCAAGCGTAAAATACAAGCATCACAAACGCCACAGGAAGGCACTGTGCCCTGGTAACAAGAGTACGTAAGGTGGTAGGGAGCCCCTAGCTCCAGCCCTTTTTTAATTATTTCCGCCTTGGTGAGATTAATAAGAGGAGTCTCCAGGCGGATGCCACGGCCTTCCACTCCGGCTGCTGTCCCCCGGTTTATTACTTCTTGGAAAGCAGCGATAAATTCCGGTCGACAGTCAGGGTACCCGGAAAAGTCCAGGGCATTAACGCCCAAGTAAATAGCCCTGGCACCTAAAGGCTCTGCCTGGGCTAAGGCCAAGGCTAGGAAAACAATGTTCCGCGCCGGGACGTAAGTTGAAGGTATCCCCTCCCCTATTTCCTCCAAGGTCCGACCTGTAGGTATATCTTTATCTTTATCTGTCAGTGAAGAACCGAACAATAATCCTTCTAGATTTATAATTTTGTGGCGTTCCGCCACCCCGTAATACTCCGCTACTTTTCGAGCCGCTTCCAATTCTACAGTATGTTTCTGGCCATAAACAAAGGTCAGGGGAAAAATATCTTGGCCTTCCGCGTGGGCTATAGCCATACAGGTTGTAGAATCCAGGCCGCCGGAAAGAACTACAATGACTTTATCCTTCAATAAATGGCCCCCTCCTTTTTTAGGTTTTAATACTCGTTTTGGCTACCTCCTGGTATCTGGCCCAAATATCAGCTTGTGGAGCTGTAACTGTAGCCGGACATCTAACCCGTCACGCAAAATCCATTCTGCTAAGTTTTGGGGGTCTAGCCAACCATGAGCAGGTGAAAAAAGTAATCCTACGCGGCCCTCTAAAGAGTGGCGGCGGATAATCTCCCGGGCCCACATATAATCTTCTTCCGAGGTTAACACAAATTTTACCTCATCACATGGCCGGAGCACCTTTAAGTTCTCCCAACGGTTAGCCTCTACTTCCCCCGAACCTGGGCATTTAATATCCATTACCCACCGGTGGCCCGGCTTTAAGGTGAATCTCTCTAATGGAAGCGAACCATTGGTTTCTATCGATATTTCCCATTCTCCTAGCAAATCTAAAAGCCCTTGGAACTCCTCTCTAGGCTGTAAAAGAGGTTCCCCACCGGTTAGGCAAACCCTCTTGTAAGGATAAATCGATACCCGGGCCTTAAGTTTTTCGGGAGTAAAATTTTCTCCTCCCTCATAAGCATAGGTAGTATCGCAATAGCGGCAGCGCAAATTACACCCAGAAAAGCGGATAAAAATAGTGGGCAAACCTGCGCTAGCTGATTCCCCTTGGATGGATAGAAATATCTCTTTTACCAGCATTTTATTCTACCCCTTATCATCCTCCATCTCGGCATACGCAAAGGGACTTTCCCATAGTACCAGGCGCTTTAAGGTAAGATGTGGAAGTATTTTAAGGGCTTCCTCCAATTCCCTCCAGAAGTGTAAAAGTAGATTTTCGCAAGTAGGGTTAAAAGGAAAAAGCTCGTTCAGATACTGGTGATCAATGCGCTGGATAATCCTTTCCTCCACTAGTGCTTTAAGTTGCGAAAAGTCGATAACCATACCATCGGCCTTCACTGGCCCTTTAACAGTTACTTCCAGGCGGTAAGTATGCCCGTGCAATCGCGCACAATCCCCATTATAGCCTTCCAGGCGGTGGGCGGCCTCAAAAGTAAAAATGTGAGTTACTGCTACCACTGGCTTTCTCCTTCTTCTGTTATCATTTCCAATGCAACACTATATTACCATGGAGGACGTATAATGCGCAAACCTTAGGAGGCTCTCCTTGGGTCTTCGTCAAACCCCTATTTAAGACAGGAACTGCATTCTTAAAACTTAATTTATACTTCTTTCGACGACACGTTTAAAAAAGCCCAAAGATCCTGCCTACGATACTTGGGGAACCCTAGCTTAGCCGGGTCTAGCTCCATCCTGGTTATCATCCTTAAAAATTCTATCTTTAACTTAAGCCTCTCCTTAGGGCTATAGTCCATCTTGCTTAAAAGGCCGCCGCAATTGGATTGTTGCCAGCTAAAGTATATGAACATGCGCCGGGCAAAGTCTTTCTTAATTTATTATTTTAACACTGGCCAGGATATCCACGTATCAAGAGGAAGGCGCCAGCCAAGGTGGAAGAAATCCTGCAGGTACGCGATCCGATCCCGGACAAGGTGTAGTTTCCAGTGGGGTAGAGTGGGGTAGAGTTGGGTAGAAGCGGGCAAATTTTTAGGCCCCCGGCTCCGGGAGGCCTTAGGTTTCTGGTGGGCGCGGCAGGGATTGAACCTGCGACCTCTTGAATGTGAGTCAAGCGCTCTCCCACTGAGCTACGCGCCCACAAAATTTGGTGGACGTGAGGGGAGTCGAACCCCCGACCTCTAGAGTGCGATTCTAGCGCTCTCCCAACTGAGCTACACGCCCCTGTAAGGTGCAAAACTATTATACCTTCCCGCCTTCTCACCTGTCAAGGGTACGCGGGCTCTAGAATTGTAGATAGGCCAGAGTTTCGTTCACAGTACTTTGAGAGGGTTAAACAGGTATTGAAAAGGGTGGGTATCCCAGGGGTATTATCAAAGTAGCCACCAAAACCCCGAAAGGAGGGACACCCACCCAATGACATTATACCAACAACTTAAAGCTTCCGGAAACCCTCAGGCTCCTGCTCAGGTAGAAACAGGTCGCTGAAATCGTCGGGGTCTCCGTCCGTTGGGTGTATAAGCTTCCTCCACCGTTATAGAAACTCAGGGCAAGATCTTAGTGCTTGTATCCACAAGAAAGGCCCCAAAAACCCCATGCCTAACCGTACGCCCAAACATATCGAAAGCGTGGTAGCCAGGTCTCGCTATATCTTGACTACTTCTGGAATATCTCCACTATCCCCTGGGATAACTCCCCCAAAAATTTGAAGCTTGTGAACGAAACTATGGCCTATTACCGCCTTTAAGAAGTGAGTTCAAGTCTTTCTCGTACCATCTCCGCGATTTCCACCGGGGTTTTCCCTTCTGCTGCTATTACAGGAACTTCTGTCCATATGTCTTCCCTACCCAAAAGATTAGAGTCCTGGCCGCTAATGACTATAGCCCCGTAATTTTGCAAGTCCTTAGGCTTAAGTTCGCTCATATCTACCCAATCTACCTCAAAGCCCTGTCCGGCCAAGTGATCACCTATAGCGCTGATGGTACGTTCTACGGCCACCCGCTTGCCCAATCCTTTACTCCTCCTTTTTTGAATGGCTATAGTTTATTTATTAAGTGCCTAAGATAATATGAACAATACTCCTTCCTTTTATTCATAGACTGCTTTAACCTCTTCTTGCGGGTGTTTCTCACTTTAAGCGGATGAGCAAAGGGTTTCTCATTCTAATCTTTCTTGTTATAGTCTTTCTTACTAGTGATTCTATTTTCTTCCTCTTTCATTTCCTTATTTCTTTCTATTAACCTTAAGGACCACTCCCAATGTTGGGCCAGAAGTTGTCTTTCTTCCGGAGTCAGGTCAGGAATACGTTTAAGGAGGTTGCGAAAGAGGGGGTCCGCTAGGCCTGATTGTAGATCGGGTTCCCGCAAGAGGAGGGAAAATAATTCTTGAGCCTCTGGAGTGAGGGTATAGACTGGTCTTTCGCGGGAATCAGTTAATCCCAGGAGATAATCAACGGAGATCTGGAAAAACTCAGCCAGCCTTCTTAAAGTTTCCGCGTCAGGCCGGCGCTTGTCCTTTTCATACATGGCTATAGTGCTCTGACCCATGTTTAGTAGCTTGGCCAGCTGGGCTTGAGAAAGGCCTTTTTCTTTGCGTAAAGCTGCTAATCTTTGGCCCAGAGAGGGCACGGGGATACACCTCGTTGCCAATGTAACACGCTCTGTGATATTAAGCAATAGTTAATCACAAAAAGTAATTTTTTTATCCTGGTAGTTCTTGACATAATCGCGTTTTGTGATTATATTAATAACTAGCAAAAAAACAATGGGTATGGTGGTCCCCTTGCGAAACCAAAAGCTATATGAGCTGCGATTACAGCGCAGGCTTAGCCAAAGGCAAGTGGCTGAAGCAGTAGGTATCACCCAGAGCGGCTACGCCATGATCGAAAGGGGTTGGCGGCATCCCCGTAAAGAAACTATGAAAAGATTAGCTGAGTTTTTTGGTGTCACAGTAGATGAACTTTTCTTCCGGAGCGAATAGAAGTTATCCCTAAACTCTAGACCACGGGGAGAACTAAACTCGTGATCCAAATTTTACTAATAACCCCAGTGTTGCTATTCCTTATGGGGGCTTTTTTGATACACCGGCGCTTTTCTCGTTTCCTGGAATGGAAATATCCAGGAAACAGACTTCTGTTGTTGGCTCTTCTTTGTACTAGGATTGGAGGGTATCTTTGCAGTAGGTACCTACCCGTGGGTACTGGGAGGGGTGCTTTTTTACACTTTAGGTGCTGTTTTAAGCCTGGCTGGGGTTTATTTCTTTTTTCTAGACGTGGAGAGGACTATAGCGCACCTTAAGAAAGAAGCGGAGACAGATTTCCTTACTGGACTTTATAATCGTAAGTATTTCATTAAGAGGCTGGAAGATACCTTGTACAAATATCCATCACACGGTAGATTTGCTGTAGCCATACTGGATCTGGACAATATGAAGGAAATAAACGATCGCCTGGGTCACCAAAAGGGGGATGAAGTTCTGAAGGCAGTAGGAGGAGCCCTTAAGAAAAGTGTAGGACCAGAAGATATAGTAGCCCGCTATGGAGGGGATGAATTTGCTATTCTTTTCCGATCAGACGGGCCGGAAGTGAAAAAGTTTCCCGAACGGCTAGCTGAGAATTTGGTATTTAAAATTCCCGGGATCGGGGAGATACCGGTAAGCATTTCGGTAGGCTTAGCCTTTTATCCTGACGATGGCCAGGAAAGCGGTACTTTAGTAGCGGTTGCTGATCGCAGGATGTATAAGCATAAACTTAATTTACACAAGGAAAAAGACAAGATGGTGTATACTTAAAAGGCATCCCTAATTTAATAATGACACCTTCCATCCCCTGAATGCTACCCTTTAAGCCTTAAGGGTAGCTTTTTTATATCCTGGAGAGTTCCAGTACTATACGTCCTTCCTGGATTTCCAGGTGACTGAATTTTAGATCGAAGGCGGGAGCAGGCAGTTCAATACTAAAAGCGGTTTGGGGAAGGAGTACATCCCATACAGATTTATCTAAGGGCACCCCGGATAGTTCGAGGGTCTGGGGGGTAAAGGTTAAATTATGGGTTCCAGCTATAGCCAGCGTACCCTGGAGGAGAAAACCCGGCCCAGGAATGCTTAAGGTTCCCGGTGACAACACAAATTTTATATGCTTCAAAGAGTGTTGCCCTTCCAAAAGAACTTTGTTAATTTTTTGCTGGCTAAATTCAGCTACCACAGTACCTCGGGCATAATTTACACGGAGTTTATCTGGTGTAAGTTTTTCCCAAGGAAACTGCGGAAAACGTTGAAACAGGGCCATTAAGGTAGGCAAGGTCTCCTGCCAAGCTCTTTCTAAAGCGAAAAGGGCTTGCTCGTATTGGGCAACTTGGTTTTTCACTTTTTCCAGGGCTTCTTGCCGTGCTATTTTCATTGCTTCTAATTTCTCCTCAAGCTGCGTTACTTCTAGAGCAGCCTTGGCCACCTCTCTTTCCTGGCGCTCCACAGTTTCTCTAATCTTTTGTGCTTCCTTATAAAGGCTTAAATGGTGATACACCCGGTTAAGAAGGAAGTACATATATTGCTCTAACAGTTCCCAGCGGATGAAGAAATCAGCCCAATTTTGGCTGAGAATAGCTGCCATAAGATAAGGAGTCACCATATGTTTTTGAAAGAACTGGAGGCTGCGGCTGAAATTTTCCCGGCTAGCGGCTAACTTCTGAGTTAACTCTTTCTCTTTTTCTCGGGCTAAAGCGAGCTCTTGGGTTAGAGTTTGATATCGGGTAGTCAGAGCAAGTTTCTTAGCAGCTAGAGCCTGGAGGTTAGCATCTAAATGGAAGATCTCCTGCAAAAGGGCATATTCTTGGCTTTGGGTATTCTTTAGCCGCTGTTTGATCTCTTCTTGCGGATTTGTGCTTGCGGCCCAAGTATTTCCGGGCACTGCAAATAAAAAAAACCCTAGTACCAGGATGGCCACTAACCGCATGGGTTTTCCTCCCGCTCCCGGTTACCTCCAAGGTATTCGCCAAAGAGAATAAAAGTTCCTTCTTGTATGGTAAAAAATACCAACTAATAATGATAAGTTACTCCATAGCCTGCCCGGGGGTACTCCCAAATTATATTTTCTGGACATATTTGCTGGCAAGCGCCGCATTCTACGCAGCGGGAGTAGTTGATCTTAAGGGAATCTTCTTCCCACTCGAAAACCTGGCTTGGACAAATATAGGTACACGGTTTATTGGCGCAGAGCAAACAACTTTTAAGATCACGTAGGGAAATATGGGAGGTATTGTCTACGGTTATCTCTATCAAAGGTAGGGGATCCTCAGGAAATTTAGCTTCCAGCATTAGAAAGCCTCCCAGTGGTGGAGTGCAGCCCAAAGATCACTTAAAGTCTTTAGGGGAAACTGTTTAGATCGAATGATACTTATGAGGCGTTCCCTTTTTTCTTTTTCATTTAAGAGGTCTACAGTGAAAAACTCGTTAGCTAATTCATTGAGGGTACTACTTATGAGATAATCTACGTCTGACCGTTTCTGGTAATATTCCAGGTTACCACGACGAGCCTTGATATCCTCCATAAAGAAGGCTTCATTGATTTTTAGGGCATAATTAGCTAGCATCTTAGCCGAAAAGTCCCCTTTAGCTTTAGCCTGGATTATGGTTTCAGCAGCATACTTTCCTGAAAGCATGGCCAGATCGCTCCCCCGTCGGCCGCTAATCATGAGGGCAGCATCTCCTGCTACTAGGATATTGTCCCCGTAAAGTTTAGGGAGAAAGGTATATCCACCTTTGGGGATCATGTGAGCCTGGTATTCGACAAGCTCCGCACCTTGAATTATCTTATGCACGAAGGGGTGCTGTTTTAGCCGCTTAAGAAGCATATAGGGACTAAGACCGTGGGAGGCTAGTTGGTTTAAATACCCACCTACTATAAGGGAAATGGTATCCTTATTGGTCCAGAGGCCCGCTTTACCAATGGCTGTGGAAGTAGGGAAGCCTATCATCCCTATGATAGCTCCTTCGTTGTCCTCCAGCTGGAAACGGTCGTTGATCTTTTCCTTGGGCAGGCTCAATACTTCTTTAACGTAAAGGGTGTAAGCATAAGCAGGTGGTAGCTGGGGAAAAAGACCAGCCTTAGTAGTGAGAAAGGGGAGGACACCCTCGGCAATAATAACTACATTGGAAAGCAGAATCTCCCCGTTATCTAGCCTTACTCCTTGGACCGGTCCGCGGGTGAAAAGTCCCTTATCGAAGATGAGATCGCGCACATGAGCCTTGGTGTAGAGGACTGCTCCTGCTTTAACGGCTTTTTCAGCCAGCCAGCGATCAAAACGGGAACGAAGTACTGTAAATTTATTGTAAGGCTGGCGGGCAAAACGTAGACTACCGAATCCTATACGTACGGCCGAATCGGTATGCAAAAACCAAAGTTCCTCTGCCACTACCGGACGCTCTAAGGGAGCTGTTTCCCAAAAAGCTGGAAGTATTTCGGCCACAGGCTGAGCGTAAATGGTCCCGCCAAACACATTCTTGCAGCCCGGGAACTGGCCACGCTCTAACAAGGCTACCGAAAGACCATTCTGAGCTAGGGTGAGGGCGGCGGTGCTGCCCGCGGGTCCTGCGCCTACAACAATGGCATCATAGCTGTCCACTATCCCGCTCCTTCCCCTTCTAATTTAATCTTTTCTACTTGCTTATTATGGACCCGCGAGGTAGTTTTATGCTTATTTCTTAAACTGGGAGTTCCATTACTTATATGCCAAAAATTCTGGGAACTTAAAGGCTCGAACCCTAGTTAGACTACATTTAATTAAGCTTCTAGGAAGCATCTCCACTTTCTATCCACTTTTTCTTCGCTTTCTAGCCATATGTATTTAATAAAATTGCACTTAAATAGGCTAGCTTAATCTAACCGTTCTTTCGCTAGACACAAGCATATCTTAAATATTACTCCTTAGATCCATGCGGCGATACATGGTAGCAGTTTTAAATAATTTCAGCGAGCTCACGTAAGTTCATAGCAGTAGCAGAAAGGGTTTCTAGCGCACCAGCTGCCTCATGGGTGCTTTGGGCTTGTTCTTGGCTTATGCCAGATATAATGGCGAGCTGATGGTACATAGCCTGGACATCTTTTCTAATTTCTTCTAGGACTTTCTGGATTTCTTTTACCGCTTGAGCGCTGTTGGAGGCTAATTTGCGGATTTCTTCTGCCACTACCGAAAATCCTCTGCCATGTTCTCCTGCTCGAGCGGCTTCAATGGCAGCATTTAGACCTAAAAGCTTGGATGTTTCAGCTACTTCCTGGACGAACCCTAAAATGGTATCAGTCTTTTTTATTTTTTCGCGGATATTTTCTCCTAATTTTAAAAGTTTGTTTTGGCTATCGGCTAGCTGGGTGGCTGCGGCAGCCAATTCTTGCATAGTAGCCGTTATTTCTTCAAGGGTGGCGGTAATATTGTTGGCTGCCTCCAATAGTTTCTCCTGGTTTTTTAAACTAACACCTATCCCTAGGGCTCCAACGACTTGGCCCTTTTTATCCCGGATCGGGACAGCGGTTGATTTAAAAGGCACGCCCAGAACTTGTTCTGGGATAACTTTCCGACTTGGACGACCGGTCTTGAGGGCTTCCTCGATAGTACCCCCAACGGGAACTGCCATACCTGGTTTTACTTTCAGGTCTAGCTCTTGACCCCGGAAGTAAGCCAGATATTTTTCCCGATCCGTAACCGAAATAGTACAGTCGAGGGGAAAACAAGCTTGAAATAATGGAGCCAGCTCTGCTAGCCAATAGAGAAGGGAATATTCTTCCTCGCGTACCAATTTACCAGCCCTCCTTTTTGTATTTCTTTCTTATAACATCGACAGTATAGAGCGAGACGCTATGGGAAAAGATTATAATCTAAACCGTATTAATTTGTAGAAATACGGTAATAAGTTATACCTAGGGATTTCCCTTTGAACGAAACTGTGGCTCTCCTAGAGTCAACAAAGCCCTCGGCCTTGCCTATTGGCGAAACCAAGGGCTAACGAGCTTAGTCGAACGGTATCGAGAACTTCGCTTGCCTTATGAATCGCTGTATACTAAACGGCGGTGGTGTAGGGAACGGTGATTATTAGTTTACTCCTATTCGATAGATAGCCTCTTCTCCTTGTTCGCCAGTGCGGATGCGGATGGTATTTTCTATCGGGTAGATAAAGATTTTACCATCACCTATCTCGCCCGTACGGGCCTCACGGGAAATGATCTCTACAATTTCTGCTACCCAGTTGTCGCGGGTTATGATTTCAATTTTAACTTTCGGTAGTAGATTAATGGTATAAACGCTTCCACGGTAATATTCTGTTTTGCCCCGCTGGAGGCCGCAACCCAGGACATAAGTGATTGTCATGCCATGTATGCCGTAGCGACCCAAGGCCTCTTTCACGGCTTCGAGCCGCGAAGGACGTATAATACATTCGATCTTTTTCATTTTCCAGTATTTACCTCCTTACGTATTCTCTACGCCTTTATAAACAGGCACCTCTCTTAGTGCTTACTCTTAATTGCGGGCAGGCAATTCTTGTTGTTGCCGGGCCCAGGCGGTACTGCTCTGTTTGAGATGGGCAGGGCTAAAAGGCTCGGTATAGGAAAGGAGAAAGTCGGGATAGGCCAGGGCCCCCATCTCGGGAATATCCAGGCCCTGCTCTTCCACTTCAGGGGGCACACGCAGGCCGATGATTTTATCCAGGACCTTATAGAAGAGGTAAGATATGCCGAATCCCCAAACAAAGACTACTGCTATATCGATTAGCTGGGCTATCAATTGGCTAGGGTCTCCATAGAACAGACCAGTCACGCCAGCTCATCTAGTGTGGGTGACCCTGACTGGGCAGCTATGATGTCGCTCACCGTACCGGTAGCGGCACCGGAAGGGTCGCCGGCCCAGGCCGGTAGGACCCAGGACAAGGCGAGGACGACGGCCAGGATTAAGAGGAGCAGGCCGTGGCTTAATCTTGGAGTTGCATAAGTACACATAAAACGACCTCCTTTTAAATTGAATTTTAACTAACAAAAAAGCCCCCGCCGGTAGCTCAAGTTACCGGCCAGGAGCTTCTTTGCGCGGATGGCAGGTAAAATAATAAGCTCTCATTTCAGTAGCGAAATGAGAGCTTCTTTACCCGCCTTCAGACGCCATCGCCTAACTTTTTGATGTTATTATAGGCTAGGGTATTCTTGTCTGTCAAGGGAAATTTGGCTCTATGTCCGTGTCAAGATATAGTAGGTGCGTTCAGAAAGAATTTCTCCGGATGAGACCCCACCGTTCGATAATATAGCTTTGCCGTACAGGTCATGGCGGCTATATTACCCATGGCAAACCTTGGATATTGGCTTGGCAAAGCTGTAAGAGAAGGTAATAAGACACCCCTCCTAGCCCTTCCCTCTGAAAGGCTATACTAGCTTTAGTTCTACCTTTTCGCCCTCTAAAGCTCAAAAACATCCGACTACCCCACAAGAGCCCAAAGACTTGGCCGGGTAAGTTCCCGTAAAACGTGCTTTACCCATATCCGGTCGGCATATGGACCCCTTAGAGCCGGTAAGGATACCCGTAACCATTTCTCTATATCCTCCACC
Source organism: Thermanaeromonas toyohensis ToBE (assembly GCF_900176005.1). Classification (NCBI taxonomy): domain Bacteria; kingdom Bacillati; phylum Bacillota; class Clostridia; order Neomoorellales; family Neomoorellaceae; genus Thermanaeromonas; species Thermanaeromonas toyohensis. The sequence goes on along the minus strand of NZ_LT838272.1, from coordinate 530,327 downwards.
TTGGGTCTCTCTACCTCTTTCGCTTTCGCCTTCGCCACCTCCTTCAATTTCTGTTGTTCCACTGGCCAGCGCCATATGTACTGTTCTAGCTCTCCGTTGGCCTTGGCGGCTAATACACGAGCCATGCGGTCTGCACCTGAGGTCGTCCACCTGGCCCCCAGACGTTTCATCCGCCGGGCTATGTTGTGTTGTATCTGCCCCTCTATAGCACCTAGTCGCTGCGCTCCAGGTGAATTAATTACCCCTGCCCAGTTCTCTTTGAGGTATTGTAATAGCTTGGTGATCCTTTTCTTCCTGTCACCCCGGCTCTTCTTCTCCGCTTCCTCAAGTACTCTTCGGGTTTCCTCCCAGTTGCCCTGGGATATCGCTAAACCTACTTTACTAAAGGTTTCTTCATCATGCCAGAGAGCCTCGGTTAAATGCTTGCTTAGGTGATAAGGGTCTAAGCGATATTCAGCACCAGGAAAGTATTCTACCCCTTGTTTAGGCCACTCCGCCCCGTCTCCGCCTATGTAAATCTTCTTGGTCTGGCTTAAGTCCCATTTTTCCCCTATTAAAGCATAGCTTTCTTCCCAGGCTCCTTCCCCATCCCTTAAGCTGCTTATCACCAGCTTGTTCTTTAAACTAAAGCGTCCCCGTCTTACTTCTTCCTTCCCTTCATAGGCTACTATATGCTTGATTTCCCCTCGCTTCTCCTTTTCCCTCTGCAGGCGTATTATCACCCCGTCGGCTTCTATGTATAGCTCCGGCGCCACTTCTTCCCCTCCAGGTACTTCACCATTCTCAAAAACTATTGCCCTCTTCTCTTCCCCTTCCTGCTTTAAAGCCTCCCCCACTTCTTGAAGGGCTTGCCATACTTTCATGGCGCTTACCCCAGGTGCTAAATACCCTAGTATCTCCGCCGCCCGGCCAAAGGATACTTCGCTACCCAGTTTCAGAAATAGCTCCTTTAGCCTTGGAGTAACCTTCGCCCGAGAAGGCCAGCCTAAAACTTCGTCTAGGAAAAATTTGCTCTCCCCAGTTTCTTTGTTCCTGTATAGGCGCCTCCTGTAAATAAATTCCCCAAAGGTGCTTAAAGCTGTCTTGGCCCGAAATCCTACCACTTCCCAAAGGCTCCGGTCACGTTCATTCATCAGCCGTGTATCTATCTGTTCTAGTGCCCAGGTTAACATCTGGCTACAAACCTTCTGCGTTAGTTCGTGTATCCCTTTCTCCAGCTCATAAAAATCCTTGCATTCCCCAATTAGTTTCTCAAGTCCACTCGCAAATAGAAGGACTCCCCCTACTATTTGGCGAATATCTATCATGAGACCTCACGCTCCTTTTGCTTTGGTTTTGTTGTTTTCCCGGTGAGGTCTCTTTTTTCTTTATTACATCCCCATCCTCCTGCCGCTACCTACTGAAATTTTACACGGCCTGGCTCTATGTCAATATTTGTGGGATCAAATTTTGGGGGCAACATCCTAAGAACATTTTCTTAATGAAATAGGTGCGATTTCTAAAGCCGAAACTTAAGCGTTTCAGCATTTTACTTAAGGTGTTTTTACCTTATATATAGCCATTAGTGTACCGGCACCTTGCTGAGTATAACTTTACGGGTATAACTTTTACTAGGTTTTTTCTTAAAATTCTCTTGTCCTTCAAAGGGTGAACGTGTTAATCTTATTCTTGGAGGCACTCCTTTCTTAAAGGGGTTTGTGTTGGTAACATTTAATTTGGATGTGCCCCCGTTCTTTCCTTTCTTTACAGCTAAAATCCTTACACCTTTATTTTATTCCACTCCGCCTACCCCTATCCCACACTTTTTATTATAGAGCCTGCGCTCCTTTGACAAGTGTACAACTTGTATGTACAACTTCACTGACAAATAGAGTAAGTTCAAATTGGTACGGGGAGGAGAGGTGCATGGTGGAAAATTTTTATGGAGTATATCGAAAAGTGTGGTATGAATGGAATAGATATCTTAACACTAGTACCATTTCGGGACAAATTATAAGGCCAGAAATACTCAAATCTTGGGAAAGATGCAAGAATATAGGCGTCAATCCGTACCAGAGACAAGGGCAGGAGATTATCGAGGGTTCTGCCTTAAAGGAAGCTAGGGAGAGACAAGAAGAGCTGATCCGTGCTGCCCAGCCGATAATGGAAAAGCTTTTGGCGCTGTGCGGTAGCCTGGGTTTTCTCGCAGTTTTAGTGGGAGAGGACGGTTACATACTGGAGATATTAGGGAACTACCAGGAAACTATAGATATGGCTCGAAGGATCAATTTTATTCCCGGCGCTTGCTGGCGAGAAGATAAGGTGGGTACTAACGGTATAGGTACTGCCTTGGTTTTAGGGCAAGCCCTCGAGATCACTGGGGCCGAGCATTTCTGCTGCGGCCTTCATTCCTGGACATGCGCTGGTTCCCCCATTTTTGGCCCTGAAGGACAACCTATTGGAATAATAGATCTTTCTGGGCCCTGGTACCGGGAAAATAAGCAGGCCCTAGCTACTGTAGTAGTTGCTGCCGTAGCTATCGAAAACAATTTGAGACAGAATAGGGCCCAAAAAGAAACTATGATTTACAGGCAACTCACAAAACACTTTTTAGAAAACAACAGCGATCCCTTATTAGTTGTGGATAGGACAGGAAGACTAGTCAGAGCTAATTGTGCCTCTGAGAAAGTTCTGGGATGCAAAATAGAAGATTTAATAGGGCGAAGGGTTGAAGAAATATTTGGCAATCCGCAGGAAATTTTATCCCTCATAGAAGGGCGACAAAGTATAAAGGGTAAGGAAATATTAGTACAAGGCAGGAAAGGAGTCTTGCGGTGCAGGGCGGACCTTTCACCTGTAACTGGTGACTACAATGAAAGCGTAGCGGCTCTGATAGCCCTTAAATTGCCTGACAGCAGCCAATTTTATATGAGCTCTCCCCTAACTTTACAAGGGTTTGAACATATTTTAGGGAATCATCCTCGTTTGCGTGAAAGTATACGATTGGCCTACATCGCGGCCCGTAGTGATGCTCCGGTGCTTATTCTGGGTGAGACAGGGACTGGTAAAGAACTGTTTGCTAGGTCTATACACGAGGCTAGCGGCCGGAAGGGGCCTTTCGTGGCGATAAATTGCGGCGCCTTGCCGCGGGAGCTAGTAGGTAGCGAGCTTTTCGGTTATGTGGGCGGGGCCTTTACTGGTGCACGGCCAGAGGGTAAGCCAGGCAAATTTGAACAAGCCCAAGGAGGTACTCTGTTTTTAGATGAGATTGGCGAGATGCCTCCAGATATACAGGTGTATCTTTTACGGGTGCTGGAAGAAAAGAAAGTAGTGCGCCTGGGTGGACATAAGGAGATCCCTTTAGACGTCCGAGTTATTGCGGCGACCAACTCGGATTTACCGAAGCTAGTTAGGGAGAAAAAATTCCGAGAGGATCTGTATTTTCGCCTGGGAGTTTTTACTATTCACCTATGCCCATTACGCGAGCGTAAAAGTGATATACCCCTTCTTTTTGAACATTTTGTGCGTAAAGTTTCGCAAAAGTTAGGTAAAAATATTACCTATATCGATCCATCTATTTGGCCTCTATTAGAAAAATATGACTGGCCAGGAAACGTAAGGGAACTGCGCAACGTGGCCGAATGGGCAGTAAATTTGGCAGAAGGTAATACTGTTTCTCCAGGTCATTTGCCACCTTACTTATCAGATTCCCGAACTCCCCATGAGGACAGTTGTTGTTCTTCTTTTTCTTCGGTCACTCTGGCAGAGCTGGAAAGACAGGAGATTAGGCGCCTTCTCGAGTATTACGGTGGAAATATAACTAAGGTGGCCAAAGCCTTGGGCATAGCACGGAGCACCTTATATAGGAAACTGTATAAGTATGGGCTGAGGACTCGTTGGGGTGTTTCAAAATAAGACGTTTCGAAAGGAGCCAGAAGCAACAGGTCGGCAGGTCATGAGCTTCCTAGCTTTTGGAGGAAGTTAAGGACCGAGCGAGCCAGCACTCAATAACGGGTGTTGGCATATTTTTTGCAATAAAAAAGACGTAAAAAGAGAAATTCAGCAAAAGGAGGGATAGTATGGATAGTATATAGACCAAACTTAGGGCAGACTTATATTAAGCAAAAACAACTCGCTCAAATGATTTTTTATAGTGTCAGTTCACAAGAGACATATTCGGCAGCGACCTTGTACGGGTTAGTGGCATAGTGCGAGAAATCTGGCAATCTGTGTCTTGTAGGAGTGATGAGACATGAATATTCCCAAAGAAAACCTCTTGCGCATGTACCTGGACATGGTCACTATCCGGTTGTATGAGGAGACCATGGCAGAGGCCTACCAGGAGGGGAAGCACCCGGTATTTAATATTGCAGCGGGCCCGGTTCCCGGTGAGATGCACCTAGCCGCGGGCCAGGAGCCGGTGGCTGTAGGAGTATGCATGCACCTGCGCAAGGATGACACCGTGGTCGGCACCCACCGACCGCATCACTTCGCCATTGCCAAGGGCGTGGACCTCCGCCGCATGACCGCGGAAATTTTCGGGAAGGCTACCGGTCTGGGGCGCGGTAAGGGTGGTCACATGCACCTCTTTGACCCTGACGTGCACTTCGGTTGCAGCGGCATCATCGGTGCCAGCATTCCTCAGGCAGTGGGGGCAGCCCTGGCCTTTAAGATGCGCAAAGAGGAACGGGTAGCTGTGGCCTTCTTTGGTGACGGTGCCGCGAACCAGGGTGCCTTTCACGAGGGGCTTAACCTCGCCGCGCTCTGGAAGCTACCGGTGGTGTTCGTGTGCGAGGACAATAGTTGGGCGATTTCGGTACCAAAACACAAGTCCACGGCCATCAACCGGAACGCTGACCGCGCCGTCGCATACGGCATGCCCGGGGTTTACGTGGGAGAGAACGACGTCTTAGCCGTTTACGAGGCCGCTGGCGAGGCAGTGGCCCGTGCTCGCCGGGGTGAGGGACCGACGCTGATCGAGGTCAAGACTGACCGCTTCTTCGGTCACTTCCAGGGCGACCCCGAGGTCTATCGGCCGAAGGACGAGGTTCCACGCCTCCGGCAGAACGACCCGATTAAGCGGTTCCGCAACCACCTCCTCGAGAGCGGCATCGTCACGGAGGTAGAACTCGACCAACTGGACACTGAGGCCCGGAGGCGGGTGGAGGACGCCTTCACTTTCGCCCGGGAGTCCCCCTACCCGGCACCGGAAGAGGCTCTGCTACATGTTTTTGTCGAGTAACGTTGAGTCTGCGTTCGCGTTGGGAATAGCACAGTGAAGGAGGAGAAGGTTGTGTCGGTGACCACCACGCGAAAGCTTACCATGGCCAAGGCGATCGCCGAGGCCATCAGTCTGGAGATGGAGCGAGATCCGAGGGTCTTCGTAATGGGCGAGGATGTAGGTGTGTACGGTGGCATCTTTGGAGCCACGGCCGGGCTTTACGAGAAGTTCGGGCCGGACAGGATTATCGACACACCCATTTCCGAAACTGGCTTCATCGGTGCGGCCCTGGGAGCCGCCATGGAGGGGATGCGTCCCATCGTCGAGCTTATGTTTGTGGACTTCTTCGGTGTCTGCATGGATCAGATTTACAACCACATCGCCAAGAACACGTACTTCTCCGCTGGAAATGTACGAGTACCCCTGGTGCTTATGACAGCGGTGGGCGGCGGCTACAACGACGCGGGGCAGCATTCCCAGTGCCTGTGGGGGACTTTCGCCCACTTGCCTGGGCTCAAGGTGGTTATCCCGTCCACCCCCTACGATGCCAAGGGGCTAATGATCTCAGCCATCCGGGACGATAACCCGGTCATCTACATGTTCCACAAGGGCCTGATGGGGCTAGGCTGGATGACCCTCATTAAGGATAGTACCGATCCCGTCCCGGAGGAGCCTTATATGATCCCGTTTGGTAAAGCAGATGTAAAACGGGAAGGAAAGGACGTTACGGTCGTCAGCGTGGCCATGGGTGTCTACCAGGCCCTGGAGGCGGCCAGGGAGTTGGAGAAAGAGGGCATCAGCGTCGAGGTGCTGGACCTCCGGACTTTGGTACCGTTGGACCGGGAGGCTATCATCAATTCCGTAAAGAAGACCCACCGGCTACTGGTAGTGGACGAGGACTACCTGAGCTACGGCATGACCGGTGAGGTAGCCGCTACCGTCGCTGAGCACGCTTTCGACTACCTAGAAGCACCGGTCAAGCGGCTGGCCGTGCCGGACGTCCCTATCCCGTATTCGCGTCCCCTGGAACAGTTCGTGTTACCTTCGGCTCCCAAAATTGTGGCAGCGGTTAAGGAATTGCTCAGGTCCTGAGCCATGATTCCCGTGCTTGAGGAGTGATACCCCATGCCATACGAGTTCCGCCTGCCCGCTGACGTCGCAGTCCCCGAAATGGAAGGATTCGTTGTGAATTGGTTCAAGGACGAGGGACAGACGGTGCAGGCAGGCGAACTGCTGTTGGAAGTCCAGTTCGAAAAAGTGACGTTCGAAGTTTATGCCCCGGTGAGCGGGGTGCTGGTCAAGATCCTCTGTCCTCAGGGGCAGGTGGTAAGGGTCGGGCAACCGCTCTGCCTCATCGAAGAAGAGGCCACGGTGGAGGCCGGGGGTGGCGAAACCGCGACGCCTCCGGCCCACGCGCCAGAGGAAGCGGCCCACATCCCCGGTGAGACGGAGCACGGCTCCCGGGAGACTATAGTGGATCGCCAGGACACCGGGAAGAGGGAGGATGAGGTCCGGGCCACCCCGGCGGCCCGGCGGCTGGCCCGCGAGTTGGGGATCCCGCTGGAGGCAGTCCCGGGTTCCGGCCCGGGCGGTCGCATTACCGAGGAAGATGTGCAGGCCTTTGCTCGCCGTTCCGCAGGGTCGTCAAGTGGTGATGTTACTGGATCAGCCGCGTCGGCCGCGACCCCCGGAGCGTTTGGAGTTACCACCGAGGCAGATACCGGCCCCCAGCGAGTGCCCCTGACCCCGACCCAGCGCCTAGTCGGTGCGCGGATGCTCCAGAGCCTGCGAGAGACCGCCCAGTTCACGGTGGGGCGGGAGGTCGATGTCAGCGCCTTGGCCGCACTCCGGGCAGAGCTGAAGCGGGCGGGTTCACCCGTTACCATGACGGATTTTATCCATCGGGCCGTGGTCCTGGCGCTTGTGGAACATCGTGAGCTCCAGGCCGTTTTGGATGGGGACGAGCTGGTCCTGCCTGCTGCGGTGCACCTGGGATTCGCTGTCGCCCGCGGCGATGACCTACTGGTACCAGTGATCCGAAACGCCCAGAACCTAAGCCTGAACGAACTGGCTGCCGAGCGGCGTCGTCTCACCGAGGCAGTGCTACAGGGCCGTATCCGGCCCGATGAGCTCCAGGGTGGCACCTTTACGGTCACGAACCTGGGTACCTATGGTATCGATTTCTTCACCCCGGTACTCTATCCACCCCAGTCGGCAATCCTGGGTGTCGGGCGAACGGTGGAGCGACCAGTCCTGGAAGGTGGCAAGGTCCGCCCAGCGCACGTCCTAACCCTCAGCCTTACGGTGGACCACCGCGTGATCAACGGTGCACCTGCGGCCCGGTTCCTAGCCCGGCTGGCGGAGCTTCTTTCCCGACCTGAAGCCCTCTTGGGGCCGGAAGGGCGACCCTAAAGACTGTAGTTAACCCAAAGGAGTGGTTTCCTTGGAGTATCAAATTGCTATCCTTGGGGCCGGTCCAGGCGGTTATGTGGCGGCCATCCGGGCCGCCCAGCTGGGAGCCAAGGTAGCGGTAATAGAACAAGATGCTTTAGGTGGTACCTGCCTTAATCGCGGATGCATTCCCACTAAAGCCCTCCTGGCTGGTGCCTCTATAGTGGAGACTATAAAGAAGGCGAGCTCCTTTGGAATACAAGTGCAAGGGTACCAGGTTGATTACAGTCGTCTGGTGGCCCGCAAGGACACAGTGGTAAAACAACTGCGCCAGGGTATCAGCTACTTATTCAAAAAGAACAAGGTGGATCTCTTCCCTGGCAAAGGTTATCTCACCGGCCCCCGGCGGGTGGCGGTCACTGGTCCCGGTGGCGAAGTCCAGGAGATAGAGGCCCAGAATATCATCCTTGCCACCGGGTCAGAACCAGCTCTGCTTCCTGGCCTTGGCTACAATGGCCGTACTGTAGTAACTAGTACCGAAGCTCTGGCCTGGGATAGCCTGCCAGAGAGTATAATTATCATCGGTGGTGGCGTTATAGGGTGCGAATTTGCCACTCTATTTAACACCTTAGGTGTCAAAGTAACCATAGTGGAGCTACTGCCCTCCATTTTGCCTATGATTGACAGCGAGCTATCCCGGCGCTACCAGATGCTCCTTAAAAAGGCTGGTGTAGAGGTTAAAACCCAAGCCCGGGTTACGGCAGTAGAGGAGGAAGGCGAACAAGTTAAAGTAACCCTGTCCAGCGGCGAAACTTTAATTTCTGCTAAAGTGTTAATTTCCATTGGCCGGAAGTTTAACACTCAAGGGCTGGGGCTAGAAAATGTGGGAGTAGCTCTAGGGCCTAAAGGGGAAATCGTGGTAGATGATTACCTGCGCACCAACGTAGAGGGCGTATACGCCATAGGAGATGTAACGGGTATGATACAGCTGGCCCATGTGGCCTCGGCCCAGGGTATTGCGGCTGTACAAACTATACTTGGGCGTCCGACCAAAGTAAACTATGATGCTGTGCCCAGTTGCATTTTTACCTCTCCGGAGATTGCCACCGTAGGCCTTACCCAAGAGGAAGCAGAAAGGCGGGGATTTAAGGTTAAAGTAGGCAAGTTTTTCTTCTTGGCCAGCGGGAAAGCGCAAGCCACTGGAGAAACAGAGGGGTTAGTGAAGATAGTAGCTGATGGTTCTAGTGACAAGGTTTTAGGGGTTCACATCATGGGCCCCCATGCTACAGAGCTTATTGCCGAAGCAACTCTTGCTGTAACTCAAGGAATCAAAGCTCAAGAGCTAGCTGCATGTATCCACGCCCATCCCACCCTCTCCGAGGCTGTAATGGAGGCGGCGGAAGCAGTCCACGGGCTAAGCATACATTCTTAGGCCCTCTTAAGGCTTGTAGCAACAAGAGCTACTTGCCTTTTAAGCCCCAAGCTGAGCAAGTCGGATTGGGGGTTGACGTTACATCGAGCACGATAAGATAATAGGAAAGAAAATCAACAAAATCACCAGCTCTACTTGACAGCTTCCTTAGAGCACCTTAGCTTGACGTTTCCCCCAGGCTCCATGGTATAATGAAGTTGCACGTAAATTAGGGTGGAGTACTATGGGCCGGGACATAAAGGTGGTGGCGGAAAACCGCAAGGCCCGCCACGATTATTTTATCGAAGAAACCTTAGAAGCAGGTATAGTGCTTACAGGAACGGAGGTAAAATCCCTCCGCAGTGGCAAAGCCAATATCCGTGATAGCTTTGCCCGCGTGGAAAACGGAGAAGTTTTCCTTTACGATATGCATATAAGCCCATATGAACAGGGTAACCGTTTTAATCACGAACCCAAGCGGCCGAGGAAACTGCTTTTACACAAGCATGAAATACGCCGACTCATTGGTAAAACCCGAGAAAAGGGTTATACGCTTATCCCTTTAAAGGTTTATTTTACTACCCAGGGTAGAGCTAAAGTGGAACTGGCCCTAGCTAAGGGTAAAAAACTTTACGATAAGCGGGAAGCCATCCGTGAGCGGGATGCTAAGCGTGAAATAGAAAGGGCTTTCCGCGACCGGCAAAGATAACTAAAAGCTCAAGCTAAAGCAGGCTAGGAGCTAAAAGTGAGGATAATTGGGGTATAATATCTCTAGCTATATTTTAGGGGTCTGCATTATAATATATTTTGGATAATGATAATTTAACGTATAACTTTGTAGCGTGGGGGCGTACTGGTTTCGACGGGGGAAGCATTGGCAGGAGTTGCCAGGCGAGATCCCACCTTCTCGTTAAACGGTGGACCCCAATAAGTGCCAACGAAGAACTAGCTCTGGCTGCCTAAACTAAAGCGGCCACATCCACCCGGGTCTAGCCCGCAAGATCTGGAGTGGGTGTAATCTATAGCGGGCTATCCCTAGGGCCTCCGCCTTGCGGGCCCAGGGAGAAATTTAAAGCAGGCTGGCCCCGGAGGCACCTAGTTTCCGGGGGGCGCCGGGGCGAGATATAAAGCGGAAACTATCCTGGTAGACGCTCCTGTGGGTGTTCCTTCGGACGGGGGTTCAACTCCCCCCGCCTCCACCAGGTGGTAAGCGGACGCGGAAGCATCCGCTGTTTTTGTTTTTAAGCTGTAAGGTTCACTCCTCCGGCAATACCCACAAATAGTCTTTCTTGAAGCATACCTCTACCATAGATCCAGGATTTAAACTTAAGTCCCGGAAGACGTAACTGGGGATCTCTAGTTCAGCCTTTTCTCCTGAATCCTCTAGCTGTAAAAACACCAGGTGGCTGCCGTAGCTGTCCAAGATACTAACCACCTGGGCGGGAAGGACATTAACCTGCACCTTAGCCCGTAAAGGACGACCCGGCCGGATTATCATAATCTCTCTAGGGCTTATCCCAAAAACTACCCTCTGCCCTAACCGGAAATCTTCTTTAGAAGGCAGTTCTAGGGTTAAACCCCGAAAGGTTTTAACTACCACCGTTCCAGGGTTAATTTCTACAATATGACCGTGAAAGATATTAGAGCCAGCAAAAAGCCGGGCCACACCTAAGGTGTGCGGGCGGTAGCATATTTCCTCCCGAGGGCCCACTTGCTCCAGTCTCCCTTCTAACATAACCCCTAAAATATCAGCTAATAGAAAAGCCTCCTGCAGGTCATGGGTAACATGGATCACTGTATTTTTTAAAGTTGAAAAGACTTCCTTAAGATAAAAGATAAGTTCCCGCTTTATGAAATTGTCCAGGGCGGAAAAAGGTTCATCTAACAAAATGACAGAAGGTTCCACGAGCAACGCCCTAGCCAGAGCCACCCTTTGCTTTTCTCCACCGCTTAAAGTTAAAGGAGAAGGCCTGTCTAACAAGTGCTCAATCCTGAGGAGCTCGGCTAACTCCTTCACCCTGGCTCGGGCTTTCTCCAAGGGTATCTTGCGGGCCCGGGCTCCAAAAAGGATATTGTCCAAGACGGATAAATGGGGAAAGAGGGCCAAGTTTTGGGGAAGATATCCTAGGTTCCTTTCCTCTGGCCGGGCCCGGGTAATATCCCGGCCCGCCAATAGGATAGTTCCCTTTTTAGGGGTGTACACGCCAGCGATGGTGTCCAAAAGCAACGTCTTCCCGGCACCAGAGGGTCCTACAATAACTAAGCATTTTCCTTGTTCTACTTGAAAAGATATGTCTTTTAAGCGAAAACCCTGTACTTCTACACATAGGCCTGATAGGGTAAGGCTCAAAGGTAAGTTCCCCTCCTATATAAGTAACGTACAGAAAGAAGAACTAAACAGGAAAGAATTAAAAGGAACCATATAAGGATAACCGCCTTCTCTATCCGCACGCTGGCTAAATTTAAATAAATAGCGATGGGGAGGGTTTCCGTTTTAAATTTAGTGGCTCCGGCCAAAGTTACAGTAGCACCAAATTCCCCTAATGCCCGGGCCCAGGCCAAAATGAAAGCGGAAAGTATCCCCGGCCGGGCTAAAGGAAGGGTGACCCGCCGGAAGGCCCCCCACTTGCTTTCTCCAAGAACGCGCGCGGCTATCTCAAAATGGGGATCGATGGTCTCAAAGACAGCTTTAACTAAACGTATAACCAAGCTCAAGGCTATGGTAGCCTGGGCCACGATTATTCCAGCTACAGTAAAAACTACTGGAAAAAGATATTCTTGTATCCACAGACCAAGGGGGGTATTGAAAAATATCAACATTACTGCCCCTAGGGCTACCGGTGAAATCACTGTCGGTAGATCCAGCAAAGTATCCACTAATACCTTACCCCGGAAATTAGTACGAGCTAGAAAATAGGCGATGGGCGTGCCTAGAAATACTGCGATCCCCGCTGCGCAAAAAGAGGTCTTTAAGGAAAGCCCTAAGGCAAACTGGATTTCTTTGTCTTTTAGGCTATCCAGTAATCTACCGGGAGTTAAGTAAGTGATTTGAGAAAAAAAGAGAAGACCTAGATAGGCCACTATTAGGGCCACCAGGCCTACTAACCCTATATGAAAAGGATCCGGTCTTCTTACCATGGGGATTTTAGCTTATACTCCCCTCCTACTGGCGCATGGGGGGCTAATTTCCGGGCTTCCTCCTCAGTAGTTATATACCCCCATTTTTTGAATACGCTTTTCCCTTCCTCAGAGGTCAAATACTCGATAAATTGGCGCGCTAGGTTTTCTTGCTTAGTGTACTTAGAGATAGCTACGGGTATATATCCGATACGAGGCACTTTTTCGGGTGGGAGAAAAATAGTTTGAATTTTGTCGGGTTCCCAGGAAGCAAAGACTTCCCAACCCAACGCTGCATCTACTTGCTTTAAGGCCACAAGATTAGCTACCTTTTCACAGCTTTCCGCATAGGTGACTATATTTTTCTTGACCTTTTCTGCTAATCCTTCTTTCTCCAATATCTCTGCACCATACAACCCTACACACACGGTATCAGGCCGGGCGAGGGCTACCTTTAGTCCAGGCTTAGCTAAATCTTCAAGTTTTTGGATGTTTTGGGGATTCCCCTTGGGTACATTGATGGCAGGAAGTAAATAAACAACTATCCTTTCTGTGGTGGGGTCCACTACTCCTTCCTTCTTGGCTATTTCCATAAAGTCGGAAGACCCTGGTAAATAAATGTCTCCTTGCTGGGATAATTTCATCTGGCTTAAAACAGTTCCTGAGCCGCCGAAGGTAAGGCGTACCTTTACACCTGTCTTTTCTTGGAATTTATTCGCTATCTCCTCTAAAGGGGGCTTGCTAGCTGCTCCAGCAAAAACTAAAAGCTCCCTTTCCGGTAGGCTTAAGCTCTTCTGGGTAGTTAAGCACCCCGGAAGAAAGATAAGCCCAAATAAGGCGAGTAAAAAAGTTGCTAAGGTAATAAGTAATCCTTTCCCATCCTGCTTGTTCACTTTATAATACCCCTCCCAAGGCAAAATTAAAGCCCCGGCTCGCAAAGGATACCGGGGCACTTGTCCACTAGGCAAGGCCTTTCTCCTTTCCGAGCGTAGGGAGGCATGCCCGTTTCCCGGCATACCCCGTGGGTTCTTTAGGAACCCAGGCCGGCTACCATAGGCCGTTTTTCGCCCGTAGGTTCGACCGGCTCGGAGAAAAGCTATTTAAGTATTATCTTTGTTATTGATTATAGCCTAGTCTTTTAGGCGAGGTCAATGGAGAATCTATTTAAAGAGAAACTAAACCTGATTATAGGTAAATCACAAAGTAACCCCTGATTTGAAAATAGCTATCTCGCGATAACCCATGATTTCTGCTTTGACGTGCTGGCCGGAAGCCACCTGTAAGACACGTTCTAAAAGCTTTAAGGCTAGTTCCTCCATCCCCTCACCCTCCAGTATCTGTCCAGCATTAAAATCAAACCAATGGGGTTTTTTAAAGTAAATTGTACTGTTGCTGGCGACCTTTAAGGTAGGCACGCAGGTACCGAAGGGTGTACCCCGGCCGGTGGTAAAAAGGATAATCTGGCACCCGGCGGCGGCCAAGGCGGTGGAAGATACAAGATCATTACCCGGTGCGCTTAAAAGGTTTAACCCCTTAACCCGGCACCGTTCACCATACTCCAGTACATCCACCACCGCAGAACTTCCGCCTTTTTGGACACACCCTAGGGATTTTTCCTCCAGGGTAGTGATCCCGCCCTCCTTGTTGCCTGGTGAGGGATTTTCATAGACTGGTTGGCCGTGGTCAAGGTAGTATTTCTTCCAGCTATTTATAAGGTGGACGATCTTTTTAAATACATCTTTATCGATAGCCCGGCCCATAAGTATAGTTTCAGCACCGAACATCTCCGGCACCTCAGTCAAGACTGCTGTACCGCCCTGGGACACAATATGATCAGCCACCAGGCCTACAAGGGGGTTGGCGGTGATCCCGGAAAAAGCGTCTGAGCCGCCGCATTTAAGACCCACTCTAAGTTCAGTTATAGGGCAAGGGATTCTTTCAAATTCTGCCGCGTACCGGGCAAGCTCACCCAGAAGCTTTAGGCCCTCCTCCAGCTCATCTCCTGCTTCCTGGGCTACAAGGAATTTCACCCGCCGGGGATCGAACTCTCCTAAGGCTTCCTTAAATTCCTCCATCCTATTGTTCTCGCAACCCAGGCCCAACACCAGTACCCCACCAGCATTCGGGTGATGGCAGAGGGAGCTTAAGAGCTTCCGGGTGTTGGCATGGTCTTCCCCTAGCTGGGAGCAGCCATAAGGATGCTTAAAGGCGTAAAACCCGTCTATGTGGGAAAGACTGAAAAAACGCTGGCGAGCTAGCGCAGCTAAGTTTTCTGCAAGTTGGTTTACACAACCTACAGTAGGGATAATCCAGATTTCATTACGTACCCCCACCTGTCCATCGGGACGGTAGAAACCGGAAAAAGTAAGGTTTCCTTTATTATCCTGGCCCTTGACCTCGAAAGCTAAGGTTGACTGGGGATTATAAGTGTATTCCTGTAATTCCTTAAGACCGCTAATGAGATTATGGGTGTGAATCCATTCACCAGGCTGGATAGAGCGGGTGGCCCGGCCAATGGGAAATCCGTATTTTATTACTTCCGCTCCTTCCGGGATGGGGCTTAAGGCAAATTTATGGCCGGACTTTATGGCATTTAGGAGCTTAACTTCATATCCTCCTACCCGGATTACCTCGCCTGCTGGCAAGGAAACTAAGGCTACAGCTACGTTGTCCCGTTCGTGTATGTGTAAGGCTTTGCTCATAAGAATATCACCTCAAATGAAGGTAGGGTACCCCCGATAGATAAAGTAAGGCCCTCGCTTGTAATCTTACACCAAAGTAGCTGGCTAGAAGTTTTCCGTACCTCGGCCATAACTAAGTAAGGCCCTGGTCATAAACCTGTGCAGTCGGTAGGTTAATAACAGTATCTAAGTGCCCTATCGATTTAGTAAATTGTCAGTTCTACGGGGTGGCTAACCATAGCTCATCCCAGAAACGCTGCTAAAGCCGCCTCTGTCCCACGGCTCATTATAATCCCCAGATACCGGGCCAGGAGATCCACCAGCCCAGGAAGTGGAGTTAAATCCTGCCCCCAAATATCGCTCCTCCGTAGGATAAACCTTGCCACCTCACAGAGGCTCCCTTCCGTCCCCTGGTACTTTTCCCAGGCTTCTTGCCAGAAGGCAAGGGCTTTGGGATCATCCTCAAGGGTAAATTCACCTTTGAGGCGCTGTCCATAGAACTTTCGCCCGCTAATCTTTCCTTCTTTGAACAAATAAGCCAAAGCAGCCAAGGAGAAAACTAGCCTTAGCGGAAGGGCCCCCTTTCTTTCTAAGTACCCCAGGATAGAAGGTAAAACCCTGGTCTGGTATTTGGAGGTGGTATTTAAGAGAATGCTCTGCCAGTAATGGATGATATAAGGATTACGGAAGCGCTCCAGAACTTCCCGCGCAAATTCCTTAAGCATCTCCATATCTAAATCCATAGAAGGAATAATCTCTTCAAATATAGCCTCTTTCATAAAAGAACCCCAGACCGGATGCTCTACAGCTTCCCTTACCGTATCTACTCCAGCTAAAAAAGCGGGAGCAGCAGTAGCTGTGTGAATCCCGTTTAGTATTCTAACTTTGCGCGTGCGATAGGGGGTAAGATCCGATGTCCAAATTACATTGAGCCCGGCCCGGTGGAAAGGTAGCTTCTCCTTTATTTCTTCTGGCCCTTCTATTACCCAGAGGTGAAAAAGCTCCCCCACAACCATGAGATCGTCCCGGTAACCTAGCTCCTGGGCTAGCATTTCTGCCCGGTCACGGGGATAGCCAGGTACTACCCGGTCCACCAGGGTATTAAGAAATAGATTATACTGGTCCACCCACTCCCGGAACTCTACAGGCAAGCCCCAATCCTGGGCTAACTGTAAAACAATACGCTTAAGGTTGTCCCCATTTCGGTCAATTAGCTCGCAGGGTAAAAGGATCATCCCTTTTGGGGGATCGCCTTGGAAGTGCTGGAACCGCCGGTAAAGGAAAGCCGTAATTTTGCCGGGGAAAGAGCGAGGGGGATTTAGCTCTAGCCTATCTTCGGGATCATAAGCGATGCCTGCTTCTGTGGTGTTAGAAATTATAAACTCTAGATCTGGATTGGTCGCGCAAGCTAAAACCTCTTCCCACTGGGTATAGGAGTTTAAGGCCCGGCTTATGGAGCCTATTATCTCCCTCTTCTCCACCAACTTCCCTTCCTGGTAGCCATAGAGGAGGAGGGTATACAACCCATCCTGCTCGTTTAACTTATCCACCAAGCCTTGGGGCAAAGGTTGTACTACCACCACCCGCCCGTTAAACAGGCCCTCTTTATTTAGTCTATGGAACATCCAGTCTACAAAGGCCCGCAAGAAGTTTCCTTCGCCGAATTGGATGACCCGCTCCGGCAATCCTTCCGGATATTCGCTTACTTCTAAGTTGGATGGAAAAGGAAATCCTTTTCTAAGTAAGATCTTGTTTAAAGGTTGCAACTTGCTTCGCCTCCTATTGTTCTAAGGTTTGAAAGCGCTTTCTATTTTTACTACACTTATTACCTCACTTTAAGTTCGACGAAACCCTAAAAATCCCTGTCTTAAAGCAAGAGAAAATAGGGGTAACCTATAAATGGATCTGACCTAAGGTTTTTCCATCCTTCAAAGCCTTAAGATAAACAGAGTTTTCATCTATGAGAGCTACGGTGGCCCCTTCTTGGCCTTTAGGTAAAGCGGGGCTGCCGGGATTTAATAAAACAATCCCTTCTACCTTTTCCAGGGCGGGTACGTGGGTATGGCCAAAGATAAATATATCTACCCGGTACCGCTTGGCCAGTTCCACCATTTCCGCCTTATCCATACCCTGCCCATGAGTAGCGATAAGGCGAATATACGGGGTCTGTACCAGCACCATCTGACTCTGCAAAGGCCACTCTAAGACTAATTGATCTACATCAGCATCGCAATTGCCCCGGGCTATAAGTACTGGTACCTGGGAAGCATTAATGCGCTCGGCCAGTTCCGGCGGGTGGTAGGCTTGAACTAAAGGATTGCGCGGCCCATGGTACAGCACATCGCCTGCATGTACGATTAAATCCACCGGACCCCAAATTTCCAAAGCCTTCTCCCACGCTGCAACATCTCCATGGGTATCGCTGATCACACCGATTCTTTTAAGCTGGTGCAAAAGCCCCACTCTCCTTTCTGCACTATAATCTCCTCCTCAAAATAAAATAAACCAGCAGAATTTAAAAACCGGAATTAAGAAAAGGAGCAAAGCTAAAATGCAGGCTAGCAAAATGATCCTTATGTTTGTCGGTGATTATGTAGAAGACTATGAAGCCATGTTCCCTTTTCAAGCTTTAACCATGTTAGGATATATCGTACATACTGTTTCCCCTGGAAAACAAGCCGGGGAAACAGTAAAAACCGCTATTCATGATTTCGAAAAGGAACAAACTTACAGTGAAAAACCCGGTCATAAGCTCCTTCTTACGGCCACTTTTGATACCATTGAGCCCCATAGGTATGCCGGCCTAGTTATCCCTGGGGGTCGCTCACCTGAGTATTTGCGCCTGAACGAACGGGTGCTAGAAATCACCCGCTACTTTTTTGTAACCAATAGGCCCGTAGCCGTTACTTGCCACGGGCCCCAGATTCTGATAGCCGCCGGCGTACTTAAGGGTAGGCTTTGTACAGGTTATCCCGGCCTTAAGCCTGATCTTATCTTAGCCGGTGCTATATGGGGTGAAGTAGACGAAACTCTATCTAACGTCTATGTCGATGGCAACCTGGTCTCTTGTGCCTCGTGGCGTGGTAACCCGGAATGGATGCGCCAATTTGTAAGGCTTCTTACTAGTAAGAGTTATGGATTTTAAGGTTTCCTTTGGGATAAGGACGGCCAAATTTTTGGAGAAGCCCCTACAAACGGATAAGATATCTTAGAAGTAAGTAGCTTTTAGTCAGCGCTTCTCCTTTTACAAAGGCTTTCCTAACAGGCTTCTATCAGTTCCAGATCCACCTGCCGGGCCTCTACACTAACTCTAACCACTTGTACACGGACGGGTTGCCCGATTCTAAAGCTACGGCCCCGGTGCTGGCCCACTAAAGCTAACTGTTCCTCCTGGAATTGATAATAATCGTCGGTTAAAGTAGAGATGTGGACCAACCCTTCCACGGTATTTTCTAGTTCCACAAAAAATCCATAGGGCGCCACTCCGCTTATAATGCCGGAGTACACATCGCCTAAGCGGCCCTTCATAAACTCCACCATTTTTAAAGTTAGGGATTCCCTTTCTGCCTCCTCCGCTATTCTTTCCTGTTCTGAAGCATGTTCAGAAGCCTTTGCTACAAATTCCTTTAATTTCTCTATCCTCCGGGGATGTATTCTGCCCTTAGATAATACCTCCCTTAAGATACGATGTACCACTAGATCTGGATAACGCCTAATAGGGGAAGTGAAATGGCAGTAATACTTAGAAGCTAGTCCAAAGTGGCCCAAAGCTTCTGGAGCGTAACGAGCCCGCATAAGGGAGCGGAGGACTACAGTGTGGATCACCCGTTCTTCTGGTCTACCTCGCACCTGTTCCAGTATGCGCTGCAGGGCTTTGGGGTGCACCCGGCCTTCTCCGTCTCGCCGCACATAAAACCCAAAGTGACCTAGGAAGGTGTTTAGCTCTTCCAGCTTGTCCGGCGCCGGTTCCTCATGTACCCGGTAGATAAAGGGAACCTCTAGGTAGTGCAAATGCTGGGCCACCACTTCATTGGCCAGGACCATGAATTCCTCAATTATCCTTTCGGCTATGCTCCGTTCCCGTTTAAGGATTTCTACAGGGCGGCCTTCGTCATCCAAAACTACTTTGGCCTCCGGGAAATCGAAATCTAAAGCGCCACGCCTTTTCCTCTTCTCCACCAGGATAAGGCAAAGCTCTTCCATCACATGGAAATCATCTGCCAACTCCCGGTAACGCTCTAGCAACACAGGATCTTTATCCACCAGGATCCGGCGCACGTCCGTATAAGTCATCCTCTCGCGTACCCTGATGACAGAAGGAAATATATCATAATTGATTACCTCGCCCCGGGGTGAAACCTCCATGACCACAGACAAAGTTAAACGGTCAGCCCCTGCGTTCAGGCTGCAGATGCCGTTGGAAAGGCGGGGCGGTAGCATAGGGATAACTCTATCTACCAGGTAAACGCTAGTACCCCTGCGGTAGGCCTCCTTATCCAGAGCGCTATCTTCTTTCACATAATAACTTACGTCAGCTATATGGACACCCAGGAGGTAGTTCCCGTTTTCTAGGCGCCGGATAGATACCGCATCATCTAGATCCTTGGCATCTTCGCCGTCTATGGTGACTATCCGCCAATCCCTCAGGTCGCGCCTGCCTACTAGGTCTTCCGATTCCACCTGTTCTTTAATTTTCTTGGCTTCCCGTTTAACGGCCGGGGGAAACTCGGGTTTTAGATCATATTTTTTCACTATAGATAGAATATCGATCCCTGGAGCTCCAGCAGGGCCCAGCACCTCCACCACCCTGCCTTCGGGGTTACGCCGGCCGTCCGGCCAGCGAGTTATCTCCACCACTACTTTGTCCTTATGCCGGGCCCCTTTACTTTCTTCCAGGGGGACAAAGATATCTTGGTGCAGATGGGGGTCATCAGGAACTACAAACCCTAAACGCCGGTTACGTTCATAAGTACCTACCACCCTGGTACAGGCCCGCTTTAGAACCCTTATTATCTCCCCTTCCCGGCGCCTAAGGCCCTGATAGGGGAGAAGACGGGCCAGTACCAAGTCCTGGTGCATAGCTCCTCCTAGGTTAGCCGGGCTGATATATACATCCTCCCCCTTATCTAAAGGGGAAAGGAAGGCGAAACCCTTAGGAGAAACTTGGAGGAAACCCGCCACCAGGCCCATCTTGGAAGGCAGCCCGTATTTGTTCTTCCTGGTGCGTACCACTTTGCCCTCCAGCTCTAGCCCCTGAAGGATCTCCTTCAAATCCTCATAGGAGCCGCCCAGAACCTCGTGGAGCTCCTCGAGGGTAAGGGGTTTATAACTATGTTCTTCCATAAGTTGTAAAAGCTTTTCTGCTGTTACAGTCCCATTCAACCGCTTTGAGCCTCTCTTTTGTTTTCCCAAGAGTTCACACCAACCTTATTAAAGGCCTTACTCTTTCTTATTTAGTAACCTTTAGGGCCCCTTACACGTTTTAACACTACAATGGGTGTTTGCTCGTCTTCGTTACCAAAGGGATTATCGCGCAAGGCTTCTTGTACAGCTTCTAGGTAAGCTTTGTTGGTTATGCCCAAGATATCTACACATCCTAGATCATTTACATCAGCAATCACTGCCTCTGCTCCAGTTGCTTTTTTGATCTCCTGGACCACCTTCTGGGGCTCCCGGGGTCCCAAAACAATGTGCCGCTCGTAAGGATACATGGTACCAGCTATATCATCGATTAGGGCCAGTTCCCTTCCTGCTACTATATAAAAATACCCCTTGCGGCGCAAGAGCTTACCTATTGCGGCCGCCGCACATCCAGCCAGAATGCGAAACCGGCCTACTTCCTGGATGGCCAATTGCATGGCTGCCGGTGTAGCCAGGCTACCTGATTTTCCTGGGAAGCGGCATAGGAACCGCGCCAGCCAGCCTGGCTTAACATTTTCTGGAAGGATAGCCCGGCCCTGGGAAATGGCCACTACACTTTCGGCCAAAGCGATAACATCCCCTGAAGTGGCGATACCTTCTGTATACTGCTTAGCTACTTCTACTATATTATCTTCTTCCGTGATAATGTGGGTACGGATAGGAATCTTAGCCGCAAAAGTAATAGGAGGCATAGGGACTTCCCCCATCCTTTAGTGTTGTCCCTTAAATGTAAAATGATAAAAAGCGCTCAAAGTAGCTAAGGTTAACTTGCGGTGGAAGTAAGGGTTACGGAGGATACCCTCGTCCACCCAGTTGGTGATAGTTACTGTTTCCAAAAGAAGGGCGGGGATTTCTCCTAGGTCAGCTAGTTCATGACAAGGCTCTATTCCCCTTCCAGGCACCTTGGTTTTAGAGGTGATGGCTTCTAAAACCATGCGGCCTAAAACTTCTCCTCCTTTAACCCGGGGATTATATCTTACAGCTGCGCCACGCACCTTCCTATCCATGCTTCCATGGGTATGTATACTTAAGAAGAGAGCAGTCCCCGGCCCTGCCTTCTTTATTCGTTCCTCCCAGGAAGGGTTTTCTTCTCCCTCCCTCGTTATCACCACCTCAACCCCCAGGTGTTTTAAAGCAGTAGCGAATTCCTGGGCTGTAGTCCATACTACATCCTTCCCCCAAAGGTTTACCGGGCCCCGGTAGCCGGCATCTGGACCGCCGTGGCCTGGATCGATAACTACCCGGCGGCCTTGATAAAACTCCCTCATGGGCCTACGGCTTATGTGGACTATCGCCCTGGCTGGCAAGCCTCCCTGAGCCGTGGCAAAACCTTCAGCCGGAACCTCTAGATGGATGAGGAAACTAACCTCCCCCGCTCCTTCTTCCTGGATGAACACTTGCCTTACGATCCCATCCCGCACCTCTAAAGGGCCAGCGAACATATTAAGCTTCCCCCGGGCTTTAAGCCGATAAAGGTAAGGATCTTCAGCCACCAGTTCAAAAGGAAAAGGGCCTGTGGCTTCTACCACTATTAAACTCTCATCTTCCCCTTCTTCTTGGATTTGTAGCCGGCTAAAAATATTAGTGAAACGAGGCAGTTCTTCCATAACCGGCCGCCTCCTAACTTTCTTAGCTATAGCTTAAACTACTAAAAATTTCTTCTTATCGCTACACAGAAATTATATTATTCCTCTTTTGCTATTTTTACAACACCAAAATCCTAAGGAGAACAAGTTAGAGAAAAGCTTTCTTTTTCTTTCCTTGAGACGATATAATACAAGTGGGTAACTTGGCGGGAAGCCGGGGGAGATTATAGGGGAGGTGACAGGTGCAGGCTCTTAATTTTAAAGGAGCCTTTGGGCACCGCATGTTTCATGGATATTTCCAGCATCGTTGGTTTGTCCTTAGCTGTACTTGCCCTTCTGGGCGCTATATTGATGGAAGGTATAAGTCTTAGTGGGATGTTAAACTTGCCGGCTTTGGTCATAATCCTGGGCGGTACCATCGGTGCCACCATGTTCTCTTTCCCTATGCGGGAGATCCAACGGGTTCCAGCCCTTCTGATTAAAACCTTTACCCGGGATAAAATCAACATAGATGAACTCATCGATAATCTAGTTCGTTTAGCAGAAATAGCTAGACGCGAGGGACTTTTGGCTTTAGAAACCTATGCCAATCAAGAAGAAAATCCCCTCTTAAGAAATGGCTTGGGGTTCGCCATTGATGGTATAGATCCTGAGGAGATACGCCGGGTCATGGAAAATGAAATTTTCCAACGGCAGCGCCAAGCTAAACAAGCAGCTGCTATCTTTGAAACTGCCGGGGGTTATGCGCCCACCATGGGGATCATAGGTACTGTAGTGGGCCTTGTGCACGTGCTAAGCAATATAAGCGATGTGAATCAACTCGCCGGATCCATCGCGGTAGCTTTCCTAGCCACCTTCTATGGGATTACCAGCGCTAACATCTTATGGCTACCCATTGCAGCCAAACTTAAAGCTAAGGCGGCAGAAGAAGTGGTAGCTAATCAGATAATACTCGATGGCGTCTTAGGTATTGTACAAGGCAAAAATCCGCGTCTTATCCGGAGAGAATTGGAAATACTTAAACTCCAGGAAAAGCCGTCCCCTGAGCGGCGCCGGGAAGAATAAAGGAGGGATGCCAGTTGCCTTCCTGGGACAAGATGGATCCAGAGGAGGGCCATGGTGGGGGACACGAAACAGCTGGCATCATGCGCTGGCTCTTGACTTACGCCGATCTGATTACCCTCCTCATGGCTTTCTTCATCGTAATGTATGCCATTTCTAAAGTAGATATAGTACGATACCAGCAGCTTGTTCGGGCCCTAGCCCAAATTTTTACCGGGGGTTCGGCTATGATTTTGCCTGAACTAGGCGGTGGTTCCTCGGTAGTCCCACCTGAGGAGCCTGGTGACCCCCTCGCTTCCCTAGCCGCAGGGGTAAGCGAATACATCGCTGAGCAGGGGCTTAAAAATGAAGTCTTCATTACCATAACTGAACAGGGAGTTATAATAAGCTTCACCGGCTCTGTCCTCTTCGATAAAGGAGAAGCCAAGCTTCGACCGGAGGCCCTTCCTATTTTAAATAAAATCGCAGCCCTTTTAAAAACAGTACCCAACTACGTGGGCGTTGTGGGCTCTACCGACGATTTGCCCATCAATACCCTTCAGTTTCCTAGTAACTGGGAACTTTCCGTCATCAGAGCCACCACCGTAATACGTTACCTCACGGAAAATGCGGGCCTGGAACCTACCCGCTTTGTAGCCTTAGGTTATGGAGAATACCATCCCCTCTTTCCTAACACTAACGAGGAAAACCGTAAAAAGAACAGGCGCGTGGATATTATTATCTACAAGCATAATCCCTTCGTAACTGGTAATTCAAACCGAAATCCTGCAGGTAAGTCTCCCTCACCTTAAGAAAGGCTGGCTGATCATGAGCAAAATCGAACCCTTGTACGATAAGCGCTATCAATGCCTCTTCTGCCAGGAGAAGTTTACCAATAAAAAGGTACGGTTAAGTTTTATACGCCAAGTAGGGCGCGATACTGATTTCTGTGGCTATTTTGAGGGGGAAAATCCTTACTTTTATGATGTAGCTGTGTGCCCCTATTGCGGATATGCTTTCACCGCGAACTTCGGACCGGTGAAAAAAGAACGGCGAGAAATTATTGCAGAGCAATATATAAAAAAGATCAGGTACAAAGATTATACTGGCCGGCGGGATTTACCCACGGCCATTAAAGTATATAAGCTAGCTTACCTAACTGGCACTTTAAATCAAGAAAAAAGTTCCCTCCTGGCCGGCCTCTGCCTGAGGCTAGGCTGGTTCTACCGGTATAATCACGAAGCTGAAGAAGAGCGCCGCTACCTCCGCCGGGCCAGCGAACTCTATCAAGAAGCCTACGCCCAGGAAGATACCAAGACGACCGAAGAAGCCCACCTGTGGATCTATCTCATAGGTGAACTAGAGGGAAGGCTGGGAAATTATGTTGTAGCCCGCCAGTGGCTCAGCCGCCTCCTACACATACATAACTTGGAGCCTTATCTCCGCAACTTAGTTATGGAGAGGTGGGATTATTATAAGGAGAAGATCGCCGAAGGCGACGCGGAAAAGCAATAAGGGGCGCCTTCCGCCCCCTTTTATTACCCATATAGCGAAGTTATTACTTTACTTATTACCCTACTGGTCCTTTCCCTCGTGACCCGTCCAAGGGAGCCTTTTATTGCTCGTATAGTGAGTTATTTCCTCTAAGTTATAGGCCTAATTCCTCAGCTATCCCCTTCATTGCCTCTAAGCCTAAGGCCAAAAATTCCTCCAGGGACAACCCCAGTTCTCGGCAAGACGCTATCTGTTCTCGCTTGGCACCCCGGGCGAAGGATTTCTCGTGGTACCGGTTGAGGAGAAAAGGTACATCCACGGGTGAAAGCTTCTTTTCTGGCCGGATGAGGGCAGCAGCCACGATAAGCCCTGTCAGAGGATCGCTTGCATACAACGCGCGGCTTAAGCCATCCTCCCGGGGAAGACCATGGGCTTCGTTATGGGCCTTTACAGCATAGACAATCTCAGGGTCCAACCCTTCTCGCTCCAAAATCTCCCCACCTACCAAGCTATGCCGTAAGGGATCCCCTTTTGTTTCCTCATAATCTATATCGTGGAGGAGCCCAGCCAGGCCCCATTTATCCTCATCCTCGCCGAAATGCCTGGCCAGGGCTCGCATAATAGCCTCCACAGCCAAAGAGTGCTTGATGAGGTTGGGGGTCTTTAAATACCGATGTAGAAGCTTTAGAGCATCCTCCCTTTGCACAACAGAACACTCCTAGGTCTCTTTCCAAGTCATTACACGAAAAGCCTAGCTAACACTAAGGTTATGGTACTGATAAGCTTAACAAGAACGTGTAGGGAAGGCCCTGCCGTATCCTTACACGGGTCTCCCACTGTATCTCCTACCACTCCGGCCTTATGAGCCTCTGAACCTTTCCCTCCATAGTTACCTAGTTCAATAAACTTTTTAGCATTATCCCAAGCCCCGCCCCCGTTATTAAGGAAAAGGGCTACAATAACCCCTGTAATAGTCCCTATCATAAGGAAGGCCGCCGCAGCTTCTGCTTTCAAAATCAAGCCCACAAGTATGGGAGTTACCACCACTACCATACCTGGTAATACCATTTCCTTTAAGGCCCCACGGGTTACGATGTCTACGCAGTTCCCATACTGGGGCCTGGCTTTGCCTTCCATAAGACCGGGGATCTCTTTAAACTGGCGCCTTACTTCTAGAATAACATATTGGGCTGCCCGCCCTACGGCTCGAATGGCTGCAGAGCTGAACAGGAAAACCATCATGGCTCCGATAAAAGCGCCTACAAAAACCTCTGGCTTACCTATATCTACCGGAAAATCACCCTTTATGTTTAGAAGTAGCTTTACTTCGTCGATATAGGCGGAGAACAGAAGGAAGGTGGCCAGGGCTGCACTGCCGATGGCATATCCCTTGGTCAAAGCCTTAGTAGTATTTCCTGAAGCATCCAGGCGGTCTGTACGGCGGCGCACCTCCGGGGGTGCCCCGGACATTTCCACTATACCACCAGCATTATCGGTGATAGGACCATAGGTATCCATGGCCAGGATGTAAGCAGCCGTGCTTAGCATACCCATGGTAGCTACAGCAGTACCGTATAACCCCCCACCTGGAAGACCGCTTTGTACACCCAGCCAATAAGCTCCTAAAATAGCCATAGAAATGAAGATTACCGGCAGGGCTGTGCTTTCAAATCCCACAGCCAGGCCTGCGATAATATTGGTAGCCGGCCCAGTTATAGAAGCCCGGGCTATCTCCCGTACAGGCCGGTAATCATAAGAAGTGTAATACTGGGTGAGAAAAACAAAGATATAGCTAAGAAGAATACCGATAACAGCAGCACCGTAGAAATATAAGAAATTGACCCCTGGCCCGCTCAGCATGTAGCGAGTCACAGGATAAAGACCTGCTATAGCCAATATCGTAGTTACGAAATATCCCCTGTTTAAAGCCGACATGGGATCTCCTTCTTCTCTACCACGCACAAAAAACATACCGACTATGGAAGCCAGTATACCGACAGCACGGGCTACAAGGGGAAAGATAATTCCTTTGGCCCCGAAGACGGGAACCAGACTAATCCCCAAGATCATGGCTCCAATATTTTCTGCTGCCGTAGATTCAAAGAGATCTGCACCACGGCCGGCACAGTCACCCACATTATCTCCTACTAAATCAGCTATAACTGCCGGGTTACGGGGATCATCCTCTGGTATACCAGCTTCTACCTTTCCTACTAGATCGGCTCCCACATCAGCAGCCTTGGTATAAATGCCCCCCCCTAGCTGGGCAAAAAGGGCGACGAAGCTTGCGCCGAAACCAAAACCTACTATCTCTAAAGGAGCCTTATCAGGATGAAGTAAACCGCCAAAGGCATAGAACAATAAAGCCACTCCTAATACGCTTAAGGCAGTAACCGCAAGCCCCGTAACTGCTCCTCCTCGAAAAGCTACTACCAGGGCTTTATTAAGGCTATGCCGGGCACCAGCTGCTACACGTAGATTAGAACTTACTGCTACATACATCCCTATATATCCTGACAAGGCTGAAAAGGCAGCTCCCGTAATAAAGGCGATACCTGTATGATACTGGCGGGTAAGAAAGCCTAAAACCACAGCCACAATTATGGCCAGACCAGCTATGGTACTGTACTGCCGGTTAAGAAAAGCCATGGCCCCTTCTTTAATAGCGCTGGCGATCTCCTGCATTTCTTTTGTCCCTGTATCTTCCCGCAGGACAGAGATTGTCATGTAGGCAGCAGCTAGTAAAGCCAGGAAGCCTACTACTACCACAAAGGGAAATAACTCCACTTTCCATCTACCCCCTTAAGGCCGATTCATACTAAAGAGAGCAACAAAGTTAGTAAGAAAAAGAGGGCTCCCAGCCAGGTGGAAATCTTCATGAAAAACTCATCCAAACCCTTCTTTTTCCCAAACAAGCTCTCCGCTCCTCCAGCGATAACCCCGGAAACCCCCGCGCTACGGCTAGACTGCAAGAGTACCGTGGCTATAAGGGCCAGAGCAACTAAAATCTGAAGAACTAATAAGATACTGTGTAACACCTTCTCACCCCCTTGTCCCCTAGAGGTGCACTTTTCTGGCCACGGCAATAGTATAGCACATTTATTTGCAAAGCGGTTTTATTGTAGCACATATCCTCTAGCTTTTCAACTTAAGGTTATAAAAAGCACCTAGCCCAGCATAAGTGGCTGCCGCGTCCAGATCTTCTTCAATGCGCAAAAGTTGATTATATTTGGCCACCCGGTCGGTACGGGAAGGAGCGCCTGTCTTTATCTGGCCTGCATTGGTAGCCACCACAATATCGGCAATGGTAGTATCTTCAGTTTCCCCAGAACGGTGGGAAACGATGGCCGTATATCCTGCCCGCTGGGCCATCTCCATGGCCTCCAGGGTCTCCGTCAAGGTGCCGATCTGGTTTACCTTAATAAGGATGGAATTGGCCACTCCCTTTTCAATACCCTGGCGGAGCCGCTCTGTATTGGTGACAAAGATATCATCGCCTACAAGCTGGATCTTATCCCCTAGCCGCTTAGTCAAGAGCTGCCAACCTTCCCAGTCGTCCTCCGCTAGGCCGTCTTCTAAGGAAATAATGGGATATTGATTCGCTAGGGAAGCATAAAATTCGACCATTTCCTCGCTGGTGCGGGTGACTCCTTCTCCAGCAAAGACATACTTCCCATCTTTATACAATTCGGTAGCCGCCACATCCAGACCTAAGAAAACATCTTTCCCGGGTTGGTATCCTGCCTTAGTGATGGCCTCCAAGATAACTTCTATGGCTTCCACATTGGAGCGAAGATTGGGCGCAAACCCGCCCTCGTCGCCAACAGTTGTGCTTAACCCCTTACCCTTTAGGACGGCTTTAAGGTGATGGAAAACCTCCGCTCCCATGCGCAGGGCTTCGGCAAAGGTTTCGGCACCTACTGGAAGGATCATGAATTCTTGGATATCCACGTTGTTATCGGCATGTTTGCCTCCGTTTAAGATGTTCATTAAGGGGACCGGTAAAGTATGGGCGTTTACTCCTCCCAGGTAACGGTATAAAGGTAGGTCTAAGGCTGCTGCTGCGGCCTTGGCTACGGCCAGGGAAACACCTAGAATAGCATTGGCTCCTAATTTGCTTTTGTTAGGGGTACCATCCAGCTCTATAAGCTGCTGGTCCACAGCCCGCTGCTCCAGGGCGTTCATCCCCACTATTTCAGGGGCAATGACCGAATTTACGTTGTTTACCGCCTCCTGTACTCCTTTACCTAAGTAACGGTGTTGATCGTTGTCCCGGAGCTCTATTGCCTCATGGGCGCCGGTGGAGGCTCCGGAAGGTACCGCAGCCCGGCCCCGGGCCCCGCTCTCCAGGACCACTTCTACTTCCACTGTAGGATTCCCCCGGGAATCTAGTATCTCCCGGGCAAAAATATCATTGATAATGGTCATCTTTAGCCACCTCCAAACTAAATTAAGGAATGAGCCCTCTGTTTTCCTTTAGCCTCTGCCGCTGTATTTACAATAGCCGCAAAGGAAATAGGATCTAGGCTTGCCCCCCCTACCAGGGCCCCATCGATATCCGGCTGCTCCATAAAGGAAGCGATATTTTCTGGTTTTACACTTCCTCCATACTGTATCCGGCAGCGCTGGGCCGGATCTTTCCCATACATCTTACCTAGAAGCTCCCGGATAAATCCGATGACCTCCTGGGCATCCTGGGGGGTAGCCGTTTTACCTGTGCCTATAGCCCAGACCGGTTCATAGGCCACAACCAACCGGGCTATCTTTTCCGGGGTGAGGCCTCCCAATCCTTCCTCTACCTGGCGCCGGCATACTTCCAAGGTTTTTCCATCTTCCCTTTCGGCCAGGGTTTCCCCTACACAGACAATAGGGATGAGATCAGAGCGGAAGGCAGCTTGGACTTTCTTACGTACACTAGCATCGGTTTCTCCGAAATATTGGCGGCGTTCAGAATGCCCGATAATACAGAAGCGGCAACCCAGATCCTTTAACATGGGCCCCGAAACCTCGCCAGTATAGGGCCCTTCGTCCTCCCAGAAGAGATCCTGGGCCCCTACACTTATGTTGGTTCCGGAAGCTGCGTTAACTGCCGCGGCCAGGGCGGTGAAGGGGGGGCAGACCACAATCTCCACCTGGGTCGCACCTACTAGAGGTTTTAAATCCTCCACCAGGCGGCGGGCCTCGCCAGCTGTCTTATACATTTTCCAGTTACCAGCAATGATTACCTGGCGCAAAGTGTTCCCCCTCTCTTAAGTAGCATCTATCTTATACCTTGTCCTTAAGGGCTACAACTCCAGGTAACTCACGACCCTCTAAGAACTCCAGGGACGCACCACCACCGGTGGAGATATGGGTTATATGGTCGGCCACTCCCACCTTCTCCACTGCTGCCACGGAATCCCCTCCGCCCACAATAGTGGTGCCTTTAACTTCGGCTACTGCGCGGGCTACAGCTTCGGTCCCTGCTGCGAAAGGTTCTACTTCAAAGACACCCATGGGCCCATTCCATACCACTGTGCGCGCCCCCTCCAGGGCTTTCGCAAACGCCTGCCTGGTCTCCGGTCCAATATCCACCGCCATCCACCCTTCCGGCACCTCCTCCGCCTTCACCACCCTATGGGGGGCCTCGGCAGAGAGATCTTGGGTTACTACCAGGTCCACAGGTAGGAGCAAATGCACATTTCTCTTGCGGGCTTCCTCCATGAGCTCAGAAGCTAAAGGCACCTTATCATCTTCTACCAAAGATTTGCCCATTTGACAACCCCTGGCTTTAAGGAAAGTGTTAGCCATGCCGCCACCTAGGAGGAGGGTGTCTACTTTACTTAAGAGATTGCGGATAACACCAATTTTATCAGATACCTTAGCTCCACCGAGGATAGCCACAAAAGGACGTTCGGGGTCGGCTAAGGCTTTACCCATAATTTCAATTTCCTTCTGCATAAGGAAGCCAGCAACGGCGGGAAGATAATGGGCAACTCCTTCGGTAGAGGCATGGGCACGGTGGGCAGCACCGAAGGCATCATTGACGTAAATGTCAGCTAGGGCCGCCAGCTTCCGGGCGAATTCAGGATCGTTTTTCTCTTCTTCTGGGTAGAAGCGGATGTTTTCTAAGAGAAGGACTTCCCCGGGCTTAAGGTTGTTTACCGCTTCCTCTACCTCCGGGCCTATACAAGCATCTACTTTTTTCACCGGCTTATTCAAAAGCTCGGAAAGCCTGCGGGCGACTGGGTTAAGGCGCAAAGTCTCATTTACTTTGCCCTTAGGCCGTCCTAGGTGGGAAACAAGGATGACCTTGGCCCCCTGCTCCATAAGATAACGAATAGTAGGCAGGGCGGCACGGATACGTGTATCATCAACTACTTCCCCGTTCTCTAGGGGTACATTAAAATCAACACGAACCAACACCCTCTTTTGGGCGCAATCTATATCTTTAACCGTCATCTTCTGCACGGGTAAAGCCCCCCTCGAAGAATGTATCCCTTAACGCCTCAATGGGAACGGCCGCCTTACAGGCGACCGCTCCCGGGAAGGAAAGTTTACAATCCCTTGGAAGCCATGTAGGCAGCTAGGTCCACTACTCGGTTGGAATAAGCCCATTCATTATCGTACCAGGCTATGACCTTGACCATGGTACCGTCCATGACCATGGTGGATAAGGCATCGACAATGGAAGAGCGCGGATCACCATTGAAATCCCGGGAGACCAAGGGCTCCTCACAATAACCGAGGATACCTTTAAGTTCTCCTTCGGCGGCTGCCTTAAAGGCCGCATTCACTTCTTCTACGGTAGTAGCCTTCTCTACATCAGCCACTAAATCTACTACAGATACGTTAGGGGTGGGAACCCGCATGGCAAACCCATTGAGCTTGCCCTTTAGTTCTGGCAATACTAAACCGATAGCCTTGGCCGCACCCGTGGTAGTGGGAATAATAGACATCCCCGCTGCCCGCGCCCGGCGCAGATCCTTATGTACAAGATCTAAAATGCGCTGGTCGTTAGTATAGGAGTGGGCAGTGGTCATAAGGCCTCTTAAGACTTTGAAATGCTGGTGCAACACCTTCACAACCGGTGCCAAGCAATTGGTGGTACAGGAAGCGTTGGAAACAATATGATGGTGAAGAGGATCGTATTTGTCTTCATTAACGCCCATCACAATGGTAATGTCTTCATTCTTGGCGGGAGCAGTAATGATAACCTTCTTGGCGCCAGCCTGGCGGTGGGCAGCCGCTTTAGTTGCATCGGTAAAAACACCTGTGGATTCTACTACGATGTCTACACCCAAATCCTTCCAGGGAAGCTTGGCCGGATCTTTTTCAGAGAAAACTTTGATCTCCCGGCCACCCACTATCATTACATCTCCCCGCGCTTCTACATCTACATTCAACCGTCCATGGACAGAATCATACTTTAGCAAATGGGCGTTGGTCTGGGCATCGGTGAGATCATTAATGGCTATAACTTCTACCTCGGGATTTTGCAAAGAGGCACGCATGACCAGCCGTCCAATGCGGCCGAAACCATTGATAGCAACCTTTACTGGCATCTATGTAATCCCCCTTCCAAAACCTTAGTATACCTGGTGAAAATGGAAATTATGAGTGCGGCGTTGGTAGCAATCACCTCTTTGTATTCAACATTGATGGGCAAAATCCTTTTTCCAGAAAAAATTTAAAAGGTGGCCTTTCCGGCCACCCCCTTAAGCTTCCACAAATCAATTGTACCTTTTTCGCCTAGCCGCTGTAGGGATGCCTAGCTCATCCCTATACTTGGCTACAGTCCGCCGGGAAATCTGGATTCCCTGCCGGTTCAAAAGCTCCGTAAGCTGCTGATCGGTTAGAGGAGCAAAGGGATCTTCCTTGGCCACGGCTTCGGAGATAAGTTTCTTTATGCTTTCTGCTGCAGCTACTCCATCCTTCTTGGTAATACCATTAGCAAAGAAAAATTTTAATTCAAAGAGTCCCTGGGGAGTTTGTACATATTTATTCGCGGTAGCCCGGCTAACGGTGGACTCGTGGAGCCCTAGAGCTTCCGCGACTTGGCGCATGGTCAAAGGCTTAAGGTATTTTATCCCTTTCTCCAAGAACTCCCGTTGTTCTTGCACTATCCTTTGTACCACACGATATAAAGTAACCCGCCGGTGCTCCATGCTGCGGATAATCCAGGTGGCCGCATTCAATTTGTCTTCTAGGAATTTACGTGTTTGGTAGTCACAAACGCCTTGTCGTAAAAGGGCCTGATAATGGGGATTAATCCTCAACCTAGGGGTGGCTACGTCGTTAATTAACACCACATAGTCGTCCCCCGCCCGTTCTACTATTACGTCAGGGATAATATAACGTACATCCCGCTGGCTCCCAAAAGTGCGGCCAGGTTTAGGATCTAGGTTCCGGATAAAGTCCACAGCAGCCTGTACTTCAGCCAAACTAAGACTGAGCTGCCGGGCAATTTTGGCGAGCCTCCCCTGGGCTACATCCGGCAGGAAATGTCGGATGATCTTTTCTGCCCCCGTCGGTACTTCTTTATAGTGGCGAAGCTGTAATAGCAAGCATTCCACCAGGTCCCGGGCTCCCACGCCGGGAGGATCAAACCCTTGGATTATCTCTAACACTCGCCAGACCTCACCGGGATGCACTTTAAGGGCTGTTGCTGCTTCCTTTACTGAAATTTTTAAATAACCGTTTTGGTCGATATTGCCAATAAGAAAGGTGCCGATGGATAGCCCTTTTTTATCCTTTACGCTTAAATTAAGCTGGAGAAGAAGATAATCGTGAAGGCCTGGGCCTTCGGCAGCCAGGGAATTATTAAAGTTGGGTTCTTCCGGATTTTCGCGGGGTACCCATACAAAGCCTAAGTCGCTACCATCAGCAAAATATTCTGCCCAGTCTAGACTTAACTCTCCTTGCTCTTCCTGCTGTATATTTAAGCCTTCAGGGGATAAAAACTCCCCATCTTCCCCTATCTCTAAAATAGGGTTTTCTTGAAGCTCCTGCTCTAGGTATTCGGTTAGCTCCAGGGTAGAGAGCTGCAGGATAACCATGGCCTGCCTTAATTCCGGGGTCATAACTAATTTTTGGCTCTGTTCCAGGTGCAGCCCTATACCGGCCCGCATCCCCTTCTACCCTCTTTCTGCCCCTTGTATTAATATTAATATTCTGTGTTCCTGGCTATTTTCCTGCCTAAACAGTAAAGAAACCAAAAACCGCTTAAAACAAGGGCTGTAACAGCTGCCAAGGGCACTTGGTCGTCTCGGAAAAGGTAAGGATGCCAACCTAAAATATAATCGACGTAATCATTGAGTATCAACCAAGCACCAGTTAAAAGGCCCTGCCATAGGTAAAAGGGCCAGTGGCGTAAAAAAAGGTAACCTTGAGCAGCCATGCCTAAGTGGCTTAAGAACAATAAAGCTTCTACCAGGGTTACGCTAGCTCCCCTTATCCAGTAATCCCCGATAACTACAACCGCCCACAAACCGTACTTGATGAGCGCTGCACAAGCCAACAGGCCCAAAACTTCTTTTACGGATTTGACACTTGCGCCCTTCCCCAAGAGCAACAAGGCTAAGGTCAAGGTAAAGAGAGAAGTGGAAAGGGGGCTATCCGGGGTAAAAATCCACCACGGCCAAGGAGTAGCTAGTAACTGCTCATAGTACCAGTAATACCCATAAAGGGAGCCTAAGAAGTTGATAATCAGTAGCCCTTTAAGAAAAAAGGGCTGGAATGGGTTATACCATAGTAAATATTTAAGAAATTGGAACATGGTTTGTAAATTTGGGCCTCCCCTTGTGGAGTAAAGTTTTAGACTTCACCTTCCCGTTTAACCACCCGGGCGGGTACTCCCGCAACTAGAGCTCCGGGAGGCACATCCTGGGTTACCACTGCCCCGGCCGCCACCACTGCCCCATCGCCAATCCTCACTCCGGGAAGGATGGTGACGTTAGCCCCCACTAGGACCCAGGAACCTATCTCCACTTTGCCCAAGCGGTATTCCCGAGGTAAAAATTCGTGACTTAAAATAGTAGCATTGTAGCCGATGATGGTATTATCGCCGATACTTATTAAGTCTGGGCGTAGTATATCAAACATAGCCATCAGCCCTATGGAAGCTGAAGGAGCCACTTTTATCCCCACTAGCCGCAGAAGAAAATTCTTAAACCTTAAAAAGGGGATAAAGCGGCTTAATTCAATAAGGCTAAAGTTCCAGATTACCCGCCACAGGGGAGTTATCCTGCGCCAATAGACCATGGAATTGCCCTTACTTACTGGAAACCTCTCCACTTGGCGCATCTTTGACTTCACTGCCCATCAATTTTTTGGCTAAGGCCTCCAGACGGCGGAGGCGGTGATTCACTCCGGATTTCCCTACTCGAGGAGTAAGCATTTCGCCTAATTCTTTAAGTGTAGCTTCTGGGTAGCGCAACCTCATCTCAGCTACCTCCCGTAAAGCGCGTGGAAGGTTCTCCAAGCCCAATTTGTCCTTAAGGAAGCTTATAGCCTCTACCTGCCTTAAACCCGTCTCTACCGCTTTACTTAAATTGGCCGTCTCGCAGTTTATCAGACGGTTTACCCGGTTGCGCATTTCTTTATAAACTAAAACATTTTGGTACTCTAGAACTGCAGCATGGGCGCCCATAAGGCTTAAAGCACGGATGATCTGCTCGCTATCTTTAAAATACAAGGCCACCCCCCGGGAGCGCTGGTGGACCCCAGGAGTAAGGTTTAGCTCCCTCATAAGGCGCTGCAGAAAACGAAGATCCCGAGCCTTTACCACCAGTTCCAGGTGGTGGCCAGCTCCTGGGCTGGCCAGATACCCGGAAGCCAAGAAACTTCCGCGGAGGTAAGCTGGACGACAACAAGGGTGTAAAGTTCGCTCCCTTTCTTGTAAAATTTTTTTATATCCATCCTGTGGGGTTACTAGATAATATAGATGGGTTTTGCGCCGGGTCTTAGAATCCATACTTTCTACTTTTACATTAAAGCCTGCCTCCTTAGCCAAAGAGTAAGCTTTACGAGCTAGGGCAGCGTTTTCCGTGACCAGCATGATGAAACCTTGGGGTAAGGTCTCCTCTAAGGGAGGTAAAGATGAAAAATGCCATAAAGCGGCCAGTTCGGCCAGGCGGCAACATTTACCCTTAGCCTGGACATGGGTTAGCTCTTCCTTAACCCGGGCCGAAAAGGAGAGCGGCATACTTTAAATTACCCCCGCTTCTATAGAGATACCTTATGTCTAGTAGATATAGGGAGGCGGCTTCTCTCCATCCGTTTCTGGAAGAAAAAGCAGAACTTACTTCGCGGCCTCCAAGCTCGGCGTTTATATAGCTCCTCCATGATCACCTGGGCCAGGCGATCAGGGTGGTGCCTTACTACTAGGGTCTCATCCACTAGCCAGGCCTTCCGGAGAGCCACTCCCATACGTGCCACCGCTGCCGCATCCACCTTTACTGGCTGGGCTCCCTTTTCTCCGTATCTTCTCCGAGCAGCCCAGGATACCGGGCCGCTATGGGCAATGACACAGTCTATAAGGCCGGGACCACAATGGGCTTGAATGGCCCGCACATGATCAGCTACAGTATAGCCTTCTGTTTCTCCCGGCTGAGTCATCACATTGCTTATGTAAAATACTGGAGCGTTGGCCTTACGCAGGGCTTCTGCTATACCCGGCACTAGAAGATTGGGTAAGACGCTGGTATAAAGACTTCCCGGCCCGATTATAATAGCCTCGGCTTGGGCTATAGCCTCCAGGGCTTTCTCATGGGGGCGACAATCAGGGGGATGCAAGAAAACCCTTTTTATGCGCTGGCCGGGGCAGGGGATGCGGCTTTCTCCCCAGACGATGGTCCCATCCTCCTTTTCAGCTCCCAACACCACCGGGGTAAGGGTGGAAGGAACAACCCGGCCGCCTACAGCTAAAACCCGTCCCAACTCGCTTATAGCCTTGTCAAAATCCCCAGCTATATCGATCATGGCCGCCAGCAATAGATTCCCCAGACTATGCCCGGCCAGCCCTTCTCCCCGCCGAAAGCGGTAGCTAAAAAGTTCTTCCATTAAGGCTTCGGTATCCGCCAGCGCTACCAGGCAATTACGGATATCCCCTGGTGGGGGTATTTCTAGCTCAGCCCGGAGCCGCCCAGAACTCCCGCCATCGTCTGCTACTGTAACAATAGCGGTAAGATTGCGGGTATAGTTCTTAAGACCGCGCAGAAGAACTCCTAACCCTGTACCACCACCGATGGCCACTATCCGGGGCCCTCCCTCCAACAGGCGCCGCCGATAAAAAACCTCCCATGGGCTTTTTTCCCGCGGCCATAAGACATGTAAAACCGAGCG
The DNA here is from genome assembly GCF_900176005.1 of Thermanaeromonas toyohensis ToBE. Lineage (NCBI taxonomy): Bacteria > Bacillati > Bacillota > Clostridia > Neomoorellales > Neomoorellaceae > Thermanaeromonas > Thermanaeromonas toyohensis. The sequence continues at coordinate 493,661 of NZ_LT838272.1, read as the reverse complement.
TACTAGCCTATCAATGCCTAACACTAATAATAATAGCCCCCACCCGGCTAGGAAAATACCACTAGCTAAAGGAGAAATCCCCAGCCGCAGGATATAATCAGCCAGCCACAATAAGGTTTGTTCTGCTGAGGTAAGTAAGGTTAAGCCTAAGGCTATAGTAACTCCAGAAACAAGAAAGAAAAGGCCTAAAGCGGCTAAAAGTATAAAGCGTTTAACCTTAAGGCCCGGGTATAACCACTTAAAGCTCTGCAAAAGCCTCACCTCCTACGGCTTGAGGAGGCGCGCACTACATCTCTATGCTTCACAATAACCCGAAAATCCTCGTGCTTAAGCAGCTCTCCTATCTTGTTGGCCAAGGTCACAGAACGGTGCTGACCACCGGTACAACCTATAGCTATCACGAGATGCGATTTACCCTCTTTAATATAGCTGGGAATAAGAAAACGTAATAAGTCCATAAACTTATGCAAAAACTCCTGGGTAGCAGGAGAGCTTAAGACAAAATCAGCCACACACCGATCGTGGCCTGTAAAGGGGCGTAAGGCCGGGTTATAATAAGGGTTAGGTAAAAAACGGACGTCCATAACTAAATCGGCATCTAAGGGTAAACCGTACTTATATCCGAAGGACACCACTGTTACGGTCAGCTTCTGCCTCTGGGCACCAAATAATTCAGCTATTTCTTCTTTAAGCTGACGGGGTGTAAGTTCTGAGGTATCGATAACTTTGCTCGCCCGTTCCTTAATACTTTCTAAACGCCGGCGCTCTTCTAAAATTCCCTCCAAGATGCTTTCCCCTGCTAGGGGGTGGCGCCGCCTCGTCTCCTTATACCGCCGGACCAGAACCTCATCCGAAGCTTCTAAAAATAAGATTTCGTAGGGGAAGCCCTGCTCATCAAGGTAATCTAGAGCTTCCTCCAGACCTTCAAAAAACTTGCCTCCCCTGATATCCATAACTAAAGCTACTTTTTTATTCTCCTCTGGACCAGGTCCCTGTTTGCTTAGCAGTTCTACCAACCCAGGTACTAAGGAAGGGGGTAGATTATCAATACAAAAAAAGCCTAAATCCTCCAGGGAGCGTATAGCTTGGGTTTTACCAGCTCCCGATAAACCTGTCACAATTACCAGACGCCATTCCTCACCCTTATCCATAAAAGCCTTTACCTCTCTAGGATAAATTTAGTTAAAGCTTCGGCTACTCCGCCCTCATCGTTAGTACCTACCACATAATGGGCTTGGGCCTGGACAGCCGGTGGTGCATTGCCCATGGCTACGGCCAACCCAGCAAAATGGAACATATCTAGATCATTGAAACTATCGCCTATAACCATAATTTCTTTAGGACTTATCCCTAAGAGGTGGGCTAGGATAGCCAGCCCTTTGGCCTTGCTAGCTTCCCGGCTAATAACTTCTAAGAAATGGGGAAAGGAGCGGGTTATATATACGCTTTCCCCTAGTTCCCTCCGTATCTCCTCCTCCAGTTTATCTAACTCTGGACCATGATGGAGGGCTACAAATTTAATAGGTTCCTTTCTTAAGAAGGCTAAAATATCATCAACCCTGTGCAAAGGTACCCGGGCCTGATCAGCATAAGCCCGGTTTTCGGGGCGAACATCCTCCACATACAGTTCGTCGTCCACATAAACGTTGAAGGGGAAGCCGTAGGAGCGGGCTTTGCGGACCAGGAATTCTACTATACTTAAAGGCAAAAGCCTCTCCCACACAACTTCCCCGGAAACCGGGTTTTTAATCAGAGCTCCATGGTATACGATCAACGGAAGCTTTAAGCTTAACGCCTGGGCGAAGGGCAAGGCCGAGCGGAACATGCGGCCTGTGGCTAGGGTAACCCCTACACCTCTTTCCTGGACCTGACGGATGACCTCTCGCGCCCTAGACTCCACGTTAAAGGTGCTATCCAGGAGGGTGCCGTCGAGATCCAGGGCTACAAGCTTAATGGGTGACATCAGATCTCTCCTCTCCCTGTTACTTGCCCCGAACTATATTTTCGTTACCCCATACCTTACCCGAGTATTTCCTTAAGCCGGGCGGCAACAACCCTGTTCATGCCTTCTACCTGTAATAGCTCCTCCAGGCTGGCCCGCCGGATGTTCTCTACAGAGCCAAAATGACGGAGCAAGGCTCGCTTACGCTTAGGACCTATACCTGGAATATCATCCAATACTGAAGCTAGGGCCCCTTTGTCCCTGCGCTGGCGGTGGTAGGTAATGGCGAACCGGTGGGCCTCATCCCGGAGGCGTTGCAGGAGCCGCAAGCCGATGCTATCCTTAGGTAGGACCAGCGGCTGGGCATCCCCTTCCCGGAAAATAAGCTCCTCTCCCTTGGCCAGGCTGAAGGTGGGTATATCCTGTACTCCCAGGCGCCGCATAACTTCCCGCGCTGCCGAAAGCTGCCCCTGACCCCCGTCGATCAACACAAAGTCGGGACGGGCTGAAAACTTAGGGTCACCTTCAGCCAGCCGGCGGAAGCGCCTGGACAAAACTTCCTGCAGGCAAGCGTAATCGTTCGGCCCCTGTACATTCTTAATGCGAAAGCGCCGATAAGAGGAGGGATCGGGCCGCCCTCCCACAAAAACCACCATGGATCCCACTGCCTCGGTCCCCTGCAGGTTAGAAATATCAAAAGCCTCCATCCGCCAAGGAATAGCAGGAAGAGATAAAACATCTTTAAGTTCCTCCAGGGCCTGCTGGGAGCTAACCTCCTCCCTTTCCCGGGCTAACAAGTACTCCTTTAGAACAGAAAAGGCATTTTCCCGCACCATACTCATAAGCCTGGCCTTCTCCCCCCGCCGGGGGACTTTTATACTAACCTTGCTCCCTTTAAGCTGGGACAGCCAGGTAGCTATTGTTTCTTGATCCTCAGCTTCTTCCTCCAGAAGGATTTCCGGCGGTATCTCCACTCCCCGGCTGTAAAACTGCTTTACTAAGGCGGCCATCACTTCCCTAGCCTCCAAACCGGCCTGACCTTCCAGGAAAAAGTGCTCCCGGCCTATGAGTTTCCCTTCCCGGATGAAAAAGATCATACCTACAGCCTCATCGTGCTCCCGGGCTAGGGCAATAGCATCGCGATCCTCCCGGCCAGGACTTATCACCTTCTGCTGGGCTAGGACTTCTTCTATAGCCTTGATCCGGTCCCTTAACCGGGCTGCCCTTTCAAATTCTAACTTTTTGGCAGCCTCTTCCATTTCTGACCTCAACCGGCGTATCAGGTCTCCCTGTTTACCTTCCAGAAAAAGTATCATCTCCTGCACGGCTCGCCGATACTCTTCAGAGCTAACCTTACCCGTACAAGGGGCAAGACACCTGCCCAAGTGAGCGTTAAGACAGGGGCGGCTCTTAAGCTTTAAAGGAGTATCTCGGCAGGTGCGTAAAGGAAAAAGGCTCCCCAAAAGTTTTAGGGTTTCCTTCAAGGCCCCTACCCGGGTGTAGGGTCCGAAATATCGCGAACCGTCCTGTACTATGCGCCGCGTTACCTCTAGGTGCGGAAACTCCTCCTGTAGGGTGAGACGAAGATATGGATAACTTTTATCGTCCTTTAGGTTAATGTTATACCGGGGGCGGTATTCCTTGATTAAGTTACATTCCAGGGCCAGGGCTTCCACTTCATTATCCGTAAGAATATACTCTACATCAGCCACCTGCCGCACCAGGGCCTGGATGCGCGGCGGGTGCTGGCCGTGGAAATAAGAGCGTACCCGGTTACGTAAAGAAGCTGCCTTACCTACATATATAACTTGCCCCTGGGCGTCACGCATCAAGTAGACGCCAGGATGATCGGGGAGATGGGCGAGCTTTTCCTCCAGTAACATACTCTACCTTAACTCCCTAAAATTCCCGCGGTTTGCAAATGATCTCCTTAATTTTTGTGGCAAAAAAGTCCTGGGAATGGGCTGGCCGTAAGACTAAAGCTGTATCCACCCCTTCGCTAGTCCCACCGAGCGCCACAATGTCTACCCCATAAGGTATGAGACCAGCATCCAGGGCCATACCAGCTACCTCTACAGCCACCTTAGTACCCTGTCCAAAGAGCCGCAAAGCATTAGCAATGATCTCCGAAGGGTACAAACCTTGAAACTTAAGCCTTAAAGCCCGATCTAGCCCGGCCATGAGATGGGTAGTGGTTAAGACCTTAATACCCCCCTCTTCTAATTTCCGTCGCATATCTGGAGGCATCTCTTGCTCCCCTGGTCGCGCAAAGCCAGCCTGGTGAGTGACACATACCACTTCTAGGTCTTTATGACCTAAAAGCATCTGGGCAGAGTAACCTGTAACTGAGGCTATCACTAGGTGCTTAAGGCCTAAGCTTCTAGCTCTCTCCACCGCTAAGTTTATTGTAGCCTCTGTATGCTCTTTACCTGCCGTAGGCCAGTAAGTAGTCATCTAAAGCCCCCCTTATTTAAACTTAGACTGCCTGTCGTACCTCCTGCCCTGGGACAACGCGGTCCCTCTCCAGCACCGGTTTCAAAAACTGCCCGGTATAAGAAGCCGGTACCTGGCAGATCTCCTCCGGCGTCCCTGCGGCCACTACCTGGCCACCTCGTTCGCCTCCTTCTGGGCCTAAATCTATGATATAATCCGCTGATTTAATGACATCCAAGTTGTGCTCAATAACTACCACTGTATTCCCTGCATCTACCAGCCGCTGCAGGACAACCAAAAGACGGTGTACATCGGCCATATGAAGCCCGGTGGTAGGTTCATCTAGGATGTACAAGGTACGGCCGTTGCTCCGCCGGGAAAGCTCGGCCGCTAGTTTCACCCGCTGGGCCTCCCCACCAGAAAGGGTGGTGGCCGGCTGCCCCAGTTTAATGTAACCTAACCCCACATCCTGTAGAGTAAGGAGCCGACGGTATAAGCGGGGTATGGCGGAGAAGAATTCCACCGCCTCATCTACCGTCATATCTAATACATCCGCAATGGATTTACCTTTATATTTCACTTCTAGGGTTTCCCGGTTGTATCTCTTACCTTTACATACTTCACAGGGAATATATACATCGGGCAAGAAGTGCATCTCGATCTTTATAATACCATCCCCGCTACAAGCTTCACAGCGCCCTCCCTTAACATTAAAGCTGAAACGGCCCGGCTTATAACCCCGGGCCCGGGCTTCCGGCGTAGCAGCAAAAAGGCTTCGTATATCGTCCATCACCCCGGTATAGGTAGCAGGGTTAGAACGCGGGGTGCGGCCGATGGGCGATTGATCCACGGCTATAACCTTATCTAGGTGCTCCACACCCCTTAATTCCCGGAAGCGCCCTGGAATAGTCCGGGCCCCGTTCAACCTCTGGGCCAGGGCGCGGTAAAGGATTTCATTAACCAAAGTGCTCTTGCCCGAACCCGAAACTCCGGTGACACAGATAAAAGTACCCAGGGGAAAGCGCACATCGATGTTCTTAAGGTTGTGCTCGCTGGCCCCCAACACTTCCAACCATTTATCCCCTGGTCTCCTCCTAACAGCCGGTACTGGTATACGACGCCTGCCGCTCAAATACTGGCCAGTAAGGGAGGCTGGGCAATTTATAACCTCAGACACCGTGCCGGCTACCACTACTTGTCCGCCGCCCGCCCCAGCACCCGGGCCAATATCGATAATATAATCGGCCTCGCGGATGGTCTCTTCATCATGTTCCACCACAATAACCGTATTGCCCAGGTCTCGGAGCTGCTTTAAGGTACGGATCAAGCGGGCATTATCCCGTTGGTGCAGACCTATGCTGGGCTCGTCCAGAATATAGAGTACGCCCACTAATCCTGAGCCGATCTGGGTGGCTAAGCGAATACGCTGGGCCTCACCGCCGGAAAGGGTAGCCGCCGGCCGATCCAAGGTAAGGTAGTCCAGACCTACATCCATTAGGAATTTGAGCCGGGCTCTAATCTCTTTTAAGATCTGGTGGGCTATTACCTTTTCCTTCTCTGTAAGCTCAAGACCAGCGAAGAATTCCTCAGCCTCAGCCACAGAGAGCTTGGTCACTTCATAGATATTCTTACCCCCTACTGTAATGGCCAGGGCCTCGGGCTTAAGCCGGGTTCCCTGGCATACAGGGCAGGGCTTCTGGCTCATATACTCTTCGATTTCGGCCCGTGACCAATCCGACTGGGTCTCCCGGTAACGCCTCTCCAAAGAAGGTATAACTCCTTCGAAGGGCGCCTCCCAGGTCCTTCTTTCACCGAAACGATTTATATAACTAAACCGTATCCTTTCTTCTCCGCTCCCATAAAGGATAATCTTTAAATGCTCCGGTTTTAGGTCCCGTACAGGTACATCTAGGCTAAAGCCATAATGATCAGCCACGGCTTCTAGAATATGCCAATATCCTTCTCCCCCACCCCAGGGCGCAATAGCCCCTTCCCGCAAAGTAAGGTTGGGGTCCGGGATCACTAAGTCGGGGTCCACCTCCATGCTGGTCCCCAGGCCGGTACAGGCCGGGCAGGCACCATAGGGGCTGTTAAAGGAGAAAAGCCTAGGGGCTATCTCCGGCAAGCTTATACCGCACTCAGGGCAGGCGAACTCGGAGCTAAAAAGTATTTCTTCCTGCCCCACCACCTCTACTAAAACCAAACCTTCGGAAAGTTTTAAAGCTGTCTCCAAGGAGTCAGCCAGCCGCTGGGCGATACCAGGACGGATCTTTATGCGATCCACTATAACTTCTATGGTGTGCTTTTTGTTTTTATCTAGTTTAATCTCTTCCGAAGTCTCCCGTACCTCGCCATCAACACGTACCCGGGCGTACCCATTACGCCGGAGCTCCTCCAAAAGTTGCTTGTACTCTCCTTTACGCCCGCGGACCACCGGGGCCAGGATCTGCATCCTGGTCTCCTCTGGAAAGGTGAGAAGCCGGTCCACCATCTGGGATACTGTCTGGGGAGCTATGGACCGGCCACAGCGGGGACAATGGGGCCGGCCTATCCGGGCGAAAAGGAGACGAAGATAGTCGTAGATCTCCGTTACTGTACCCACTGTAGAACGGGGGTTGTGACTAGCTGCCTTCTGGTCTATAGCTATGGCTGGAGACAAGCCTTCTATATAATCCACATCCGGTTTGTTCATCTGGCCTAAAAACTGCCGGGCATAAGCGGACAAGGATTCCACATACCGTCGCTGCCCTTCCGCATATATGGTATCAAAGGCTAAAGAGGACTTCCCTGAGCCGGACAGCCCGGTGATGACCACCAACTTATCCCGCGGTATTTCTACATCGATATTTTTTAAGTTATGGGCACGCGCACCTTTAACTATTATCTTATCTTTGGACATAAAGGAATCTCCCTTTGTTTTACGTTCTTACTTGTTTCCCTTCTAATTTCCCTCTAAAGTATCACTAGCCCATTTCATTTTTTGATCTCTTAATTAACCCGGTTTTTCAGGTCAGGCAAGGTTAATTTTTAGCCTATTTCCTTAAAGCTTTTAACCCACCTGGAGCTTTAGCTCCAAAAGGGCATCCCGAAGCTCAGCTGCCCGTTCAAACTCCAGGCGCCTGGCTGCTTCCCGCATCTCCTTCTCTAGGCGCTTAATAAGGGAGCGGAGCTCTTTTCGGCTCATCTTCTTGTGTACGTCCCTAGCCTCAACCTGGGTCCCTGGCCGGGAGATACGCGGTTCTTCTGCGGACCGGGTAGCTTCAATAATATCGCGTACCGGCTTAACCACCGTTTGAGGAGTTATACCATGCTGCCGGTTATACTCCATCTGGAGGCGGCGCCGGCGGTTAGTCTCCTCAATGGCCCGGCGCATGGACTCTGTAATAGTGTCAGCGTACATGATAACCTGCCCTTCAGCATTACGCGCTGCCCGACCGATGGTCTGGATGAGGGAACGCTCCGAGCGCAAGAATCCTTCTTTATCAGCATCCAGGATGGCCACCAAAGACACCTCAGGTAGGTCCAGCCCCTCCCGCAGAAGGTTTATCCCCACCAGAACATCGAAAACTCCTAACCGCAGATCCCGGATTATCTCCATGCGCTCGATGGCATTAATATCCGAATGGAGGTAGCGGACCTTAACCCCCATTTCCTGGAGGTAATCGGTCAGATCCTCGGCCATTCTCTTAGTAAGGGTAGTAACCAACACCCTCTGCTTCTTGGCCACCCTTTTCCGGATCTCCTGGAGAAGGTCGTCCACCTGGCCAGCCGTGGGTCTTACTATAACCTCGGGATCCACGAGGTAGGTGGGCCGGATGATCTGTTCTACCACCTGTTCCGAATGCTCAAGCTCAAAGGGGCCAGGGGTAGCCGATACATAAATAACTTGATTCACCCGGGCCATGAACTCCTCGAAGGTTAAGGGCCGGTTATCCAGGGCCGAAGGTAGGCGGAAGCCGTATTCCACCAGGGTTTTCTTCCGCGAGTAGTCCCCCTCGTACATACCCCCGATCTGGGGTACGGCGATATGGGATTCATCAATAAAAAGCAGGAAATCCGGTGGGAAATAATCTAATAAGGTATAGGGAGGTTCTCCTGGTGCCCGGCCTGTAAGATGCCGGGAATAATTCTCAATCCCTTTACAATAACCTACTTCCCGCAGCATCTCCAGGTCAAAGCGGGTGCGCTGTTCTAGCCTCTGGGCTTCTAAAAGCTTTCCCGCCGCCCTAAGTTCCTTTAACCGCTCCTCCAGCTCAGCTTCTATACTAGCCAGGGCTCGCTCTAGCTTGGGTTGCTCCACTACATAGTGGCTGGCCGGGAAGATGGCCACATGGTACCTCCGGCCCAGGATCTCTCCTGTTAAGGTATCTATCTCTAGGATCCTCTCCACTTCATCTCCAAAGAATTCTACCCGTATGGCTCGGGCGTCAAAAGAAGCCGGGAATACTTCTAAAACATCCCCGTGAACTCGAAAGGTTCCCCGCTTTAGTTCATAATCATTACGGGTATATTGGATATCCACCAGCTTCCGCAAAATAACATCCCGATCGTACTCCTGGCCCTCCCGCAAGGAGACCATAAGTTTATTATAATCCTCCGGGGAACCCAAGCCGTATATACAAGAAACGCTAGCTACAATGATCACATCGCGGCGTTCAAAAAGGGCCGCAGTAGCCGCGTGGCGCAGCTTGTCTATCTCTTCATTGATGGAACTATCTTTTTCAATATAGGTATCCGTTTCCGGAACATACGCTTCGGGTTGGTAGTAATCGTAGTAGCTGACAAAGTACTCTACAGCATTATAAGGGAAGAATTCCTTAAATTCCCCGCATAACTGGGCAGCCAAGGTCTTATTAGGAGCGAGTACCAAGGTGGGCCGCTGGACAGCCTGGATGATCTGGGCCATGGTATAGGTTTTACCTGTCCCTGTGGCCCCCAAAAGGGTCTGGTGCCGGTACCCTTTCTTTAGCCCTTCTACCAGGGCAGCTATAGCCTTAGGCTGATCGCCCCGCGGCTCAAAATCAGCTTTAAGTATAAAACGGTCCATGGCACCCCCCCTTGGGAGTATTATACCACAAATTATTTCTTCTTTTCCCGCCACCAACGGCCAAGCCAACCGGGGGACATAAGCTCCACTTGGGGTTTATCCCCAGGTTCGGGTACCAAAATTACTCCTAAAGGATCAGAGGGAGCTTTATAAACCCTTGCCGTCCTCTCTTCCTCGCCAGCCCGGTAAAATACTACCTCCACTTGCTCCCAAGCTCCTTCCAAGGCCGCTCTCAAAGTCTCCCGATCCCGGACTGGCCAGCCGTTAACCTTTAATAATACATCACCGGATCTGAGACCCAACTTCGCTGCCGGGCTGTTCCGCACCACGTCCAGAATACGGGCCCCTAGGTCAGAAGGTACATACAGGGGCTCACCCCTAATTTCTACCCGGCGCCCCAGCCATATAGTATACTCATGACCTAAAGGGCCGAAGAGGGCTGCCAGCCAGGTCAACGGACGATAATAGGAAGCTAGGATAGAAAGGCCTAGTAGAGTAAGGCTGTAAACTGCCAAGTTACGGGCTGACAGTTTACTTTTTTCTTCAGGCCGAGAACTTAAAGCCAGATCGCCGTAACCTAAACCGGCCGCTACAGGTAATACCACAAAAAGCGCCTGCTCGGGTTCTGGCATAACCGCCGGCCGGATAAGGGGCCACCAATTAGGCATAGGGACCGCCGCTCCTGGGGGAAGCCAGGGAGGTAGCGTTACAAGGGCTAAGGCCGCAATAGGGATCGGCCAGAACTTCTGCATGTTAAAGGCCCCTACTACCTGGCCCTGGTGGCTGGTATATACGGGAATAGCTCCTAAATGACCGCTCAAGCGGATAAGAAGGGCTTCCACCATATGCAGTACGGCCACCAGGCCCATAAGATGAGGCACGTCCACCTGCGGCCTCCCGAAAACAAGGGCGGAAAGGGAAATTAAGCCCCCCGCGTAGGAAAAACATAGGAAGCGGGGGTTAAGGAGCATGAGGAGTAGGGCTAAAACCCACAAATAGTTAATTCCAATACCGCTTAAGGAAACACCTACCAGCACCATGATAAAACTCCCTCCTAACCCCCCTAACACGCCATAGGCTACGGCGGTCAGGGTGGGCTGCCAGGCAGACTCCCCGCGCACCCCGAAAAGCTCTTCCTTAAGGCGGGCCAGGCGCCGGTACTGATAGGCTACAACAAGGACCAACAGCCAGAACAAGGGGCTTATGAGCAGGCTAAGTTGGGCCTGGAGGATAAAAGGTACTATCTGCTTTAAGGGTAACAAGGCTGTTCTTTCGCCTCCTAAGTTCAGGCAGCTTTGGAAGTAACCATTTTCCCTTGAAGAAGTTCTAAGGCTTTTTTAAGCTGGGTATCCCGTTCCAGATCTGGAGAATGGCTTAAGACCTCCTGTTCCAACCGGGGATCGAGCTTAACCTGGATATCGGGAGTAATACCTACCTTATCAATATCCTTTTGGGCCGGTGTCAAATATTTATGGGTAGTTAGTTTCACGGCAGCACCACCCTTCAAAGGAAAGATGGTCTGGACCACTCCTTTACCGAAGGTGGTCTCGCCTATCAAAACCCCTGAACCGGAATCCTTAATGGCTCCAGCCACTATTTCCGCAGCACTGGCGCTTCCTTTGTTCACCAGCACCACTAAAGGTAACTTAATATATTTTCCCGTAGCCTGTAAGGCTTCCTTCTTCTTCTGGTCCACAATATACACTACAGGGCCTTTAGGTATAAAGTAAGACGCTACTTCTACGGCCGCCTGCAGGGAACCCCCGGGATTATTGCGCAAATCTAGGATCAGGGCTTTGAGCCCTTGGCGTCGCAATTCCTCTAAAAGCTTCCCCAGATCTCCACTGGTTTGCTCATTGAACATGCTTAAAGATATATATCCTATCCCGGGATAACCAGGAAGCATCCGGCCGTCCACAGTAGGGATCTTTATAGTCTCGCGGATCAAAGTAAACCGCCGTGGCTCTTTTTCTCCCGGCTTAAGGACCGTTAACTCCACCTTAGTTCCTGGCTCACCCTGCATGAGGCTGGCGGCAGTCTCCAGATCCATCCCTGCTGTGTCCCGGCCATCTATGGCCAGGATATAATCCCCACTGGTGATCCCTGCCCGTTGGGCCGGCGTCCCTTTAAAGGGGGATACCACCACTGGTCGCTTTTCCTTTTCCTCTAGAGTAATAAGTAAACCCACGCCGCCGTAAGTTCCCTGGACATGTTCCTCCAACCGCCGATAAACCTCAGGAGTAAGATAAGAAGAATAAGGGTCACCAAGGGATTCTACCATCCCCTTGATGGCCCCTTCGAAGATTTTATCCAGGGTAGGAGGGGTTAAAGCTTGAAACCGCAAAAGAGTATATACCCTGATAACCTGTTCCACCTTCGGATAATAGGCAGCGACCACCAGCATTAAAGCCAGGGTGTTCACCACGCACAGGGCTAAAAAAAGGTTAATAATTCTGCGCAAGTTCCTGCGCAAACCCGTCACCGCCTGTCTCTTCAAGCTTACTTACAGTTACGCTCAATTATATGTAGCCGTTATTAGCTTTAGTCCCATCAAAAGTAGTATTTGCTATCCTACGCAGGTTCGCCTTCTAGATATAAGGGTTTCTTTAGTCATATTGCAGGGGATTTGTTGGGTAATGAGCCTGGCTATTGCTGTGGCTGTGAGAAGTTTCTTTTAGTAATATTGTAAGGGATCTGTAGGTTCCCCTTGCAGTAGTATCTGAAAATCCAGATGGGGCCCTGTGCTCCATCCTGTGTTCCCTATCCGGCCGATAACTTGCCCCCTTTTTACTTCCTGGCCTTCCCGTACTAGAATAGCCGACAGATGAGAATACATGGAAGACAGGCCACCTCCATGGTCTATTACAATATGATTACCATAAGCACCTAGATATCCTGTAGAGATCACTTGCCCATCTTCTATAGCCACAACTTCAGCCCCTTCCGGTGCTGGAATATCGATGGCAGGGTGGAAGCGAGGAGTCTTAAGAAGGGGATGTATCCGCCATCCAAAGCCAGAAGAAATGCTAGTGTATCCCGGTACAGGCCAGAGGAACCGGCTGGTACCACGGGGGCCTAGCTGGCGCCTGTTTCTCTGCTGGATCTCCCGAATCTTCTGGGCGATCTGCCGGGAAAGGGCCTCCAGTTCATCCAGGGCCTGAGCCACGCGCTTCTTTTCCTCTTCCACCCGGGCTAAAAGCTGCCTCTTTTCGGCCTGACGTGAGGCTAGAAGGGCCCGCTCGCCTTCGGCCCGCCGTTTAAGCCCAGCCAAAGCATCCCTTTCCGCTTCCAGGGCCGCTTTGCGAGCTGCTATTTTAGCCCGCTCCTGTTTTACTTCCTCCACCAGGCGGGCATCGTTCTGGGCAATTTTACCCAGAAGCTCCAGGCGTACCAAGAAATCGCTAAAACTGGTGGAGTTAAGGAGCACCTCCAAGTAGTTGACAGGTCCCCTCTCGTAAATTTCCTTTAGACGGTTGCGCAGGATATCCATCCGTTGCCTTAAAGCGGCTTCTGCCTTATTAAGCTCTATAGCTGCCTGGTTCACCCTATCTTGAGCTACCTTAAGCTCAAGTTCTAGTTGCCTGACCTCTTGTTCCTTGGCCTGGATCTCTCTTTCTAGTTTTTCCAGCTGTTCTAGAAGCTCCTGCCCCTCGCTCTCTTTACTCTTTAGGAGGGCGTTTTGCTCCCGGATCTTTACCTGGATCTCTTGCTGCTTTTCTTGTAGTTCTTTTAAGGTAGAGCCATTACCCGGGGTAGGGAAAAGAAGTAAGAGCAGTAATACTATCAGGCTGCTAGCTACTAAACGTAAAGGCAAAGGAGATATCCCTCCCTTTACTCGTTTATAAGGGCTAATTAAACCTTTAGAAAACGGTGGATGGCAAGGAGGCTCCCTAAGGCACCTACAAACCCTCCTCCGCCCACCAGCCCCAGCGTGGTATAGCGAACTACCGCTGGATCTTCAATTAAGGGAAGGAAAAAAAGGCTAAGCTTGATTTTATGGGTTAAGGGGCCGTACCCCCAGGCCAAGATCCCAGCAGCCACCCCTCCACCGAAGAGACCTATAAGTAAGCCTTCCAGCAAAAAGGGCCAGCGGATGAACCAATCGGTCGCTCCCACATATTTCATAATGTTAATCTCCCGGCGCCGAGCATAGACAGCCAGGCGAATAGTGATCATCAAAAGCATAAGAGAAGCTATCCCTAGCAAACCGATTATCCCCACCCCTAAGTACCGGAGCCAGCGGATCACAGCCAGCAACCTTTCCACCACCGCCTGGCCATAATTAACCTTTTCCACAGCCGGAAGGTTTTGGATAGCGGCTGCTATTTCACTTATGCGGGATGCATCTTCCACCTTAATACGGAAATAGTCAGGTAAGGGGTTAACACCGCCGGTAGCCCCGAGGAGTTCTTCTTCGCTTCCAAATTGTTGGGCTAAAATTTTAAGACCTTGCTCTTTGGTTACTAGCTCCACTTCCTTGACCCCAGGTAGGTTTTGGATTTGATGCTTTAAGGCTAGCGCTTGGGATCGGGGGGTATCCACGCGTAAAAACGCAGCTATCTCCAAGTTGGATTGAAGGGCCAGGGCAATAAAGTTGATATTCAAAACTAAAAGAATAAAGGCACCTAGGATAAAGAGGGTTACGGCCACACTGGTACCTGCCGCCATACTCATCCAAGCGTTTCGCCATAAGGAGAGGAAGGCTTGCCGGAAAAAGTACCCCCAAGTCCTAAGCTTCATAACCATAAACCCCTTCCCGGTCGTCGCGGACCAGGCACCCCTTATCCAGGGCAATAACCCGTTTCTTCAGGCTGTTCACAATATCCCAAGCATGGGTGGCTATAATCACCGTGGTACCTAGACGGTTGATATCTACCAGTAAGGAGATGATCTCCCGGGAAGTAACGGGATCCAGGTTACCAGTTGGCTCGTCGGCTACCAAGATCCGCGGCTTATTCACAATAGCCCGGGCAATGGCCGTGCGCTGCTGCTCGCCTCCAGATAGTTGGTGGGGGAAAAGATGGGCCCTTCCCGAAAGCCCCACCCGCGCTAACACCTCTTCTACCCTGGCTTTTATCTCTTTAGGAGGCACCTCTAGAACTTGCAAGGCAAAAGCTACGTTTTCATATACAGTACGGTCGGGTAGAAGGCGGAAGTCCTGAAAAACTACACCGATGTTGCGACGTAAAAAAGGGATCTCTTTAGGGCGCAACCTAGTTATGCTCCGCCCCCCTACCAATATTTGACCTTTAGTAGGGAGTTCCTCCCGAAAAAGAAGCCGGATAAAGGTGGTCTTGCCAGCACCGCTAGGACCGACAAGGAATACAAACTCACCCTTATCGATTTTTACCGTAATATCTTTAAGGGCGTAAATATCTCCCTTGTAAACTTTGGTAACATTAAAAAACTGGATCAAACCTTTACCCCACCCCCAGAAACGGTCAAAAAAGAAACAACCCCGTAGGGTTGTTTTTCGACATAGCTCTTTAAATTCCTCTTGACCCGTCTATTTTTGTAGGAGAACTTCCTTTATAGCCTTCTTTATATCTTGTACAGTCAAGCCGTATTTGCTCATAAGCTCTTCCGGGGTCCCCGATTCCCCGAAGGTGTCCGGCACCCCTATCCTTTTTAAGGGTTTAGGACACTCTTCAGCCAGGACTTCAGCCACTGCGCTCCCCAGCCCTCCGATAATGCTATGTTCCTCAGCAGTCACCAGTGCTTTACTTTCCCGTGCAGCAGCCAATACAACTTCCCTGTCTAGGGGTTTCAGAGTGCTCATATTTATCACCCCTATACTTAACCCCTCTGCCTCCAAATCTTTAGAAGCCTCTAAAGCTAAAGCCACCATAATCCCACAGGCTATGATGGTGACATCCCGCCCCTTTTTAAGCCAGTGGGCCCGGCCGATGGTAAAGCGATAATCCTCATCATAGATCACGGGTACATTCATCCGGCCTAGGCGGAGGTAAACAGGCCCCTCATATTTAGCTGCTGCAAACACTGCCTGGCGCGTTTCTACAGCGTCAGCGGGGACTAAGACTGTCATATTAGGTACCGCCCGCATTAAGGCCAGATCTTCCACCGACTGATGGGAAGCCCCGTCTTCTCCCACCGTGATCCCTGCATGGGTGGCCGCGATCTTAACGTTGAGCTTGGGATAAGCTATGGAATTGCGTACTTGATCAAAGGCTCGGCCTGTAGCAAATACAGCAAAGGTACTGGCAAAGGGTATCTTGCCTCCCAGGGCTAACCCAGCCGCAGTACCCATAAGGCTTTGCTCGGCGATTCCTAAATTAAAAAACCGGTGGGGAAATTCCTTGGCAAAATACTCGGTTTTAGTAGATTTGGATAGATCCGCATCTAAGACCACCACACGTTCGTCCTGGCGGCCCAGCTCTACCAGGGCCCGGCCATAGGCTTCCCGTGTAGAAATTTTGGACATAAGATCTCTCCTCCTTGACTTAAGACCCACCCAGCTCGGCCAGGGCCTTTTCCACTTCTTGTGGCTTTGGCGCCACGCCATGCCAACCCACCTGGTTTTCCATGAAAGATACACCCTTACCTTTAACAGTTTCCGCTATGATAACCGTAGGTTTACCTTTAACCTCCCAGGCGCGGTGCACAGCCTGGATTATCTGGCGAAAATCATGGCCATCGATGACCAGCACTTCCCAGCCGAAGGCGCGGAATTTATCGGATACAGGCTCCGGGGACAACACTTCCTCTATAGGACCATCGATCTGAAGGCGGTTATGGTCTACAAAGGCCGTTATCCGGTCCAACTTATAATGGGCAGCAGCCATAGCCGCCTCCCACACCATACCCTCTTCTAACTCGCCATCGCCCAGTAAAACATAAATGCGGAAGTCACGTCCATCCAGACGAGCAGCTAGGGCTAACCCATTGGCCACCGCCAACCCCTGGCCTAGGGACCCCGTGGACATCTCTACTCCAGGTAGGGATTTGCGGTCAGGATGGCCTTGGAGGCGGCTACCGAGCTTCCTTAAAGTGAGGAGTTCCTCTGGTGGGAAGTAACCCCGGCGGGCCAAAGCGGCATAAAGAAGGGGTGCGGCGTGCCCTTTAGAAAGTATAAAGCGATCCCGGTCAGGCCATTCGGGATTCTGCGGGTCCACCCGCATAAGGTGAAAATATAAGGCTGTAACAATTTCCACTCCAGATAAAGATCCTCCAGGATGACCGGATCCTGCTCTCCCGATCATGGTGATTATATCCCGCCGGATAAGGCGAGCCTTCTCCTGCAAAAATTCTATCAGGTCCAAGGTTACACTTCCCTCCATTCCCGAAAACCTTCTCCTAATACTTCGTGCACATTACTCACTATAACAAAGGCCTGGGGATCAAGGGTGGCCACCAAATCTTTAAGGCGGGTTACTTCTGAACGATGTACCACCACCAAGAGTATCTCCCGCTCCTTCCTGGTATAAAGCCCCCTTCCCTGAATACCGGTTGCCCCCCGGTCCAGCTCCGTCAAGATACGCCGGGCGATCTCCTCGCTATGATCCGAGATAATTATAGCCGCCTTAGCGTATCCGCTCCCCTCCTGGATGGCATCTATAGCCCGGCTGGTAAGAAAAAGGGAAAGTAACGCGTACAGGGCCAGCTCCATATTAAAAACTAGCCCCGCCAAACCTATAACCAGGGCATCTGTAACAAGGAGCCCCATCCCAGCGCTTATATGTAAAAGTTTGCGAAAGAGCAGCGCGGCCAGATCTGTACCCCCGGTACTACCGCCAAAGCGGAAAACCACCCCCAATCCAGCCCCGGTAAGCAGTCCACCATAAATGGAGGCCAAGAGAGGATTAAAGGTAGGTGGCCTAGCTACCCAGACCAGGAAATCGGTTAATACGGAAAGAACTACAGTGCCGTATAAAGTTTTAAGGCCAAAATGAAAACCTAATATCTTAAGCCCAGCTAAAAATAAGGGGACATTGAGAACCAGCATGGTTAGCCCCACCGGTACCCCCAGAACATAATGGAGGACCGTGGCCAGGCCGCTTACCCCGCCAGCTGCTATTCTGTTGGGTACTAAAAAAAGGGCTAGCCCCACTGCCGTAAGGGCACAGCCAGCTGTAATCCCTAAATAGCTCCCTATAGGGTGCTGTTTTACTGTTTTCCACATAAAAGTTAGGTACTCCTACATGAAAAAGCCCGGGAATTTACTCCCCCGGGCTAAAAGATTATCCTACTCCAAGGGAACGTTCAAGGGCTTCTTTAAGAAAATCAGATAACAGCTTTTTTTCGCGGTTAGTAAATTTATCCAGTTGCTCGTGAAAACGGTGGATTAGTCCCGTAACCTGCCCTACGAAGGGAAGATGAGGGGAGGTATGAGCTGCCAACCCCAACCCTGTACCTGTGGCTAGAACAAGACCCATCTCTGGCCCGGTTACCCGTTGCAGAGCAGCTCGCATTAAATTCAAGCCCTTCTCCCCGAAAGTTTTAAGGCAAAGCAATAAAACAGTTAAGGTGTAAGTGGCTAAAATAAGGGGGTGCTCTTTACCTTTTATTTCCTGGAGGAGCTGGGTTACCGCCCCTTTAGCTTCTTGAGGCGACAGCCCAGAAAAAATCTTAAGCAATCTCTCTTTAACTTCCTGCCAGTCCTGGTACCAGTGAAGATGATTTCCCCCTTCTCCCTCTACTGCTTCCATTTGATAGGCCTTGGAAGTGGGAACAAACATTATCATGGAGCGGCCAGGTAGCTTTTCTGTAGTGTTAACTACATACTCTCGGCGCAAGAAACCATCCTTTTCTAGTTCGCGCAAGAGATCATAAGCTGTCCACTTGCTCACCTTTAGCTTTTCAGCCACCGTAGCATAGTGGACTGGAGCCGCGCTTTCTTCATATAAAGACTTTATCTTGTTTAAGAACTGGAGCCGCCTTTTGGTAAGCACTTCTCTAATCGCTCCCTTATTCTTATCTTGCTGCTGTCCATTCCCTTGCTCTATCCTCAGGATGCCGCTTTTGCCAGATAGTATCGGCTACCTCAGCCCACCGCCTAGAGTTCATGTCCAAGAAGGAACCGATGGAACCCTTAAGAACCATTTCCGCTCCCGGATGGGTAGGACGAGCCCCCGTCTCCGCCACAATCTCCCGCAGGGCTTCTGGCACATCTATAATGGGGCAGGGGCGAAGAAGGTTGGGGCTGAAAGGCTGGCGGCGCTGGTAAGCCCGGAAGAAAGGTGAGGCCAGGACCTCCTTCAAAGTTTTCTCTTTAATATTATCTACAGCAAAATGGACAAAAGCGCAAGGTTCCACATCACCGCTAGCGGTAATATGGAAGTAACGCCGACCGCCGGCTATGCACCCACCTGTTAATTCGCCATCATTCCAGAAATCGGCCATCTGAATGGGTTTATGGGTACGGAGGTAAGGAATGCGTTCGGCCAAATAAGCCCTCTGCTCAGGAGTTATCACCAGGGAGAGATCCGGATCCCGACCCACAGGAATGTAATGGAAAGTCCACACATAAGCCACACCATGCTCGATTAAGAAATCCACAAACTCGTCGCTAGTTACTTCTTCTACATTTTCCCTAGTAATGGTAATAGAAGCTCCGAAGACTGCTCCTCGCTGCCGCAGGCGGTCCATAGCGGCTATTACCCGGTCGAAGACTCCCCGTCCGCGGCGGGCATCTGTCCGCTCTCGCCATCCCTCAAGACTTATGGCCGGCGAAATATTGCCCACTTCCACAATGCGGTCGGCTATCTCATCGGTTATAAGGGTACCATTGGTGTATAACATAAAGGCCATATCCTGGTGCCTCTGGGCTAGTTCAAATAGATGGGGCCATAAGAAAGGCTCCCCTCCGGACATGACTAACCAATAAATACCTACTTCCTTGGCCTCCCGGCACAACCGATCCACTAAGTCAAGCTCCAAGGTATCATGCTTGGCATATTCCCCTGCCCAACAGCCATAACACCGCAAGTTACAGGCGCTGGTAGGATCGATCAAGAAAAAGTTAGGTATGTGGATACCAGTTTCCTCTTCCACTTGCTGTTGCCGGGGGATACCTAAGAGCATAGCGTTTACAAACCAATTATATACCATACGCTTTTTTACGTTAGGATGGAGCTCTGTAAACAGGCGGTTTACATAAGCTCGGATGGCAGGATTTTGCTGGTAGACCCTAAGGAGACTTTCTATCTGCTGTTTATGTTCTTCTTTACGGGCTATAAGGCGCGCAATACCCAAGAGGCGAGGGAAGTTTTCCTCCGGATTGCGCTCTATATATCTGAAAACCTCCTGTAAGGTTCTCTCCGCTACCAACTTTTTAGCCGCTTGCCAATTGCTAGGTAAAGCCATGGGCTTCCTCCTCCCTTTTTAGGTGTAGGGATGCTCTAGTAGCCAAGATACCCAAAAATCCCTAAAGTTATGTCCCAAAAGACCCAAAATACTAATACCATATTAAGGCAAGGAACAAAACCTGTCAAGGAAAAAGTTGGGCTCTCTTTTTTAAGAGAGCCCTTTGTTAATCTGCTGCTGTAAGTAGGCCTTAATAAAGGGATCCAACCAACCGTCCATTACTGCCTGGACATTCCCTATTTCCACGCCTGTGCGGTGGTCCTTTACTAGGCTATAGGGATGAAAAACATAGGAACGGATCTGATTCCCCCAGGCGATCTCCCGCTGTTCTCCCTTAAGCCGCAAAAGCTCCTCTTCTTGCTCTTTCAGTTTCCTTTCTAGGAGCTTAGCCCTTAAAATCTTTAAAGCCGTAAGCTTATTAGCATGCTGGGAGCGCTCGTTCTGGCAGGTCACTACAATACCTGTAGGTAAGTGGGTGATACGTACAGCAGAATCCGTTTTATTAACGTGCTGGCCTCCTGCACCTTGGGAACGAAAGGTATCTATTTTGAGGTCCTCCGGCCGTATTTCCACCTCGTTATCGAACTCCACTTCGGGGATCACTTCCACTGAAGCAAAGGAGGTATGCCGTCGTCCAGCAGCGTCAAAGGGGGAGATACGTACCAGACGGTGGACCCCCTTTTCCGCCTTAAGGTACCCATAAGCGTTTTCCCCTTTTATGAGTAGCGTCGCGCTCTTTATACCTGCTTCTTCACCTTCTAGATAATCCAGTATCTCTACTTCAAACCCGCGCTCCTCAGCCCAGCGCATATACATCCTTAAGAGCATGGCCGCCCAATCCTGGGATTCCGTTCCCCCTGCTCCAGGGTGCAGGGATAATATAGCATTATTCCGGTCATAGGGCCCGGTAAGCAGAGTGTCTAAAGTTATCCTTTCCACCCGGGCCTTTAAACTTTCCAATTCTTCCTCAAGCTCCGGCTCTAAGGAGTGATCCCCTTCAGCTATAGCTAACTCCCAAAGCTCATACAAGTTCTGTAACTTATTGGCCAGTTCCTCCCAGCGCTTAACCCTTTCCCTTAAAAAGCTTACTCGCCGGGTAACCTCTTCTGCCCGTTCCCGATCCTCCCAGAAGCCTGGATAACCCATCTCAGCTTCCAGGCTGGCTATTTCTTCCTGCTTCTTATCCAGGTCAAAGAGAAACCCTCAATTCTTCTAGGTGTTCTTTAAGCTCTATAAAATAGGGCTTCAGATCTTCTAGCATTACTTCCTCCCTCCTACCTCTAATTTAAGGCGTGCGGTCAATCCCCTCTACATGCTGCTAGCCCCCTTAAGGGCTCCACAGCATTTCTTATATTTCTTGCCGCTACCGCAGGGGCAGGGATCATTGCGGCCTATCTTCTGTTCGCGCCGGATGGGTTGGCGAGGGCCTTCTTCCTGGTAGCGGTTTTCAATGAGCTTCCGGGGCCGTCTTTCCTCTGGTATAGCTAACTTAACATGGTACAAATACCGGACAACCTCTTCCTGGATAGAGGCGACCATCTCCTGGAACATTTGGTAGGCCTCAAACTTGTACTCTACTAAAGGATCCCGCTGGCCATAAGCTCTAAGACCTATACCCTGCCGGAGCTGGTCCATAGCATCCAAATGATCCATCCACTTAGCATCCACTACCCTAAGGAGGATAACCCGCTCAAGCTCCTTTAGTGTCTCCGCACCCAATTCTTTCTCTCGCTGCCGGTAAAGCTCTAGGGCCTTCTCCCGCAGGAAAGTATAAACCTCTTCTTTATTCATCTTCCGTAACTCGTCCGCCAGAGCCCGGTCGCAGCCAGGAAGAAATAGTTTCCCAGCGTAATCCAGGAAGCCCTCCCAGTCCCATTCCTCTGGATATTTGCTATCCCCGGCAAACCGTTCTATAGTGCGGTCCACCACCGTAGTTATCATATCTTCAATGATGGGCCGCAAGTTTTCGCCCATAAGCACCTGGCGCCGCTGGCGGTAAATAATCTCCCGCTGCTGGTTTAACACATCGTCGTATTCCAAGACATGTTTGCGCAGATCAAAGTTATAGGCTTCTACCTTCTTCTGGGCTGCTTCTATAGAACGGGACACCAGGGGATGGTCTATAGGGTGACTATCATCCATCCCCAGGCGGTCCAAAAGCCCAGCGATGTTTTCTGCTCCGAAAAGGCGCATGAGATCGTCTTCTAAGGAGAGGTAAAACCGGGTAGAGCCCGGATCTCCCTGACGGCCGGCGCGGCCCCTGAGCTGGTTATCTATGCGCCGTGCCTCGTGCCGCTCGGTCCCTATGATATGGAGGCCACCTAAGGCTACTACCTTCTGGTGTTCAACCTCGGTTTCCTTCCGGGCCTCTTCTAAATACTGCCTAAACACACGGCGGGCCTCTTCTACCTCCGGGGAGGAGACAGGGCCAAAACCTGTGGCTTCGGCGATGATCTCTGGCGGGTAACCTTCCCGGCGCATCCTTTCCTTGGCCAGGTACTCAGGATTCCCCCCCAGCATAATATCCGTACCCCGGCCCGCCATGTTGGTAGCGATGGTCACCGCGCCTAGACGACCGGCCTGGGCTATAATTTCAGCTTCCCTTTCGTGGTATTTAGCATTGAGCACCTGGTGGGGAATACCCCGTTTCTTAAGCATTTCACTCAAGCGTTCAGATTTTTCAATGGAGGTAGTGCCCACCAGTACCGGTTGTCCCTTAGCATGTCGCTGAGCTATCTCCTCCACAACAGCGCGGAATTTTCCTTCTTCCGTTCGGTAAATCACATCCGGATAATCGATGCGAATCATGGGCTTATGGGTGGGTATCACTACCACATCCAGCCCATAAATCTTCCGGAACTCTTCCTCTTCTGTGGCGGCCGTACCGGTCATACCAGCCAGCTTTTCATACATACGGAAATAGTTCTGGAAGGTTATAGTGGCCAAGGTTTGGGTTTCCCGCTCTATCTTTACCCCTTCTTTGGCCTCGATGGCCTGGTGGAGACCTTCGCTATACCTCCGGCCGAACATAAGCCTTCCAGTAAATTCATCTACGATTATCACCTGGCCATCTTTAACCACATAATCCCGGTCCCGCTTCATAAGGGTGTGGGCCTTTAGGGCCTGAAGGACATGGTGGGCTAGCTCTATATTAGCATCGTCATACAGGTTATCAATACCTAGAAGCTTTTCTACCTTGGCTACCCCAGCCTCAGTCAGGGTGGCTACTTTAGCCTTTTCATCTACATGGTAATCTTCACCAGCTTTAAGCTTAGGAATGATACGAGCTATACGGTAATACATTTCCGTAGGCTTTTCCGCCTGGCCAGAAATGATAAGGGGTGTTCTGGCCTCATCTATGAGGATGCTATCCACTTCATCGATGATAGCATAATGGAGTTCCCGCTGGACGAGTTCATCCGGGTGCAAAGCCATATTATCCCGCAAGTAGTCGAAGCCGAATTCATTATTGGTGCCGTAAGTTATGTCAGCAGCATAGGCCCGGCGTCGCTCCTGGGTGCTTAACCCATGGACAATTAGTCCCACATTTAGACCCAAAAAGCGATAGATCTTACCCATCCACTCGCTATCTCGCCGAGCTAGATAATCATTTACGGTTACAATATGAACCCCCCGGCCCGTTAAAGCATTAAGATAAGCCGGCAAGGTAGCCACCAGGGTCTTTCCTTCTCCCGTTTTCATCTCCGCAATGCGGCCCTGGTGCAGCACAATGCCCCCCATAAGCTGGACATCAAAATGGCGCATACCTAGAACCCGCCGCGCTACTTCCCGTACCACTGCAAAGGCCTCAGGTAAAAGATCATCTAGAGTAGCACCCCTCTCCAGGCGCCGGCGGAACTCCGGAGTCTTGGATTGAAGCTCTTCATCCCTTAGGGCGCTGATCTCGGGTTCTAAAGAGTTTATAAGCTGTACTTTTTGGGAAAGCTTCTTAATCTCCCGGGCATTATCGTCTAATATAGTTTTAAGCAACCCCAACACGGGATATCTCCCCTTTGGAATAAAGCGAGGGGGAAGAGTACCCCCTCGACCTTCCTTGCTTGCCTCCTATACATCACTTTTATTGTAGCACTTTTTCTAGCAGAAAGGCAATCAGGTCTATGTATGTACATGTATGCAGAACCGGCAAGCTAGAGCCCTCAAAACAGCCGTACCCGTAGCTTGCAGCTCATCAGGGCTCTCATCCAAAAAAGCTATCCCCGCCAGACGTTCACGTCCCCAATCTCCTAACATACCTATAACCACTAGGATCGCTCGCGTTTTAGCCACTTCCAGCTGCAGAAGATCCTCTAAGGTCAATATACAGCTTTCCCCTAAGTATTTCTTAATTGCTTCTAGGGTGGCCTGGGCTACCAAGTAGCAGCCTTTACCAGGCATATTGGCGCCTATAGCACTACCTTCATAGAAGTTACCTTCCTCACCTATCTCTACCGTTACATTGGCTTCCAGGCGGATACCCCGGGAAAAAAAGCCCAAGCGAACCAACCGGAGCTGGGTTCGCCGGGCCCTCCCGCAAGATGCACCAGCCTCATTTACATGGTCAGCCCCAGCCACTCCTTCTTCCAACTGGGCTACGCTAATCTTTTTACGATCTAGAGTAGTACCTAGCTGTACTAAAACAGCGGTCTCAATATCCCGTACCACTTGCTTGGGATTCCGGTCAGGGGTAGCCAAGACGTGGATCTCCTCGATTTGCCCATCCACACCTGTCACCAGACGGGCTGAAAGTACCCCCTTAACTTGGCATATTACGCGTTCATATTCTGCTGCGGCTATCGGTTCAGTAGATTTTTCAGCGACCAATTTGCCTCCTCACCCTTCTCCCCGTGGCAAAATCTCCCTTACAAAACTTCCTGTAAGGACCTTATATCTAAGGACCTTATATCTTAACTTTACGTTAATTTCGCTTTACAGAAGGATTTCCCTCCCATGGGGAAGGGTGAGCAGAGCAAAAAAAGAAGTTCGGGTTTTATAATTCTGGCTCGATCAGCCCGTAATTACCATCCTTCCGCCGATAAAGGACATTTACTTGTTCGGTCTCCGCATTGGCAAATACAAAGAAATTATGTCCTAGAAGATTCATCTGTAGTATAGCCTCTTCTACGCTCATGGGCTTGATAGGAAAGCGTTTGGTACGCACCACCTTGGGTTCCTCAGTTTCCTCTTCCTTAAGGAGTGAAATAATAGCTTCTTCTTTCAAGGCATTCCCCTTGACTTTCTTAGCCAACCGAGTTTTATATTTTTCCATCTGCTTTTCCAGTTTTTCCAAAACAAGATCAATAGAACCATACATATCTCCTGTAGCTTCTTCCCCGCGCAGTAAATACCCGTCCAGGGGCACTGTAACCTCCACAATATGCCTATCCCGGCTTACTGACATGGTTACCTGGACTTCTACTTCCTCACCCAAGAATCTCTCTAGTTTCTTAAGGCGCTTTTCCGCGTACTGGCGAAGGGCATCGGAAACCTCAAAGTTCTTACCCCGCACAACCAAGCGCATGGACTTAACACCCCTCATGCCATCTTTAGGCTTTTACCAAATATTATTCCCGCTTAAAGGGCAATTTCCTGCCATCCATGTTAAAAAGCCCCGGTGTTCCGGGGCTCTTTTATATTCCCTTTGTTATCGCTTTACCACGTTAGCCGCCTGGGGGCCACGCGGTCCCTCTACAATCTCAAACTCCACTTCCTGCCCGGGAGTTAGGCTTTTGAAACCCTTCTCCTGGATAGCTGAATAGTGCACAAATACATCCTTCCCATCCTCTCCAGCGATAAATCCGTACCCCTTTTGCGGGCTAAACCATTTAACCTTGCCCAACATTTTCATAAAAAACAACCTTCCTCCTTAAAGATTTATTTAAATTGTTACCCCCAGGCTTTTTGAACCCGAGAAGCAGTGCCATTATACCACGGAAGGCAGCACATGTCAAAAGTTTAGGCCGTTAAAATTTCCTTTGTCATACGCTGTCTTGTCGAAAACACCTGTCCTAAGGCTTAAGACAAGCCCGTATCCCTGTGGATAACGTGGATAACTCTGTTAATAACTTGGAAACTCTGCCCCTATATTGTGGACTCCTATGTGGAAGGAGAAAAAATGTGTCGTAGCAAGAAGAAAAAGGTAAAATACAGCTCGAATCCTATCGTTTTTTAAAAAACGCCTGTAGCTAAAGTAACTACACACACCGAACGGGCTCCTGCCTGCAACAACACTGTAGTACAGGCAGCCGCTGTGGCCCCAGTAGTCAACACATCGTCAACAAGCAGCACGTCTTGTCCAGTCACTATTGAGGTAGCTCCCACGGTGAAACTATCTTTAAGGTTTAGCCACCGGGCTTGGCGACTAAGCCCAGCCTGGGAGAGGGTGTCCCGTCCTTTAAGCAATACATCGCCAAAAAATTTAAGGCCTAAGAGCCGCCCTACTTCCCAGGCTAACAATTCTGCTTGATTAAAAGCTCGCTCCCGGAGCCGCTCGCGGGCCAAGGGAACTGGTACCACTACCTGGGGTTCCCCAAATAGAGGCTCTGCTGCCACAGCTTGCGCTAAAAGGTAAGCGAGGGGCCGATAAAGGGAGCGCCGGCCTTTATATTTAAACTCAAGGATAATATCCCTTAATAAACCCCGGTAAGGACCTACGGCGCGGGCCAGGCGGAAGGGAGGCCTTTCCTCTTGGCATTGGGGGCAAAGTTCCTGGGATACCTCCTTACCCATTAGACGGCCGCATAAAAAGCAAACCCGAAACTCCCTTTTCCACTCTTCCAGGGCCCTGATACAAACGGGACAAAGGATACCCTGGGATACCCACTTTCCACAGAAGGAGCACTTTCCCATATTTTGCCCTCCTAGGAAAACCCATTTATCTATAACTCTTTAGATACCCTTTCTCCCCAGCCATACGATTAAACCACCTGATGGTCTCTAAGGCTTTAGCCATCTCCGGGCTAACTTTCCTGGCTACGAACCATACCCTGGCCTGGGGATATTCAGATGTTCTCCCAGCGCGACCAGCCAATTGGATCAAGGTGTTCTCATCGAAGACATAGCGATGGTCGGCAAACAGGACAAGAACGTTCAAGCGGGGTAAAGTAACCCCACGTTCCATAACTGTAGTGGTTACCAGTACAGGAAAAGCACCCTGGCGGAAGGAAGCCAAGACCTCTTCCCGCTCTGGTGACGCAGCATAACATCCCCGGACGTATTCCTGGCCCTGGTACTCAAAAAAACTTTGGAGCCATCCTACTGTATCCCCAACCAATTCTACCGTAGGTACAAAAACTATAACTTTGGCCCGGTCTACTACCAGACTAAGCTGGAAAAATTTCTCTAAAGGGAAAGGCAACTGGCCTTGGGCCTTAAGATTTCTAATTACTACTAGCTCAGGTTCCGGAAGGGGATATCCGTGGTGGCGGGCGGGTAAGTAAATTACAGGGAGTACCCCCCAGCGTACTTCCCGTATTAACTTAAGGGGTGGGGTAGCTGTAAGATATAGAACCTGGCCCTGGGGACGACGGCAGCGCTCTAAGGCATAGTAAAGGCGGGTATCTCCCGCCAGAGGAAAGGCATCCACTTCGTCCAAGATTACCAGGTCGAAGCGCTGATAAAACCGCAGGACCTGGTGAACAGTAGCTACCACTAGCTCGGCAGGGAGAAATTTTAAGCTAGTCTCCCCATGTAGGACAGCTATCTTGACTTGGGGAAAACTCTCCCTCAAACGAGGATATATCTCTTTAACCACCTCCCTGCGCGGAGACGCATAAAGGACTTCTCGCCCTTGAGCGAGGGCAGCTGCTATGGCGCCATAGGCCACTTCCGTTTTCCCAGCCCCGCAGACAGCCCAAACCAGGCACCGGGGCTCTTCCCCTTTTTCAACAAACTTGGCTGCTTGCTCGTAAGCCTCCCTCTGGGCAAGCTTTAAGGGGAAAGGGAGTTGGGGGTTGATACTACGTCCTTTTAAGTGCTTTCTAGGCTCAGCCCGGGCATAAAGGGCCCGACAGGAACGGGCCTCTCCTAACTCCAGGCAGCCCTCGCATACATAGCAAAAGTGGCTATTACAGGCCCCGCAACGGGCTTGAAATAGATGCTCTCTTCCACCACATCTCCGGCAGAAAGGGACCCCTTGTTCAGTAAATCCTACCGCCGGCCAGATTTCACATTCTCCTTGTAAATAAAGATAATGCAAGATATCAGCCAGGGAAGCTTTGACCTTTATACCGTTCTCGTCCAGGGCACGAGCAACTTCTTCTAAAAAGAGGAGGCGTCCTGACAACACCTCGCGTACAAGCTTTAACTCTTCCTCCGGGGGTGGGGGTAAAGGAGGTCTTGCCCGCTGAAAAGAAAAACTTAAGCCAAAACGTCGGCCTAAGGCTTCTAACTTGGATTTAAGCTGGTGCGGTGATTCTGAGGTCGCTAGTCCATGGATAGGTAAATTACGGAGTAAAAAATCGGCGAGGCCCAAATTAAGTAGTGGGGACAAAAGCTCGAAGGAAAGTACACCCTGGGACTCCCAAAAACCCCGATCCAGACCGGGTTGGTGGCTAAAACCTACTTGTACGTACCCTCCCTGCTTAATTAAGTATAAATAGCCCTGCCAGCAGAAAACGCTATTCCGGGAGGGTACCATCCTGTTCCAGTCCTCCTAATGTCTCTCCTTTTCCCTTTTCAACTAAATAATAAGGCCAGATCATGTTGCGGCCATTGGTCTTAGCTACGTATAAGGCGGCATCCGCCTGCCTAATAAGCTCTCCCTTGTCCCTAGCATCCTCTGGCCACGCAGCTATACCGATACTTACAGTGAGCCGCACCTCTAATCCCATATCTAAAGCAAAAACAGAAGAAGCCACTGCACTCCGGATACGCTCAGCTACCTGTTGAGCTCGATACCGGTCTGCTCCTGGGAGAAGAAGGGCGAATTCTTCCCCACCGTATCTGGCTACCACGTCTTTCTCCCTTACCTGCCGTTTAAGAAGTCTGGCCACTTCCACCAGCACCCTATTACCTACCTGGTGACCAAAGGTATCATTTATCTCTTTAAAATAATCAATATCTACCATAAGTATGGCTAGCCTGGAAGCCGAGTGCAGATCCTTTAGCCATACCTCTAGCGCCTGTTCAAAATAGCGCAAGTTATATAACTCTGTTAAAGGATCCGTTATAGCCAAGTATTCGGCCTGGGCTAACCTATCCTTAAGCTCCCTATATTCTCGCTCTAATTTTTTTAAAGCCTCCCCCTGTTTAATAGATAGTTCCCTTTGCTCCCGCAAGAGATGGAAAAGAGCCCAAGCTGCAAGGCCTAGGGCTATCCATCCCCCCAATTCAGGTAGGTGGTATACTAACTTCATGGCCCCCGCGGCCAACACCAGGCCATAGACGGGTAAAAGCGAAGCCAAGAGCAAAATAAGGGCCTCCCCAGGCTGATCCAAAAAAAGGGCCGCCCCTGTAGCTAAAAATAAAATCGGAGATAAAAGGGGACCCGAGGGCTCATCTCCTATGTAACCCCGACGGGAAACGAACCACAGCCAGCCCAGGATTAAACTTGTGAGGTAAAGAAGGCCCCTCTGCCAGAACCGGCCTTGCCACAAAGAAGGTGGTAACAGGGCTGCCGTTATATGCAGGGCGGCCAGGGCCAGGCCGTAAAAAAGAGAGAGACCCCTTCCCCCTAACAGGGCAAAGAAGCCTGCTCCTATTCCCACCAGTAGCCAGCTCAACCGCCAAGTAAAAATGTATTTCTTCTCCATACCTACCCTGCTTTCCCACCAGTCAATTACCAATTCGCTACTGCTAGCATCTTTCCTCCTTAAAATACCATATCTTTTTCCAACCAAGTAGATATTTGCCTAAACCATAATCTACCAGAAAGCCGGTCCCTTAGATCCCAGGTAAGGAGCTTATAAGGCCCCTGTAAGTAATTTTGGAAACCAACCAGGTCTTCTTCCTCCTCCTTCCCCCTAGGTATATAATGTACGGTGCAGATAGGGTAAGGGAAATTAAAACGCTCTAGGATACGGTACGTATTGTCTTGCGATCCGCAATCGATAACCACTAGTTCCAGCCAGCATCCTTTTAAACTACGCCACCATAGGATAGCCCGTAGTATCCCTTCTATAGCTTCTTCCTGATCCTGGACCAGGAGCAAAAGACGATGTTTAACCTTTCCTACCCGGGCGAGGGAAATAAAATTCCAAAACATTACCATAAAAAGAAAGAAGATTACAATATACCATACTACCAAAGCCATGGGGCATCCCCTCAATCTATCTTCAGTTCATTTTATGCTAATTCTAGTATCAAGGGAGCTCCTCCAATACTTCCCAGCTTACTCGGGGTATGCCCTGGCTCTGAAGATTCCATACTTAAAAATAAAGGTGGTGAAATAGCCATGGAACCAGCGGCTGATGCTTGCTTGCGCTGCGGA
The DNA here is from genome assembly GCF_900176005.1 of Thermanaeromonas toyohensis ToBE. Taxonomy (NCBI): domain Bacteria; kingdom Bacillati; phylum Bacillota; class Clostridia; order Neomoorellales; family Neomoorellaceae; genus Thermanaeromonas; species Thermanaeromonas toyohensis. Next base: position 463,490 of record NZ_LT838272.1, on the reverse strand, counting down.
GCACCCATCAGCCTTATAACACGAGTTCTAGGAGAACTCCCAGTAGAGGCCCCCCACAGAGGGGCCTTATGCCCCAGCTGCTACCGGGATTTATCCCCGGAAGAATACAATTCCTACTTTAAATCGTAAAAAAGTACGGCCGGACCCCAAAGTCCGGCCCTAAATTTCTAGCCCTGCTCTAAGGTCTTCCCGTATCCCTTTAAGAGTTTCCTGGTTAGGAGCCTCTATGTATACCCGGAATAAGGGCTCTGTACCTGAGGGCCTTATCAAGGCCCAACTCCCGTCGGCCAGTAAAAATTTAACACCATCGATGGTGACCCGGCCAACTACAGGTTGCTCGCCTAACCTAGCAGGTTCATAATGGGTTAGCTTATTTAAAACCTTTTTCTTGCTCTCCGGTGAAACATGGATATCTAAGCGTTCGCTGAACAGGGGACCATAACGCTTAAGAAGTTCCGCAAGAAGGTGTTTCAAGGGGCAACCTGACCTGGCCCTTATTTCCGCTACCAGTCCAGTGGCCAAAATCCCGTCTTTCTCGGGTATATGCCCCTCAATGCTTAAGCCCCCGCTTTCCTCTCCACCTAGGATACAGCCTTTATGTAATAAGGCTTGAGCTATATACTTAAAACCTACGGGGGTCTCTTCTACTTCTAGCCCGTAAGCCCTAGCCAGCCGGTCCAGCAAGTGGGTAGTGGCCACGGTCCGAGCTACTCCACCCCTTTTCCCCCTTACCTCCACCAAATGAGCCAGCACCAAGAAGAGCACCTGGTTGGCCGTAAGATACGTCCCGTCGGAATCCACCACCCCGAAACGATCAGCATCACCGTCCAAGGCTAAACCCAGATGGGCACCCTGGAGGCGCACCCTTTCCGCTAGCTCTTCTAGCCCCCGGGCGCTGGGGTCAGGTAGCCTTCCCCCGAACAGGGGATCGCGCCAGTTATGGATACTTTCTACCTGGCACCCTGCCCGAGAAAGGAGGTTCTCTAAATACCCCAAACCAGCCCCGTAGAGGGGATCCACTATAATTTTTAATCCAGAACGCCCAAGGATCTCCATATCTAGCAAGCCTTCCAGGTGCTTAAGGTATCTTTCCTGGGGGTCGAAGGCTTGGAGCAAGCCTTTCTTGCGGGCCATATCTAAATTAAGATGCTTAATTTGGGGTTTAAGGGCGATCCTTTCTTCTATCTTACTTGTTATTTCTGGAACAGCTGGACCAGCATAACTAGGAATAAACTTTAGTCCATGATACTCTGGCGGGTTATGGCTAGCCGTGAACATTATGGCCCCCGCCGCCTCTAAACTTCTAACCGCGAAGGCTGTCACCGGCGTAGGTATCGCCTTTTCCGGGAGGAACACAGTGAACCCATTACCAGCCAGGACCTCAGCTGCAGAAGCGGCGAAATTCTCCGCCAGGAATCGGTGATCGTAACCTATCACGATCCGGCGGTTATCTGTTTCCTCTAGTAAGTAATCAGCTATGGCTTGCACGACATAGCGTACGTTAGAAAAGGTAAACTCATCGGCAATAATGGCCCGCCAGCCATCAGTCCCAAACTTAATGCCCAAAGGCCTCCCCCCTTAAAAACTAAAAATCTTTTATTTGAGAGGGCTTTGAGGAGTATCTGTAATGTCTACAGGTGTAGTAAGCTGATCCTTTTTAAGATTAACATATAGGGAGCCGTTACTCCGCAACACAGCATAATCCACCTGGCTTACATCCTCTACCCCTTGGGCTTTAAGTTGTTGTTCCAGCCATTTTTCATCTAGATTGACTTGCTTAAGATTTTCAAACAAGATCTCCCCATCTACTATTAACTCCGTAGGTACCCCCTCGTACTCGGTGGGCACTTGAAGATCGGCTGGGGTTAAAGGTCTCTTTTGGGATTTAAGGAGGACGCTTAAATTACCGTTAGGCTCTAAAATAGCATACTCTACATCAGCTATATCAAAAACATTTTTCTGCCTGAGTTGCATGGTCAATTCATCTACATTATAGCGCATCTTACGCATATTTTGTTCCAAGATCTTCCCATTATGGATAACCACTGTGGGCTCACCAGAAATGAGCTTGCGCGCTGGCCGGCTTAACAAAGCCACATATCCTGCACCCCAAGTCAAGGCAGCAAAAAGGGTCAACCCCAGGAAATGCAGCCAAGTACGATCAGGATCTATATCGGTGGCCAAGGCAGCTGCGATACTCCCGAAGGTGATGCCGTTGATATATTCAAAGAAAGTGAGCTGTCCAACCTGTTGCTTTCCTAAAATACGCGTGTAGATTAAAATAGCCGCAAAGGCTAGGAGGGTCTGTAAAATTACCTCCAGGGTATTTTCCAAAGGGCCCAACCTCCTTCTCTTTAAGGCTTTATAAGAGTTCGCGATTGTGGAGATAAAAGAGCAGGCCAAGGCCTGCTGCAATAAAGGCTAATATAGCTAACCCCTCCAGGACGACTTCCCGCAAGGTAACACTCCCTCCCTGTAGCTCCATGTTCTAAATGTATAGTATCTCCACAAGAAGGCCGGAAATGCAGGGAAGGAGCACCTGGCCAGGCCCTTTGGCAGTAAATTTGGCAGTGAAGTAAAGGGTTTTTAAGAGGGGAAGGCGTTGCGCCGCGTTTTGGAAGGCTTGAAACGGTAACCTGTAACTCCTAATTTATTGCCTCCCCACAAGGCGAGGAAGGTAAGGAAGATTAAAATCACCATCCCCTGGTCGGTGGTCAGGCGCGTAAGCAAAATGGCACTAGCCCCTAAGATTAAGTTTACCAGGTAGATAACGAAGACCGCCTGGCGCTGGGAAAATCCTTGGGCTATTAAACAATGATGTAGATGCCCTTTATCAGGCTGGAAAATAGGGCGGTGGTTTAGAAGACGCCGGATAATGGCTAAAAAAGTATCTAATATAGGCAAACCTAAAATCACAACCGGTACAAAAAGGGAGATAACTGTAGCTGTCTTAGTTAAGCCTAGTACAGCCAAAGAGGCCAAGGTAAAGCCTAAAAACATGGAACCGCTATCGCCCATGAAGATGCTGGCAGGATGGAAATTATAGGGGAGGAATCCCAAAATCGAGGCTGCTAAAATTAGAGCTAAAAAGGATACAGCCACTTCTTTCTGAAGCCAGGCTATTATAGACATAGTAACTGCTGCGATCAAGGCCGTACCCCCGGCCAACCCATCCAGGCCATCCACCAGGTTAAGGGCATTAGTGACACCTACCAGCCAGAGGAGGGTCACCGGGATGGCTAAAGGTCCGAGAAAAAGGAGGCCATTAAAGGGGTTAGTGAGGAACTCTACCCTCACCCCCATCACCATGACTATTAGGGCTGCCGCTACTTGGCCGGCCAGCTTCCAACGTGGGTTTAAGGCCCAAATATCATCGGCCAGGCCTACCAAGAGTATGAGGGCGGCTCCCCACAGCATACCCCGGAAACTGGCTTCCCCTTCTCCCCCTACCAAGTAACCAGCTATAAAACCTGCAAAAATGGCCAATCCTCCCAGCCGGGGTATAACCCCAGTATGTATTTTCCTAGCATCTGGCTGATCCAGAGCTCCCAAACGGGGAGCCAACCATTTAACAACCGGTGTTAACGATAAACTGACTAAAAAGGCCAGAGCTATAGCTCCCCAATTCACGACGGATCCTCCTTCTCCCCCAAGGCAAAAAGTAACTCTCCTTCTGCCACCAGTTCTTCTCCTACAAAGGCCCGTCCCTGGGCCTTACCTGCTTTCCCTTTAATTTTCAGTACCTCTACTTCTAGCCGTAACACGTCACCAGGAACTACTTGGCGCCGGAAACGTACCTTATCTAAACCTCCAAAAAAGGGTACCTTCCCTTGGAAACCCGGCTGGCTGAGCAGGGCTACGGCCCCTACCTGGGCCAGCGCCTCTACAATAAGAACCCCTGGCATGACAGGGTAACCGGGAAAATGCCCGCTAAAGTACCATTCATTGGCAGTAACATTCTTAAGACCCACCGCTCGCCGGCCAGGCTCCATTTCCAAAAGGCGATCTACCAACAAAAAAGGGTAACGGTGGGGTAAAATCTGTTGTATGGCTTTAATATCCATCACCAACGAAGGGTTTTCCTCCCCTCATTTTCATTTACTGTATCAGTGTTCCGTCGTCAAGTTTAACAATACAAATAACAATACAAATATGTATTCGCTACAGGAAGGGCACTCCCTCCCCTAAAGACAAAATTTCTATTCCTATCTCCGCCGCCCAACAAGTCCTTGCACCAACTCCATCTCTTCTACTTTAAAAGCCCAAGCTAAAACCAAGAATACTATAAGGGAAACCCCGGCCAAAATGGATATTTTAACCCCCAGCGCCCAGGTGGCCTGAAGGGGGTTAAAAAGGTTAAGGACTTTACCCAATATATAAAGGGTGCCCCCCATAAAGGTAGCAGCCATAGCTATGGAAGTACAGCTTTTTAACAAGGCTCTGGTCTCTAAATACGGAAGCCGCCCTTTAAGGCTAATATATAAAGCCAAAACATAGAAACTCGCCGCCAGGGAATTAGCCAAAGCCAGACCACCGTGCCCTAAAGCCGGAGCAAGAATAAGGCTAAAGGCTATATTAAGCCCCACGGAGGCCAAACCGGCTAGCGCCGGGGTCCTCACCTCCCCTAAAGCGTAAAAAGCACGCAACAATATGGGCTGGGCAACTTGAGCCAAAAGCCCCCAGGAAGCATAGAAAACCACCTCCGCGGTCATGAGAGTGGCTCGGGCCTGAAAGGCTCCTCGTTCAAAAACGAGGCGTACCAAGGGTTCCCGCAAGATCATCAAAGCCACAGCCGTCGGGATCACCAAGAAGGCTACTAAAGAAATACCCTGGCGGGTAAGCCTAGCCATCTCCATCTTTCGGCCCTGGGCGGCTTCCTCAGAAAGAGCCGGGAAAACCGTTGTAGAAACCGCTGCTGCAAAAACACCCAAAGGTACGCTTACTAGCCTTAATCCCAGATCGAGGGCCGTAATACTTCCAGCTGCAAGATGAGAAGCAAAAAAGCGGTTGGTGGCCTGGTAAATTTGGTTTACAGCCAGGCTAAAAATAACGGGAAGAGAATAAATCCCTACCCGCCTGACCATGGGGTGGCGAGGGGCCAGAAGGAAGAAATAACGAAAACCTAAACGGAAAAGATCAGGGATCTGTACCAAAAAAAAGGCTAGGAAACTCGCTACTGTACCCAGGGCCAAACCATAAATCCCTAAGGGCCGGGCCAAAAATAAGGCAGAGGCTATTATAATCAGGTTGCTCACTGCCGGAGCTAAAGCCGGAGAAGTAAAGTAATAACCAGCATTTAAAATCCCGCTAAGCACCATACCTGTTCCCATGAAAGGAAGGGAAAAAAACAGAATCCTGGTAAGCTGGACAGCCAACCCTTTGACTTTTGCGGGAAAACCCGGGGCAAGTAAAGCTACCAGCCAGGGAGCCAGAATCACCCCCAGGATAGCCAAAACACCCAAAAGCAACCCTATCCAGTTAGTTAAGGCGCTACCTACCTTCCATGCTTCTTCTCGCTCGCCTTTAACAAGGTAGGCAGTCAAAGCGGGGACAAGGACCGTGACAAAGGCCATACCCAAAACAGTCTGCAGGAAATAAGGGATAGTATAAGCCACCATATAGGCATCGGTTTCGGGCCCCGCCCCAAACTTACCAGCTATAGCTGCGTCCCGGACAAAGCCCAGCAACCGGCTAGCTAAATTTAGCACGAATACTGCTAAAGCGGCCTGGGCTAAGCGGTCTAAGCTCACCCCTTTAGTCTGACTATCCATGCTGGCTACCCACCCTGTACTTTTCACCCCCTAAAAGTTTTAAGGCCAATACAGCATTGGACTGGGCCAGGGGTCGTAGCTCCTCCACCGCCCGGCGTAAGCCTTCCCGTATAGAGGGTAGCTCATACAATACGCGTTTGAATATAAAGATAAGGTCCTCATAATGTAAGAAATTTAAAGGTAAGTAAGGCTGTTCTACCTGACGGCAGAAGGCTTCTACTTTAGGATCGTAAGATAACCCTATAAAAGGTACCTCTAAAACTGCTCCCAAAATAAGAGCATGCAAGCGCATGCCTACTAGGAAATCTAGGGAGCTAATTATCCCCACGGCATCCTCCAAAGTTAGCTTTTCCTTAACTACCGTTGCTGGACGGTTCATAAGCCTCTGCACCTGCCAACAGGCTTCTACATCCCGCGGAAAATGTAAGGGTAAAAACAAAACCCCCCAGCCCTGATCTACAAGGTAATCCGCCGCCCGGGCCAGGGCTTCCAAAGCACCTTCTGGGAGGAGCCAGTACCGTAAAAAAAATCCAGCTAGAGGCTTAACCCCCGCCTTAAAGCCTAAGCGTAAAAGTTTCTCTCGGCCAGCCCCCAGGTTAAAAGCACTTACCTTAAGGCCCAGGACCGGATCAGCTGTTACTTTGACCTCCGGGTGTTGCACACCCAGCTCCCGGAGCAGGACGTGGGAATTGCTATCGCGCAAGGTTATAAGCTGCACACGGTCTAATACTTTAGCTGTAAGGTAGCGCGCCCAGCTCCGTTTTAGAGGCCCTAACCCTTGGGCATAAACCATCCTGGGCCGGCCTAAAACCCGGGCGAGTTCTAAGATTCCCAGATAATATAAGAGGCTCCGAGGGCTGGTAGTATCCTGGAACAGGCTACCTCCCCCGCTTATCAAAAGATCTGACCGGCGAAGGGCCCAGGCCACTTCCAGCAACCTCCAGCGGTTCACAGCCTTAACTGGTAAAAATCTCTCTGTTCCAGCGGGGTCGTGGGAAAGGACAAGGATCTCTAGTTCCGGTTCTAGGGATTTCAAGGCCTGAACCATGCTATACAAAATGGCCTCGTCCCCTAGGTTGCCGAACCCGTAATAACCCGAAAGAACCACCCTGGCCATGGCCTAGCCCCCTATTCTTTATAGCTTCACCCTTGATCTTACCCCATTAGCCAAGGCCACCAAAACTATACCCAAAAGGAGACCCAACCATAGCCCGTTAAAGATACGCAGGAGGGAGATGAGAAGAGGGGTATGAAGGTGAGCCAGGGTATTAACTATAGAAATCTGTCCTGCCAAGGCCAAAAGCCAGAACGGCAGGTAGCGATGTCTATACCCCCAACCTAAGGCCAGTAAGAAAAAGGGGTAACCCAGAAGGAATTCCTTAGTCCGCGGCCTTACCAGAAGTACCCGCTCCAGTAAAGAGCGAAGCTGTCCTTCCAGGGGAAGGAGACCCACGCTCTCATTACCGGTCCGGTTAAGGTAAAGGAAGATGACTATAGCCCCTAAACTAGCAAGCAATAGGAAAAGCACAGTTAAATTCTGGTTAAGCCACCTCCGCCAGACTGCCCAGAACCGCTCCTTCTCTTCCCAGTAGACAGCAGCTACTATAAAGAGGACCAAAGGTAATAGAAAAGAGGCTTTCACACCCATAAACTCATCCAGCTTAAGGAGGAAGGTGGTATCCGTCAAAAGTCCAGCTAGGATTAAGCCCCCCACCAGGGAAATTAAGGTGCTCCGTAAAACTAGCTTAAAGGAAGCTGCTAGCCCAAGGGGCCTATGCCCGTCCTTAAAGGCTAGCCATAAGGCTAGGGTAGGAAAAATAACCGCCGATCCTAGGGCCATAATCTTGCGGGCTAAGGTTACGTAACCCAACCCCAAAGCAAAAAGCCAGCCCAGCAAGCCCAAGCCCCCCAAAATCCAGGACAACCGGGAAAGACCCAGTTCCTTTAGGAGGAGGATTCCTCCACCTAGGATGCCTAAAGCCATAAGAGACCACCAAATCCTAGAAGAGGGGAGTCCAGAAAAAGGCTGCGCCAGGCCCCTTTCTAACCCTTCCTTAGCTAGGGATGCTCTTACAGTGTCCACGTATTTTAAATTAGTATTTAACCACTCCGAGGTATCCCCGCGGAAGAAAAGATGCAAGATAAGGATCCGGATATTCCTCTCGCTGGCCGCCAGACTAAGCCTTTCTACTCCTTCTTCCCAAGAAAGGCTCGCCATATCTTTAAGGGGTATAGAATGGACCCGCACCGCCCGTTTGTCCAGCAAAAGAGCAAGCTGTTTTAAACCTTGCTGGGGGAAAAACTCTATAAGCCCTACGGGCACCCCCAGCCTTTTTATCTCTTCAGCCATAACAGGTAGCGCCCCAGGATAGCCGGGCAGTACATTGTCATTAAAGAGCAAAGCAGCAATATATGGACCATAACCCTCTATAGACCTTAAAGTAGACGCCACGGAAGCAGCGCGGGCTCCAGGCCAGGTCCTGATCTGGGGCAGAAGATAAAGCCCCTTCCTTATAACCATGTCAAGCTTATCTTCTGGAAATCCTACCCCCAAGTTCTCTAGCTCCGCCGGATTAAAGGAAGGAATACTTAAAGCTAAAAGGTCGCCAGAAGAGACATCCGGTATAACTTCCAGCGGCGAGGGTAATTTATTTTCTAGGTGGATTTTTACCCTCTTTAGGACAACCCTATCTCCCACCAAATACAGACGGCCAGGGTGGAAGTAACCTTTCATTTCGGGGAAAAGGCGTGCTGCTTCCTCGGCACTGTACACCCGCAAGTACTGGGGTACAAGCTCAGCTAGAGTCTGCTCCTTAAAAAGCACCGCGTTTATACCTCGGGCCTTAAAGCGATCTAAAACTTCCTCTTCCTTTAGGCCTGTCCACCAGGCAAGTCTACTTACCTCCTGATAGTCCACCGCCAGGGTGACCGACCGGTTAGCCCTTTCCACCCTTACCCTTTCTACCGCTATCTTTAAACTAGCGGCTACACCAAGGGCTAGGAACAAAAAAAGCAAAAGCTTGATACTTTTTTTCACGTTGGCGTTCCCCTCGCGTGTGGTTTCCCACTTGATTATAGGCTGGGTCCGGTGTGCCGTCAACGGGTTTTTTATAAGTCTTGACAAGACCTTAAGTTAAGAATATAAATCATTTTAGTGATCACTGATACGGAGGTGAGGGGCGGTGCCTATTTATGAGTATAAATGTGGCAAGTGCGGAACCTTTGAAACAGAACAGCGTATCACCGAGCCACCTCTGGCAACTTGCCCTACCTGCGGTGGTCCGGTTAAGCGCTTAATAAGTGGTAAGATAAGCGTGATTTACAAGGGCTCTGGATTCCATACCACCGATTATCGGAGTAAAGAATATAAGGAAAAGGCCAAGTCCGAAAGCGAAAACAAAGGCGACGCCAAGGCAGCCAGTTAAGGCGTCGCCTTTTTAATTCTATTTATTTATCGAAAGACAGTATAAGCAGGATAAGAATTAGAAACAAGATAAAGGGGTCCCGGCCTTGGGGAGGATCCCTTTCCACATCCCTGTCTGGTGAGGGTTCCAGAATAGAGACACGCGCGGTCTTTTTCTCCCTTAGAGAGGCAAAACCATCTTGGATTCTCTTGGCCTGTTCCGTACCTAAAAGTTCTAGCAAGTTTTCTACTAGTTCCGTATATTGTAAAGCCGTGCGTCCCATATATGGTTTTAAGCTCCGGATAAAATTTAAAAAACTAGGGTGTACCAGCTCGCCGGGCATCTTTCCACCCCCTATTCTAAAGCCTTCCTCTGCTTTCAAAATATGTAATAAGGGGAGGGTTGGTGCAGAAAATTCCCCTCTTCCGCATATATTGTGTATTAAAAGGAAATGAGGGTAGCTTTTAAAGGGAGGGGGAGGCCCTGGAAAACACAGATCTCGCCGGGTTGCTCCAGTTAATTAACCCCAAAGAGCTACAAAACTTAAGCGTACAGGAGCTAGCCGGGCTGCTGGGGCTGATAGATCTTTTAGGGATACTTATTCTCCTGCAAGGGGGAAGCGCTGCTCAAAGTAAGGGAAATCAGATCCTCCAGCAGGCCCTCAAGGCAGTGCTACAGGGTTCGGAAGGAAAGGAAACGAGTTTTAACCCAGCTGAACTAGCCGGGACCCTGGGAAAAAATTCTGCCCTGTTCAACACCCTCTTAAATCTCCTTTTAAGCTCCAAGGAGATTAAGCCTAAGGAAAAGGAAACACCAGAGGGTAAACCAGACGAAGAACCTCACCGGGTGGCCGGGCGCGGACGTTAAAGCGCCCGGCCTTTTATTTTTAATTTAGGGATAGAAGTTAGCCCTTCCAGCCAAACTATAAAAGTAACAGAGATTAGGGGTTTTAGGGAGGGCTAAACAGTCAATGGCTAAGTGGTGGAAATATATTTTACCGGTTAGTTTAGCCATCCTGCTGGTCATTGGCGCTTTATGGGCCGGAGGTCAAATATCAGGCAGGCGGATCCAGCCCACCCAGGCGGGAGTTCCCGTGGCCACTAGCGATGAAATAAATTTAATGGCCCGACTGATCGCCGCTGAAGCTATGGGCGAACCTTACGAAGGACAGGTGGCGGTTGGCGCTGTAGTTTTAAACCGGGTGCGTTCCCCCCTTTTCCCCCATACTATAAGCGGGGTAATTTACGAACCCTGGGCCTTTGAGAGCGTCCATAATGGGCTAATCTGGCAAGTTACCGACCTTACCACAGCTACCAACGCTGCCATCGATGCCTTAAACGGTTGGGACCCCACCTACGGCGCCCTGTTCTTCTGGAATCCCGCCAAGGCGGTAAACCCCTGGGTATGGACCCGGACCATTATCACTCAGATCGGTAGCCATGTCTTTGCCCGATAGATTAAGGAGGGGTTTCTAACCTATGGAGCGTAAAAGGTGGACAGTCTGGGTTCTGTCTTTGTTACTTTTAGCAGCTATAAGCTGGGGATTCTGGGAACGGGCCAACCGTCTGGCCCTAGCTCATGCCGTAGAGGGTTCTGGTCAGCGCGATTTTTATAACCTTTTAACCCAAGTCGAACAGACCGAGGTAAGTTTAGGGAAAGCCTTAGTTTCCACTTCCAAGGCCCAGCAGGCAGCCCTGCTTACGCAAGCCTCAAACCAAGCTGCCGGGGCCCAAACCTCTTTAAGCCAGTTACCTACCCCGGGTATCAACCTCATCGGTACCCGTAAATTCCTGGCTCAAACAGCTGATTATTGTCAGTACCTGGCCCAAAGGGTAGCCCACGGGCAGCCACCTTCTAACGAAGAAATACAAAACTTAATCCGGTTGCGCCAGGAAATGGGTAGGCTAGCGGCAGACCTCCACAATATTGAGGGCCAAGTAGCTACTCATGCCATACGCTGGAGCAGCTTTTATTCCCTCCACATGCCTTCCCTTCCGCGCACTATGGCCTGGCTTAAAGCGCGGCCAGTCCAAGCTACGCCCCATCCTTTAGAAGGATTTGTTAACACTGACCGGCACCTGCAAACCTTGCCCAGTTTAAATTACGACGGACCCTTCTCGGATCACCTGGAAAAAGCTCGACCCTTAGGTTTAGCAGCCCAGTCCGTCGACCAGCCCGCAGCAGAAAAAAATGCTTTAAAGTTCGCCAATGATGCCAGCGGCACAACTTACCGGGTAGCTAGCGTAAACCCAGTTAATGGCCGTATCCCCTGCTTTGGAATGTCCCTGACCGATGAAAAAAGGCCAGGCAGGCAGGCCCGCATCGATGTAAGCAGGCAAGGCGGGCATATAATCTCTTTCTTAAACCCCCGTGCTGTGGAGGCACCCACCATAGACGTTAAGGCTGCCCAGGAGCGTGCCGCCGCTTTCCTCAAAGCCCAGGGCTTCCCCGATATGGTACCCACTTATACCCTTAGCCAAGGCCATGCCCAGCTCTTTACCTTTGTAGCCAGGGAAAGAGATATTCTCCTTTATCCAGATCAGATTAAGGTTAAAGTAGCTTTGGACAACGGGGAGATAGTCGGGTTCGATGCCACTCCCTTCTTTATGGCTCATCATAAGCGGGACCTGCCGACACCCCAGGTAAGCGCCAAGGAGATTACGGCCAAACTCAAGCCCCACCTTAAAGTGGAAGGGATCCGCTTAGCCCTTATTCCCACCGGTGGTGGGCGGGAGGTCCTAACCTATGAAGTGTCCACCAAGCTCGATACAGAGCGCTATTTACTATACTTTAACGCCTTAACTGGTGAAGAAGAAAAGATAATGAAGATAATTGATCTGCCTGGAGGCCAGCTCACCATGTAAGGGTCAAACGTATATAGATGTCAAAATTCTACCTGGAGGGCCTCCAATACATTGCTTATACGGTTGCTCACCGAAGTCTTATCAGAGCCAGCGAAGAGCAGGCCCACCGCATAGTTTTCTTTATCTAGGACCAGGGAACCGCTATCCCCAGGCTTGGCCAGGGGACCGGTGATGAACTGGTCCTCGAAAATACCCTTTAATCCTTCTTCCAAGAGCACTCTGACAGTAGCCTGGACTACCTGGACCCGCGACCGGGTGACCCCACTAGAACGGCCGCTCTTTACCACTTCCATCCCCACCTGGGGCTCCCTCACTCCCTGAACATAACCTAATTCCAAGATTTCAGGAGTAATGGCCTTCTGGCTTACGGGGCGAGCCACAGCCGCATCCACCTTATTGGGCGCATCCGTTAATTTCTGAAGGCTTAGGCGGTAATCTGTCTTCCATAACTGAAGAAAAGCGTTCAACATCCGTTCCAGCCGCAAAGCTTTGCTGCAGGTTACCTCCTCCACCTCCGGATAAAGGGGAATAAAGCGTTCAAGATACCCTATCACCTGATCTTTAGTTCCTCCATCATAGGGACCCGGTTGGAGTATGGGGTCCCCTATAGCTGCCCGGCCATCATGGCCATTGGTAATATTGGCTAGAATATGGTTGTTGGACAAGATTAGAGGCTCCTTAGTACGCCGATCTTTTACCACTGCTCCAAAGGTTCCAGCGGTAATTTTGTAGTGCCCAATACTTAAGCCCGGCTGGGCTGGCCGCTGGTAATCAGTCCTCCCTAGGAGGCGAAGTTCCCCTACTTCTAATACATCAGTCTCCGCCTTTCCCAACAATTTAGGTATCCTCTCCTCCCTTTTAAGGGAAGAAAGAGGGGTCTTTTTTTTGACCAACACTACTAGGGCCGGACGGCGGGTATCCTCTCCCCTTACCAATTTATTTCCTATACCTACTCCAACCACCCCTGGTAGCTCCATCAATTCCTGGCGATAGCGGTTAAAGGCTTTCTCTACCTGGTACATACCTAAACACTCCCACAAGCCAAGTAAATTTTACTTTATGGATATGCGCCCCCCGTCCGGTTGGCTACTCACTGAATTTAAACCGATAAACTCCAGGGAACGGCTATAAGTAGCTACAGGAAGAAAAAAATAGTATACTAAATGAAGAATCGGAGTAAGTACAAGGTTAGCCAACAGGGGTAGGAAGTATATGGGTAAAGTAATTTATCTCGATAATAGCGCCACCACCATGGTGCTTCCGGAAGTGGCTGAAGCTGTAAGAGAAACTATGACGGTAACCTACGGTAACCCCTCTTCCCTCCATGGTATGGGGGTAGCTGCGGAACGGATCTTACGTCGGGCTCGGGAAGAGGTGGCAGATCTTCTAGGAGCCCAGCCGGGGGAAATTTACTTTACTTCCGGCGGTACAGAAGCTAACAATTGGGCTTTAAGAGGGCTAGCCCATGCTTTAAAGCGACGGGGACGGCATATCATTACCACGGCTATAGAGCACGCCTCTGTGCTTGAGGCCTGCCGGTTGCTAGAAAGGGAAGGTTTTAGCGTCACCTACCTACCTGTAGACAGCCAGGGAATAGTCCGCCTGGAAGCCTTAGAACAAGCCCTGCGGGAAGACACCATTTTAGTTAGTGTAATGAGCGTAAACAATGAGCTAGGGAGCCTTCAGCCCTTGGAGGAAATAGCCAGCCTAATAGCTGCCCGCAGCCCTGCCCTGTTCCATGTAGACCACATCCAAGGATACGGGAAGATCCCCCTCCCCATTAAAAAGTTAAACCTAGCCGCTGTTTCTTTAAGCGCCCACAAAATACACGGGCCTAAAGGAGTGGGAGCCTTATACTTACGCCAGGGCATACGTATCGAACCCCTCCTTGTGGGCGGAGATCAGGAAAGGGGCTTAAGGGCAGGAACCGAGAACGTGCCGGGTATAGCTGGTTTCGGCGTGGCCGCGGCCCTGGCCAGAAAAGCCCTGCCAGGTAGCACAGAGAAAATGCATCGGCTAAAAATCCGGCTAGCGGAAGGGTTACTGGAAGGTATCCCCGGAGCACATCTAAACGGGCCGGAACCCCAAACTGGTGCCCCCCACATCCTTAATATCTCCTTCCCTGAAGTTAAAGCAGAAGTCCTGGTCCATATGCTGGAGGAAAGGGGCATCTATGTGTCCACGGGTTCGGCCTGCCACTCCCGCAGGCAGGAAGTAAGCCATGTCCTTAAGGCCTTAGGGATTCCCTTAAAGTACATGGAAGGAGCCATACGTATAAGTTTGTCCCAGCTTAATACTGAGGAAGAGATAGATGAAGCCGTTCGCTCCATCAAAGAATGTGTAGAGGAGCTGCGTAGACTGTAGAATACGTTGTTACAAGGGTGGTTCGAATTAACTAGAAAGGGGTACGCCAAGGGTGTATACCGCGGTGCTGGTCCGCTACGGCGAGATAAGCCTTAAAGGCAAGAATCGCGGGGACTTTGAAAAGTGCCTCCTTAATAACATCCGGGAAGCCTTATCCGATCTTCCCTCCCGGAAGATCGAGCATACCTTTGGACGCATCTTTGTAAAAGTCAACGGGGATGCTAAAGAGGTGATAGAGAGGCTTAAACGTGTTTTCGGGATAGTTTCTTTAAGCCCCGTGATAGAAACATCTCTCAACATCGAAGCCTTCCGAGAAAAAGCCCTTTATCTCCTTAAGAATACCCCTGGCCAGACTTTCAAAGTGGAAACCAAGCGGTCTAATAAACGCTTCCCTTATCAGTCCCCAGAGGTAAACCGCTTGGTGGGCGGTTACCTCCTGGCTTGCACGGGACATCCGGTAGATGTCCATAATCCTGATCGGGTGATCCATATAGAGATCCGGGAAGAAGCAGCTTACCTATACTCCCAGGTTATCCCGGGTCCGGGGGGGCTCCCTGTGGGCATCACTGGCCGGGGTATCCTCCTTATCTCGGGAGGCTTAGATAGCCCGGTGGCTGGGTGGCTAGGTTTAAAGAGGGGCCTTAAAATTTCGGGCCTTCATTTTTATAGTTTTCCCTTCACCAGCGAACGTTCTAAAGAAAAAGTCATCGACCTATGCCGGGTTCTGGCCCGCTACGGGGGAGACTTACGGTTACTTATAGCTCCTTTTACAGCTATTCAAAAGGCCATCCGCACGAATTGCCCCGAAGAACTATATATAACCATCATGCGCCGGATGATGTTCCGTATAGCAAAGAAAGTGGCCGAGCAAGAAGGGGCTTTAGCCCTCCTTACCGGGGAAAGCCTGGGCCAGGTGGCTAGTCAAACCCTAGAAAGTATAGCAGTGATCAACAAGGTCGTAGATCTCCCTGTGCTCCGCCCCCTTATCTCCTGGGACAAAACCGAGATCATGAATCTTGCTCGCAAAATCGGGACTTATGATATTTCCATTAAGCCTTATGAAGATTGCTGCACCCTCTTCATCCCCCGGCATCCGGCCACCAAACCTCGCCTGGCTAAGGTGGAAAAGGCTGAAGAAAAGCTTAATGTGGAAGGCCTTATAAAGGAATGTTTGGACAACCTGGAGGTAATGGAAATCACCCCTTAAAGAACATTATCAGAAACCGAACTGCCAAATTGTATAAAAACCCTTTAGAAACCTTTTAAACTTAAAGATAGGCGTCTCTAGGGAAAACCGAAAAGAGGTTTCTTCTTATGCGCATCATCCTTACCACCCTCAACGCCAAATATATTCATTCTTCCCTGGCCTTGCGTTACCTCTGGGCTGTAGGGTGTTTCTTTCCTGTAGAGCAAGAGGTCTTGGAATTCACTATCAATGATCTCCCAACCAGCATAGCCGCAGAAATATATCGCCGCCATCCAGAGATAGTGGCTTTCTCTTGTTATATATGGAATATTAAACCTAGCCTAGAAGTAGCTGCTATACTAAAAAAAGTACGGCCCGATCTACTTATTATATTTGGAGGGCCGGAGGTATCCTTTGAAAGTGAAGCTTTCCTTAAAGCTAATCCCCAGGTAGATCTCATTATCCGTGGGGAAGGGGAGCTCGCCTGGGCCCGGTTTCTTTCTGCTCTACTGGAAGAAGCGCCCCCTCGGTACCCTGTCACAGACCTAACTCAGCGGATCTCCTCTTCCCTTTTAACTTCCCTACCTGGTCTCGTTTACCGGAAAGGAGCGGATATATTTTCTAACGGGTGGGCACCGGTAGTGGAAGATCTGGACTCTCTCCCCAACCCCTACCCTGAAAACACTTTAGCAAGCCTCAAAGAGCGCACTGTGTACTACGAAACCTCGCGAGGTTGTCCCTTTGGGTGCGGCTTTTGCCTATCTTCTACCACCTCTGGGGTACGTTATTTCTCCCTAGAACGGGTAAAAGAGGATATCCGTCGCCTCCTTAAAGCCGGGGTACGGGAGATCAAATTCGTGGACCGTACCTTCAATGCCCATAAGGAAAGAGCTCTATCTATCTGGAAATTTCTAATCACCGAACCCCTGATATCGTTAAACCCTAAACCCAAGTTTTACTTTGAAATAGTAGGGGACTTACTAGATGAAGAAATGCTAAACTTCCTTAAGGGTGTCCCTCCAGACCTTTTCCAATTTGAGATCGGAGTCCAGACCATCAATGAGGAGGTCAACCTGCGCTGCCAGCGCCGCCAGAACTGGGAAAAGTTGGCCAGGAACATAAAAAAGCTCCATTCTATTGGTAACATCCGCTTGCACCTGGATCTCATCGCTGGGCTTCCAGGAGAAACTTACTCCTCCTTCGCCCAAAGCTTCAATGCTGTTTACAGCTTGCGACCCCATGAAATCCAGCTAGGGTTTCTTAAGCTCCTGAAAGGGACTCCTTTACGTCAGGAGGCTTCTAGATATGGCTACGTGTTCCTGGAGGATCCTCCCTACGAGGTCCTAGCTAGCCGCGATATGTCCTATGCTGAGCTTCTGCGCCTACACCGTATAGCTGAGCTCCTGGAAAGATACTGGAACTCCCATATAGCTGACCACGCCCTTTGTTTTCTCGAACAAGCCTTTCCCACCCCCTTTAACCTTTTTGAGGCCTTGGCCTCCTGGTGGGAAGAAAAGGGCTTTCACCGCCGCGCCCCTAGCCGGCAAGACCTATATAATAATCTAGCCCGGTTTGCAGCTACTTTCCGGGCCAAGATAGATTTAAACCTCTTTTATCACCTGCTCAAATTTGATCTCTTGTTATACGATCGTAGCCGGCGCTGGCCTTCTTGGGCTCCGCCTTCACCCTTGACAGAAAAAGAAAGGTCCCTTTGGATGGACCGATTAAGTGACCAGGCCTTCCGGCGTAAGCACCTCCCAGAACTTTTAAGTTTAGACCCGACTACCTTACGCCGTCACGGATATCTGGAGCTCTTCCCCTGCCATCCGGAAAAGCCCCTAGAAAAACAGCCTACCCTTGTATATTTTTATTACGGCCCGCCTGGAACCCAAGCTAGGGCTAGAGTATATTATCTTTCAGGGCCTTTTTTACTTGAGTAGCTTTTAAGCATAGCCTGGTAGTTCACCTCAATTTCCTGGTCTCTCCATAGGGCTATTTCGCCAAAGCTCAAGAAACTCTAAAGGATCTAGAACAATTATATTTCCGCAAACTTCTTGGGGAAAATGCCTTTTATTACCTGTAACAAGAATACTTCCCGGATAAGCCTTAGCTACTTCTAAAAAAGGCTCATTATCTATATACGGTAACCTCTCTTTTAAAGGTTCGGCTATTACTGAGATGCCTTCGGCTACAATCTGTGACAGAATTGCTTCTACTTCGGCCATGCTAAGTCCAAATTTAGGACGGCGTAAAACTTCTCTATACTCCGAAATAATTCGGGCATCGTATACTACTTGCACTAAACCTCCAACAATCATACGGAGGAGCATCCCAGCATTACTATAAGGTTTAAGCAGACCTGAAACTAA
The DNA here is from genome assembly GCF_900176005.1 of Thermanaeromonas toyohensis ToBE. Taxonomy (NCBI): domain Bacteria; kingdom Bacillati; phylum Bacillota; class Clostridia; order Neomoorellales; family Neomoorellaceae; genus Thermanaeromonas; species Thermanaeromonas toyohensis. The sequence goes on along the minus strand of NZ_LT838272.1, from coordinate 445,532 downwards.
TACGTTAGTATCCAATACAATCCTCATTGGTAGCGCTCCCGCCTAGTGGCCTTTATTTCCTCTTCTATTTCTTCTTCTGTTAATTTATCTAAACCTTTTTGCCGGGAACGTTCCTGTATTTTGTTTAAAGCAGCTATTGCACGAGCACGCCGAAGTGCTTTAAGGTAATCTTCCAGGTTATCTTCTTCTATCCTAGAAAGTATTCCAATAGGCTTGCCGTTGGAAGTAATGACCACTTCGCCTTCCTCTTTAAGTTGATGCCAAATCTGGCTTGTTCTTAATTTTAAGTCTCGAACGCTGATAAAACGCATGTAAAACACCCAACCTTTCTTAAAGTGATATATTCATTGTAGCACAATTGATATACAAACTGCAAACATCGGGCTTTTTGCTACAAAACAAGCCCTGGAGCAGCCGCTCGGTGGAAAGCTCAACTGCTCCAGGGCTCTGTGTACGACTTTATCCCCTTTGCAGTAATTACCAAGTAAGCTTAGTTCAACATCTCCAGGAAAGCTTCTATACGGGTCTTAAGTTGCCCCACATCCTCTTCGCTGTAATCGCTCTCTAAAGTGAGCACCGGTATACCTCTTTCCTTCAAGGCCTTTTCCACCCGCCTAGCTTCTAAAGCATAGGTCTGGCAGAACTGCAAGGTATAATAAATAACCCCATGAGCCCGCCATTCCCGGGCCAAGTTTAGAATATCCTCCACCCGGCCAGAGTTAGGAGTAAAGCAGGCGCAGTTAATGTCCAGGAAGCGCCGAGCCAGGGCTTTAAGTTGCTGCTCTAGCGTCTCCCCCCCTTCTTCTACCTGACCGGCAAAATAGCGGGTACCGGTGCAAGTCTCCTCGGCCACTATAACCGCCCCCGCGGATTCTACTATATGGTGGAGCTTCCAGTAAGGTATGGGCATAGGTGTACCCGCGACCACGATACGTATAGCCCCTTTAGGAGCTACCCCTTCTCCTCGGGCCATGCGGCCTTCTAATTCCTCGCAGAGCTCGTTTACCCGAGCCGCAAATCGCTCAGGTTCATCAAAGAAGGCCAGCTGGGATATAAGCAGGACATCTTTACCGCTTATAGGCACCGGGTCTGCCTGCCGGGCTTTATATAGCCTCCGCAGGGCCTCCCGGCGAGCATTGGCTCGCCTTATCCCCCGGGCCAGTTTCTCTTCATCGATTATCTGGCCAGAGCGCCGCTCCACCTCTTTCTTAAGGCGCCAGATCTCCCTTTCCCACAGAGCCAGATCGGGCTCTTCCTTGCGTTGGGGTAGCTCCATAACATAAGTGGGCACGTACTCATTGAGTATCTCCCAGGTCTTCTTTTTTCCATCACAGGTTGTTTCTCCAATCAAAAAGTCCACAGCCTGAAAGTAGGGGCAGATTCTTTCCAATTTAAATCCCATCAGCGACTTTATTAAAGGGCATAAATTACGGGGAAGGACCCTTTCTCCAGCAGGTACAGTAAACTGAGCACCCCCACATAACCCTACACTAACGCCATCTATGGCAAAGATTAATTCCTCCGGTACAAAAACGCAAAAGGTACCCACTACCGGCTTCCCTTCTTTTTTTCGGTCCAGAATCTCCCGGATACGCCCTCCATGGGCCTCCATAAGAAGATTGTCAAAATAAGCCATCCCCTGGGGCCGGTTAGATTGGGATAGGAAAACCGTATTAAAGGCCTCTGGTAAAGCGGCTAGAAAAAGATCATGTTGTCTTAAGTCCATCCCTAGCTCCTGCCACATTTGGCGGTAAGCTTCGTTCGTCATCCCCACCACCCCTTTTATCTTTTTGTTAATTGTGACCTGCGTTATTAAAGAGGTAATTGATACAGGTTATAGTTCGGCATGATCAAAAAAGTTCCTTCATAAATGGTATTCCATTTAGTTATACAAGTACAAAATGTAAAAGGGCAACAAGAAAACCCAGCCTTAGTGAAAGGGCCGGGCGTTATCATCTCTTCGGGATTGTTACACTGCCGGGGTTAGGAAACCAAACCGACCATAAGTTCTTCTGGAGTAAAGGCGGACAAATCCCTTGAGGTCCTATATTGGCCACTTTCTCTCCGCTTCTACTCCGCTTAATGAACATATTAGCAAAAAAAGGACCAGCGGGGGCTTAAAGCCCATACTGGTCTCATTCCAATCCCACTATAAGGAAATAAAACGCTCAGTCTTTTAGGAGTTAGTCTCTTTAGCTGGTCAGGCCACGAGAATAAAGCCCTCGGGTTCCTTTAAGGGTACTTGGCACTAAAATGGCCCTGGCAAGTATAATAAACAGAAGGGCGCCGAAGGCAAAAATGCCTATAAATATCCCTATTTCTACCCAAGTAGGGGTATACTTACCAGTTATCCCCCAAGCCACAGGATAATAACGGGTGAATTCAAAAGGGGGAAAGAGATAGCTTCCCAAGGGTACCCCTGGTGCGTAGGGAAGCAAGGGTAGAAGTAAGGCAGAGAAAAGTAACCATATCCTTTTTAGAAACACACCTATTACTACTAAGCTTGCGGCTAGGCCCACCAGCCCAGGTTTCTCTCGGTTGGAACGAAACACAAGGAGCAAGAAAGGAATAACAGCCAGGAGAATCTCTCCCCAAAAATAGGGAGCCAGGCTCCCCTTTAGCAGAAGATTTACATACCTCATAAGCCGTTCTTCAGCAGGGTAGAGGGCGGTAAGGACCTCAGAAAATACGAAGAACACATCTACGGCAATTAAAACTGCCAGTACTCCTCCTAGAGTAGAAAAAAGAGATTTATCCACCCTGTACCAGCCAGAACGATCTAGAACCAGCAAGGCCAAAAGCAGAAGGGCAAGCCCAGAATCCAAAGCTGAGACCACAAACAAAGGGGCGAGCAACGCGCTATGCCAGGTGGGGCGGGCGATCTGGAGACCAAATATCCAGGCGGTAACCGAGTGTACCAGTATAGCTGTAGGAAGGGCTAAAGCCGAGACCACCCGTAACCTGTCTTCACCCGTTTCTGGCTGGCCCATTAGATAGAGGTAGTACAAGGAAAGGGTCAAGTATAAAGTTATGATGATCACATCCCAGACCAAGGGAGAATTAAGCTTAGGCGAAGTTAATAGATTCAGTACCCTATCTGGCCGACCGAGATCAACAAAGATGAAGAGAGTAGCCATAAGTATAGAAACTACCGAAAGGAGGACGGCGGGCCGGGCTGCAGGTTTAAACTGAGGTAGGTTAAAAACCGTAGCCGAAGAAGATACGATGATACCCCCCGCCGACAACCCCACCAAAAACATGAAAGCGGTAATATAAAGCCCCCAAGTTACGATGTTGCGCATCCCTGTAACTACCAGGCCATGGGTCACCTGATAAATCCAGGCCCCCAAGCCTAAGATTGATAGGACCGATAAAATCCCCAGCCATAGATAATATCCTTTATCCTTCATCCTTAACCCCCCTAACGCAGATAATAAACCTGGGGCCTAGTACCCCGGTCCTCTAGTAGCCGTTCTGCAGGACGTTCCCGGAGGAGACGGGAAACCTCGCTTTCCGGATCGTTTAAATCCCCAAACTTCCGCGCCCTAGCCGGACAGCAGGTAACGCAGAAGGGCTCGCCCCCAGCATCTACCAGCTGCTGGCAAAAGGAGCACTTCTCTACTACTCCTCGCTTACGATCAGGCACCCCTTGGCTCCCGTAAGAGTGTCCCGGAATCCTAAGGGGTTCCTGCCAGTTGAAGACCCGGGCATTATAGGGGCAGGCCGTCATACAGTAGCGGCATCCTATGCACCGATCATATTTAATGAGCACCCGTCCGTCGGGATCTTTATAAGTAGCCCCTACGGGGCACACCTTAACGCAAGGGGCATTTTCACAGTGTTGGCAAGCTACGGGTAGATATTCCCGTTTTAAATAAGGATAACTCCCCTCAGGAATATCCAGGCCAGGACCGCCTCTGGTAAGAACGCGATTCCAAAACAAGCCCATAGGTACGTTGTTCTCTAGCTTACACGCTATAGCACAAGTATGGCACCCGATGCAGCGTCTAAGATCGATAACCATACCATACTTTTTAGCCACCAAGAGCACCTCCCCTCTCCTTTAGGCTTTTTTTACTTCTACCCGCACATCAAAGAAAGAATAGTTAAGGGTGTTTTCTTTGTACCGGGCATGGGTGAGTTCCTGGTGATGGCCGTCACGGTAAAACCACCAACCCTGCTGGATGTGGGCTACTCCCGGCGGGATAGCTTCGTTATAGCGGCAGCGTAAAGTAACATGGCCGCGATCATTGAAGACCTCTACCAGATCGCCGTCGCCGATCCCTCGCTTACGGGCTTCCTGGGGGTTTAAGTCCACAAAGGGTTCCGGATTAATTTCCCGCAACCAAGGTTGGTTTTCGTATTGGGAATGGATACGGAACTTCTCGTGGCGAGTAATAAGGATCAAAGGATACTTAGCCGCCTGGGGGCTATCAGGGCCTGCTTCCAAGGGCCACTTGAACACTGGCAGCTCTTCTCCCTGGGGCACTTTCTTCTCTAAATAAAACTCTAAGCGACCGGTGGGAGTTTTAAACTTGCCATCTTGCCAGGGGATATAGGGTTTGGGCAGGAACCGGATGGCCTGCTCTTTTTTAAGACGCTGGTAGTCGATGCCCTGCTGGCGCATCAAAGGCATATCTAACCACTTGGCACATTCTTCTTCTATAGAACCGAAATACTGGCCTAAACCAAGCCTGGAAGCTATCCCGCGGTATATCTCCCAGTCAGGCCTGGCTTCCCATAAGGGCTCTATAACCTTCTGCCGGTACAGGACATAGGGAACATCCCCGGAAAGCACTATCTCTTCGGTTTCGTAATAATGGGCAGCGGGGAGGACGATATCTGCATAATTCAACGTGTTATTGAAGAACTGGTCCACGGCCACCACCAATTCCAGCTTGGGCCATACCTCGCGCAGCCATCTGTTCCGGTCAGCAGTCTGAACCAACAGGTTGGAACAAGTGATATAAAAGGCCTTTATAGGATAGGGATTTTGTTTGATGACTGTATCTTGGAGTTGGACCAAGGGCAGCATCTTAGGAAAGGTTCCTCGGGGGAATAGCCAATTAACGTTATAAACCATAGGATCGAAGCCCGCAAAGAAAATCCCTAGAATATTGCCCGATTTTCCGATATTGCCAGTAAGACCTAAAAGGGTTATCATGGCCTGGCCGAGGAGATCCGCATGGTGGTAGCGGTCCGCACCATAGCCATGTTTGATACCTCCCGGCCGGTTGGTAGCCAGTAAAGTGGCCACCTTAACCACTACTTCCGGGCTTACACCCGTTATCTCAGCCACCTTAGCCGGGCTATAATCCTGGACGACCGTTTTAAGTAGGCTAAAGACAGTAGCGCATTTAACCCCGTTTACTTCGAACAGGCCTTCTAAGGCAGGAACAATACTGGGAGTATCATAGGGAACTGCCCGCCCAGAACGGGTATCCCACACCAGCGGCTTTTCTCCCTGCCGCAAGAACAACCTGTTATCTTCTCTTACCAGGAAAGGAGCACATGTTTTATTTAAGGTGAATTCCTTATCTACGAGGCCTCTGGTGATGATGACATGAAGCAAGCCTAAGGCAAAGGCTATATCAGTACCTGGCCTTAAGTTGACCCAGGTATGGGCCTTCTGGGCCGTAGTGGTATAAATAGGATCGATAACCACTAGATGGGCACCCTTTTCCACCGCTTCCCAGATAAAATGCCATTCATTGATCTGGCTTTCAGCGCAGGCGCTGCCCCACAAGATAATAGTCCTGGCGTTCACCCAGTCAGCGCATTCATTGCTATAAGCATCGAAAATACCTGTACCCAGAGCAGAGGAAAACCCGATGGATACGGCCTGATCGACGCTACCCGAGGCCAACACGCTCTCTAAAACCCCGGCGAAGCGGTAAGCGCCACCATATCCCCCGTTCAAGAGCCCGTAATTGCCAGACTGATGTACTACAGCTATAGCCTGGGGACCGTACTTATCACGTAACTCTTTGAATTTGCCGGCAATAAAATCTAGCGCCTCATCCCAGCTTATCCTCTCCCATTTACCTTCTCCCCGCTCGCCTATGCGGCGCATAGGGTATTTTAATCTATCAGGATGGTAAAGGCGCTGGATATGGGTAAGGCCCCGGAGACATATGCGGTTATATTCCGGATCCGGCATGGGGGCAGGAGCTATCTTAACTACCTTCCCTTCCCGGACCGTGACCAGGTGATTGCATGTTTGCCAGCAATTAGGAGAACAGACGGTTCTTACCACCTTTTCCTCCCGGGCTAAAGGAGCAGCTTCCGCAGGAGACAGCCACCGGTAAGCCTTGGTAGCTGACCAGCTTACCCCAGATGTCGCGGCCAGAACTGCCGCTCCTTTTAGAAAGGTTCGGCGGGATATCCTGCCCGACAATCCTTTCTCCTCCTCTCCAGACAAATATTGAGATTGCTTTCACTTTTTCTAGATGGCCAGGTACTCTTCCTTTGTCCCCTCCGCTAAAATAAAAAAAGCCCCCTTTGTATAGAGGGACAAATTTAATAAAGCCTAAGCTTATTTGTTTTCCCTTTGGAGGTGCATAACTTGTAGCGCCAAATACAGGTTCACCAAGGCCTCAATATTATCCAGTTTCAGGGCTGTGATCTCCTCAATTTTCTTTAGTCTATACTTTAGAGTATTGGGGTGGATGAATAGCTTTCTTGCCGTCTCCTGTTGATCACCATTACACTGGAAATATACTTTCAAAGTATTAAGAAGTTCGTAGCCTTGTTCCCGGTCGTAATCTAGCAGTGGTCCAAGGATCCCTTGCCAGAAGTCCCGCAGCTCCAGCTCGCCTAATTTATAAAGCAGGCGGATTATCCCCAGCTCGCTAAAATAAGTGAGGGTTCCTCTACCTTTAAACAGCACCCCCAATTTAAGAGCTGTCTTGGCCTCTTGATAAGCCTTGTAAAGTTCCGTCACTCCGGTATAAAACTCACCCACCCCGGCGGAGAAGGAAAAACTGGGGGATCGCTTTAGAATATATCTCCGCAGCTCCCTTACCCAGTCTTCTATGGCTTTTTTCCTTTGGGGCTTATCCTCCTTTAAAGTGTAAGGTAGAAGGATGACCACCTGGCCCTTGATATCTAAAGCTATCGCCCCTCTCTTTTCGGCATAAGCCACTACTATTTCGTTAAACTTCTCGTTAATTTCCTTAAGTGTGATTTCGCTTGTCGTTGGAAGTCCTTGTTCTTCGTCTAGTTGAAGGACGAGCAAAGCATAAGGCAGGTTTAAATTCCACCCCCATGTCTTACCTCTATCTACCAAGCTCTCAAAGTCTTCGAAGTTATTGTAAAGGATCTCTAAAAGAAATTCTCTCTTATACTTTTTCTCCTGGTTTAAAAGGGCTTTCTCTTTCTTAAGTTCTATTAGTACGGGAAGGGATACCTCAGTAAGAAGATCGCCCAAATCCTTATTTACAGGGCCAACCATCTCCAGGACAAAAAGAAAGCCTTCCAACCGCTCCTCTCCTAAAGGTACAGCCGTGTAATTCACTGGAGACCCTTCGTCGTTCCACAGAGTGCCTTTAAGCAAGCGTCCTTTCAGTTCTGGCCAAGATGAAGGAAGGGGTACTGGTAGAGGCAGATGCTCAGGCCAAGGATATTGAACCCCTAGGAAAGGTTGGCCTGTCAAGATCCGGTAGGTGGCGTCAGTGATGATTACTGGATTCCGGAATTCCTCGGCGACTATCTTAGCCAGGCCTGTCAAGCCCTCTTCCCTCGCCATACTTAAAAGCAGGCGGGTTACAGGTTTAGGTTTCATCCCTCCCACCCTCATCCTTGCTTAGATGTTTCCGAAACATTTCCCAGACCGGGGCACTGGCGCTTGGGGAAACATCCTTTGTTTAAGTCCTTCACTTAGTTGCCTAAAGTTACAAAAAAGAACTTAGAATATTTGGCCTGTTTAACAAGGGTTTTAACCTCCCTGATAAACGGAAACGAAGGGAAGGTCCTGTAAGTATAGGATCTGGAAGACCAGGAATTTTATCTACCGTATCTGCCAGGCCTCTTTCTCCCTCCTCGAGGTTTAAAGCCCCTGTAGGGCAGGCTTCCACACATACCGGTAGTAGACCAGCATCCAGCCTGGCATAACAAAAATGGCATTTATCTACCTTACCCCTCTCCTGGTCAAATTGGGGGGCTTTATAGGGACACGCTTGGACACATCGGCCACAGCCATCGCAACGACCTGCCTCGTGAATCACCACCCCGTCTCTCCTTTTCCGGTAGGTGCGGTGAGGACACACCCGGAAACATTCTGGATGCTCGCAGTGGTTGCAGGCTAGGGAAAGATATAAGACTACTAACCCTTCCGGGGTGAGCCACTCTACCTCATATATCCGCCGGAAAGACTGGCCCTCTGCCAAATGATATTCACTCTTGCAAGCCAGTTCGCAGCTACGACAACCGATACAGCGCGTTATATCCAGCAAAAATACTCTGTATCCCATAAGACCTCCTTAAACTAGTAGCCTGCTCTGAAAATATGATGCCGCCTGTACGGCATGAGGGTAAAATAGTTATTTTATACTCGCGCTATATTTACAAAAGTTTCAAAGTAAGCGGGAGCCGGGGCCCCCGCTCCCTCTTTACCCAGGTCGGTTTCCACGCCACCCAATAACCTATTTATCTTTCCACCTGTTCCCCCCTGGTAACAGACGACCACCTGGGGAGGAACCCTTTGGGTCACCAAGACTGGTAAAACCAGTTCTCCCTGGTCGTTGTAAACCCGGACCAAGTCCCCGCTTTTTAGGTTTAACTTATCCGCTATAGCAGGATGCAACCGGAGCACAGGTTCCCGGCTACCAGATATCAACCATGGTAGATTTAAAAATTGGGAATTGTTACCTCCCTGGAAGTGAGGAGTCAGCAATCGGAAGGGATAAGGTGGAGGAGGTGAAAGGGGGCTTGTCAGGACGGGAATGGCCGGTAATCCCGCTTGCCTAGCCTTTGCAGAATAAAGTTCATACTTGCGCGAAGGGGTGGCAAAGCTAGGCTCCCCTCCTCTTTCGGGCATTTTAAGCTTGCGCGGGCCCTGCAAGAGCTCGCGGTAATCCTTGATACCTAGTAGCTGGTAAACATAAGGATTGAATTCGGCCGCTACCCACTCCTCTTCATCCCCACCAGTAGGGAAATTACAACTTCCAGGCGAGAGTTCATTAAGGCGCGCAGAAAGATTCCAGGCAATCTCCAGATCTGACTTGGATTCTCCTACTGGGGAGATAGCCTGCTGATTGATGGCTACCCACCAGTGCCAATAGCTAGGAATTATTTCCCATTCTTCAAACTGAGTTGTACAAGGTAAAAATAGATCAGCATACTGAGATGTGGAAGTCAAAAACTGGTCCACCAGAACCACCAATTCCATATTGGACATGGCTTGCTGCAAGGCTGCCGGATCCGGGGCCTGGGATAAGGGGTTGGCCCGGGCAATCCATAAGAATTTGACTGGGGGTTCCTGGGCCGCAAGTAACCCTTCTCCCGCCCTGGTGATGGGCAAGTACCGATGTTCGCCCTTGACCCCCGGTGGTGGCGACCAGTTCCTAGCATGAAAGTTGAATAGATCCCACGTCTGTAGGCTGGCGTAGTAAAGCCCACCACCAGAAGAACCAAGGCAACCAGCCAGAGCAGCCAGGGCGTTTATAGCCCGGATGTTCTGTCCGCCGTTGGTATACCTCTGGAGCCCCATGCCCTTCCATAAAGCTACCGGCCGATGCTCTACAAGGATTTTCGCCAGCTCTTCTATGCTAGCTTGGTCCACTCCGGCGACCCGATATATATCGGTATATTTTATTTTGTTTTGGAGATAAGATTTGAACTCCTCCCAACCTAAGAGATATTTTTTAGCAAAATCTTTTTCGTACCATCCCTTTTCTACCAGGTACTTAGCTACCCCCAAGGCCAAAGCGCCATCGCCGCCCGGGTTTACCTGGATATGAAGGTCAGCCTGAGCAGCAGTAGCTGTTATTAAAGGATCGATTACCACCACTAGAGCCCCCAGGCGACGAGCAGCATCTATAAAATGCATCTGATGGAGGGCTGTCCAGGCAGGGTTGGCCCCCCAGATTATAATTGACCGGGCGTTCGCCATAGTTTCGGGATCCGGTTGTAGATTGCGGCCCATGTCCAAGAGATTGGCCTCTAAACCGGCTGACCAGCACAAGTTTCCTTGAATTTTGGTTATAAACCCGAGGGCATCAAAAAAACCCTCTACGGCCAAGTGCAAAAGACCGAGGTGCCCATAATGCACATAAAGGGCTATGGGCCAAAGGGAGCCATAACGACCTTTAATTTCCAATATCTTACGCGCTATAATATCCAAGGCTTCTGTCCAGGAGATCCGCCTCCAGTTCCCGGAACCCCGGGGTTCCTGACGTAAAGGGAATACAACACGTTCGGGAGCATACACGCGCTGAACATAAGCATACCCCTTAGCGCAGAGGCGTCCCCGGGTAAAGCCATGCAAGGGATCCCCGGCAACTTTCTCTAAGCGCCCGTGCCGGACGTAAGAAAGCATGCTACAAGTACAAAAACAATTCCGTGGGCATACATTGCGGTAAACCTGGTATTCCTTTCCCAACACCATTTTTTCAGCACGCCTCGATTTCAAGGCTATAAATAATCTTTGAGAAACAGTATGGTAAGTTGGCCTATTTGTTTGGGTAAATTCAAATCGTTAGTAAGGAATATGGTAGCTTGGCTTTCGATTGCTGTAGCTAATTGTATGGCATCGGGTGTACGGATATGGTATTCGGCTCGGATTTCTGCACAGCGGACAGCTATCGGCAGGGTAAAAGGAATGATGGTCAGATTGGGATAGGAAGAAAGTAATATTACATATTCCATACAGATGTCTTCCCTACCAAGCGATTTAGGCTTTACCAGTATTTCTGCCAATGTTAGAGTAGAAGTAACCGCTTGAAATCTCCCTTGTTCTAAAGGGCTAAAAACGTCTTCCTTAAGTATTGTTGCCCTAGGAGCCGCCTCCAAGTAGTAAATAAAGCAGTTGGTATCAAGGGCAACTTTTTTATGACCACGAATAACTTTGGCTAATTCCCCCATGAATCCCGCTCCTTATTGACATAGCTGTCAGGATCTACCCCGTTCCATATCTCGCGGTGGAGACCTAAAAGACGTTCGGCATAACTCTTCGGTTTAGGGATTATTACTATTGTGTTTCCTGTTTTTTGGACTAAAATTTCATCCCCTTCAGACAAGCCAAGGCTTTTCCGGATTTTATAGGGCAAAACCATTTGGCACCTGGCTCCAAGTTTTAGGGTTTCAATAATGATATCCTCAGACATTGAACAAAAACCTCCTACACAATCGACAATCTTTATGTAGTTTTATTTTAAGGTATGAAAAAAGGAAACTCAATACTTAATTTGCCTAAGTTATCTCCTGTTTTGCACCTAGGACAGGCTACTTGGCTTTTGTTGGCAAATACCTTGTAGCGTGCAGGACTTGCATTATTTAAGCATAAGCGGCCAGCGGGAACTTTAGTTTCTAACTTCTACCTTCATAAAGTAGTACCGCAGGTAGGAGGCGGCTTTAGTTAACAGTTCTTCCGGGCAAGGGGGAAGTTGGGCAAGGGTCATATCAATAAGGGAACTTGAAGCCTTAAAGGGTTGCAAAACAAAGCATCTAGCTCCTAAAAGCCATTTTCCTATAGCTTTAAGATCCTCCAGGGTAATAAGAGTAGGAACTACTGTAGTGCGGAACTCATAAGCTATAGGGCTATTTTTAAGAATTTTTATGCTTTCTAAGAGAGCTGTCATCTCTACCTTAGTTCCGGCAAGTAGGTCGTACTTTTCAGGAGGCGCTTTAATGTCCATGGCCACATAATCTAGCAGGTTCTTTTCTAGAAGTCTAGCTAGCACACCCGGCTGGGTTCCATTGGTATCTAACTTTACTTTAAATCCCTTATTCTTTAGTTGAACCAGGAAATCTTCCAAACCTTTACTTAAGGTGGGTTCCCCTCCGGTTACACAAACCGCCTCTACTAGATGGCGCCGTCGCTCTAAAAGCTTTATAACTTCCTTAGCTGGGAAAATAGGTAAAACCTGGGGACGTAAAACCAGATCCGCATTGTGACACCAAGGACAGCGAAAATTGCAACCGCCACAAAAAAGGGTGGTACAGACCTCACCCGGAAAATCCACCAGGCTAGTCTTGTGTACCCCCCTAAAATACAGCTCCTCATAGGTGGGAGAAAGGCTATCATTCATCTTTATATTTTTTCCTTTCATCCTGCTGCTCCCTCCAGTAGGAAGGTCCGGCGCATGTTAAATTCAGCCTGTTTACCCTTATTCCAATTTTTGACCGGCCGGTAGTAGCCCACTATTCTGCTCCACACTTCAGTTTCCTGGCCGCAAGAAGGGCATGTCCATTGCTCCCCTGCAAGGTATCCATGTTCTGGGCAAACACTAAAGGTGGGGGTGATGGTTAGGTAAGGTAGGCGGAAGTTAGTAAAAACCCTTTGCAAAAATTTGCGGCAAGCCGTAAGGTCCGTTACCCTCTCGCCTAGGTAAGCATGAAAGACAGTACCGCCCGTGTACCTGATCTGTAGCTCATCCTGGTGCTCCAGGGCCTCGAAAACATCGCAGGTAGCGTCTACTGGTAAGTGGGTGGAGTTGGTATAATAGGGTTCTTGCCTTCCCGAAGTTATAATATCTGGATACAGGGACTTATCTAGCCTCGCCAGGCGGTAAGAGGTTCCTTCAGCCGGAGTGGCTTCTAAATTGAAAAGCTGTCCTGTCTCTTCTTGGTAAGAAGTCAAGACTTCCCGCATGAAATCCAGGACTTTTAAGGCAAATTGTCTACCTTCCGCCGTCTCTATACCCTGCCCCAGGAAATTAAGTAAAGCCTCATGCATCCCTACGATGCCAATGGTATTAAAATGGTTCTCCCAATACCTGCCAAAACGTTCCTTAACATGCCGTAGATAGAAACGGGAGTAAGGGTAAAGGCCTTGTTCCGTTAATTTCTCCAGCACACCCCTCTTTATGAGCAAGCTTTCTTTGGCCAGGTCCATATACTGCTTCAGTTTAAGGAAAAATTCTTCTTCTGTAGAGCTTAAGTATCCTAGCCGGGGCAGATTTATAGTGACTACTCCGATGGATCCTGTAAGGGGGTTAGCACCGAAGAGACCGCCCCCTCTTTTCTTAAGTTCCCGGTTATCCAGCCTCAAGCGGCAGCACATGCTCCGGACATCTTCGGGCTTTAGATCAGAGTTAATAAAGTTAGCAAAATAAGGGATGCCGTACTTAGCAGTCATAGCCAGGATACGCTCAGCCACCGGGCTCTCCCAAGGGAATTCATCGGTGATGTTATAGGTAGGGATGGGGAAGGTAAAAATGCGCCCCCGGGCATCCCCTTCCATCATTACTTCGCAGAAAGCTTGATTTAGCCAATCCACTTCCTTCTGAAATTCACCATAGCAAGCTTTCTGCCGTTTGCCCCCGATTATCACCGGCTCGTTAGCTAGTATCTGGGGTACTACTACATCCAGGGTAATATTAACAAAGGGGGTTTGGAACCCTACCCGGGTGGGCACGTTAAGGTTAAAGATAAATTCTTGCATGGCTTGCTTTACTTCGCGATAGTCTAAGCCGTCATAACGAATAAAGGGCGCGAGATACGTATCGAAGTTAGAGAAGGCTTGGGCACCAGCCGCCTCGCCCTGGAGGGTATAAAAGAAGTTGGCAATCTGGCCCAATGCTGTGCGGAAATGTTTGGGCGGGGCGCTCTCTACCTTCTGGCCTACTCCAGCAAAGCCGGTTTCCAAAAGATCCGCTAGGTCCCAGCCACAGCAGTAGGGCGCAAGTAAACTCAAATCATGAATATGTATGAAACCTTCCTCATGGGCCCGGCGTATTTCTGGAGGATACACTTTCTCCAGCCAATATTTAGAGGTTACTGCCGAGATAATATGGTTGTTTAAGCCCTGGAGGGAATAGTTCATGTTGCTGTTTTCGTTAATACGCCAGTCGCGTCCGTCCAGGTAGTCCTGTACCATTTTCTCTACATTAACTAAAAGATTCCGGAAATCCCTCCACTCCGCGTGCTGCTGGCGATAAAGGATGTAGGCTTTAGCCGTCCGGGCATGCCCATTCTCTATCAAAACCTTTTCTACTAAATCCTGCACATCTTCCACTGTAGGTAAACGATCTGTAAATTTCTGGGCAATTAGTGCTGTAACCTGGTTGGCCAGTTCGCAAGCCAGCCTCCGATCCTGGCCCCCTACAGCTTTAGCTGCTTTAAAGATGGCATTGATTATCCTTTCTTGGTCAAAATCAACTACCCGGCCATCTCGTTTGATTATTTTCTTGGGTAACACCTTTGGCTTCCCCCTTATCCTGGGTTAAACCTGCTTTCGTATCAAAGTGGCGTTTCGACATAAAAAGGGAAATTCCTTCCGCGTTTAGTCGTTTGGCCCCATTTACCTCGCTTTTCCAACAATTACCACAGCGGCAGCAAAAAGGGCTGAGGCGTAGGCCAGCAACACTACTAAAGAAAAAGGTAAGAGTTCCCCCCTCTGGGCTAGGGCCCGTAAGGCATAACTAGCATGTGTAAGGGGCAGGACATTGATGATATAGGTCACAAGGCGGGGCAAATGTTCCGGTGAGAAAAAGGTCCCACTTAAGAAGGACATGGGTAAAATAACAAAGGTAGAAAAGTTAGACATATCCTCGTGGGAGTTGATGGTCATGGCCGCCACCACTCCCAGAGCAGAAAAGAGAAAGCTAGTCAAGATAATTATTACAAAAAACCATGGATTAAGGAACATAGAAGAACCAAAAAGAAAAGCCAGTACCAGGATAATAAGGGAGGCCACTAACCCCCGCACAGTGCCACCCAAGGTAATACCTAATACTAAACTTATGCTGCTTATGGGAGCCAGGAGATATTCTTCTAGGGTTTTATAATACAAGCGGCTCATGTTAAGGGAGAAACCGACAGCATTGAAGCTCGTGCTCATGGCCGAAAGGGCAATAATACCGGGTACTACAAAGTCCAGATAATTATAGCCATTAAGCCTTATCCCCCTACCTAAACCCCAACCGAAGGCTACAAGATAAAGAAGGGGACTTATGAGTCTTGAGGCCAAAAACTTGTAAAAGGTGCGCCTGAAGGCCAGCATCTCGCGCCAGAAAACAGTATAAAACTCGATTTTTATCACCACCTTAACTTAAGGCGTATCTTAGTTAATCTGCCTCGACCTTGCGGCCGGTCAATTCTACAAAAACATCTTCTAAGTTGGACTCCCTTATAACTATATTGCCGGAGAGTTCGCGCGCATAGCCTAGAGCCTCCTCTCGGGAAGAAAAGAAGCGGTATTCTGTTTCCTTATCCTTAAAAGTTTCCACTACTATCCGCCCTACTTTTTGCTTTAGCTCAGCCGGGCTCCCCAAGGCGATAAGTTTCCCCTTATCCATAATGCCTACCCGGTGGCAAAGGGCTTCGGCCTCTTCAATATAGTGGGTGGTAAGAAGAACAGTCACCCCTTCATTATTTAGCCGCCGGATAAAGTCCCAGATCTTGCGCCTGGCCTGGGGATCTAGACCCACGGTAGGCTCATCCATAAAAAGAACCCGGGGCTTATGTAGGAGGGCTCTTATAATCATAAGGCGCCGTTTCATTCCCCCGGAGAAAGTGCCCACCAGATCGTCAGCCCGCGCTTTAAGTTCCACGAAATCTAGGAGTTCTTCTATCCGCCGGTTCCGCTCTGGAGCAGGTATATGGTAAAGCCGTCCATGGAGCTCTAAGTTTTCCCAAGCAGTAAGTTCGTTATCAAGGTTAAAGTGCTGCGGTACTACACCGATGACCTGGCGCACTTTGGCGAGATCCCGGCGTATTTCATAGCCCGCAATGTAGGCTTCGCCCGAGGTAGGGCGCGTGAGCATAGTCAACATGCGAACAGTAGTGGTTTTCCCCGCACCATTAGGCCCCAGGAGTCCAAAAATTTCGCCTTCATGTATCTTTAAGTACAGATTATCTACTGCCCGGATCTGGCCATAGCATTTAGTGAGGCCCAGGATTTTAATCAACTGCTCAGTTTTCACCCTTTCTAATGACTTGGAGACCAAAGGATGTGGAACCATAGTTTTTAACTGGGTATTCTACTTAAAAACTCTAAATCCCTTCTTTTAAAGGCCCCTGCTTTAGATGGTTATCGGCCACTATTTTAAGTAGTTAACTGGTGCAACCGGTATCACTTGCAAACCCCAAGGCGATTCATTTACTGCTGCTTCTATACCATAGACCATTTTGATATTTTCTGGTGTTAATACGGCCTTAGGTACCCCAGCCGCAAAAATACATCCCTGGTATAAAAGAAGTAAACGATCAGTATAGCGGCCAGCTAGATTTAAATCATGTAGAACAACTATTACTACCCGGCCATAGCTTTTGGCTAGTTCCCGCATAAGCGCCAGGACTTCCAGCTGATAGCGCACATCCAGCGTAGCCGTTGGCTCATCCAGGAGAAAAACCTCCGGTTCCTGGGCCAGGGCACGGGCAATAAACACCTTCTGTCTCTGACCGCTGGAAAGCTCATGGAGCTGCCGATCCTCCATGCCAGTTAACCCTAAGTAGGCTAGAGCCTGGGAAACCACAGCCAGATCCCGCTGGCTCACTCCCCAGGTAAGGTGGGGCCTGCGTCCCTGGAGAACTGCCTCTAAAACTGTACAGGAAAAGGCCTGCCCGTTACCCGGTGGAGGCACATAGCCTAGATAACGCCCTACCTCCCGGCCACGCAAGTTAGCCAGGCTTTTCCCATCCAGAAATATGGTTCCCAGGCGAGGCCGTAAGACCCTGGCCAAGAGCCGCAAAAGAGTACTCTTCCCGGAACCGTTGGGGCCTACAATTCCTAAGACCTCTCCAGGTTCCACTTTAAAAGTCACGTCTTCCAAAACCGCTACACTCCCGTAGGAAAAACAAACCCCTTTTACTTGAAGGCGCACCCCCAAGTCCCTCCTACTACCCCCACCACTGTCTCTTCTTCTTAACCAGCAAGTAGATAAAAAACGGCGCGCCAATAAAAGCAGTAATGATTCCCACTGGTAACTCAGTAGGCGCTATAATAGTCCGGGCCAGGGTATCGGAAAGAAGCAACAGCACTGCCCCCATCAAGCAGGAAGATGGTATAAGAAACCGGTTGTCGCTGCCAATGAGCAGGCGGCAGATATGGGGCGAAACCAAGCCTATAAAGCCAATAATCCCCGTAAAGGCAACTGCTGCCGAGGCGACCAGGGTAGAAAGCCCTAGTGTGAAAAAGCGTACCCGCTTTACATTTACCCCTAGGTTTGCTGCCACTTCTTCCCCAGCCCCCAGCACGTTTAAGTCCCAGGCAAAGTAGAGGAGCCCCAAAATAGAACCCAAAACTATGGGCGCTAGCACCCCTACAGTCTGCCAGTTCGCTCCCCAAAACCCTCCCATCAACCACACTACCAGTTCCCTTAAGGCCTCATGGTTGGAAATGTACTTTAAAAGGGAGACGCCAGCCTGAAAGAGATAGCCAACAGCTACCCCTCCCAGCACCAACACCTCTGGGGCTAACCCCTTAAGGGCAGCTAAACAAAAGGCCAAAACCATGGTCAAAGCCCCGAAAATAAAGGCGTTGGTAACGATCAGCCACTTGGAAAGAGTCAAATAGCTCCCGCCCAGTAAACCTGTCCCCAGTACAATGGCCATGGCCGCTCCAAAGGCTGCTCCGCTAGAAAGACCTAACGTATAAGGAGAGACCAGGGGGTTGCGTAAAACCCCCTGCATTACTGCCCCGGCACCGGCTAAGCTCATCCCCGTAAGGACAGCCAGAAAAGCGCGGGGAAGGCGGAGCTGCCAGACCACTGTTTCCGCCAGCTCATTTTCTGGGAAAGTCTTTAGGCCCCAATGGGAGAGGATAGCCCTCCCCACATCCCTTACACTTATCCCGGCAGCTCCTAAAGCCGTGGAAAAAAGTATACTTCCCACAAGCACGCCCAGCAAAATAATGAGAAAAAACACCTTGCGACCAGTATGACGGGAATAAGCCTTTCTAATAGCTAGTAAATTCTCTTCCGCAAGGCCATGTACTTGGCCCAGTAGGTCCATAACCCGTTGAGCTCCTCTCTGGTTAAAACTACCCCAAGAGGAATTTATCCAAATTAACGAGCTTGCGGATAAACCCAGGTTCCTTTTAATTCTAACCCGTGAAACCGGCTTAAAAATTCTTTATGGATAGCCTCAGGATCAAGGTCGGCAAAAAGCTTTGGATAAAGCCACTTGGCAAAGTAAGCTATACCCACCGACGCTCGTGGGCCAGTGTAAATTTCACTAGAGATGACGTAAACCCGGCCCTCTTTTACGGCCCGGATCTGCTGCCAGCCGGGACGGGAAATAATCTGCTCCCGCATTTTCTTCATCCCTTCCTCAGGAGCCCCATAGCCATGTTTAACACGGCTGCTAGCAGCTTTAATAATAACCTGCGGGTTTTTGCTCACTACCCACTCCGGGCTAACCGTAGGGTAAGGGACAGACTCATGCGCTGCAATATTTTTCCCACCAACCAATTCCAGCATCTCCGCCCCGCCGGAACCGGGTCCGTTGGCACTATAATCAGTATAGCCCTCCAGGTAAACAGGTACCTTCTCCTCGGGCTTAAGGTCTTTTACACGTTCCGTAACCTGCTTTAAGGAGTTTTCAAACAGGGCTACATATTCCGCGGCTTCTTTTTCCCTACCCAGGATCTGGCCCAGGGTTTTTATGTCCTGAGCCATGGTTTTTACTTTGTAACAGTCCAGGTAAACTAAAGGTATGCCGGCAGCCTCGATCTTTTGAGCCAATTCGGATTTGAGGAACTTTCCGTAGCCAAAAACAATATCCGGCTTAAGTTCTAAAATCTTTTCCACGCTAGGGGTAAAAGCCTGTCCCACTTTGGCCTTGTCTTTAATAAGTGGTGGGAAGTCAGCAGTATCAGCTACCCCTACAATTTTATCTTGAGCTCCCAGGGCACAGATCACCTCCGAGACATCGCTGTTGACGGAGACTATGCGCTGGGGTGGGCAGGGAACTTCTACCTGCCGGCCTAAAGAGTCGGTGATGGTAATTTTTCCCTTGGCTGGCTGTGCCGTCTGTTTTTGAACGCAACCTGTTAAGGTCGATAAAATAAGCACTAAACCAATTGCTAATCCTAAAATCCTCCGGGTTTTCACTTTTTAAAAACACTCCCTTCCTCAAAACTTTAGGGCTCGGGATAAGCCCATTTGCCTTTAAAAGGCACCTCAAGCCACTTCTCGAAGTATTCCTTTAAAATTTGTTCGGGATTAACATCCTGGAAATGTTCAGGATGAAGCCACTTGGCCAGGTAAATAACCTCCACAAACCTACCCAGACCTGAGATATTTAAAAAGTAAACTTTTTTATTTTCTACCGCTTTGGTTTTGCTTAGCACGGGATTCTTCTTTACCTCTTTCTCCAGCTCTTTAACCTTATTTAGATCTTGTATGTTGTAGCCCAGACCATCGCTAGTATAAACCATCACCAGAGCTTCAGGATTTTTACTGAGTACCCACTCCCCACTTACTTCCGGTGTTTCCGGCGAAGCAGGGAGTTCGCTGGCCAGGTTGATCCCTCCGGCTAAATTTATTGCTTGGTCGTAGGAAGAACCCGGGGCAAAAGTTTTCCAAGTTCCTTTAGTAAAGTAAGTTGTCCAAAGGCATAGTATCCCCGGTTTATTTTTGCTCCCGGCCAGACGCTTCTCAATAGTTGCTAGATGTTGGTTTTTCCACTGTAGAAACTGCTGTGCTCTTGCTTCTTTACCAAAGACTTTGGCCACCCGGAGAAAATCCTCATCGTATTTATCCAGATAGTAGAAATCTACGCCAATTACCTTAATCCCTAGGGCCTCAATCTTATCCCTTACTTCTTTAGACGGATATTTGCCATAGGTAAGCACCGCCTCTGGCTTAAGCTCCGCTATTTTTTCCACATTTGGCTGAGTCCATTTACCTACCAGGGGCTTGTTCTTTAGGCCCAAGAATGGCATATTCTGCACGTTATCGCTTACGCCCACTATTGCTTCATCCGGCACTTTTAAAAGGCGCATGGCTTCAGCAATGGAAGGGGTCAATATCACTACCCGCTGCAACGGTCGGGATAGGCTAATAGTTTTCCCTGCAGCGTCGGTAATCACAATCCCAGCGGTTTCTGGTTTTTCTTTTTGCTGTCCGCATCCAGTCAGCCAAACAACAAGCATAATAGCAACAATGATAAAACTTGCAAAAGCACTCTTTTTTAACTGCATCACCCAACCCCCTCAAAATTTAAATTTGCTGCCGCACAACTCTTGTGGCTGCTCAAAAGCTTGTTACTGTCTGCCCTAGAACCTGATTCTGCAAGGCCTTCTTTTGAAGAGCTGCCGCTTGGGTGAAGTCGGTAGCTTCTAGTCACTTTCCTCTACCTCCCTAATTTTTCTTTAATCTCCCGCATTTTAGCTCCCCAATCGGCTACCTCTTCAGCGGTGAGGATGTCAATAGCGCCTCCCTGGAAGTCGCCTTTAACTTCGCCCATCTTCTCCTCTAGCCATCCTTCAATCTCCAGGTAATATTCTTTTAAGCCCTCCAGCACCTCGGGGTCGGCGTTCCACAGGCCCCGCTGGTGGGCCTCCAATAGCCTGCGAGCGATTTCCTCCAAAGCCCAAGGATTGTGCTCTTCAAAGAAGCGACGGTTTTCCTCATTTAACACAAAGGTCCGGGTAATATCATCAAAGATCCAGTCATCCACTTCCTGGGTAGTAGCTTCCCAACCGAAGACCCGTCCGATTCTCTTGGAAATGTCTCCGGCGCCCTTGTAGCCGTGCCTCTTCTGGCCTTCGATCCACTTAGGATTGAGTAATTTGGTACGTACCACCCGCCGAATTTCCTCTGCCAAGGTCCGCACTTCCACGTGCTCGGGCTCCCTAGTGTCGCCGTAGTAGGTCTTCACCTCTTTACCAGAAGCCACCCGGGCAGCAGCAGTCATACCGCCGTGGGTACCGAAATAGCAACAGCAGCCAAACAGGTCGTATTCGTCGGTGACCACCTTATTGTAGGTAATGTCTACAGTCTTAAGGCTAGCCTTAAGCTGGCGGAAGGCCTCTTTCCCAAAGACGCCCTTGCCGTAAGCATAGCCGTTCCAGTAAAGGAAGATGTCCGCCAGGTCTTTTTCATCCTTCCAGGCCGAAGCGTAAACGGCCAGGTTTACCCCCGCCTGGTAAGTACCTGGCTTGGAAGCAAAGATGCGGAAGGTGGCCTCTCTAAAGGCCTGCGGGTCCTTCTGGCCGTTCAGTTGCTCTAACGTGTGCTTGCGCACGTAATTCTGTTCTAGGGGCTCCTCTAGAGCTGCCACAAGCTGGATAGCCTCATCCAAAAGCTCTATACAATTGGGGAAGTTATCCCGGGTGATACCAGAAACCCGTACGGTCAGGTCAATGCGCGGACGCCCCAGCTCTTCTAGCGGAATAACCTCGATACCCGCCACCCGGCCGTTGGGCAGCCACTTGGGCCGCACACCCAAAAGGTAGAACATTTGCCCTAAGCCTTCACCATCTGCCCACATAATGTCGTTAGCCATCCAGTAAAGGGCAATGTTCTCTGGGTAACGGCCCTCTTCGGCCAGGTGTTTTTCCAGGATCTTCTCCGCTAGGCGCTTGCCTACTTCCCAGGCCGCGCGGGTAGGCACCCGGTAGGGGTCGAGGGAATAAAAATTCCTTCCCGTGGGTAGAACATCATCCCGCCCCCTGGTGATAAGCCCCGAGGGGCCAGCAGGAATATACTTGCCATCAAAGCCGGCCAAAAGGGATTCTATCTCCTCGGAGGCTTCAATGCGCTGGTTCAAATCCAACACCCGAGGCAAAAGGGCGTTTACTTCCGCCAAAGCCTCAGGGCAGAGGAACTTATCCCCTAAGACCTCCTGGGCAAAGGCGGGGTCCACTTCCTGGCCTTTTAGGAAACGGCCAATAAAGGCCTTAGCCGCCGTCTCAACTTCTTCCAGAAGAGCGCCGTAGGATTTGCCAAAGCGTAAGGAAAACCTCCCCTGGTCAGCCAAAAGCTCGGCCAGATCCAGATCCATAAGCTTGGCCACGGCCCGGCGCAAAGAAACCTTTTCCCCCACGTCAAAGCGCAAGATAGAGTTAATGAACTCTATGCGCCGCTCTCCTTGCGGTAGCTCACCAAAGATGTGCTGGCCGTCCTGGATTTGCGTGTTGCGGACAACTGAGAGCACAGCATGGGCCTTTTCAGCTATGGCGGCGAAGTTCCCATGGCCGTCTTCCACAGGGATTTGTTTATCCAGGTTGGTCTTTTGGATCTCTTTAATAATTAAATGTTCTAGGGTATGGGCCCGGGCCGGATCGGCTACCTTGGCCTTTTCGTACTCCTCCAGATACCGCTCCAGCTCGGCCAACTCGTCGTAAAGTCCGCCCCCAGTCATCACCGTCTGCATGTGGTCTACTAGGGTGGCGTAGCTTCTCCTTTTGGCGATGGTTCCCTCCGGCGGGTTATCCGCATTATAAATGTAAAGGTGGGGGAGAGTGCCGATGGCCAGATCAGGATAACATTCCCTGGAAAGGCCCACTCCCTTGCCGGGTAAAAACTCTAGGTTACCGTGGGTACCTACATGTACAATTACATCCGCCCCAAAGTCCCGCTCTAGAAAACGGTAAGTAGCCAAGTATTGATGGGGAGGCGGGAGGTCTGGGTCATGGAGAATCTTGCAGACCTGTCCATCACAGCGGGCACCGGCGCATCCCCGCTTGGGCTGTACACACACCACGGCGTTGCCATACCTAACTCCAGTTATAACAATCTTACCCTGGTAGACCATGGCCGCAGGTACACCATTCTTAGGTTCTCCCGGCGGGGTACCCCAGGCCTGGATAACCCGTTCCTTCACCCGGGGGGAGAGCTTATCGAACCACTCTCGGTACTCTTCCACAGTCATAAGCTTTAATGCTCCGCCTTTAGAAACGATCTCTTCCACAGTAGTCCAGCGGAACTCAGAAATAGCTTTACGTTCCATTATGGTATCGATTAATTCCTTGCCGCTCGCTGGTGCTTCCACCCGGTAACCCTCTTCTTGCATCCGCTTTAAAATCCTGGCCACGCTCTCTAAAGTATCCAGATTAGCACCCCCGCCTACCGTGGCCTCTACAGAAGCGCAAGGGTTGTTATGTAGGATAAAAGCCACACGCCTTTTCTCCACTGGTTTCTCTTGTAAATTTATCCATTTGGCCACACGATCAGCTAGGCGCTCCACCCGTTCCAGCACCGGCTGTCTTACTTCCAGCTCTCCTTCCCTCTGGGCCCCACCCAAAAATATAGGCTCGATAACCCCTTCAAATTCAGGTAAAGCTATGCTCCAGGAGATGTCCTGGTTTAATCCCTGGGGATCGGCCAACCATTCCTCAATGGTCTTATAAAAGGAAATAACAGGCTGGAAAACGGGAACCCCTAGTTCCTTTAGGATATTAACACCAGAGGCCGCGACCCCTTCCTTAATTACCTCATCTGTGCGGGCCCGGGCTGTTAAGAAAAAGGAAATAAGCTTAAGGAGAGCCCTTATACGGCTCCGGCCGGGAGATTCTAAGAAAAACTCCCTAACTATCTCCCCCGCACCCTTGGTGCCCAGGCTTTCATCTTTGAGGGGGTAACAGAAAACTGGAACAACGCCTAAGCCCCGGGCCTCTAACGCTCGAATAAGGGCATCCTCTACCTCTAGGTTTCTATTCACCCAGTGGTTGCGGGCGAAGAGAATGCCCACTAAGGGAGATTCGCGCTTATACCAGGCCAGATAATCTTCTATGGAAGAAAAATAGAAAGGGGCCTCAGGGTGATAAATTCCGTCCCAGGGGTAAATCAACGGTTCCTCCACCTTAAAGGGGGCACCTAGAACCGTGGCGGCGAGGTAAATAAAGAGGCGAGCGAAATTTTCTTCCCCATTTTGTACAATGTACTCATACCCCTTGGCTACAGTTTCTGCAGGCACTGTAGAAAGGGACCATAAGGAGGGGTCATGGGCTAAAGAGACCACCGGCCGGTTGAGCTCCCGGAGGAAACCCTCCAGTTCTTCCCAAATGGTTTCCCCTGTAGAACGGTAAAGGAAGACGAGATCAGAAGCGGCCAAGTCCGCCTGGGCCATCTTTAGATCTTCTTTTCCTTCTTGCAAGTTGCGGGCAGAATATACCTTTACTTTAAGGCGATCCTGTACCTTGGCCGCTGCCCTGCGCATGGTGGTAGCGTAACTGTGCCATACAATGGCGGTGATTTTCCGCATGGCTTTTTCCACCCCGCTAAAAAGAAAAAGTAAAGGCCACGAAAAAACCTGTCCTCCTTGGCAGGAGTTAAGGCCTCCGTGGCCTTCCTTTAAGATTCAAGCCACACACATACTTAAGCTACCAAAGATAGCTCTCTATACTCACCCCGGTGGCTCCGGCCACCTTTATTTTAATAAAATATTATTCGCCCTGTTTTTTTTACTTCCTCCTATGACCCCATGGTCTATCTACTCCCTAAAATCCCCGCTAGCTTCTCATAATCTAACCTTAAGTCCTGGAAAGGCTGGCGCCGCATGCGGTGGATCAGGGCCAGTTCGGCAGTTTCCCGGATGTCCTCTTCAGTCACTTGTGTACGCCCCTCTAGGGCAGCATGGGTCTTAGCCGCCTTCATCATAACGAGGTCCGCCCGATGCCCATCTACTCCCATCTCAATAGCTGTCCGGGCTATTAAAAGAAGCATTTCCTCAGGAATATAGACTTGGGGTAAAAGCAGGCGGGCTTGCACAATCTTTTCTTGTAATTTCCGCTGCTCCTCTTCCCAAGCTAAAAGGAAACCAGCCGGGTCATCTTCAAAGGCCGCCCGGCGCTTTACAATTTCTACCCTTAAAGCCGGATCTGTAACCCCTGTAATGTTTACACATAAGCCAAAGCGGTCCAGGAGCTGTGGCCTAAGTTCCCCTTCTTCCGGGTTCATAGTACCGATTAAAATAAACTGGGCCGGATGAATGAAGGATACCCCTTCGCGCTCGACAATGTTAACTCCCATGGCCGCCGCATCCAGCAAAACGTCTACCAGGTGATCGTCCAGAAGGTTAACTTCGTCTACGTAAAGGATACCCCGGTTAGCCAAAGCTAAAATCCCTGGTTCAAAACGCTTTTCACCCCTTTTTATAGCGTGCTCCACGTCCAGAGTTCCCACTACCCGGTCCTCAGTAGCGGAAACTGGCAAATCCACCACCCGCATCTTTCTTCTTAAACGGGGAAGCTTCTCCCCATTATCTAGACGCTGTCGGCAGCCCTCGCACATGGCAGTGGGGTCCTCGGGATCACAACTGAAGGGACAATCAGCCACCACCTCTATTTCAGGTAGGAGCTGGGCTAAGGCCCTGACCGCCGTAGATTTGGCAGTACCCTTCTCCCCCCGGATAAGCACCCCAGAAAGCTTGGGATTAATAGCATTTAAAAGCAGGGCCTTTTTCATTAAATCTTGCCCCACTATGGCAGTAAAGGGATAAACGTATCTCTCCATAAATTGCCTTCCTCCCCATCTCTTAGAAAGACCAAAATTAGCGCTAACCTTGGTCGTACCAAACCACTTTAAGGAGGTTTTCTTCGCGGTACTGGGTGTTGGAAGACACCAATCCTAGCTTTATGAACTACCTTTAAAGGACCGGATGGCTTTAACTAGGATATCAGCCTTCAAATCTTCGATTTTGTAATACTGCGCTTCAAGCCCTTCCGCTAACTTTCGGGCTAGGCCAAAGGAAAGGTATCCCTCTTTTTCTACATCTATTACCAAGGTTTTTATCCTTCTTTCCTCCCGGATAACCCCGGCTACCCGCTGGACATCTTCCCAGGGCTTGCCTCCTGTCAGGCTCACATTAGCCCTGCCGTCAGAGACAATTATCATCATGGGTGCCAGGTAAGGATCTTTAAGCAAGTGAGCGCGTAATACTTCATAGGCTTTCCATAACCCAGCAGCCAGGGGAGTACGTCCCCCGGTAGGAAGCTCGGCCAGGCGCTTTTCGGCCAGCTCTACGCTGTTGGTGGGAGGCAATAAAACTTCAGCCTTTTCCCCCTTAAAGGCTACCATGCCTACCCGGTCCCGCTTCTGGTAGGCATCTATAAGTAGAGAAAGTATAGCCCCCTTGGCTGCCACCATGCGCTGCTCAGCACCCATAGATCCCGAAGCATCCACTACAAACAACAGGAAATTCCCGATGCGCCTCTCCCGCACTTTTTCCCGTAGGTCAGAACTTTCAATCGCCAGAGCTAGCCCATTCCTTGGCCTTACGTTTTGGTAAGGTGCAGCAGCCCGTAAGGTGGCATCAAAGGCTAGATCCTGTCCACCGCGCCATAGGGTAGCCCGAACATAACGGCCAAGCTTGGTGGGAGTCCTGGTCCGCGAGCGCCGACCAGAGCCTCGGCGTAATTTGCGGTCCCGCTGGTATTCGATCCGCTTTACCGGGAAGGGTTCACCCATGCTAAAAACTGTTTCCCGGCCGGGTGAAGGAAGCTTCTCTATCTTTCCTTCCTCCTGAGTTTCTTCTGTAGTTAAAGATTCTTCCGTCCTTTTAGTGCTTGAGACCTCCCAGCTAGAGTTCTCCTGGCTTGAGGATGGCCCCGTTTCATTTTCCTTGGGCTCTCCCCCATCATCTGTAGAGGGAGGCGAGGGGTTCTGGAGTTCTTCCCTTTCCTGCGGTGGCATTATTTTACGCCGCCGGTGGTATAAAACGAGATCAGCCACCCTTTCTACATCTTTAGCTTCTACTACCCCGCGCCCCTCCCAGGCGGCTAGAGCCCGGGCAGCTTCCGCCATAGTGATCTCCGCCCGCTGCCCGGCCGCTTTAGCTTCTTCCACAAGTTCCGCAATAAGGGCTAGTACCGGTGGGGGCAAGGTAACCTGCGGTAAGAGGGCACAAGCTTTTTTGATTCTTTCCCGCATCTCTTGTTCTTGCTCGGCGAAAGAAGCTAGAAAACCTAAGGGATCGTTATCAAAGGCTTCCCTTCTTTGGAGGATGGCCACTCTATCCTTAAGGTCAGTTATTCCCTCCACCGGTACACAGAGGCCGAAGCGATCCAAAAATTGGGGCCGTAGTTCCCCTTCCTCAGGGTTCATGGTGCCTACCAAGACAAACCGAGCAGGGTGGACAAAGGCTATACCCTCACGCTCTACCACATTGACCCCTGAAGCAGCTACATCGAGCAATATGTCTACCAGATGATCATCCAGGAGGTTAACTTCATCTACATAAAGGAAACCCCGGTTAGCCTGGGCTAAAATCCCCGGTTCAAAGCGTCGCCGGCCCTGGCGGAGGGCATATTCCATGTCAAGGGAGCCTACCACCCGGTCCTCGGTGGCTGAAACGGGAAGATCCACTACGGGAACCGGGCGGGTAATAGAGGCCAAAGTCTCCCCTGCTGCCCGGCGTTCCTGGCAAAAGGGGCAAAGTCTGCAGGTATCCCGGGGATCACAGTTGCAGGGGCACCCGGCCACCACCTCAATTTCCGGCAAGAGATTAGCTAAGGCCCTCACCGCCGTGGACTTGCCCGTCCCTTTTTCACCCCGCACTAGTACCCCGCCTATCCGGGGGTTGATAACATTAAGGATAAGGGCTAACTTCATCTTGTCCTGGCCTATAAGGGCAGTAAAGGGATAAACATAACGTCGGTAGGCCGGCATAATACCTCTTATTTCCTCCGTTAGCCAAAGGATTTAGATCTCCTAGGGAAAAATTAAGGCCACTCTGACCCCTCCCCCTCCCAGGGGACCCCGAGGCCTCCGTGGCCTGTAATATGTATTCTTTTAATTCTCCATACTACGCCTATTTCCTCCTTCTTTTAGGGTAATCCTTAACAGCGTTCTGCTGACCCTTAATGGAACACTTAGTTCAGTTCCCTTGTTAAGGGTTCAGGCTTTTGTAGCTTCATATACTCTATCCATCGCCTATTACTTTATTCACCAAGCTTATAAACCACTTTCCTAAACAAGTTACCGGATCCTTTTCTCTAGAAAGGAGAAGGTCTCCTGGTCCTCCCAGGTAGCCCTGGATAAACTTATAGCCTGCCTCCAGCACAGTTTCAGCCGGTAAAAGCCCCCATTCGTATTCGTCACACAAATGAATTAAGCCTGCCGCCAAAGCTACCAAGGCCGGATCTTTTTCTATCTGAACCAAACATTTTAGGTACTGGTCCCGGTTAAGATTAAACCCTTCCCGGACAGCCTGGCGCCAGAAATCTTCCGCTCGCCACCCATACCGCTCAAGTCTTACCAAGAAGCTGCACTGGCGCTCTGGATTTAGCCCAGTTTCCTTCTCCAGCGCTTCCTTGACGGCCTCCTTTACCGCTACACCTATCAGTTCTCCCAATTTGGAATGCTTACCAGCATCAGAAAACATATAAGGGGATTGAGGATTAGCTACCGCAATTATTTGATCAGTCCCTGATCCGGTAGCAATGCCCCGGGAATAACGGCTGGGGGCCATAAGCTCCTGAAGGGCGGCAGCCTTGGCTTCCGTAGCTGTAATTAGCGTACGTACCAGGGTAGGGGGAGGAAGGTTTCCTTCGATAAGTAGAATGATGTTAATGGTCCCGGGGGTAAAAATCCACTGGCCATCGATTTCATAATACCGCGCTGGATCTCCAGCCCGGCCTCCGTTCACATCTACCCCGGCAGTAACTATGGCGCTAACTTCTAACTCTCGAAAGCTTATAGTTTTGACAGCAGCATTTTCCATATGAGCTGCTGTAAACAACCCCGCTGTATGTTCCCGGGAAAGCCCTAATGTATCTACCAGATAATCAAAATAGCCCTGGAGGCTCCCCCCTGGTAAGGTGGAAGGATCATGTCTATCTGCGGGAATGTGATGGTTGAATATAGCTTTTAAATCCTCACGGTATCCACCGTTAAATCTCGCTGTGCTTACTACCCGGCGGGGGCCAGGGAAATGGACAATAAGGGTGTCCTTCTCAATCTTATACGGGAGCATGGCCTGCTTCCTCCCTATCTGCTTTAGGTATAACTCTGCCCCTTCCTACACTTGCACAAGGCGAAGCCTGGTTAACCTCTGCCCAGGCCTCCTGCCTAGGCCTCTCCTGGGGCTTACAGAAATAATCTATTAGGTTTTTCCAGTTAGAACAGTAAATAAATCCTTGAGCTAGGTTTCCATAAAGATTAAAGGCCTCCTTCTGAGATCGTAAAGTATAAACTTCTTTGCCCCTGGCCACAGCCTGGCGAAGGAGTTCTAAATTTCGCCTATTTAATAACCCCACGGGGTACCCAGCATCCACCACCCAACTTACCCGCTCCAAAAGCTTGCTCGCCTTTTTAAAGGCCTCTAAACTTATTTCCTCGAAGGGCCTCTCACTTATAATGGTAGCCCCTATAGCTCGGGCGATATAGTAATCAATATCATTTTCGTGAATTACCCCCGTAAGGATACCAAACCCCCTCTTGGCCAGAATGCGATACAACGTAGCCGCCCTTCCTCCTCCACCGAATACGTATATTTCGGGATGGCCCCTTGCTTTTAACTCCAGGCTTCCCAGGTATTCATTAAAACAAGCATCCTTAATATCATATAGCTCGGCTATTATGTTCTCTGTTAAAATTTCTTCCGGGGGCCCCCAAGCCAAAATTTTTCCATTTTTAACTAGTATGGCTAACTCACAGGTTTTAAGGGCGAGATCTAGATCATGCAAAGAAGCGATTATGGTAATACCCTTTTCCCCGGACAGGTGACGTAAAATAGAAGTGACTTCCAGACGGTGACGTACATCTAAATGGGTGGTCGGTTCATCTAAGATAATCAGTTCAGGATCCTGGGCCAGGGCCCGGGCTAACAATACTTTCTGTTTTTCCCCATCGCTTAACTCACCAAAATATCGAAAGGCTAGGTCCTGGGCATGGACTAAGTTTAAGGCTTCCCATACCTTTTTATTATCTTCTTCCTTAAGCCGGCCCCAGATTCCGGTATAGGGATAGCGCCCCATGGCTACCAGATCAAAGACTCTCAATAATTCTACTGATACGCGCTCTGTCAGAACTACGGCCATATGTTTAGCCAGATCCTTAGCTAGGAAGTGGTATAAGCTTTGGCCTTTAAGATAGACCGCCCCTTTCTGGGGAGCCAGTAACCCGGCCAGGCAGCGGAGGAGGGTAGATTTCCCCGACCCGTTAGGTCCTAAAAGGCAGATAAACTGACCCTTAAAGGCTTTAAAATTTACCCCCTCCACTACCTTACGATCCCTGTAGCCAATAGCCAGCTCCTTAGCCTCCAGCACCTTCATAAAGCCGTCCTCCTTTTAAGCAAAAGGCTTACTATTAGAGGTGCGCCGAAAAAAGAAGTCAGGGCGCTTACGGGTAATTCTACAGGGCTAAGTATTGATCTGGCCAGCAAATCACAGAGGCTAGTAACTACTGCGCCAAGTAAAACTACAGCAGGGAGAAGGATTCTGTTATCGGAGCTGCCTAAGAGAAGCCTGGCCAGATGGGGAACAGCCAGGCCGATAAAGGCCACCGGCCCAGCAAAGGCAGTAACAGCACCTGTGAGGGAGCTAGCTAAGACTACTATGGTTACCCGTAAAGCCTTGATACTTACTCCCATACTGCGGGCGTAGTTTTCTCCTAATAAAAAGGCATTTAAGGGTTTACCTAGAAAAAATGAAAAGGCTAACAAAGGGACGGCAACCATCACCAGAAGGTAGACCTGTTGCCAAGTAAAACCCGAAAAACTCCCCAAAGTCCATAACACGAAACCATGTAGCCTTTCTTTTTCGGCCAGGGCAACTAGGATGGTAGTTATTGCACTACACAGGTAGCCCATCATAAGACCAGTAACTAAAAGGGTTATTATGTTTTGAACCCGCGCAGCCAGGATCATAACTAGCACCATGACCCCCAAAGCACCCGTCAAAGCTGCTCCGCTTAAAAACAAAGGGGAAAACCTAGTCATCCCTAGGGAAAGGCTAGTAAGCATAGTTAAGGCTACCATCAGGGTGGCACCAGACGAAACCCCTAGGACATAGGGCTCCACTATAGGATTGCGGAAAAATACCTGGAGGAGTAGGCCGCTGGTAGCCAAGGAGGCTCCCCCAATGATAACACCTAGCGTCCGGGGAAACCTGATTTCCCAGATTACGGCTGTATTTACCCCCTTTCCCGTTGGCCCCTCTCCAAGGATGCGGACCACTTCTCCCAAGGATATAGAAACTGAACCCAGCGCGATATTTAAAAAAAAGATAAGGCACAAGAGGCCCACAAAGGCTAGAAAAATAAACCAGTATTTAAGCCATGGGTTAATAAAGCTTCGCAATCGCCATCCCGCCTTAAGAAAAGGCTTATGAGCTTAAGTCCTACCATTTATTTGTTTAAGTTCATTTAGGTGGTAGCAGCAAGAAGTGCTTGATCTGGTAGCCAGCAAAACTTGCAGGATGTAAGATGGCGGCTAGATCCTCTATCTGCTCAGCGGTTTTATCCAAGGACTGATAGTACCAAGGCTGGAAAGCCCAAACTTTATTTTCTTTCACAGGTTTTATATCCGCTAGCACCGGACCCTGCTGTACAAGTTTTTCCAGGGAAGAAATTCCGTAATTGGGGCTACTAGCATAAATAAAGATATCGGCCTCCTTACTCCGGGCATAAAATTCTTCCAGGCTAATGGTGACACTACCTCCCTTATCAGCTTCTAGATCTTTAAAGACATAATCGCCCCCTGCTAAATCGATCATCCTGGCTACATAGGAACCACCCGCGGGTACATATACCTTACCCTTGAAGATGCTTCCCCACACCACCTTCGGCCGCTGTCCAGAACCAACCTTTCCTTTTAGGCTTTCTACCTTTTTAACTGCATCTTCAAAATAACTTTCGGCTTCTTGGCCCTTGTTGTAAAATGCAGCCATAAATTTAATCCATTCTAGCCTCCCTAGGGGCTCCTTCTCTAACCAGCTATTGTTTACGGCATAAGGTATACCTAGCTCATCCAGTTTTTTTACAATTTCCGAACCTCCCATAGCTCCCGTGTAGATAAAAACAACCTCCGGCTTTAAGGCCTTTATTTTTTCATAATCTGGAGCCATAGAGCTTCCAAGATAAGTGATAGTACCTCGTTCGAGGCCCTCTTTAACTTTATCGATGTACCACTCTTCCTTTTTACTGGTTACTCCTACAATACTATCCAGTTCCCCCAGCGCCTTAAGCAAGGCGGCATCTGTAGTGGAAAACACCGCTACCCGCTTAACCGGCGTATATATCGCCGGCAAATCCTTATACTCGGCCGGCGGCTTCTTCCCTTGAGGCACTAGAAGTAAAGTCCGGCTTTCGCCATCAGTAATCTTTTGATATCCCCCAGGTAGCTTTTCTATTTTGAATCCGGTGGCATACTTAAGATTTAACGCTTCCACCGGAGCAGAAGCTTCTTTCTTTGTTCCACAACCGTTTAAAAAACTTAAGGCGAAAAATGTAATAAGTAAAATATAGAAAGAGAGGAGAAACAAATTTAATCTATGGGGAAATTGGGGCTTAGGCTTCCGGATAAATTTATCATTAAATCCGCAGGGATTAATCATAACTATGAACCCTCCTAATCAATAGTGATTTAAATCTAGAGCCACCCATCCTTTAAACATCAAGAAAAGCCAGGTTTGCATTGGCCAAACTAAAAAGTCCCCCTACCCGGAGTGGGGGACTGGAATCGGGCATAAAATAACCACCTCCCTATCCGCGTAGGTTGGTAAGTTAAAGGTCAACGGGCAGGTTTCCTGGCTCAGGTTCACCGGAACCTTACGTCTTCCCAGGGCTTAAAACCCCAGTGACCTAAATGTAAGGCCCCTCCCCTTCACAGTGGCGGGACCGCGCCGGATTCTCACCGGCTTCCCTTTTAACCCCTACCCTTTAAAGGTTAAGGGCACCCGTTACCTCCTACAGGCTATTTAATTTTAATATCCAACTATTCGAGTATAGTTTAGCATGGGTATTTATAAGTTGTCCATATCTATAGTAGAGTTTATAAGTTGTCCATATCTATAGTAGAGAAAGATATTCGAGGTAACCAGCGAAACGACTTAAGAAGGCTCATTACCGTTGAGCACTGAGTAAGGCCCATTCTATAAAGACCTTCCTTAATACACAATCTCCCCGGTAAGGCCTATCCACCCGTCCAGTATAAGCATAAGCGCGGGCTAGACACCCTCCACCACAAAGGAGTTTATCCGGGCAGTCCCGGCAGCCTTCCATATTTTCGACCTTCCGCTGCCACCACGGCTTCCCCTTGACTGCCTGTAGCAGGGAAAAATGGGGGTCCATAATGTTACCCAAGTAAAAATCCGGTAACTCGCTCAAAGAGGCACAAGGATAAACACTACCATCAGGTAGTATAGCCAAGGACTGGCCTGTAGTACCATAACAGTAATATAGGCGTCTATAGCCATGGGTTAACAAGTACTTTATACGTTCAACTTCCCGGAACCGTATAACTGGCCCACCTAAAGAGCTTATTTCCTGCGCCCGTCTTAAAGTAGCCCTAAGCTTCTGACGAAGAAGTTCTTCATCGGGAGGTAGAATTTCATTATCTTGGGCTCTCCCCAACGGCCGTACTAAATCCAAGGATAAACCATAAATATTCCCCAGATAAGCACATAATTCCACTAGCCTAGGAAGCTCTTCTGTACTCCTTCTGGTTAAAACAACGGTGAGGCCTACTTTAATCCCTTCGGCAGCCAAATTTCTTAAACCCTGAATAGTAGCCAAGGTAGAACCCCGGCCTCCTACAAAGGGTCGCAAAGAATCATTTACTTCTGGCATACCGTCAAGACTTACACCTAAGGAGAGGCCCAACCTTTTTAACTCCCGAACAAGGCCTGGGGTAAGTAAAGTTCCATTGGTCTGAAGCTGGAAAGTAGCTTTTAGGCCTTGCTCCCTAACATAAGAGATTATTTTTTTAATAAGGGAAAAATTGAGCAAGGGTTCACCACCCGAAAATTGGATCTTAAATGAGGAAGCCCTAGCAGCCACATAATCTACGGCCTGTTTAGCCACTTCCCAGGACATATTTTTCTTGCTTTCTCCTCCCCGGGCATAACAGTAACTACAGTATAAATTGCAGGCATCGGTAACGCGCAAGATCAACAATTTGATCTCTTCCATGGAATACCCATTTCCCCAACTTTTTCTTTAATAATTTGTCTCTTTACCATTTTCCTTCTCTACTGGTACCTACTGGCAAACTGGATATCTCTAATGTAGATTGTCCTTCTGTTTTAGCCTCTAGTTCTCCTTCTATCTCCAGGTACAGTTCTTTTAAGGCCGTCACCATATCAGATCGAGCCTGCCACATTCCGCGTTCGATAGCTTCCAAAAGCTGGGCCGTGATGGTCTGGAGCGCCCAAGGGTTAACTTTTTTAAACCATTCTTGCATATCTGGGTCCAGGGCATACTTTTGAGCTAAGGCTTCATAAAGCCAGTCATCTAAGACTTCCGCTGTAGCATCCCAACCAAAGGAAACTTCTACCAAAGAAGCGAAATCCGCAGCACCCTTGTACCCGTGACGCTTCATGCTTTCTATCCATTTGGGATTTAGTACCCGAGAACGGAAGATATGCCTTGTTTCCTCCTCTAGAGTGCGCACCCGTACCCGCCTGGGGTCACTGCTGTCACCGCTAAAGGATATAGGAGCCACTCCTTTTACGGCTTTGACTGCAGCCACCATGCCGCCATGGTAAGAATAGAAGTCATCGCTGTCAAACATGTCGATCTCCCGCGTATCCTCATTTTTTATTGTGGCTTCTACCGTTATGAGGCGACGGCGGAAAGTTTCTTTAGCTTCCTGGCCATATGCACGGCGGCTGTAAGCATATCCACCCCAGGTAATATAAACTTCCCCTAAGTCTCGAACATCTTTCCAATTTTTGGCTGCAATCAATGTGCTCACGCCCGCTCCATAGGTACCAGGAGCATCGCTAAAAATGCGCCATAGAGCCTGTTCCCACGCTCGTTCTTCTTCTACTCCAGCTGCTATTTGGGCCGCCACTTCAGCCTGTACATGGGCGGCAACGAAATTCATATCCTCCGGCTCATTGAGCCCGGCTACCATCTCCACCGCCCGGTCCAGCAGATGAATAACGTTTAAGAAAGCATCCCGGAAGAGGCCAGAAGCTCGTATAACTACATCCACCCTCGGACGCCCCAGTTCTTCCAAGGGTATAACAGCCAGGCCCTTTATCCGCCCGCTTTTTTCCTCCCATACCGGCCGTACCCCCAATAAATATAGGGCCTGCGCTATATCCTCACCGCCAGTACGCATGGTGCTGGTGGCCCAGATGACCATACCTACACTCTGGGGGTAAGCCCCCATCTCCTTTAGATAACGTTCAAGCAAGGCCTCCGCCAACTTCTTCCCCACTTCCCAAGCCGCACGTGTGGGTATGGCCTGGGGGTCTAGGGAATAGAAGTTGCGCCCTGTAGGAAGAATATCCGCCATACCGCGGGTAGGAGCGCCGGAAGGGCCGGGAGGGATAAAGCCTCCTTCCAGAGCCCTTATACAATTACCGATTTCTTGCTCCGTGGCTTTTAGGGCTGGCACCAGGCTAGAACAAATATAAATGCCTAAACGTTCTATCTCTTCATCCTGGCAACCCAATAACTCTTCTGTAATCCGGGAGAGGGCTTCCTTATTAAAACCGGAATCTGATAAGCCTTCAATAAACTTCCGACTCAGCTCCTCTATTTCGTCTAGGACCTCTGCATAAGTACGTCCCTTTTGAGGGTCAAAGTATCCGGGCTGTTCAAGAAGTTTTCTAAAATCGTACCCCTTTAAAGAAGCTAGTCGCTCCCGTAAGGAAGGAAGTTCACCGTTGGGAAAGCGCGTTAAAGAAAGAAGCATTTCCACCAGAGCCTTACCTTGAGGTGGTTGTCCTAGAATATGGAGACCATCCCTGATAAGGCTATCTTTAACCTCATAAAGGTAGGAGTGAAGGCGTTCCAGAAAGCTTTCCCAGTTAGCTTCTGCCTCTTCCCTCTTAAGGCCTAAGTCATACTCCAGTTTAGCAGCTTCTACCTTTTGCCAGATCAAGTTTCGGAGGGTAGGAAGCTTGCTATAATCTAAGGTTTTGGCCGTGTGGTATTCCTTTACCAGTATTTCTATTTCAGCCAATTCATCATAGGTTTCAGCCCGCGTCATGATAGGCGGAAGATGGTCAATGATACAAGCATGGGTCCGCCTTTTAGCCTGGGTACCTTCACCAGGGTTGTTGATAATATAGGGATAGACATGGGGCAGGTCGCCTATGGCTAGGTCGGGGAAGCAAGCTTCAGACAAACCTATCCCTTTCCCTGGCAACCATTCCAGAGAACCGTGTTTCCCAATATGAAAAACCATATCCGCCTGAAATACGTCCCGCAGCCAGCGATAATAGGCCAGGTAATGGTGAGGGGGAGCCAGATCCGGGCTGTGATAAATGGTAGCTGGGTCCTCCAAAAACCCCCGGGGTGGCTGGATGCCTATAAAAACATTTCCTAAGAGAATGCCTGGGATAAGGAGGTGGCCTTGATAGGTAAAAACCTCACCTGGCGGCTCTCCCCAATCCCGGCTTAAACGCTTTCGGGCAGGATCCGGGAAACTATTAAACCACTCCTGGTAGGTTTCCGCTTCCACCCGGGCCTCTGCTCGCTGGTCCAGTTCTCGCGGGTCCAGCCAGCCCCGCTCATTGGTCAACCCGGACAAAATCCTCTCCATAAGGGCTGCTCCATCCGGCGGTAAGTCCTCCACCCGGTAACCGGCCGCCCGCATGGCTACCAGCAGACGGTGCACGCTGGCTGGAGTATCTAGACCAAAGGCGCAACCTATCCGGTCGTTGCGCGGTGGGTAATTATGGAGGATAATAGCCACCCTTTTATCCCGGTTGGGTTTGCGCCGGAGCCAGGCCCAGCGCAAGGCCAGGGAGGCCACTTTATTTATCCGCTGGGGGATGGGTACATACCTAGTAAGGACAGCCCCAGTTAAAGGATCCTCCCCGCTCTCTTCCCGGGTAGCTATAGGCACGCTGATTAGGTTCCCGTCAAACTCAGGTAAAGCCACGCTAATAACTACGTCTAGGGGACCCAGGCCCTGCTGGCTTTTTTCCCACTCCTCATAAGGTGTTAAGGAAACGATAGCTTTAATCAGGGGCACGCCCAGCCGCTCGTATAACCCTTTTTCTCCTACCCGGCTAAAAGTAGGTGTAGCCATGGTCTGGGAAAACATGAGGGTATTGACCACTACATCTACTACTGGAAGGCCGTCCTGCATGAAATAATTTTCTAGTACCCAGGCCAAGCCGTGGCTACCTAATTCATCATTTCTGGTGGCGTAAAGGAAGACTGGAAGAGCCACTCCATTCCGTTTTTCTATTTGCCGAACGAGTTCATCGATAAAGGCTGTATTACCCGCTACCCAAGAACTCTGGTAGAAAAGAATCCCTATTACTGGCCTATTTTCTTTAAGTTTCTCCTTTAGGTAAGCGGCCGCCCTCTCTGGATCCGGGTAGTCCGGATGGTAAAAACCCTCCCACGGTAGGGGACGGGGTTCGGCTGCCACCACTTCTACGCCACCATAACGGCTAGCCGCCCAAAGAAGAAGGTTTTTAAGGTTTTCTTCCCCACCATAAGCGATATAAAGTCGCACCTGGCGGTAATCCTCAGGTTCCATATTGCTTAAAGAAAGAAGAAGTTGGCTGTCGTCTCCCACGGAAGGTACTACAGCCAAGGGAAGGTTATTCCCCCTGGCTAGTTGTACCAGATCTTGAAGCCCGGGCAGGGAATCTGGCCCCCCCATGAGGTGCACAATAATGAGATCAACACCACAGGCTAATTGACAAATTTGCCTGGTCGACTCTCCACCTTCTCCCCGGTGAGAAAAAGCCCTAACTTCTACTATCTGGCCATAATCCTGCTGTACCTTTAGGACAGCCCGGCTTAAAACACCTAATTCCCCTTCAATGGCTGTATAAAAGCATATTTTAAACCCCATTAAGCCTCCCCCTCTAATTTAAAAGCGCAGAAAAAAATCCTCCACCTACCTTGGTGGAGGATGTCTTTCCCCGCTCCCCTCCCTATCCGCGTAGGTGGGCAAGCTAAAAGTCAACGGGCAGGTTTCCTGGCTCAGGTTCACCGGAACCTTACGTCTTCCCAGGGCTTAAAACCCCAGTGACCTAAATGTAAGGCCCTCCCCTTCACAGTGGCGGGACCGCGCCGGATTCTCACCGGCTTCCCTTTTAACCCTTTACCCTTTAAAGGTTAAGGGCACCCGTACTTCGCTACTTCTTTTCTTGATTCCTACTTTAATTCCTACCTTAGGGCCTGGCAAGGTTTATGAAGTATCCTCCCCTTCCTGCCATCCATGCCGCCTACGGCACCTTCGCGGAGCTCCTGCCCCCCTTATTGAGCCCCTATTTCCACAGTGGGGACAAAACTCTAAGCTATCCTCTTCTGGCTCCCATCTCCTGCCACATTGGGGACAGCATATTCTTCCCACCAGCTGGTAGCAACCCCCCTCTACCTTAATAGCCTTCCCGCTAACTAAAGCTTCCGCAACCTTGGCCCGGGCTGCATTTAAAATCCGGGCAAAGGTGGGGCGGGAAACATGCATCCTAGCAGCGCAGTCTTCTTGTTCTAATCCTTCTAGATCTTTTAAGCGGATAGCTTCCAATTCTTCTAACGCCAGGACAACTTCTTCTACCTGTTCTAGAGGGATACCAGCTGGTTGAAAATAGGTAATACCCGGAATGAAAGCCACACGCCGACATTTAGGTGGTCTCGGCACTTTACTCCCCCATTTTTGCTTTTTATTTAATTGGGGCGTTAACAAAATTGCTCCTCCTTAATTTTATCATATTTTTGCCCTATCTTTAGCCTAGTGTTTCTGCAAAGTTTAAGTTATAGGAGTAAGCCAAAGTAAGCTAGAATTGAATTGATGTAACTTGATAATAAGATAAAGTGATAAATTAAGGAGTTGAATATAGGTTGCCTACCAAAATAATGCTTCCTAATTTTGTATATCAAGCTGTTAAAACTTTACAAGAAAAAGGTTATGCCGCCTGGGTGGTAGGTGGGGCCCTTAGAGATTATTGGCTGGGGCTTGAAGCCAAGGATTGGGATATCGCTACTAACGCCTTTCCAGAAGAAGTAATGAGCCTTTTTGAAAGGGCTATTCCTACTGGTCTTAAATTTGGAACCGTTACTGTAATGATAGAGGGTCATGCCCTGGAGATTACCACCTTCCGCCAGGAAAAGGACTATACGTTAAAAAGAAAACCTGGTCAAGTAAACTTTGGGGTTTCCCTAGAAGAGGATTTTAAACGCCGCGATTTTACTGTAAATGCTCTAGCCTACGATCCGGTAGCCCAAAAATGGTATGATCCTTACCAGGTCATACCTAAGCTTAAGTGTAAACTTCTAGAAATAAAAGCAGTAGGCAATCCTATAGAGCGCTTTGAAGAAGACCCTTTGAGGATGTTACGCGCTTTTTACCTTATGAGTCGCGCAGGAGCCGTGGGAGCCAAAATCTACTGGGATAAAGCCACATTAAAAGCTATATCTTCCAGCCTGGGAAAAATCCTTCGCGTTTCAGCAGAGCGTATACGGGAAGAACTCACCAAAATTTTACTAGGACCCAATCCCGACCAGTGCTTAAGAAAAATGCAACAAGTAGGCTTACTAGAAGTGATATTACCCGAGGTTAGCCGGAATCAGGGGGTTATCCAGGGAAATCAAAGTTATAAATTGGATGTATTTGAGCATATTCTAGCGGTAGTCCGGGAAATTTCCCCCTCTCCCCACTTGCGGTGGACGGCTTTGCTTCACGATATAGGAAAGTTTGCCTGCCGGAAGGAGGAAGAAAAAAATATACATTTCTATGGGCACGAAAAGGTAAGTGTAGAGCTGGCAAGACTTGTTTTGGAGCGTCTTAAGTTTAGCCGGGAGTTTAGGGAGAAAGTCCTCCACCTTATTAGCCACCACCTCTTTTCTTATCCCACCACCCCAGCCGGACTACGACGTTTCTTGCGCCGCGTAGGCCCAGAAGCGGTAGAGGATCTCCTGGAACTGAGACGGGCCGATATCTTAG
The DNA here is from genome assembly GCF_900176005.1 of Thermanaeromonas toyohensis ToBE. Taxonomy (NCBI): domain Bacteria; kingdom Bacillati; phylum Bacillota; class Clostridia; order Neomoorellales; family Neomoorellaceae; genus Thermanaeromonas; species Thermanaeromonas toyohensis. The sequence goes on along the minus strand of NZ_LT838272.1, from coordinate 405,401 downwards.
GGACTGATCCTCAGGCTGATCTTTCACCCTTGGAGGAATTCTCCCAGCGCTTAAAAAAGATCCAGCAAGAAAGTTTAGCCTTTAGCCTTAAAAATCTCGCCATTAATGGTTACGACGTTATGGAACACTTAAACCTCTCCCCCGGCCCAGCGGTGGGTAAAGCCTTAAATTACCTACTGGAAAAGGTCCTGGAAGACCCCTCCCTTAACACCCGGGAAGCCCTCCTGGGTGAACTGAAAAGATGGGCTACTACCCACCTTCAGCAAAAGTAACCGGACTGCACACCTCCTCAAAGCGTTACCTCTACCGGGCCCATTATCCTTACTGTCTTCAAATCCACCCGGCACCGGTAGGCCACTATCTCTACCCCCTGGGTGACCACCCGCCTTAAGCTTGCAGCAAAGCAGGGATCTGTATCTTCATTGGGAGCAAAACGAAGGGCGTCCTCCCGTTGGATTAGAAATACTACCGCTGCCCGGCATCCTTGGGCTTTAAGTTTAGCCAGCTCTTCTAAGTGACGGGCACCCCGTATAGTTGGAGCATCCGGGAAGCGGGCTTCACCCTCCACCACCAGGGTTACAGACTTTACTTCTACGTAGCAGGGCAGCTGCTCCTCTCCTTCTAACAAAAAATCTAGCCTGCTTCCACCAACCCTTACCTCGGGCCTTACTATGCTGTATCCAGTAAACTCCGGAAGCTCGCCGGTCTCCACGGCTAAAGCAAAGATACGGTTGGGTAGTCGACTATCCACAGACACCAGTACGCTATCATAGCGCACCAGGACCACATCGAAGGTGGTCCGCCGATCCGGGCCAGCCCTAGGGGTTAAGTAAATTTCAGCCCCCGGCTGTAAAAGCTCCTTAAGCCTTCCTGGATCAGCTAAAAAGGCTAAAACTTCTCGCTCTCCCATTTTCGCCCGCACTAAAAACCGACTGATACGTTCGATAAAAGTTGCTGGATATAAGTTCGAGGGGAGGCTTAAGGACATAATAAACCTCCTAACAGTTACTAAACCGATTACAAAACCTGAAGGATCAAGCATTTTAAATAACAGGATTCCTCGTACCCTAAAAGCACAGGGTGATCCGGGGGTTGGCCACGCCAGGCCAAAAGGCGTAGCCTCCGGCGTGCATCCTTAGCTGCGCTCTGGATAATTTTTAAGAACAGCTCGGGAGGCATATGGTAAGAGCAGGAACAAGTAATAAGGAAACCTCCGGGTGTTAAAATCTTCATGGCTCTAAGGTTAATCTCTTTATATCCGCGTATGGCCCCTTCTAAAGCTTTCCTATTTTTAACAAAAGCCGGGGGATCCAGTATCACCACATCATAGCGTTCCTTGGCTTTATCCATAGCCCTAAGGGCATCGAAGACATTGGCTACCTGGAAGGAACAAATACTTTCTAAACCATTAAGTTCGGCATTTTGCCTAGCTAGCTCTATAGCTTCCTCCGAGATATCTAAACCCAAAACTTCACGGGCGCCGTAATAAGCAGCATGAAGACCAAATCCACCTGTATGGCAGAAACAGTCTAACACGCGAGCACCTTTTACCAGGGGACGTAAAGCGGCCCGGTTTTCACGCTGGTCTAAAAAATACCCCGTCTTTTGGCCTCGAGCTAAATCTACCCAAAACTTAAGTCCGTTCTCTACAATGGTTACTAGTGGGTCAAAAGGCCCTTTAAGAAACCCGCTACGTAATTCTAATCCCTCAAGGGCCCGGACAGGCACATCGTTTCGCTCATAAATACCATCTGGCCGGATTAAGTCCTCCAATATTTCTACCAAAACATCCTTGTGACGATCGATCCCTAAGGCTAGAGTCTGGACCACAAGATAAGAGGCGAATTTATCTACAATAAGTCCGGGCAGGAAATCCGCCTCAGCGAAAACCACCCGAAAAGAATCTGTGGGTGCCCCTCTAAGTATCTTCTGCCGGTAGTCCCAGGCCGCTTGAAGGCGCTGGCGCCAAAAGTTTTTATTTATCTCTTCCCGGGGGTCATAAGTTAAAAGTCGGATAGTAATCATAGAGGCCGGGTTAATATAACCCCGGCCCAAAAACTTGCCCCGCCAGTCTTCCACTTCTACAATATCCCCAGGTCTAAAATCACCGTATATATCCTCAATTTCCGTCTGGTAAACCCAAGGATGACCACTCTCTAGCCTTGCCTCTCGCCCTCGAGCCAACTTTATCCTGGCCATAAAACCTCACCGTTCGTTTAGTTTGCCTCGCCGTCTCTTAGTTTACTACAGAGCTTTGCTCCTAAAGCTATCCTTAAGTTTTTACTAACGAAAAGCTTAGTCAGCCCCATACTCCAGCCCGTATGCTGGCACAAAGTAACACTATGCTTAAAAAAGAAACATCTAAGCTCCAGTGGCCGACTGTAAGTTAACAACGTTCCATAGTTTTACCTAAATACTCCCCTACAATACGCATGGCGCAAAAATCGCCACACATGGAACAGGCTTCGGCTGTTTCTACGTTCCGTTTGGATCTGTAATGCCTAGCTTTAACAGGATCTAAGGCCAAAGATATTTGTTTTTCCCAGTCTAGAGCTTTACGAGCTTGGGCCATAGCCCTATCCCATTCCCAAGCCCCCGGGATCCCTTTTACCAGATCAGCCGCATGTCCAGCAATGCGGGCCGCAATAACCCCCTCCCGCACATCTTCTGCTGTAGGAAGGCCCAAATGTTCGGAAGGCGTAACATAGCAAATAAAGTCAGCACCAGCCGCAGCAGCTATTGCTCCTCCAATGGCCGCAGTAATATGGTCATATCCGGGAGCAACATCCGTTACAATAGGACCTAATACATAGAAGGGAGCTCCGTGGCAAAGGCGCTTCTGTAAAAGTATATTAGCCTCGATCTGGTTTAGAGGCACATGCCCGGGCCCTTCCACCATGGCCTGCACTCCAGCTTCCCTGGCTCTGTCTACTAATTCACCTAAGATGAGCAATTCCTGTATCTGCGCTCTATCTGTGGCGTCGGCCAAACAACCAGGCCGCAGGCCATCACCCAAGCTTAAAGTAACATCGTACCGCCGGGCTATCTCCAAAAGGCGATCATACTGGGCGTAAAGGGGATTCTCTTCCCTATGATGGAGCATCCATCCTACGAGGAAAGAGCCCCCACGGCTTACTATATCGGTAAGCCGTCCTTCCCTTTTTAGCCTTTCCACCGTTTCTAAGGTTACACCGCAATGCACAGTGATAAAATCTACCCCATCAGCAGCCTGAAGCTCAATCACCCGGAATAAGTCATCAGCGGTGAACTCTACCATACTACCATAACGCTTTTGAGCCTCTACCGTAACCTGATAGATAGGGACAGTTCCTACAGCTACCGGGGAGCGGGCCAAAACCTCCCTGCGACAGGCGTCAATATCCCCACCGGTACTAAGATCCATAACTGCGTCAGCACCTGCTTCTAAAGCTGCCTCTAATTTTTTTAGTTCTTGTTCTATGTCCGGGTAAGCTGTAGAAGTCCCTATATTGGCATTAACTTTGGTCCTTAAGCCCAAGCCGATACCGCACGGATCCAGGTTGGTATGGTTTTTATTGGCTGGTATAACTACTTTACCTTCAGCCACGCGCTGCCGTAAGATTTCTACATCTATACCTTCTTTAGCCGCCACCTTTTCCATTTCCCGCGTTATCTTTCCTTGTTTAGCCGCTTCTAGCTGTGTCATATGGTATACCACTCCTTTATAAGCCTTAAGTATAAATAAAATTTAAGCCCTTCCTCTAACAAGTTATTAAAAAAGTCACCCCGGGAAATAGGTGACTTTAAAAACTTTAAAACCCCACTTCCCTCCGCTGGTATTACCCAGAATCAGGTTCCAAGGGTTAGTGCCAAAGTAGCACTTCTCAGCCCTTCCGGGCACCCCCGGGGTATTGGTATACACTTTTTATATAACGATTAGATATAACTATATTCGCCATCCCTATAAATTTTCCTGCTAAAAAGAGGGCCTATGGAGAATAATAAAAAGGGCTTATCAAATAGCTTAAGGTGAGTTGGGTCACATGTCAAGTAGAAAAAAGAAAAACAACTTTAAAAAGGTGCAAGAAGAACTCCAACGTGCATTTAAAGCTGATAAAGACCTTAAAGGTTACGGCCTTAAAGTAGAAGTGGTAGAAGGGAAAGCCCGCCTTCAGGGTATAGTAGACACTTTAATAGAAAAAGAACGGGCCACTAACCTAGCCCAGGATATACCTGGCGTGGAAAAGGTAGATAATGCTATATCTATAAGTACCGATGGACCTATAACGGATAGCGAAGTGGAATTCGAAGTTGCTGAAGAGCTAGCTCAAGCCCCAGGGGTAGAACTCCAGCATATAGGGGGCAAAAGCCACCGGGGAACAGTGCTCCTTAAAGGAGAGGCTCTTAAGCCTCACGAAATAGAAGCTGCCCGCCGCGCTGCAGCTAAAGCCCGGGGTGTAAAAAGGGTAATAAGCCAGGTAAAAGTGAAAAAACCCCTTAAGACCTTAGAAGAAATTTTTCATAGTCAGGTGCGCAACGATAAAGAAGATAGCTAGTGGGGCTACCTCTGGGGTCAACAAAATTTTAAGGTAGGTCAGCTTATACTACGGATGTACTGCCTTTTTTCCTCTAAAAGGGTTTCATATTGGGCAGAGAGCTGTTCGCGGAAGCGTAACCACTCTTCTTGGAATTCGGGTAAAGTCTCCACATTGGGAAGGCGTAAAGGAACAACTTGTTTTCCCAAGCTACGCCCAGCTTGCGCCAGCCGCGCTGCATACTCTTCCTTTAAGTTAACATAAGCCTGCTCTAGGGCCCGAGCATAATACTGGAAAAGCATTTCTATTTCTTTAAACACTTGCTTAAGCGCAGCTTTATTCTTTTTAATAAGGAGAAGCCCCTCCATGCACCGGCGGTTGGTCTCCATAGAATTTCCGTCCCGCGGCAACCGGAGGTTACCCAAAAAGGTTTCTTCTACGCCTTTCACTACATGTGCCTTAGCCTTTCCATTAAATTTCTGTAACTCCTCTTCTAGATTAAAATCTTTATTGCTTAGGAATTGGGCTCCTAAAACCCTGCCCCGCGGTAAATTTTCTAGTTCTAAGATTTTCTCCTCATCTACCTCTATAGCCTTAGCCCGCTCGAGGGCTATTTCTAAAGCCGTCTTAACCTTATCCATATACATTTAACCTCCTATCTCCCTCTCTTTCTTGAAGCATTCGCCATAACCTAGGCTTTTAACCCTGGGTCAATTGCTTCCCCAAAGAATAGGCAGCCTCTAAAACATCTGGCCTTTTTAGGATCTCCTGATAGCCTTCTACTTCCCGTACAAGAAGCTCGCCCCAATAACTTATCCCTAAAACTTTAAAAAAATATTTAGTGGTCAGCACAGCACCTTCAAACAATTTAGCACCACGGGTAGCTCCTACAGCTATCAAAGCCCCGCGCCTAGCCACCACTTCCCTCTTACCCTCATTCCCTGTATCATACTTGCGATGCCAGAAAACTTGGCAACGATCAATCATAGCCTTAGCTTGGGCTGGCAGGCCGTAAAAATAAATGGGAGAGGCTAAAATTAAGGCATCGCTTTCTTTTAGCAGGGGGTAAAGCTTCTCCATATCATCCTGCTGGATACAATTCCCTTGTCGGCAAGTCTCACACCCTCGACAAGGCCATATATTAAGTTCTGCCAGGATTATCTTCTGGGTTTCCGTTCCCTGGTCTTGAGCGCCGCGTAAGGCAGCGTCCAAAAGGAGTTCCGAGTTACCTCTACGCCGGGGACTAGAAGCTATCCCTAACACTTTCATGTTTAGTATTTTAACACTTTACTACCTCCCTGTCGACGGTGGAAGGAATTAAGTTTGGTTGGCCCAAACTTTTAAGTTAGTGGAAACGGGGAAAGGCCGGGAAGCTATCCCGACCTTCCCCAACTAAGCATCTTAACAAGGCCTAGTCCAATTTAAGCTACCGGGGCTTTCTTTAACACTATCTTACCGTTCTCAGCCACGGCCTGGACTCTATCGCCTGGCCCAAACTTACCTTGGAGCATATCTTCTGAAAGCTGGTCTTCAATAAGAGTCTGGATGGCCCGTCGCAAGGGCCTGGCGCCATAAGCCTCGTCAAAACCCTCCTTCACAAGGATATCCTTAGCTTCTTCCGTGACTTCTACCTGAATGTTATGCTCCTTAAGGCGCTCATTGAGCTGCTTAAGCATCAGGTCTACAATCTTCTTTATATCCTCCACAGTCAAAGCATGGAAGACGATTAGTTCATCGATACGGTTAAGGAATTCCGGCCGGAAGGTACGGCGTAGCTCTTCCATGATCCGCTTCTTCATCTCTTCGTAGGATTCCGCCCCTACCTTTACCGCGCTTGCTTTGAAGCCCAGGGTTTCCCGCTTAATGGTCGAAGCCCCTACGTTAGAGGTCATAATAATTACTGTGTTACGGAAGTCTACCGTCCGACCTTTAGCATCAGTCAAACGCCCATCTTCCAAAACTTGAAGGAGAATATTAAACACCTCAGGATGAGCCTTCTCTATCTCATCAAAAAGAACCACGCTGTAGGGCCTGCGGCGTACAGCTTCTGTAAGCTGACCAGCTTCTTCATATCCTACGTAACCTGGAGGAGCACCCACCAAGCGGGAGACCGTATGCTTCTCCATATACTCCGACATATCAAGGCGGATCATGGCATCTTCGTCCCCAAAAAGGGCTTCAGCTAGGGCTCGAGCTAGTTCTGTTTTACCCACCCCTGTAGGCCCTAGGAAAATGAAGGAACCTATAGGTCGCTTAGGATCTTTAAGACCAGCTCTCGCCCGGCGGATAGCTCGCGCTACAGCGTGAACCGCTTCATCTTGGCCTATGACCCGCTGGTGCAAAATTTCTTCCAGATGAAGTAGCCGTTCGGTCTCTTCCTGGGCCAGCTTAGCTACAGGAATACCTGTCCAGCTGGAGACAATATAAGCTATATCTTCCGCTGTAACCGTAGACTTCTCCATCCCCTTTTCTTTTTCCCATTTACTCTTCTTAGCCTCTAATTCCTCGCGAATCCTTCTCTCTTCATCCCGCAACTGGGCTGCCTTCTCAAACTCTTGAGCGTGTACCGCTGCTTCTTTTTCTTTCTGCACTTCTTCCAACCGAGCCTCTAATTCTTTAACTTCCTTAGGTGCTGTGTAAATAGCCAGACGGACTCGCGAAGCAGCCTCATCAATAAGATCTATAGCTTTATCGGGCAAGTAACGATCCGTAATATATCGGTCAGATAACTTAGCCGCTGCCTCTAAGGCTTCATCTGTTATCTTGACGCGGTGATGGGCCTCATAACGGTCCCGCAGGCCCTTTAGAATAGCTATAGTCTCTTCCACTGTAGGTTCACTAACCATAACGGGTTGGAAGCGGCGCTCCAGGGCTGCATCCTTCTCAATATGCTTACGGTATTCATCTATAGTAGTAGCCCCGATGGTCTGGAGCTCGCCACGGGCCAGGGCGGGCTTTAAGATGTTAGCAGCATCTATGGCTCCTTCGGCCGCGCCAGCACCGATGAGGGTATGGAGTTCATCAATAAAAAGAATTATATTGCCCGCGGCGCGGATCTCATCTAGGACCCGCCGGAAGCGCTCTTCAAACTCGCCCCTGTATTTAGTCCCGGCTACCATACCGGACATATCTAGGGCTACTACCCTTTTACCTCTTAAGACCTCTGGTACCTGATTCTGTTCAATGCGCTGGGCTAAACCTTCCACAATGGCGGTCTTACCCACACCTGGATCGCCGATGAGTACCGGATTATTTTTGGTGCGCCGACTTAAAATTTGGATAACCCGTTCGATCTCTTTCTCCCGGCCAATAACTGGGTCTAGCTTGCCTTCCCGGGCCAAAGCTGTTAAATCCCGGCTGAACTGATCTAAAACTGGGGTATTGGTCCCCGGACGGTGAGTAGCTTTGGCTCCCATAGGAGCGCCCGCCGGCTGGAACCCAGGGATACCCATACCCCCCATACCAAAGGGTAGATTACCAAAGAGAATACCGAAGGGGGCTGCAGGCTGCTGTTGTGCACCGCCTAACAAGGCCATTATTCTCTCGCGCACCTTTTCGGGAGTAAGGCCTAAGGAGCCCAGTACTTGCGCGGCCAAACCCTCTCCTTCTTCCATAAGCCCCAAAAGTATATGTTCCGTACCCACATAGTTTACACCTTGGCGTCGAGCCTCTTCCTGGGCTAACTCTAGGACCCTCTTAGCTCTAGGGGTAAGGCCCAGCTCCCCTGGAGGTACCCCCTCCCCTGGTCGTACAGCTTTGCGTACCTCCTCCCGTACACTCTTAAGATTTACACCCAGGCTTGCCAAAGCCCTAGCTGCTACACTATCCCCTTCCCGCAAAAGGCCTAATAAAAGATGTTCCGTCCCCACCGCGGGATGATTAAGATGCCGCGCTTCCTCCTGGGCTAAACGTAAAACCCGGTGCGCTCTTTCTGTAAAACGTAAACCCATAAAATTATTTTCCTCCTTTCTAACAATATTCTAAGGTAAATAATTTCTAAGGTAAAAACTGGCTTTTCTATAATAAATTTTATAACCGAAAAACTTGCCCTGCTGGATAAGGAATATCCAACAAGGTACCTCGAATTAAGATGACCTACCCTGCAGGCGTTCCCGGATAAGATTAGCCCTCTGGACATCGCGTTCGTGAGGGGGCATCTCCCTTCCAGCTAGGTATTGCAGAAAAGCCGGCTGGATCATGAACATAAGTTGATTTATTACTCGTTGGTCTACCCCTCGTATTATCTTCATTTCTACCCCCAGCCTGACATCGGAAAGGAGTTTTAAGGCCTCTTGGCTATTCAAGATCCTGGCGTGGGCAAGTATTCCATAAGCCCTGCCCACCCGATCTTCTAGCTGCCAGCGGCTCTTTTTATAAAGATGCTCTCTTGCTGCCCGCTCCTGATCAGCCAATTGAACAGCTACAGCAGAAAGGTTGTTAATGAGCTCTTCTTCTGTCCGGCCTAAGGTGATCTGATTAGAAATCTGGAAGAGGTTCCCTGCCGCCTCTGTGCCTTCCCCATAAAGGCCACGCACAGCTAACCCCACTTTAGTTAGAGCAGATAACACTTGACCAGCCTGTTTGCTTATCACCAAGGCCGGTAAATGGACCATCACTGACGCCCTTAAACCCGTACCTACATTGGTAGGGCACGCGGTAAGGTACCCCCGTTCCTGATCAAAGGCATAATCTAACTCTTCCTCCAGGGCATCATCTAAGCTCGTGGCCATACGCCAACCCTCATGAAGCATAAGGGCAGGTAACAGACACTGGAGGCGTAGATGATCCTCTTCATTGACCATAATACTTATAGCTTCATCTTCCCTTAAGACCACTGCCTTTTCCCCGTTATCCCCTGCCAATTGGGGGCTTATAAGATGTTTTTCTACTAGTATCTGCCGCTCTAGGGGGGTCAATTCCCGGAGGCGCTGCAAGTACAACTGGCCTGAAGTTTTCTCTACTGTAGGGCTTTGAATGGCGCGGCCTACAAGCTGCACCACCCGGCCCTCCTGGCGGGAATCCATAAGATGGGGAAAGGGCATCCCTTTTAAATTGCGAGCCAGGCGTATGCGGCTGGATATGATTATGTCAGCATGGGGTCCGGAACCTTCCATCCACTTGCTCAAATGCTCTAAACGGATACCCATACTTATCCCTGCCTTTCCAGCTTAGCCTCTAGCTCACGGATGCGGTCACGGATTTGAGCAGCCTTTTCGAATTCTTCCCGCGCCACTAGCTCCTGTAGTTCGAGTCTAAGCCTTTCTATCTCCCGCATTACCCGTAAATTTCCCCCTGCTCGCCGAGGTACTTTCCCCCGGTGATGGTTGCTTCCGTGAAGCCGCCTAATTAAAGGATCCAGCCGTTTGGCAAAATAGCGGTAGCACTCGGGACAGCCCAGGCGCCCTGTCTGCTGGAATTGGGAAAAGGTAAGCCCGCACTCTCCGCAACGGGAGCTCCCCTGTTCTAGGCTTAACCCCAGGCTAGGCTCATAGTTCAATAGGCTGGCCAAGAACTTAGGTAAAGAGAAATCCCAGTGCCACTGGGGTTCAAGCTCTCGGGCGCATTCTTGACACAGATGGAGTTCAGTCTTTTGGTTATTTATAATTTGGGTAACATGGACGCTGGCCGGGTTCTGCTGGCAGCGCTCGCATAGCATTGGTAATTATCCTCCTTATTTTCACTACTAAAGGTCTTCTCGCAGCAGGGTTAAAAGTACTGATCTCAAGATGGCCGCGCGCACCCGGTCCCTTTCGGGAAGCTCAAGGGGTAGGGCCTGGCGGTGAATAACAGACTTAAGAAGTATTTTTTCTCTCTCTGACAGGAGCCCCTCCTGGCAAAGCCGGGCTAGAATAGCTTCGCCCGCCTCCTGGGAAACATATTCACCTATTACACTCTCCACCCATTCTTGAAAACGCTGGCGATCCCTTAAAGGTAAACGTATAATACGCACATAGCCGCCCCCACCCCGCCGGCTTTCCACTAGATACCCACGTTCCACAGTAAATCTAGTACCTAGGACGTAGGTTATCTGCGAAGGGACACAGGCAAAGACCCTGGCTAGCTCCTGCCGCTGGACTTCAATTACTCCTTCTGGATTAGAACTAAGGAGCCATTTCAAGTATTCCTCAATCCGGTCAGCTAAAGTCTTCCCTTCCATAGCACCACCTTTGACTAACTCTTACCTTTTGATTTTATTTGACCTTCTTATTCTTTTTATAGCGCCTAAAAAGCGCTCAGGCAAATCCTGTTATGGATTATTTTGGCCTATCCTACTCTATTTTAGCCCATTTTTGCAAGCGGAAGATAAATTGCCTCCTCTATTAATTTTTTTATGGATACTTCTTCCCCTTCTTCGCTATTTCCCTTTAAGGAGGAAAAACTACCGCAAAAGCGAATCCCTTTCTTAGAAGGTGGCTACCTTCTGGAAAACATCTACAAAAATTTATGGTAGTCTTCTAAGGTTCTCTAGCAAAGGTGGTTATCTAGTCTTATGTCTACTATCCTAAATACTTTAGGGCTCAAGGCTAAAGTCCAGCAGCACAAAACCCGCATTCTAGATACTCATAAGTATATACACTCCGCTGTGTTTTTACCCCTTATCCAGCAGGAAGATGGGAAATGTTCTTTGCTTTTTGAAGTCCGCTCCCGCCACCTTAAAACGCAACCCGGAGAAATATGTTTTCCCGGCGGGCATATCCAGCCGGAGGATGCTAATGAAGAAGAGGCAGCTTTAAGGGAAACCTGTGAAGAGCTAGGGGTTTCCCCTGGTACCCTCGAACCTTGGGGTGGTCTAGATATCCTTATAACTCCTTTTATGCAAATTATCCATCCTTTCGTAGGCCTGTTAAAGGAGCCCCAAAACCTAAAACCTAATCCGGAAGAGGTAGAAGAGATTTTTACTGCCCCGCTAGAGCTCCTCCTTAAGCTTTCCCCTGAATATCATGAGATAACTATCCGGGCCCAGCCTCCCGACGATTTCCCCTTTCATAAAATACCCCGCGGACGTAACTACCGCTGGCGGCAGGCCCGCTGGCCCGAATTATTTTACGAATTTGAAGGCCGCATCATCTGGGGATTAACTGCCAGGATACTACATCACTTCCTAAATATTATCAGGGCATGATCTCTCATGGAAATAAAAAAGCGCGTCTTCACGCGCCCCTTTTCTTATTGCAGGCTTTCTGGCAGCGACCTACTCTCCCGGGGGACGGACCCCCAGTACCATCGGCGCTGGAGGGCTTAACTTCCGTGTTCGGGATGGGAACGGGTGTTTCCCCTCCGCTATAACCACCAGAAAGCCTTCCTTCCCTTATATCCTCTTTTCTATACCCTCTATCTTCTTCTTAACTCTCCTTCTCTTCTTCACTTTGTAACCTATCCTTGGCCTTGTTCCCTCAAAACTGCATAGTGTGCTAGGGTCAAGCCCTCGACCGATTAGTACCGGTCCGCTAAAGGGGTTACCCCCCTTACACTCCCGGCCTATCTACCTGGTAGTCTTCCAGGGGTCGTTACCCGGCTTTCCCGGTGGGAAACCTTATCTTGGGGTGGGCTTCGCGCTTAGATGCCTTCAGCGCTTATCCCCTCCAGACTTGGCTACCCAGCGATGCCCCTGGCGGGACAGCTGGTACACCAGCGGTCTGTCCATCCCGGTCCTCTCGTACTAGGGACGGCCCCCCTCAAGTTTCCTGCGCCTGCGGTGGATAGGGACCGAACTGTCTCACGACGTTCTGAACCCAGCTCACGTACCGCTTTAATGGGCGAACAGCCCAACCCTTGGGACCTACTTCAGCCCCAGGATGCGATGAGCCGACATCGAGGTGCCAAACCCCGCCGTCGATGTGGACTCTTGGGCGGGATCAGCCTGTTATCCCCGGGGTAGCTTTTATCCGTTGAGCGATGGCCCTTCCATCCGGTACCACCGGATCACTAAGCCCGACTTTCGTCCCTGCTCGACCCGTCGGTCTCGCAGTCAAGCACCCTTATGCCTTTGCACTCCACGCGCGATTTCCGACCGCGCTGAGGGTACCTTTGGGCGCCTCCGTTACCCTTTAGGAGGCGACCGCCCCAGTCAAACTGCCCACCTGGCACTGTCCCTAGGCCGGTTCACGACCCCAGGTTAGAATTTCAGTACCCCAAGGGTGGTATCCCAAGGCCGGCTCCCCACCCCCTGGCGAGAGTGGTTCTACGCCTCCCACCTATCCTGTACATGAGGTACCAAAACCCAATGCCAGGCTACAGTAAAGCTCCACGGGGTCTTTCTGTCCTACCGCAGGTAACCCGCATCTTCACGGGTACTACAATTTCACCGAGCCCCCCGTCGAGACAGTGCCCAAGTCGTTACGCCTTTCGTGCGGGTCGGAACTTACCCGACAAGGAATTTCGCTACC